>CANRCD010000001.1 GCA_947629005.1 uncultured Clostridia bacterium
TTATCCGCCCGAGTAGCCGTAGCGCGGCGAAACTTTTCGCGAAAAGGAGGAGCAGCGGCGCGAGCCACGTTCCGATTTTCAAAAGAAAATCGGAACAAGCGATGCAACGCTTGCTCCGACGTGGTGGGAGTTATAGGGCTCGAACCTATGACCCTCTGCTTGTAAGGCAGATGCTCTCCCAGCTGAGCTAAACTCCCATATTAATTTTAAGGGGAAAGATTGGTAGCGGCGAGTGGGCTCGAACCACCGACCGTCCGGGTATGAACCGAATGCTCTAGCCAACTGAGCTACACCGCCACGCTGCTAATCTCCCGTCCCGCTCATGCGGTACAGTTGGTATTATAGCGCAAAAGACAAGCTTTGTCAAGCCTTTTTCATAAAAAATTTTAAAATATTTTTATATATTGAAAAACGTGGAACAAAGTGGTATAATTATAAATATAGAACGGTGGCATGTGCCCCTAACTGTACGAAAGGCAGCGATAACTATGAGAGACGGATTTGTGAAAATTGCGGCGGCTACGCCGGATATAAGGGTTGCGGACACGGATTTCAACGCCGCTGGCGTTGTTTCGCTTGCGCGGCGGCTTGCCGCTTCGGGCGTGAAAATCGCGGTATTCCCTGAGCTGTGTCTCAGCGGCTACACCTGCGGAGATTTGTTCCTGCAAAGGACGCTGCTCGACGGCTGCGAGACCGCGCTTCTTCGCGTTGCGGCTGAAACTGAGGACCTCGACATGATATTCGCCGTCGGTCTGCCCTTAAGCAAGGACGAACGTCTTTATAACTGTGCCGCAGTGCTTAAGGGCGGCAAAATCCTCGGCCTTGTGCCAAAAACACATTTGCCCAACTACGGCGAGTTTTACGAGCTGCGCCATTTTTCGCCCGCTCCGGAGGAGCTTTCCTCCGTGCGTATAGGCAGGCAAAACGTGCCCTTCGGTACGAAGCAGCTTTTCGTCTGCGATAGCTTGCCGTCGCTCAGGATTGGGGTGGAGATCTGTGAGGATTTGTGGGCTCCCGACCCGCCTTCAACCGCGCTGGCCATGGCAGGCGCCACCGTTGCGCTTAATCTCAGCGCTTCTGACGAACTCGTCGGCAAGCAGGCATACCGCCGCACTCTTGTCGCGGCCACCTCGGCCCGTCTCGTCTGCGCTTACGCTTACGCCGACGCCGGCTACGGCGAAAGCACCACTGACATGGTGTTCTGCGGCCGTAATCTCATCGGCGAAAACGGCGTTATCCTCGCCGAAACCGAGAGCCTTACCGAAAACGGGGCCGTGACAGCCGTTGTTGACCTCGGCAGGCTTGAGGCCGAACGCCGCAGGATGAATACCTTCGGCTTCAGCGGAGGGGGCTTCAATTACGTTTGCTTTAACCTTGAAACCACCGAAACCCCCATGGAGCGCTTTGTGGACCCGCACCCCTTCGTGCCCGCCGATAAGGCCGAGCTCGGCAAACGTTGCGAGGAGATACTCACCATTCAGGCTCTTGGCCTAAAAAAACGGCTTGAGCACACCGGCGCGAAAAGCGCCGTCATAGGTCTCAGCGGAGGGCTTGATTCCACCCTTGCCCTGCTTGTGACCGTTCGCGCATTTGACCTTCTCGGACTTGACAGAACGGGCATACTGGCCGTGACAATGCCGTGCTTCGGCACCACAAGCCGCACGCATAACAATGCCCTCACACTGAGCCGAGCGCTCGGAACAGGCTTTATGGAGGTGTCGATAGAAAACTCCGTGCGCCTGCATTTTTATGATATCGGCCAGAGCGAGGAGGATAAGGACGTCACCTACGAAAACAGTCAGGCCCGCGAGCGCACGCAAGTGCTGATGGACCTTGCCAATAAGACCGGCGGTCTTGTTGTGGGCACCGGCGATTTGAGCGAGCTTGCAATGGGTTGGGCTACCTATAACGGCGACCACATGAGTATGTACGGCGTGAACGCTTCCGTGCCCAAAACACTTGTCCGCCATCTGACGGCATACGTGGCCGACGGGGCGGAGCCGGCGCTTGCCGCTTGTCTGCGCGACATACTTGATACCCCTGTATCTCCGGAACTGCTGCCGCCCGAGGGAGGCGAGATAAGTCAGCAGACCGAGGATATCATCGGCCCGTACGAGCTGCACGATTTCTTTCTGTATTATGTGCTGCGTCTTGGTTTTTCGCCGAAAAAGATATACCGCCTCGCCTTGGCCGCATTTAAGGATACTTACGACAGTGCGACTGTCAAAAAATGGCTCGGCATATTTATCCGCCGTTTCTTTGCAGCCCAGTTTAAACGCAGTTGTCTGCCCGACGGCCCAAAAGTTGGCACTGTGGCCCTGTCGCCGCGCGGCGACTGGCGTATGCCCAGCGACGCCTGCCGCGCGCTGTGGTTAAAGGAGATTGAAGAGATATAACCTAAGCGCAGATGCTCCCCGCCTCTTCGTCGGAGCGCGACCTATTAAGCTCATTTTGCCTTGTCGGGCAAAAGTTTGCTCTTGGGTCGGCTCCTCCTCATCCCGCAAAGCGCACGACGCTGGCGCTTTGCGGGATGAGGAGTTAACGCTCCCTGCGCAGGTCGCAATCTGTCACAAGCTCTGCTCCTTGCAAGCAAGGCGGAGCGTTGCTCCGATTTAAACGAAATCCCGCCGTCCGTAAGGGCGGCGGGATTTTTGCGCATTATTTGCCTAGAACCTTTACCTCGTAAAGCTGGGGAGGATAGTTATTATTATCGGAGCTGCGCGGCTTGGCGTTCGTCACCGTCAGGCGCACATAGCGGCCCGAGGCGTTAATCTGATCGACCGTAAAGCCATAGTCCGTGAAGCCCTCGGTGTTGTCAAGGATAGTGGTGAAGGTCTTGCCATCGTCGCTTGCCTCTACCTTGTAGCTGTAATACGGCTCGGAGCCGTTCCATATCAGCCATGAAACCTGAATTTCGCTGAGGTTCCTCTCCTCGCCGAGGTCTACCGTCCAGCTGTAGGGCCAGCCGAGGGGCTTGGCTATCTCGGTCTTTTCGCCGGTCTCCTCGTTTACGATAACCTCAACCTCCGGTTCAAGGCCTTCGAGGTCGGCTCGCCAGTAGGACTGGTAGTTTCCGTCGTTGGCAAGAGCGCCGTGGCTCGGCATTTCCGCCGAAAAGGCCGAGGAGGGCATATCCTGTGAAAGTATTTTTCCGTTCTGAACGGGAATAAGATAGTCTTTGTCCCAGTTATAGAGCAGCTCGTCGTAGAAGTCGTAGAATGCGTAGCCGTTTGATACCGAAATAGGATAACGGCGGTTGTTTGTGCGCTTCACAACGGCGGCGTCCCAGAAATACATCCAGCGGTAGGTGCTCATGATGTAGTTTTCGCTGTCGGGCTTGAGGCGGCTCACCGAGCCGGACTGAGACGAAAACGTGGTTGTATTGCCAACGACGCGGAGTTCTGACCATGGTCCCTCAATGCTCGTGGTGGTGTTATACATACCCTGCGTGGGGTACCAGCCCGCCGTGCCGGAGGTAAACAGATAGTACCTGCCGTCAACCTTGAGCATACCGGGCAGCTCGCGCCAACTATTGTGGTTGACGATGCACACAAGACGCTCCACGGCGCTCCAGTCCTCGTTGAGCTTATAAAGCGCGAGGTCGGCGTTCATGTTTATCGCCGCAATTATGTAGGCCGAATAGTCGTCGTCCACATATACGTTGAGGTCGCGGGTATCGCCGCCCTCGGGACGGTAAGCACCGTGGAAGGTGAAGCGCTCGCCCGGGGTGGCCGTGGCAATAGACGTCATGGCCGTGCCGTAGCCGCCGTCGGCCTCGAAGTGCGCGATAAAGGCGAATTTGTTCGCCTTGGGGTTGTAAACAAAGTTCTGGCTTTCAAAGCGTGCGCTCGTGAAGTTCTTACAGGTCTCGTGGGCGAGAATCTCCAAAGCGTTAAGCACCTCGACGGGCTCGCTGTAGGTTATATCGTCGGTGGAGGTTGACATCATGAGCTGCCAGTTCGCCCCGCCGCCACGCTCGTTAAATCTGTAGTATACGCCGTCAACGCATAGAGAATTTGGCCTGTCAAGTCCCGATTCGACAAGGTTAGAGCTGCTCTTGAGGTCGGCGGGCAGGTCGTAGGGAGTGACGGATTTGGTCTCAACAAAGTCGATAAGTCCGCCGTCGCTCATGGCATAAACCCTGTAGGCGTAGTCCGTACCGATTTCGAGACCGTAGTCGTCTATGGTGTTGCCGCCGAGAGAGGTCAGGAAAGTAAAGCTTCCGCCGTCCGCACTGCGGTACACGTCATAGCGGTCGGCTCCGGCAACGGAATTCCACTGGAGCTTTACGTTGTTTACCTTTTCTCCGCCCTTAAGCAGGAACAGCGTCGGTGCCGCGCCGATGAGCTTAAGGCCGCTTTCTCCGTCCTCGGTAAGAGTGAAGTACTGGTCGTTGCTTCTGCCGCGCATACGCTGAACCAGATATCCGTCCTCAACGGTGAGGTACTGGGCGGAATTTTTGTTTTTGAACATAACGGTTCCGTTTCCGCCGTCAACAAGCTCAAAAATCTGATTGTCGCCGTAATTGGTGGCGTACTGCGTCACCCACGCGCCTTCTTCGACGCTGGCCGAGGGGATGTCAAGCGAACGGCCGCTGGCGCGGTTGGTTATGGTATACATACCGCCGCCCTGAGGAATAAATGCCCATGACTGAAACTCGCTGTCGATCGCCGGAGCCGCGGTTATCCTCGCGCCGTTGTCGGGGGATTCCTCGGCTACGGAAACGGCCTGATTGCTGCCGGAGATGCCGATGCGGTAGTACTTGCCTCCGTAGCTGTCAGGGGTATACATATCGGCGGACATCAGCGGCTCGGAAATGGTGAAGGTCATGCCGTCCAAGCCCTCGACGTCGGTCGGGAAGAGGTAGTCAATGAAGCCGCACTCATTCCCGTCTGTCTCAACGCTTATCTTGTGCGTTCTGAGGGTTTCGTTATTATCGGGGTCGTTTGTAAGAAGGTTATAAACCTTATCCTTTGTGCGGACGAGCTTCCACACGTTTTTTGCCGCGGGCTCCGCCTCGGAGAGCGTAAGCCGTCCGCCGTCAAAGGAGAGCGCCTTGCCGCCGCTGATGAGCGACACATATTTGCCGTTAAGCGGGTCGGGCTCAGCCGCGGTTTCGGACGTGACATTCTTAGCGGGCGGATCCGGCTTGAATTCAACAAGCTTGTATTTTTGGCTCGCGTCGCCGACATACTCCTGCTGGGCAACGAAGCCCTCCGGCATAACGGTTAGGTAGAGATTGTCGCCGTGCATACACTGGAGGAGATAGGTTCCGTCGTCCTGAAGCACGGGCTTCACCCACTGATTGCTGCCGTCCGTTACGCCGTACTGAATGAGTTCAAGCCCGAGGTCAAGGCGGCCGTTGGGCATATCAAAGGAGCGGCGAGTTTTTTTGTTCACGAACAGATATGAACCGTCCCTTCTGGCCGAGAGCCTCCATAGCTGGATATCCTTCACTTCGGGTTTTTCAAAGCGAACGCGCCAGCCATCATTGAACGAGTCTCCGTCAATGGTGAGCGCGCGGCCCGTGGAAGCGTGAATTATTTTGAAATACCGGCCGTCCATCATGTCAAAGGTGAGGGCCACGCCGGAACCCTCGCGCTCAACCTTCGCTCCGATAACCTCCAGAGCATCCAGCGGCACGAAGATATAGCCGTTTATTAAGGATATTGCGCCCGAGATAGAGGAAGGCGCCCCGTTTTTGTAAACCACCTGCTCGCCGGTAACGAACTTGTACTCGTTAACGCCGGCGCAGGCCGTAAGAATTTGCGCGCTGTCGTCCCAGTTTACGTCGCAGCCTATCGCGGTCAGAATGGCGTTGACCGGCAAAAATACCGTCTCGCCGTCCACAATGGGTTCCGACCCAAGCTCGACTGCTCTGCCGTTTACGGTGACGCTGATATCCTCGGCAAGAGCTGCTCCCGCCGAGGTTAAAAGCATTGCGAGCGTCAGGACAAAGCACAACAGTTTTTTCATTTTTACATCCCCTTTTTAGTTGTATATATAAAAAGTATATCATAAATTTGCCAACATGACAATATGATTTTGTGTAAAATTCACAATTTTTTTGCTCTTTATGCCCGACCCGTATATAAAAGACAATGTAAAAAGCTTGCTCTGTAACTTCGCCGCACGGGGAAACGATAGCCTTTATAGTTATATACTTTTAATTGATTACAAAAGTCTAAAAAGAATAAAACTTTTGTGATGCGTAAGAATATTCGTTGTCTTTTCTATGCAAACGTTCAATTTTTCCGTTAATCTTGGAGTAGACGGCCTGATGAGTTTATAATCTATTCCAAAAGTTTTCAGCGTATTTTTAAACATAGCCATTTTGTAGTTGCAGGTGAAGCGATTTGTAAATTTTCCGGCGTTATCAATTTGAACGCACTGAATATGAAGTGGAAATTTCTTAATCAAGCGTTTTACACATTCGGAGGCAGAGTAATGAGCTGTTATATTTGAATTCATCCAAATATCTGAAACTAGAATATTTGTCAATAGCGGTAATCTGATAATAGTATCTCTCTTAGCTTCTCTGACCGACAGGGAAAAAGAACAAAATTGACCTCAATCTGAACTCTTTGCTCCAGAAACATCATCTGTTTGTAAGGCCTGGGGGATGCACTTTGAATTAGAGAGTTTTACGGTTGTCTGGCCTGTCTTTAATAGGATCCGATATAGGCCTGTAATAGAGAGGGTATATCTGTGTTGATGAAACTCCACTAAGAATACTACTAGACCTGTATTTTTGTTCTTTTTGCGCATATCAGAGATGAGCTTAAATCCTTCGGGAGTATTTTGGTTAGGGTAATGATAGGGCGGTGAGATTTGTTAGCAAGGGACTATATAACACCGTCATAGCACTTTCCCTAGCGGTAGACGTACTGGAGGTTCACCTTGTACTTATTGCGGCTTTTGCTGCGCCGAATTTTATAAAATGTCTAATTAGGGATTGACAAAAGTACATAGTTTGTTATAGTATTCATGGTGTTAGATACCTTTCTGTGAGTTTGTGTTTCAACTATACTTTAACAGAAAGGTTTCCATTTCGCTATTCTTTTATTGGGATTGTGTGTAATACATCTATTGTAAATTACATAAAAAATTTAAAAAAATAAAAAAAAGACTTGACTTTTCATAAACTTGTTGTATAATAAAATGGTACTTGCGGATATGGCGGAATTGGCAGACGCGTACGGTTCAGGTCCGTATGAAAGCAATTTCATGCAGGTTCAAGTCCTGTTATCCGCACCAGTGCGAGTGTTTTTATATGATCTGAGATGTCTTATAAAAACACTCGCTTTTTTGTACATAACAGGTTGATATATATTATGCGATGATACACTTCTTTAAATTGACATTGGCCCAGTGCGAACGCTTAACCTTCCCGTTATGTCTCGGTGTAAACGTCTTGATGAGCTTATGCTCTATTCCAAGAGATTTCATCTATTCTTTTGTTGCTCAGTAAATGGCGAAACTCGTTTTTAACATATTTGTTTTGATCATGTGTGGCACATCTACTGCGAAACTGAAAAAAATATTTACTCTATTATTTACATCTGCCCTTGACAAAAAAGCGGAAATCATATACAATGTATTGAAGCAGAACGACGATTTGGGGTGCATCTTATGGTAGACGGAATAAAAAACGCCGTGCGTTCCTTTGCAGCCGCGGCGGTGGCCCTCTTTGGCCTCGGGCCGGAGGCGGCGGGGTATGTGTATGTGTTTCTCATTTCAATGATTCCCATTGTAGAGCTTCGCGGAGCAATTCCCGCGGCTTACGCAATGGGTCTTGGGCCGCTGGCGTCGTATGTGGTGTCGGTGGTCGGGAATATGCTGCCGGTGCCGTTCATTCTGCTTTTGATAACGCCCTTCTGTTCGCTTCTCAAAAAAACGCGCCTGCTTGCGTGGCTTCCGCGCTGGCTTGACGCCAAGGTGCAGAAAAACCGCGCCAAGGTCGAGAAATACGCCTTTTGGGGGCTGTACCTCTTTGTGGCTATACCACTCCCCGGCACAGGGGCATGGACGGGAAGCCTGATTGCAGCTTTCCTTGATTTTGACTTCAAGCGGGCGTTTTTCTCGGTGCTCGGCGGCGTGTTGACTGCCGGAATAATAATGACGGCTCTCTCGTTTGGGGCCTTTGACATGATACGAAATCTATTTTAATAACGGAGGTACTTATGATAAACAGAAAGCTATTCACGTCCGAATCCGTAACCGAAGGCCATCCCGACAAGGTCTGCGATCAGATAGCCGACGCCGTGCTGGACGACATTCTCGCCCACGACCCAGAGGCCCGCGTGGCCTGTGAGGTCTGCGCAGCGACGGGGCTGGTAGTCGTTTTCGGCGAAATAACCACCGAGCATTACTGTGATATCCGCTCCATAGCCCGCCGTACCATCGAGGAGATTGGCTATACCGACCCTCAGATGGGCTTTCACTTCGGCAATTGTGCTGTCATAAACTCGCTGAACGAGCAGTCGCCCGATATCGCCATGGGCGTCAACAAAAGCCTCGAGGCACGCGAGGGCGCGGGCAGCGGCTTTGACATCGGGGCGGGCGATCAGGGAATGATGTTCGGCTACGCCACGGACGAGACCGACGAGCTTATGCCCATGCCTATATACCTTGCCCAGAAAATGGCCAAAAGGCTTTCCGAGGTTCGTAAGAGCGGCCTTGTGCCATATCTCCGCCCCGACGGTAAAACTCAGGTGACGGTGGAGTACGACGGCGACAGGCCCGCCCGAGTGGACGCTGTTGTGCTTTCGACACAGCATACGCCCGACGTTTCGCTCGAAACCATACGCGCCGATATGATAGAAAAGGTCATCATGCCCACCCTTCCCGAGGGTATGGCCGATGAAAACACCAAGATATTCGTGAACCCGACCGGCCGCTTTGTCATCGGCGGCCCCCATGGCGACAGCGGCCTCACGGGCCGCAAGATAATCGTGGATACGTACGGCGGCTACGCCCCGCACGGCGGCGGCAGCTTCAGCGGCAAGGACCCCACGAAGGTTGACCGCAGCGCCACTTATATGGCGCGCTACATCGCAAAAAACATTGTAGCCGCCGACCTCGCCTCCCGCTGCCAGCTCCAGCTCGCCTATGCGATAGGCGTAGCGAATCCGGTTTCCGTGCGGGTGGACACCTTCGGCACAGGCAGGCTTGGAGACGACGCTTTGGCAAAAATCGTGACGGAGCGCTTCGATCTGCGTCCGGCGGCCATCATCGAGGCTCTCGGCCTGCGCCGCCCGATTTACCGCCAAACCGCCGCCTACGGCCACTTCGGCCGCAGCGACCTCGACCTTCCTTGGGAGAAAACCGACATGGCCGAGGAGCTCAAGAAGTATTTATAAAAAGCTACAGGGGGCCTACGGGTCCCCTTTCGGCACCATACTCACTTCGGCGGCATATTCTGTATGGGGTGATATGATGACGGAATATATAATTGGCGCGCTGGTAGTCTTTGCGCTGCTTATCTGCCTTGGCGCGCTGCTTAAGCCTGAGATGGATAGACCCGCCGCCCCATGCTACGGGAAGGCCGAGCTTATGGAGCTGTTTTCGGCGCTGCCGCCCGGGGCGGTCATTCGCGTTACCGTTGAAAATCCAATTAGAGATGAGGCTGATGATTACGGAGAGCATAACCCTTGAGGGTGAAGTCATCGGAATTATATATGTGAATGAGGACAACGGCTACACCGTTTGCGAGATAGACGTGAACGGTGTTCTTACCGTTGCCGTCGGCCACATGCCCTTTCTCAGCACCGGCGAGAGCGTGAAGCTGACGGGCACATGGATAACTCACACGGAGTACGGCAGGCAGTTCAAGGCGGAGCGCGTCGAACGGCTGCTGCCCCAGAGCGTGGGCGCGATTTATTCCTATCTCGCCTCGGGAGTTATCTTCGGCATTGGAGAAAGCACCGCCCGCCGCATAGTGGACCGCTTTGGCGCGGATTCGCTCGATGTGCTGAGGAATACTCCGCAGCTCCTTGCCGAAATAAAGGGCATAAGCCTGCGCAAAGCCGAGGCTATGAGCGAAGCCTTTATTCTGCGTCAGGACGCCGCCGAGACCGTAATGTTTTTTCAGCAGTTTGGCATAACGCCAAATCTTGCGATGAAGATATACAAAAAATACGGTTTCATGGCCGTTGATCTTGTCCGCGACGACCCCTATGCCCTCTGCGAGAACGTTCAGGGCGTAGGCTTCAAAACCTGCGACCGCATCGCCGCAAGCCTCGGTCTGCCTTTTGACAGCCGCAGCCGAATCAAAAGCGGTCTGCGCTACGCCCTAACCGAAGCCGCCTTGAACGGTCACTGCTGCTACCCCGAGGAGCGGCTGCTCGACTATGCGGCAAAAATGCTCGGCTGCGGGCGTGACGCGGTGGACGACTGCTTCAGCGACGCGCTCCTTATGGGCAAGCTAATCCGCGAGGACGGGCTGGTTTATCTTCCGCAGTATTACAATCTTGAGGTCTCGCTCGCGAGCCGCATCGCGGCGCTCGTCAAGGCCGAGGGCGAGGACGGTACCGAGCTCGGGGCGGAGATTGACGGGTGCGCCGCCGAGGATGGTATAGCGCTTTCCGCCGAGCAGCGAGACGCTGTTCTGACCGCCGCCTCGCGCAAAATTCTTGTTATCACCGGCGGCCCCGGCACCGGCAAAACTACTATAATGAAGTGCGTGCTCAACCTTATGCGGCGCAGGGGGCTTGACGTGGCGCTTTGCGCCCCCACGGGCAAAGCCGCGAAAAGGCTTGAGGAAGCCTGCGGCTGCGAGGCCAAAACCATCCACCGTCTGCTGGAAGTAGGCGCAATAAACGACGAGGAGCAGAGATTTTCCCGCTGCGAGACAAATCCCCTCGCTGCGGACTGCATTATCGTTGACGAAATGAGCATGGTGGACCTTCAGCTCCTTGAAGCGCTGCTCAAGGCTATGAAGCGCGGCGCGAGCATCGTTATGGCCGGCGACGTGGACCAGCTCCCGTCTGTAGGAGCGGGGAACGTGCTCGGCGACGTCATAGAAAGCGGCGTAGTGCCGGTCGTAAAGCTGAACACGGTGTTTCGCCAAGCCGAGCGGAGCATGATAGTAGTAAATGCCCACCGTATTAACGACGGCGAAATGCCAGATCTCGCCAACAGCCACTCTGACTTTTTCTTTTTGAACCGGCCCGACCACCAGAGCGCCGCCGACGTGATACTCGACCTTGTGCACAGCCGTCTGCCGAAAGCATACGGATATACGAGGAATGATATACAGGTGCTTTCGCCCTCAAAAAAAGGCGTGGCCGGCGTGGCAAACCTGAACGTAATGCTTCAGGAGCGTCTTAACCCCGCCGAAAACGGCAAGCCGGAGCAAAAACGCGGCAGTCTTACCTTCCGCAAGGGAGACAAGGTCATACAGACAAAAAACAACTACAGCGCCGAATGGACAAACCCCGCCGATGGCACGGAGGGGCTCGGTATTTTCAACGGCGATATCGGCGAAATTGTAAAAATAGACCGCGGGGACAAGCTGCTTACTGTGGAATTCGACGACGGCAAGCTCGTCAACTACGACTTTGCCTCGCTGGACAACCTTGAACCGGCATACGCCCTGACCGTGCATAAAAGCCAGGGCTGCGAATTTAAGGCGGTAGTCATTCCCGTCTGCGGCTTTGCGCCCATGCTGATGACGCGCAATCTCCTTTATACGGCCATAACCCGCGCGCGTGAGCTTGTAGTGCTTGTTGGCTCGCCCGACGCCGTGGCGCGCATGGTAAATAACAACCGCCGCTCGCACCGCTACACCGGCCTTTTGGCAAAGCTGCGGCTCTTTGGAGGGCAGAATGAAACGGAAGCTTAAAGCCTTTGCGGCCTCGCTCGGAATAACCGAGACCGGCGTAACGACCTACGGAGGCCGCACGGCATTTGTGTGCCTGTTCCCCTACTTTGCGGGCAAGGAGGAGGGAAACCTCTCCGTTTATGCCTACTCGAGGGACTACCATGCCATCATCAGGGAAAAGCTCGCCCATATCTGCGACTTTCTTCTTACGGACTGCGGAGCCGCGTATGCCGAAGGCTTTGCCGATATCGGCCCCGCTGTGGATAAAAGCCTCGCTTACTGCGCCGGACTTGGCTTTTACGGCAGAAATACGCTGATGATAAATCCGCGGCTCGGGAGCTTCTTTTTCATAGGCTATGTGCTGACAGACCTCCCTATGGAGAGCGACAAGCCGCTCGGCGGAAAATGCCTCGGCTGCGGCCGCTGTGCTGAGGCCTGCCCCGGGAAGGCTCTTGACGAAGGCTTTCACGCGGAGCGCTGCGCTTCGGCCCTGACGCAGAAAAAAGGCCCGCTCACTGAGGACGAGCGGGAAATCATACGGCGTTCCGGCTGCGTTTTCGGCTGCGATATATGCCAGCTCGTCTGTCCGCACAACTCCGCGCCTCCCCAACCTATGCCGGAATTTCTCAAAGACAGGATATGTAACCTCACCCACGATATGCTCAAAGGACTGAGCAACCGCGAATTCCGCGATAAATTTGGCGGACGCGCTTTTGCATGGCGCGGGAAGGCCGTGCTCCTGAGGAATCTTGATATACTGGAAAAATAAAATGAGCCGTAAATAACACGCTTTATGACTTAGCCGCACGGGCCGTCAGATAAAAGCGTTCGTAACGTATGACCTGAAAACGCAAAAAACCCGCTCTGCTGAGCGGGTTTTCAAATAGACAGAAATTAAAAATTTTTATAAACAAAGTTGACTGTAACGCGGCTTACGCCGCTGCACATCATCAGTCGGCTGCGCTGACAGCTTCCTCAAAGGAAAACCTTGGGGCGACCGACAGCGATACCGAGCCTGTGACAGCGAGTTCCCTTTGCTTACTCATGCACGGTGAGCACGGTTTTGATTGCGCTCTTTTCAAAACGTATCTTTGCCTTGTCGGAGCCGCTCTCGATAACAACGCTATCCTCCTTGATAGAGGATATCTTTCCGATAACCCCTCCGATGGTAACTACCTCGTCGCCCACCTGAAGCGAATCCATCATAAGGAGCTGCTCGCGCTCACGCTTCTTGTTGCTGCGGCTCATCCACCAGAAAAAGCCTACAAACACAAGAATTATCACGGCATAATACGCGATTGCCTGAATACCGTTTTCTCCCATTTTTTAACACCTCATTTTAGTTATTTATATTATTTTTAATAATATACTCATAAGCTTTCCGCGCCGCGGCGTCGATGGCGTCAATGTTTTTAAAATTTACGCCGTCCATCTCGGTCACGGCCCGAAGGGCAATGTATACGTCCTCGCTGTCGCTGAGGCCAAGCCGCTCCAAAACAGGGTTCCCCTCCACGCTCACGGCGTAAACCTTGCCGTCGGCGTTCGTTAGCGCATCTCCGGAGGCGAAATCCGCCACGTCGGCAAGAACCTCGCTGTCGGCATATCGCACGGCGTAGCCCTTATCCATGATGTATATGCGGCTTTCTCCGCCGCCCATGGACATCGTGAGCCGCGTCAGGTTATTCTGCTCCTGCGCGCCGGTAATGTTTGTGCCGAAGGAAATTACAGCTATTTCAGCAACCCTTTTGCCGTCGCCGTTCACGTCGTCGATATTGTCCTCAATCAAACGGCGCGCGTCGTAAAAGCGGTCGCTGCTGAAATAATTTTCGCCTATATAAGTGAGCGTCAAATCGGGCTTTTCACGCGCGGCGCAGCTTCGCACGGCAACGGCCACGCCTGCCGTGATGACCAGCGCAAGCAATATTATCAGTCTTTTTCCCGAAAAGAGCTTTTTCATTTCCTCGCTTCTTTGCTTTATAATGTTAGATTATACCATAAGCTTCCGCTCTTGTCAAGTTAATTTTCCCTTGCCTTTTTAAACAAGTTGTGGTAAAATGAAGCAAAGGGGGGCGGGAGCGTGGTCTACGAAAACATTATTGAGGGAAAATTCGTTTCCCGGCCCAACAGATTTATCGCAAATGTAATGGTTGACGGAGCGACCCAAATCTGCCACGTCAAAAATACCGGCCGATGCGGGGAGCTGCTGCCGGGAGCACGGGTGTTTCTTCAGCGGGCCGAGAAAGCGGAGCGCAAAACAAAATACGACCTTATATCCGTATATAAGAGCGGTATGCTGATAAACATAGACAGTCAGGCTCCGAACCGGATATTCGGGGAGTGGGCTGAAAGGAGCGGCTTTTTCGGCGAGCCGGACCTGATACGCCCCGAATGCCGTTACAAAAGCTCCCGCTTCGACTTTTACATCGAAAGCGGCAAAAGGAAAATCTTTGCCGAGATCAAGGGCGTGACGCTTGAGGAGGACGGCGTTGTGCTTTTCCCCGACGCGCCCACGGCGCGCGGCGTGAAGCACCTTCGGGAGCTCATGGGCTGCGCGGCGGCCGGCTTTGAGGCCCATGTGTTCTTTGTGGTCCAGATGGAGCGGGCCCGCCTGTTCAGGCCCAACCGCAAAACGCACCCGGAGTTCGCTGAGGCTTTAACAACGGCGGCAAAAAACGGCGTTCGCGTTTCCTGCATGAACTGCGCCGTGACGCCGGAAGCAATTGAAATCAGGGACTTTATAGATATTGACCTGGGGGAGGAATAAGTATGCCGATATCCTTAAAAAAAGCCGCAGCGGACGACTGCGGTGAGCTTTACGATATACAGATACGGTGCTTTAAGGCATTGCTGGACAAGTATCAGGACTACGATTACAGCCCGGGCGCGGAAAAGCCGGACCGTACCTTGCAGCGGCTTAACGAGCCGTTTACGGACTATTACTTTATTCGCCTGGACGGGTCGAATATCGGCGGCCTCAGAGTTTGTGACTTCGGTGAGCTGTGCAAGCTCAAACAGATATACATTCTTCCGGAGTATCAGAACAAGGGATACGCCCAGACGGCAATAAGGTTAAGTGAAAGTCTGCACCCAAATTCCCGCCGCTGGCAGGTGGACACTATTTTGCAGGAGGCCAAGCTCTGCCATCTGTACGAAAAAATGGGGTACAAAAAGACCGGCCGCGTTGAAAATATAAAAGACGGAGTGGACATCGTGTACTACGAAAAGGAGGTTTGATCATGCTGACAGTAACACTCGGAAAAACGGGCATAACCTCGCCCAAAAACGCTTTCGGCGCCCTGCCGGTGCAGCGCGTCGGCGAGGAGGAGGCCGTAAAGCTGCTCCGACACGCCTACGAGGCGGGCTTCACCTATTTCGACACCGCCCGCGCCTATTCGGACAGCGAGAAAAAGCTCGGCCTTGCCTTTGAAGGTATGCGTGATAAAATACATATCGCCACAAAAACCATGGCAAAAACCGTCGACGGCTTTTGGCGCGACCTTGAAACGAGCCTAAAGACGCTCAAGACCGACTACATAGATGTATATCAGTTCCACAACCCCGCGTTTTGCCCGCGCCCGAGCGACGGCAGCGGCCTTTACGAGGCCATGCTGGAGGCAAAGACTCAGGGCATGATACGCCACATCGGAATAACCAACCACCGGCTGGGCGTGGCCGAGGAGGCCGTCCGCTCCGGCCTGTACGAAACGCTCCAGTTTCCCTTCTGCTACCTCGCGACCGACAGGGATATCGCGCTCGTCAGGCTATGCGGGGAGAAAAACGTCGGCTTTATCGCCATGAAGGCGCTCTCCGGCGGACTGATAACAAACTCCGCCGCGGCCTACGCTTATATAGCGCAGTTCCCTAACGTGCTGCCTATCTGGGGCGTACAGCGCGGCGAGGAGCTTGACGAATTCATCTCATACATGACAGCTCCGCCGGAAATGACCGAGGAAATATCGGCCCTTATAGAAAGCGACCGCCGCGAGCTCAGCGGCAGCTTTTGCCGCGGCTGCGGGTACTGTATGCCCTGCCCCGCGGGCATAGAAATAAACAACTGCGCCCGCATGGCGCAGCTTATCCGCCGCAGCCCCTCCGCCGGCTGGCTGACGCCAGAGAGCCAAAGAAAAATGCTGAACATTGAAAACTGCCTAAACTGCGGAAGCTGTAAGTCGAAGTGCCCATACGGGCTTGACACGCCGGAGCTTTTAAGGCAAAACCTTGCCGACTATAAAAACATCCTCGAAGGAAGGGTGCGGGTGTGATTTAAAAATGGATGCCAAAAGGGGCATACTGATATGACTGACACAGTGAAAAATCGGGATTCGGTGGTGAATGAAACATGGCGTCAAGCAAAGCGTATTTGGAATTTATTTTAGGGCAGTTATCAGAATTGGAAGATATCGCTTACAGAGCGATGATGGGCGAATATATCCTGTATTATAAAGAGAAAATCGTCGGCGGGATATATGATGACCGATTACTTGTAAAGCCGGTAGAATCAGCAATCAAACTAATGCCAACCGCCCCTTTGGAATTACCCTATGAAGGTGCAAAAGAAATGCTGCTGGTAGACGAAGTTGACAACAGGGAGTTTCTGACAGGCTTGTTTAATGCCATGTATGAGGAACTGCCAACACCAAAACCGAAGAAGAAGTAATAGATAAATTTATGTTTATCGATCAACAAAATACGGAAGTGCGCGCACTACACAAAAAAGCAGACGGTTTTCGTCTGCTTTTGCCGTATTATGGGGGACTATGGGCATCCTTTTTTTGTGCGCGAGGTGTGTGTCCCTACAAATTATGCCAGCGCTTTTTCAGCTCTGCCGCGCAGTCGAGCAGCGCGGCTCGTTCGTTTTTGATTTTTCCGTTCATAACTGCGTTAAGGCAACAGTTAAGCGCCGCGCCGATTTCACGGCCCGAAAGACCAAGTTCGGCCGCGTCCGCGCCCCCTATCGCGAGACCCGAAAGGCTGCGGCACAGGTCATGCGCCAAGGCAAAGCGGTAATTGGCCTCTCCCGCGTCGATAAGCGCCAGCTTTTCAGCGCGCCTGTACTCCGACTGGGCCAGCGTGTCAGCCCGCATGACGGCGAAAAGGAGCGGCATATCGTCGTCGCCAACGAGCCGCGTCAGCTTCAAAATCTGCGGCAGGCCGCCCCTTAGCCTGACGTCGTGAAAGCGGACGAGCTTTTCCGCAAGGGCGATTGATTTATTGTCAAATTTGAGCCGCCGCATGATATCGGCGGCCTTTTTTGCTCCCGCTGCGGGATGGCCCTTGAAGTGGGCGGAACCGTTTTTGAACTTATACATGGCGGGCTTCATAATATCGTGAAGGAGCAGCGCCATCTTTACCGCCGGCTCGCGGCTTTCGCAGCTATCAACCGCCGTAAGGATATGTTCATATACGTCGTAGCGGTGATGAACTGTGCGCTGCTCAAAACCAAAGCAAGGCCTGAGCTCGGGGATTATTTCTGCCACCACCTCACGAAGGCGCATGAATTGCGGCTTTACCTTTCCACCAATCAGGGCTTTCACAAGCTCCGCACGTACTCTTTCGGCGGAAATCCGGCCGAGATTATGGCGCAGACCAAGCATTGCCGCGGAGGTCTCGGGTGCAATTTCAAAGCCCAGCGTCACCGAAAAGCGCAGTGCGCGGAGTATGCGGAGCGCGTCCTCGCCAAATCGCTCCTCCGCCGCGCCCACGGTCCGTATTATTCCTGCGGCAAGGTCCTCCCGCCCGCCGAAGGGGTCAATAATACCCGTACGACAACTATAGGCCATTGCGTTGACAGTGAAATCCCTGCGGGCGAGGTCGGCCATAAGGTTCGGCGTGAAGCTTACGCTTTCGGGGCGGCGGCTGTCCCTATACTTGCCGTCAACCCGAAAGGTCGTCACCTCCACCCCTCCGTCCAGCAGCAGCGTTACAGTGCCATGCTTTATTCCGGTATCAAGGATTTTAACATCGGGAAAAACACCCTTTACGGCGGCCGGCTCGGCAGAGGTACACACGTCCCAGTCCTTGGGCTCCCGCCCGAGCAGACGGTCGCGCACGCAGCCGCCCACGGCGTAGGCCGCAAAGCCTGCCGCCTCGAGGCGGGATATTATAAAAGAGATATTTTCCGGAATTTCCAAAACGTCACCTCCTCACATAAGTAAACCCTTGACAAAACAGAAAATTGAAAGTATAATTAATTTATACCTTTACAAGGAGAATTAATATGCCGAAAAAACTGCTTTTTGTGTATAACCCTCTGGCCGGTAAGGCTCAGATAACGGGATATCTTTCAAAAATTATTGACATTTTCACAAAGGCGGGATACCTTGTTACAGCACGGCCCACATTGTCCCGAGGGGACGCCGCCGGAGTTATAAGGGAATACGGCCGCCTGCATGACCTTGTGGTGTGCAGCGGCGGCGACGGCACCCTTTGCGAAGCCGTGACCGGCCTCATGTCTTTCGGGCCGGACGAAAGGCCGCCTCTTGGGTACATACCCGCCGGAAGCACAAATGATTTTGCTTCCACCATCGGCATATCCAAGGACATGACCGAGGCCGCCGAGATGATAGTTCACGGTATACCTCTGCGCTGCGACATTGGCGCCTTCGCGGACAAATACTTTACCTACGTTGCCGCCTTCGGGGCCTTTACCTCAGTCTCATACACCGCGCCTCAGCAGGTGAAAAACCTTCTTGGTCACACGGCCTATATCCTTGAGGGGATAAAGCAGGTGGGCAGCATAAGACCGTACAGGCTGAAGGTCAGCTTTGGCGACAGGACAATAGAGGACGACTTCCTGTTTGGTATGGTCAGCAACACGCTGCAGGTAGGCGGCATGAAGCTGCCTTCCGAAATGGCCTTTTCCATAAACGACGGACTGTTTGAGACGCTGCTGGTTAGAGCGCCAAAAAGTATGGCCGACGTACAAAGCATGATAGCCGACGCGTTGCTTCAGGACGCGGGCTCAAAAAGCTTTATCAATTTCAAAACCGACAGGGTGCGCTTCGAGTGCGCCGAGGCTGTGCCATGGACACTGGACGGCGAGTTCGGCGGCGAACCTAAAAGCGTAATTGTTGAGAATATAAGCAAAGCTATAGGGATTATCGTTTAACGCGCGATAACGAAAAAGCCGCCCCGTAAGGAGCGGCTTTTTCGTTATCGCGAAATTACTTTAAGCCATCCTTAAATGCCTGTCCGGCCTTGAAGGCAGGAACCTTAGAAGCGGCAATCTTGATAGTGTCGCCGGTGCGGGGATTCTTACCCTCGCGGGCAGCCCTCTTACGTACCTCAAAGGTACCAAAGCCAACAAGCTGAACCTTGTCACCTTTCTTAAGAGCGTCCTCAACGGTTTCAATGAAAGCAGCAAGGGCCTTCTCTGAATCCTTCTTAGTGAGACCGGCCTTTTCAGCCATAGTGGCAACCAAAGTGGACTTGTTCATGATTTTACCCCCCTCCTTATTTTATTTTTTCGAGTTGTAACAAACTCTTAACAAAATCATTGTAGCACATAAAACTATTAATTTCAAGTATTTTCTTCAAATTTTTTGAAAAAATTTATAAAATCTAACAAAGTTTTTCTCAGCTCCTCCTCCGGATCAAGGCCCAGAGCCACAAGGCGGGCTGTTTCCTTGAACAGTCCAATGCCGTTTGAGCCGTCGTCGAACGGGGTATCGAACCCCGCCCTGATTGCTTTTTTGTATATTTTTTCGGCGCGGGTCAAAGCGGGCAGCGCGAGGCTGACATCGTCCATCGTTCCGCCGACGGATTTCCCGCCGCGCTCCCTGCGCTTTATCTCCTCCCAGTTGTTTAGAACCTCTGCCGAAGTATCAGCCTTAACGCCGCCGAAAATGTGCGGATGGCGCGCGACCATCTTTTTGCAGACGGCCTCGGTCACATCGTCGATGGTGAACTCGCCGCTTTCCTTGCCTATCTGAGCGTTCAGCACGACCTGCAGCAGCACGTCGCCAAGCTCGTCCGCCATCTTCGTCCCGTCGCCGCTTTCAAGCGCCTCGGCGGCCTCGTAGGCTTCCTCTATCATGTACTTCTTTAGCGAGGCGTGGGTCTGCTTCCTGTCCCACGGGCAGCCGTCCGGAGCGCGGAGCATTTCGATTATGGCGCAGAAATCGTAAAAATCGCGTTTTTTTGTTTCATTTTCCATTTTCTCTCACATCCTTTGTTTTTTTGCGGCTATAACAATGACGAGCATTGTAAGGGCATATACGGCGGCCATAACCCCGCCCCCGATAAGGAAGCCGAGGCTGCCGCCGCCCGCGCCCGAACAGATCGCCCTGCCGACGAGGCCCGCAAACGCTGCCGCAAGCAGCGGAAATATAAACGTCCCCGCCCGCAGACCGAAGCCCATTCTCAGGCGAAACAGCCGTACAAGGGCCGTGCAGCACATGAAATAAGCGGCGACAGTTGCAAGGGCGGCGCCGGAAACGCCCATCAGCGGGACAAGAACAAAATTCAGCGCAAGCTTTATAAGCGTTGTCGCGCCCAGAACCGCAATCGGCGGCCACACGCAGCCCGTGGCCTGAAGTATTCCCGAAACCACTTGGGTAAAGGGTATCAGGAGCATCAAAATCCCCACAAGGGCCAGCACATCGCCGTGCACCTCGCCGCCGTACAGGAAGCGGAGTATGTCATCGGAGAAGAACGCGCAGCCGAACAGGCAGGGCGCAGACACAAGCGAAAGCATGGCCGCCGCCGAGTCAGCGTTTTTACGCATCAGGGCGCTGTCGCCCGCACGGTCAGCTTCGGCGCAGGCAGGAGCTACGCTGACGGTAACGGCGGCAATCAGCGTCGCGGGCAGATTATAAATCATAAAGGCGCGTGTCAGATGGCCGAAAAGCTCTGTCGCGGCGCTGACGGAACTGCCGCAGGAGACAAGTATCTTCTGCACAGTAAAATTATCGGCCAGCATTACGCAGGAAAAGCCAGAAGCACCCAGCGTTACGGGGATGGCAAAGGCCGCTATTTTTTTTGCCCGACCGAGGCTCGGCCCGCGGTATACCGCGATTCGCTTTTTTCCCATTATAACGAGTATGGCCGCGCACACCGCGCTTCCGGCGGTCACGCCGCTCATAGCTCCGGCGGCGGCCACTTCTATCCCCTTCGGGACAAGAAGCGCGCAGACGCCAAGGCCAACGCAGGCCTTAAGCAGACTGTCCGCAACCTGACTCACGGCCGACGGCGTCATGTCCCCGCGGCCTTGAAAATAGCCCTTGTACGCGCTGCCTACGCCTAGGAACAGCACCCCGACCGACATTACTCTTATGGCAAGGGCGGCCTGACCGTCGCCCCCTCCGGCTATCCACACGGCAAGAGGCCTTGCGAAAATGAACAGTCCGGCCGCCGCCACAGCGCAGAGAGCCGTGACAAGCCACATGGCCGACGAGCGTATCTCCGCCGCCTCGTCCTCGCTGCTGTCGGCAACCATATTGCTGACAGCCAGCGGTATTCCCGTCGCGGCCACGGCAAACAGCCAGTTATAGATAGTATAGGCGTTTTGGTAGACCGCTATACCCTCGGGGCCGATAAACCAGCGGTCCAGCGGGATTTTGAACACCGCGCTCAGCGCCTTGGCGATAAGCGAAGCCGCCGAAAGTATGGCAGCCCCCTTTATGAAGCTTCGGCGGCTCATTGCTTGTCCATCCCGTCGTCATTGAACACGGCCTCGCCATATTTTTCCGGCTCGGTTTTTTCCGGCTCGGCCATGTATTTCACCATCAGCGGATAAACTATCGAAAGGCGTGTATATTCCAGAAAGCCGAAAAGGATTATCGGTATCAGGAGAACAAAATACATAAAGGCCACGCCGAAATATATTATCGCGAAGGCGATTACAAAGCCGAGTATAAAGGCCGCCGCCGTCTGCGGCAGTTTTCCTATCGTCATTATGAAAGCGTTTTTATACACATCGCGCAGGCGAAGCCTGAACGACGCCATTATCGGATATATGTAGACGTGCATAAAACCCCATATAACAGTTACAAGCGTCAAGAGGCCCCTTAAAACTGCGCTCATAATTCCCTGCTGAGCGTTGTAAAAGCCAAAATTCATAATGAGAACGCCCACGGTTAAGCAGTCAATAACGTATGCGATAACGCCTTGAGCGAAGTTTTCCTTGAAGCTGTCCCAAAAATCCTGCCACACCCAAGCGTGAGTATCGCTGACATACTTCCTGAGCACGTTCGCCATGCCGCAGGCCGCCGGACCGCCGCCGCAGCAGGCGTAGATGATGAGCGTCATAACGCCTATCATAAGCGTACCGCCGTTATTGGCCCAATCGGTAACCTCGGCCGGACTCATTTTTAGGCTGACAGTCCATGTCATAGAGAAAATACATACCACCCACATCAGTATTATGGGGATAAGCGAAAAAATAAAATAGACAAAGTTCAGCGCGATTATTTTCCAGAACCTTCTGCCCAAAATGTCAAAATAGCGGGCAAGGCCGGTTTTTTCGGCCTCGTCCTTGCGTACTCCCGGGCCCGGCTTGTTTATGCTTCCGCCGAAAAGAGGCATATTCACTTCCGCCTTTCTTTTTGGTTTTATCATGCTTTTGTGGTAAAACGTATAAAAGTATTATACCACCGCCGCGGCGGACTGTCAAGGCTTTTCTGCCGGATGGCGTACGGCGGCTTGTATATATTTACAATACATATGTTACATATAGTTCTAATAAATATGTCTAAATGTCGAAAACAAATATCACAATATTTATTAGGCAAAAAAGAGTAGCGAATAGAAACCTTTTTTATAGTATAGTTGGAACACAAACTCACAGAAATAAATCTACCTGTCATGAATACTATGACACAAGGAGAGATCTTTTTTAGAGTAATTAAGAGAAAAATTTTTTATTGACATTTTCAGTTTTTTATGGTATTCTAATGACAATGCAAAAAGAGGTGTATTACAATGAATATGGATTTCCTGAGGAAACTGCCCATACCTGCCGAGATTAAGGAGCAGTTCCCATTGACCGACGAAATAAAAGCCGTTAAGCAGCGCCGCGACGCTGAGATAAAGGCTATATTTACCGGCGAAAGTGACAAGTTTCTCGTTGTCATCGGCCCATGCTCGGCCGACCATGAGGATTCGGTGCTGGATTACGTGTCCCGTTTAACGGGCCTTCAGGAGAAGGTCAAGGACAAAATTGTCATCGTACCGAGAATCTATACCAATAAGCCCCGTACCACCGGTCAGGGCTACAAGGGCATGGTTCACCAGCCCGATCCCTCGCAGAAGCCCGATATGCTTGAAGGTATAATCGCAGTGCGCCGGCTCCATACACGCGCTGTAAGCGAGACCGGCCTCACCTGTGCCGACGAAATGCTATATCCCGAAAACCACCGCTACCTTTCCGACCTGCTCTCGTATGTAGCTGTCGGCGCGCGCAGCGTCGAGAATCAGCAGCACCGCCTTACAGCCAGCGGGCTTGATATTCCCGTGGGAATGAAAAACCCTACCGGCGGCGATTTTTCGATTATGCTCAACGCCATCGTTGCAGCTCAGAGCCGGCACACTTTCCTTTACCGCGGCTGGGAGTGCTACAGTCACGGCAACCCGCTTTCTCATGCGATACTTCGAGGCAGCAGCAACAAGCATGGTCAGTCGGTGCCCAATTATCATTATGAGGACCTTACAAGGCTTTACGAAATGTACGCGAAAAAGGGCCTTGAAAACATGGCTGTCATCATTGATACTAACCACGCCAACTCTGACAAGCGTTACCTCGAGCAGATACGTATCAGCAAGGAGGTAATGAACAGCCGTAACTATAATCCTGATATGAAGAAATTTATTAAGGGCCTTATGATTGAGAGCTATATCGTGGACGGCTGCCAGAAGGTGGAAGAAGGCGTATACGGCAAATCCATTACCGACCCCTGCCTTGGCTGGGAAAAGAGCGAACGCCTTGTATTGGACATTGCGGATATGTTAAAATAAGCCTTGTGCGCGTCCTGTTTGGGACGCGCCTTTTGCGCCGCTCGTCTATCCGCAAAAAAATTCCTAAAAAAGGTTGCTTTTCGAGATATTTTATGCTATAATACTATCCGTGGTATAATGACAGAATGGACGGGAGGCTTTTTTTTGGAAGAAAATTATGAATTGGATATAATGAAGCTGCTGCGCGCGCTGAGAAAATATTGGCCCGCCGTGGCTGCCTCGGCAGTGGTATGCGCGTTTCTTATGCTTATATTCACTCACTTTTTCTCGGTTCCGATGTACCGCGCCGAGGCCGTGGTATATATCAGTAACAGAGTAGCTTATGATACGAGCCGCAATTCCGTCAATATTGTTGATGTGGACGCGTCAAAGCAGCTTGTGCCGGTTTACAGCTCGCTTATTCTTACCAACGCCGTCCTTGATAAGGTGGCTGAGGCCAGCGGGCTGCCCTATAACGCGAAGCAGATTTCGCGATTTATAACCACTCAGCAGATAGAGGACACTGCCGTGCTCCGTATCGCCGTTTCGGCTCCGGTGGCCGAGCATTGCGCTGTTCTGGCCAACGCCACGGCGACTACCGGCATTACGGAGATAACTAAAATCGCCCCCGGCAGCTCGGCCTATATTATTGACGCCGCCGAGGCTCCGGTAGAGCCATACGCGCCCTCGATGCCCAAGCGGGTGGCGGTGGGCTTTGTGATTGGAGCGCTCATTGCGGCGGCGGCCGTTGTTGTGCGCGAGCTGCTTGATACCAAAATCGATTCCGAGGAAGAGCTCTCCGGTATTATCGGCGCGCCTGTGCTGGGCGTTATAGGCCAGCAGAAATTACCCGTACAATAAAAAAACAGGCGGCGGTGCCGCTGCGGAGGGGTTGCCGAACGGCAGCCCCAAACTTATATGGAGGGACAAAATGATAGTTAAACGTAAAAATATGTTTTTTCTCTCGGGGAAGGGTTTCAGCTATGTTATAAGGATAAGCGGCGAGGGCTATATCCTGCATGATTACTTCGGCGCGCAGATCTCGCCTGAACCTTACTGCGAGGAAGGACGCGGCTGGTACTGCTTCCAGGCGGCGGGCGAGGACGGAGTCTGCGTGGATGAGCTGCGCACCGAGTATCCCTGCTACGGCCATACCGACCTTGGTACGCCCGCGCTTATGGCCGACAGGCAGCCGGTTCTTAAGTATAGGTCCTATGAAATAATTTCGGGCAAGCCCGCTCCTAAGGGGCTGCCCTCCGCGGTGGCGGACGGGGCCGAAACCCTTGTTATAACCGCCGAGGATGAGCTGCTTGGTGTTGAGGTTCGCTTGTATTACAGCGTTTATACCGGCGAGGGGGCGCTCTGCCGCCGCACTGAAATAACCAATCTCGCCGACGCTCCGTTGACACTCGGCGCGGCCTATTCCGCTTCGCTCGCCTTTTCGGGCTCGGACTATGAGGAAATGCACTTCGCTGGCTCTTGGGGCAGGGAGAGGCGCCCCGCATTCAACACTCTGACGCAGGGCGTATACCATATAGGCAACGCCCGCGGCGGCAGCGGACACCAAATAAACCCCTTTGTGATAATTAAGGAGAGGGGAGCGGATGAGGAGCACGGCGATTGCTACGGCTTTATGCTCGTATACAGCGGCGATCATGCCACGGAAATCGAGGTTGACCAGCGCGGACGCACCCGCGTACATCAGGGAATTAACCCCTTCGGCTTCCGAAAAACGCTTGTAAAGGGAGAAACCTTTACATCACCGGAATGTGTTCTTGCCTACGGCTGCGGGCTGGGCTCATTGTCCCGAGCCTATCATGACTTTATACGCGATAAAATCTGCCGCGGGGAGTGGAGCAGGCGCGAGCGGCCCATTCTTATAAACAACTGGGAAGCCACATACATGGACTTTGACGAGGAAAAGCTCATGTCCATCGCTTCCCTTGCGGCTGAACTTGGGATAGAGCTCTTTGTCCTCGACGACGGATGGTTCGGCAAACGCGACAACGACCGCCGCTCACTCGGCGACTGGGTTGTAAATAAAAGCAAGATACCTTCCGGCATTGGAGGTCTCGCGGAAAAGGTCAACGCCCTCGGCCTTAAATTCGGCCTCTGGTTCGAGCCCGAGATGGTCAGTCCCGACAGCGATCTTTACCGCGCCCACCCCGACTGGGCGGTGCGCGCGCAGCGGAGCCCCGCGCTGATACGCAGTCAGCTTGTGCTCGACCTGACGCGCCCCGAGGTGCGGAAGTATGTGATTAACGCGGTCTGCTCGATGCTCGACAGCGCTAATATAGAGTATGTAAAATGGGATATGAACCGCTACATAACCGATATGCCGCGTGAAGGTTTCAATTATGAATACACCCTCGGCTTGTACGAGGTGATGGAGGCCGTGACTTCCTCGCACCCGAACGTGCTTTTCGAGGGGTGCAGCGGCGGCGGAGGCCGCTTTGACGCGGGCATACTCTGCTATATGCCGCAGATATGGACCAGCGACGACACCGACCCCTTGGAGCGTCTCTACATACAGTACGGCACCTCTTTCGGCTACCCGCCTTTGGCAATGGGCAGCCACGTTACGGAAAGCCCCAATCAGCACACTGGCCGCAGGAACTCTATGGATACCCGCGGGGCTGTTTCTATGAGCTGCAATTTTGGCTATGAGCTCGACATAACAAAGCTCGGCATGGAGGACCGCGAGGAGATAAAGCGTCAGACCGCCCTCTGCCGAGAACTGAGAGGCCTTGTGGCTTTCGGTGATTTTTACCGTCTGCTTGACCCATTTTCGGGTAATACCGGCGGCTGGATGAGCGTTGAAAAGGATAAAAGCCGCGCTTTTGTGTTTGTAATGCGCGCTTTGTTCAGGCCCAACAGTGCCCCGCTGCGCCTGCGGCTTAAAGGGCTCGACCCCGAGGCAAGGTACCGCGCGGGCGAAGCCGAATATAGGGGCGATATGCTCATGAACCGCGGAATTGACATAGTCTTTCCCTTTGGGGACGGAGCTTCGGTCAGAATTATGTTAAAAAGGATTTAAGGAAGTGTCGTTCAGTTGAACAACAGGGATTTGACGGTCGGCAGGCCAGAGACGGTGCTTTGGAGCTTTGCCCTGCCGATGCTGCTGAGCGTAGCCTTTCAGCAGCTTTACAGCATAGCCGACAGCGTTATCGTCGGCAAGTTTGTCGGCGGAGACGCCCTTGCCGCGGTCAGCGCCTCGTATCCGCTGACTATGATTTTCATTGCCGTATCCACGGGCTTCAGCGCGGGCGCGGGCGTTGTAATTTCACGGCTTTTCGGCGGGGGAGAGCACGCCAAGATGAAAACCGCCGCCTCCACCTCCATCATTTTCACTCTTGCGGTGAGCCTTGTCCTCACCGTTGCGGGGCTTGCGTTTTCGTCGCCTGTGCTTAGGCTGCTCGACACTCACGCCGGAATATTTGCCGATTCGCTGCTGTATCTTAACATTTACTGCCTCGGACTTGTGTTTCTCTTTGTTTATAACATTGATAACGGCGTGTTTACCGCTATGGGCGACAGCAGAACGCCGCTGTGGCTGCTGATTTTTTCGTCCCTGCTAAATATCGCGCTTGACATTGCTTTTGTCGCGGGACTCGGCCTCGGCGTAGGCGGGGCGGCGTGGGCTACGCTGATTGCTCAGGGCGTCAGCGCGTTGGCGGCCTCGGCGCTCCTTGCAAAGAGGCTGGCGGCCATGGCGTCCGGCGAGCGGTACAGCCGTTTTTCCTTCGCCGCTCTGCGCTCGATACTTGTTATAGCCGTTCCGAGCATACTCCAGAACAGCTTTGTTTCCGTGGGAAATTTGTTCATTCAGGCCCGCGTAAACTATTTTGGCGTGGACGTTATCGCGGGGTACGGCGCGGCGATTAAGCTAAATACCTTTGCGATTACCTGCTTCACCACCATGAGCGGCGCGGTTTCGTCCTACACGGCTCAGAATATGGGCCGCGGCCTTATTGACCGTGTGTCGGAGGGGCTCAGGGCGGGCGTAAAAATCATTTTTATTACCGCCGCGCCCTTTGTTATCGCTTTTACCGCCTTTGGTAAGCCGCTGATGAGCCTTTTCGACAAGAGCGGCGATTCGACCATAATAGACGTGGGGCGGACGATGCTGCTCATAATCGCGCCGTTTTACTTTTTTGTGGGCGTAAAAATAGTCTGCGACGGTATCCTTCGCGGCAGCGGAGCAATTTACGCCTTCACTACGGCGACCTTCGTGGACCTTATCCTCCGAGTTGTGCTGTGCTATGTTTTCTCGGCCTTCTGGGATGAGGTGGGTATATGGCTTGCGTGGCCCGTGGGATGGATAATCTCGACTCTTATTTCCGTGGGCTTTTACCGCTCCGGCGGATGGAAAAGGCTCGCAAAGGCGGGAAGCGAACAATGAAAAAAACATGGACTTTGATGGGAGTAGCCGTTGTACTTGCGGCGCTGCTCGTCTTGATAACCGGCAGTTTGGAGAATAAACCCGCGCCCACGGCCGAGGGTTTTCCCCTTGAGGTACACTTTTTGGACGTGGGTCAGGCCGACTGCGCCCTTGTTATATGCGAGGGCGAAACCCTGCTCGTTGACGGCGGCAACCGCGAGGACTCATCGCTGCTCTATTCCTACCTCCGCGACCATTCGGTCACATATATTAACCACATTGTGGCCACTCACCCTCATGAGGACCATATCGGCGGGCTTCAGGCGGCGCTGTCGGCCGCGGGCGCGGGCGATGTGTATTCGCCGGTAGAAGAGTCCGACAACGGCTTTTTCATCAGCCTAAAAAGAAAGCTTGACAGCAGCGGGATTCCGCTGGTAGTTCCGTCTGTGGGCGACAGCTTCACCGTGGGCGGCGCAAAGGCCGTTTTCCTTGGGCCAACGCGGTTTTCCGAGGAGGAGAACGACAACTCGCTCGTATTTCGTTTAGATTACGGCAATGTTTCGTTTCTCTTTACCGGCGACGCTGAAACCGCTGAGGAAAACGATATGCTTGAAAGCGGCGCAAATGTCGGGGCTACCGTGCTGAAGGTGGGCCACCACGGCAGCGCGGGCTCGTCGGGCTACGCCTTCCTGAGAGCGGTATCGCCGGCCTACGCGGTCATTTCTACAGAGAATAACTCCCGTTACGGACATCCTCACGATGCGACGCTCTCGCGCCTGAGCGACGTGAACGCGGTGATTTACCGCACCGATAAGTGCGGCACGGTGATTTTCCGCAGCGACGGCGAGGCCATAGCCATCGAAACTGAAAAGGACGGGGCAGCGCAGGCCGCCTCGGGTGAAAACAGCGGCGAAGCGCCTATGTATATCGGCAACATTTCGAGCGGAGTATATCATCTGCCCACCTGCCGATCGCTTCCCGCCGAGCATAACCGTATAAACTTTTATTCCCTTGAGGAGGCTCTAAATTCAGGCTACAGGCCCTGCGGCTTTTGCGATCCGGCGGGTTAAAAAATATATTTGACAAATGAGTAAAAACGTGGTAAAATGAAAATAAATAGAATAATAATCGCTAATTGACACAAATGGAGGGCTCCATTATGAAAAAAGCTATTGCGCTGATAGCGGCGCTGCTTGTCGCGTTGACGGCGGCGGCCGTGGCGCTTGTCACCTGCGAGGCAAAAAGTCAGAACATAAAGCTGGCTGAAAAGGCAATGGATATGGGCAATTACGAGCGCGCGAAAAGGCTTTACACCTTCGCCATTGAACGTGGGGAGGCGGGTGAAGAGGACGAAAGGGCGCTGAGTATAATCAACGCTTATATCGACGCCTCCGCATGTCTTAAATCTGAGGATTTTGCCGCGGGTCTTGAAATTCTCGACGACTGTATATACGATTATAGCTCGCTCGCTATCCGCGATGATATGGATAAGCTCTACAGTAAGCTCACCAGCGGCAAGTATGCCGATGAGCGTATCAAGGCCCTGAGCGGCGTCGTCAACGCCGGCGACTATGAGCGGGCGCGTACCATGGTTCAGGAGATAAGCCAGCTCACTCTTACCGACGCTCAGCAGGACAGCCTTTATTCCATCACAAGGCAGATGACTGGTGCGGAGGAGGATATTCCCATCAGCCGGCCGGATGGTGAAGATGATGAGAAGGATAAGGAGGACGACGAGGACAGCGGCGACGACGACAGCAAGGATAAGGACAGCGACGGCGATAAGAACGAAGGTAGCGGCAGCGACGATAAGGACGGCGGCAGCTCAGGCGACGAAGAACATAAGGACGTACCTGTCGAGGCTGTCAGCGACGGCGATTCCCTGTTTGTGCTGACCGGCGTCAACCTCCGGCCCGAGCCCACTACTGACAGCGAGGTTATCGACGTTGTGCCCGCAGGCGCAGAGGTAACGTATCTTGGCGAAATGGAGCACGGCTTTTATAAAATTGAATATAACGGCCGTGTGGGTTACGTTTACAGCGATTATGTGCGGCAAAACAATTAGCATAAAAATATAAATATCAGGAAAATATAAAGAGGACGGGAAATTCTATGCGTAGAACAAAAATCGTCTGCACGCTTGGCCCTGCCACGGACGATCCGGCAGTGCTGAAAAAACTGATGCTTCGCGGCATGAATGTGGCGAGGCTGAACTTTTCGCACGGCACACATGATGACCACCTTGTTCGCATGAACGCCGTAAAGCAAATGCGCGAGGAGCTTAATCTTCCGGTCGCCATCATGCTTGACACCAAAGGCCCCGAAATACGTGTCAAAACCTTTAAGGGAGGCAGCGCCGAACTCGTTACCGGCGGTCAGTATATCCTGACGACCGACGACGTGGAGGGCGACGGCGAGCGTGCCGGCGTAACCTATCCGGCGTTGCCCGATGAGCTTAAAATAGGCAGCCGCATTTTAATCGACGACGGACTTATCGAGCTTGAGGTTCAGAATATCAGGAAGCCTGACATTATATGTAAAGTAATCAACGGCGGAACGCTGCGCAACCGCAAGAGTATAAACCTGCCCGACACCCACATTGAGATGCCCTATATGAACGAGGGCGATAGGAGCGACATTGTTTTCGGCGTTGAGCAGGGCGTAGACTTTATCGCGGCCTCTTTCGTGCGCAATGCCTTTGATGTGCTTGAAATCAGGAAAATACTTGAGGATCACGGCGGCGACGACATTATGATAATCGCCAAAATAGAGAACCGAGAGGGCGTCGATCATATTGACGAGATACTGAACGTGGCCGACGGCGTCATGGTCGCCCGCGGCGACATGGGCGTTGAGATAGCGATGGAGGAGCTGCCAAGAATTCAGAAGATGCTCATCAAAAAGTGCTGTGCCGCGGGAAAGATTTCAATCACCGCCACGCAGATGCTTGAATCCATGATAGTTAATCCCCGCCCCACAAGGGCCGAGGTTACCGACATTGCCAACGCCATTTATGACGGCACCAGCGCAATAATGCTCAGCGGCGAGACCGCCGCCGGTAAGCACCCCGTCGAAGCTGTCACTACCATGGCCAAGATAGCCAAAACCACTGAGGAATCAATCGACTATAAGACTCTGTTTGTGGAAAACACAGAGGGCAGCGAGATATCCATCACAAACGCTATCAGTCATGCTACCTGTACGACGGCTGTGGATCTCGGCGCGGCGGCCATAATCACCGTAACGCAGGCGGGCTACACCGCCAGAATGATAAGTAAGTTTCGCCCGAGCTGCCCTATCATCGCGCCTACTACCAGCGAGAGAAACTACCGTCAGCTCGCGCTCTCGTGGGGCATAATCCCTGCGAAAAGCAAGCTGTGCGCCTCGATTGACGAGCTGTTTGACTATGCGGTTGATATTGCCAAGGCCACAGGTATTGTGTCCGACGGCGATGTTGTGGTGATAACAGGCGGAGCTCCGGTTGGCGTCAGCGGCACGACAAATATACTAAAGGTTCATCTTGTGGGCGATGTGCTTGTGCAAGGCGTCTGCGCTAATAAGCTCAATGTAAGCGGCGAGCTGTTTGTGACCTCGAACCCCGAAGCCGATATGGCCGGTTTCCGCGACGGAATGATACTTTGCGTGCCAAAGACTACTAACTCCATGCTGCCGATAATCAAGCGTTCCTCCGGCATAATATGCGAGGAGGACGGCGTAGGCTGCCACGCCAGCATTGTGGGACTCGCTTTGGACATACCGGCGCTTGTGGGCGCGAAGAACGCCACCAAGCTGCTAAAGAGCGGAACCGTTGTCACTATTGACGGAGCGCAGGGCACAGTTTATGGCGGAACTACCAAACTTATGTAAATTATTATAATTTTTGTATGGAAATTTGTGCATATTTATCATTGACGCGCAGAAAAACATAATGTATAATTTATACTATCTTAAAGTGCATAGGAGGAATATCCAATGACTTATCAGGAAATTTTCGAAACTGTTAAAAAGGCGCTTTCCAAGGCTAAGGCTAAGGCCGTGAGCGGCAACGTCGCTTTTGAATTTGACATTGTCGGTGAGGGCGAAGGCAAGTTCTACATTGAGGTTAAGGACGGCAACGTGAATATCGAGCCGTACAACTACTACGATAACGACGCCCGCCTTGAGGCCGACGCCGATACCTTTATCAAGATCGCTACCGGAGCTCTTAAGCCCGAGACCGCTTATGCCGACGGTCAGCTTAAGATTGACGGCGACGTTGGCAAGGCGCTTGAGCTTAAGGCTCTTGTGGAGAGCGTTCCCGCTCCCAGAAAAAGAACGGCAGCCGCCGATAAGAAGCCCGCGGAGAAAAAGCCTTCCGCTAAAAAGGCCGCCAAGGCCGAGCCCGAAAAGAAGGCCGAGGCAGCCGCTCCCGTAAAGGCCGAGCCCGTTAAGGAGGACTTGCCCACCGCAAAAAAAGCGGCTGCGAAAAAAGCCTGAGTTAAAAAGGCATTAAATGTACAAATAAGTGATTGACATGGGCGGCGCGTCTTTTTGGCGCGCCGCTTTTTTGCCCGCTCAAGAAAATAAAACGCTTTTTTTCAAAAAACTCTTGACAAACAGAGGAAAGAGTTGTATAATATCTTCAACCTATAGGAATAGTATGTTAAAGACGCGGCAAAAAATCCTTGACAAAAAGAGGGGACAGTGCTATAATTTTTAACATACATAGCGCGAGTCGCAAACATATTTTTTGAAAGAAGGTAAACAAAATGAAGAAAATAACATCAAGGTTTATTGCCGCTGCTTCGGCGGCCGCTCTGCTCGCTTTTTCGGGTTGCTCCGGAAGCGATAAGGGGCTTACTATCGCGGTTCCCAACGATACGTCAAACGAGGCCCGAGCCCTTTTGCTCCTTCAGGAGCAGGGCATCATCAAACTTGACCCCGATGCAGGCATAACCGCCACCGTTACCGACATCACTGAAAATCCCCAAAACATTACGTTTAACGAGGTTGAGGCCGCTCAGCTTCCAAATGTGCTTCAAGACGTTGACTATGCCGTCATCAACTCCAACTACGCCATAGACGCCGGCATTAATCCCGTCGAGGACTCCCTCGCCATTGAAAGCTCCTCCTCGGCCTACGCGAATATCCTTGCCGTTAAGGAGGGCAACGAGAACAGTGCTAAGATACTTGCCCTCAAGGCCGCTCTCGAGAGCAGCCGCGTGGCAGATTTTATAGCCGAGGAATACGGCGGCTCTGTTGTGAGCGTTGTCGAGAATCCTACCGACGGAACCGACCCCTCTATTGATTACTCATCTATCGCCGGCGAGGTAATAACCGTGGCTGCTTCTCCCGCGCCTCACGCCGAGATTTTGGCTGTGGCAAAGGAGATACTCGCCGAAAACGGCGTTGAGCTCGATATTCGCGAATTTACCGACTATGTTCAGCCTAACAACGTTGTTGAGAGCGGCGAGGTGGACGCCAACTACTTCCAGCACACCCCCTATCTTGACGATTTCAACAGCGAAAACGGCACCCACATTGTTTCCGTTGCGCCCATTCACGTCGAACCTATGGGCATTTACGGCGGCAAGCAGACGAGTCTTGACGTTGCGCTCGGTAAATAATATTTTAACAAACGCCGGCAGCCTTCGGCTGCCGGCGTTTTAGCAATAGGGGGAGCCTTATGATAGAACTGAAAAACCTATGCAAAACCTTTTATACCGAGGACGGAACGGTTGACGCGCTCAAGGACGTGTCGCTGACGGTGAACGACGGCGAGATATACGGCGTTATCGGAATGTCCGGCGCCGGTAAAAGTACGCTTGTCCGCTGTATAAATATGCTCGAACGCCCCACCTCGGGAACGGTGCTCATCGACGGGCGCGACCTTACGAAGCTTACCGATAAGGAACTCCGCGAGGTGCGCCGTAGTGTGACGATGATATTTCAGGGCTTCAATTTGCTTATGCAGCGCACCTGCCTGAAGAATGTATGCTTTCCGCTCGAGCTTGCAGGCGCTTCTCCCAAGGAGGCCAAGGCCCGCGCCATGGAGCTTTTGGAGCTTGTCGGCCTGCCCGACAAAGCGCAGGTATATCCGGCTCAGCTTTCGGGAGGGCAGCAGCAGCGCATAGCCATTGCCCGCGCCCTCGCGACAAACCCGAAAGTGCTGCTCTGCGACGAGGCCACGAGCGCCCTCGACCCAAAGACTACATATTCCATACTCGACCTCATCCGCGACGTAAACAAAAAGCTCGGCGTTACGGTGATAATAATAACCCACCAGATGAGCGTTGTTGAGGCCGTCTGCGGCAAGGTCGCCATCCTCGACGGCGGCCGCGTGGTGGAGGAGGGCAGTGTGGAGCGCATATTCTCGAGCCCTCAGTCCGCCGCGGCGAAGCGCCTTGTGTTCCCCGAGGGTGGAGGAATTCACTTCAACCCCGGTGAAACCGTCGTGCGCGTCGTGTTCAACGAGGCCAAGGCCGCCGGCTCGCCGCTGATAACGCAAATGGCCATTGACATAGGCGTCGCGGCGAATATCTTAGCCGCATCGACCAAGATAATAGACGCCCGCGTATACGGCAGTATGCTTCTCGGCATACCCGACGGGCCCGAGAGCGTCAAGCGCGCCTCGGAGTATCTGCAAAGTGTGGAAAATGTGTTTGTGGAGGAGGTTGAGGGCTATGATAGATAAGCTTTTTTCGCCTGAGGTTTTGGCCGAAACGTGGAAAATAATCCGCGGTGAGTTTCCTATAGCTGTGTGGGAAACGCTGTACGTTACCGTTCTCGCGACCTTGTTTTCTATTATCATCGGTCTGCCTTTGGGCGTGCTGCTCGTGGCCGGCGAAAAGGGCGGCGTTCTGCCGCTGCCCGCGTGGCTTATGCAGACGATTGGCGTTATTATCAATCTTTTGCGCTCGGTGCCGTTTTTGATACTCATGATAATGGTATTCCCGCTGACGCGCCTCATCGTGGGCACTGTTGTCGGAACGCCCGCGACCATAGTTCCGCTCGTCATTGCGTCGTTCCCGTTTATAGCAAGGCTTGCAGAAAGCAGCCTGCGCGAGATTGACCCCAACATTATTGAGGCGGCCCAAAGCATGGGGGCGACGCCGTTTCAAATCATAACCAAGGTTATGATACCTGAAAGCGTTCCCTCTCTTATTTCCAACGCCACAATCGCCATTACCACTATTCTCAGCTACAGCGCCATCAGCGGCATCCTCGGCGGCGGCGGCCTTGGCAAAATTGCCATCAACTACGGCTATTACCGCTATAAGTATCTTATAATGCTTGCCGCGGTCGTGTTGCTCATCCTTATGGTGCAGATTTTCCAAAGCGTGGGGACGTATATTGCGACCAAGTCAGACAAACGTCTCAAGAACAAGTAAATGAAAAAAATCCGCTCATAATTTTTAACCCTTAAAAAAAGATAATAAAAGAGAAAATAAATTCCCTAAAAACAGCTTGCGTTTTTGGGAAATTTATGGTATTATATTTTTAATTGCAATGGTATGCTCTCACAAAGGGGTGCGGGCCGGCCATAAGCACACCTCCGCCAAGGCATTGACGCCGGTCGGAGAGTCCGAAAACAAAGTTGTTTTAGGAGGAAATCCACATGAAAAATCAGTATCTTATTGACCTGCTCGAGCGCGTTAAGGCCCGCAACGCGGGTGAGCCCGAGTTCCATCAGGCCGTCGAGGAGGTTCTTGAATCCCTTGAGCCCGTCGTTGAGAAAAACCCCAAGTACATCGAAAGCGGCGTTATTGAAATGCTTGTCGAGCCCGAGCGCGTCATCAAATTCCGCGTACCTTGGGTTGACGACAACGGCAAGGTTCAGGTAAACCGCGGCTTCCGCGTTCAATTTAACTCCGCTATCGGCCCCTACAAGGGCGGCCTTCGCTTCCATCCCTCGGTTTATGAAGGAATAATCAAGTTCCTCGGCTTTGAGCAGATTTTTAAAAACTCCCTCACCGGCCTCCCCATTGGCGGCGGCAAGGGCGGCAGCGACTTTGACCCCAAGGGTAAGAGCGACGCCGAGGTTATGCGCTTCTGCCAGAGCTTTATGACAGAGCTTAGCAAGCACATCGGCGCCGATACGGACGTTCCGGCCGGAGATATCGGCGTTGGCGGCCGTGAGATAGGCTATATGTTCGGCCAGTATAAGAGGCTTAAGAACGAATTTGTCGGCGTGCTGACGGGCAAGGGCCTCACCTACGGCGGCTCTCTCGCCAGAACCGAGGCCACCGGCTACGGTCTGTGCTACTTCACCGACGAAATGCTTCGCGACAACGGCAAGAGCTTCAAGGGCGCGAAGGTAGTTATCAGCGGCAGCGGCAATGTCGCCATCTACGCTACCCAGAAGGCTACTCAGCTTGGCGCGACGGTTATCGCTCTTTCCGACTCCAACGGATATATCGTTGACGAAAAGGGCGTAGACCTCGACGCCGTTAAGGAGATAAAAGAGGTTAAGCGCGGCAGAATCAAGGAATACCTCAACTACCATCCCGAGGCCAAGTACGTTGACGGCGGCTGCGTATGGGAGGTTAAGTGCGATATCGCGCTTCCCTGCGCCACTCAGAACGAGATTAACGAGGAGAGCGCCAAGAAGCTTGTTGCCAATGGCTGTTTCGCCGTTGCCGAGGGCGCCAATATGCCTTCCACCCCCGAGGCCATCCATGTGTTCCAGAAGAACGGCGTGCTGTTCGGGCCCGCCAAGGCGGCCAACGCCGGCGGCGTAGCCACCAGCGCTCTTGAGATGAGTCAGAACTCTCAGCGTTACAGCTGGACCTTTGAGGAGGTTGACGCTAAGCTCAAGGACATCATGGTAAATATCTACCACAATTCCGCCAAGGCCGCCGAGGAGTACGGTATGAAGGGCAATCTGGTTGCGGGCGCGAATATTGCCGGCTTCCTCAAGGTTGCCAATTCCATGCTCGCTTACGGCGTTTGCTAAAGGCATTTGTTAGAATTTGATACGGGGAGGGGCGCGCCGCCCCTTCTCTTTTTGCAAAATTTTTTTGCGAAAGCCCTTGACATTCGGCGCGAATTATGGTAAAATACCACAGTAACCGCGTAGAAAAGGCATTAAAGACCGTAAGGCGCCTTAATAGCGAGTCTGTTTTAACGGGAGGTGCAACAATGTACGCAGTAATCAAGACGGGCGGCAAGCAATATCAGGTAAAGACCGGCGACGTTATCTTCGTTGAAAAGCTTGACGCCGAGGTAGAGTCCACCGTTACCTTTGACGAGGTTCTCGCCGTTTCCGGCGACGACGGCTTCAAGGCCGGCGCTCCGCTTGTGGAGGGGGCCAGCGTCAGCGGCAAGGTGCTTGCTCAGGGCAAGAACAAAAAGATTTACGTCTTTAAGATGAAGCCCAAAAAGGGCTACCGCAACAAGACGGGTCACCGTCAGCCCTATACAAAGGTCGAGATAACGGCCATCAACGCGTAAGCCATGATTAAATTTTCGGTTTATCGCAGCGGCGGTAAGGTGACAAGGCTTGTCGTAAAGGGACACGCGGGTTATGCCGAGGAAGGGTATGACATAGTGTGCGCGGCGGCTTCCACCGCTCTATGGATGGCGGTGAAGGGCATTGAAGCTCAGAGGCTTGCAAGCGTGAGTTATGAGCAGAGCGACGGCTTTGTGGACTGCCGTATAGGCGCGGAGCGGGAACCGTCCTGCGACGCGATTCTTAACAGCTTGCTCCTTACGGCGGGTGAGCTGGCAAAAAGGTATAAAGAAAACATATTCCTTGTCAGCGCGGCTGACAAGACTGATATTCGAGAGGAGTGAAAGTTGATGTTCGCACTTAACATTCAGTTGTTCGCCCATAAAAAGGGTGTCGGCTCCACCAAGAACGGCCGTGACAGCGAATCCAAGCGCCTCGGCGTTAAGCGCGCCGACGGGCAGGAGGTTCTTGCCGGCAACATTCTTGTACGTCAGCGCGGAACCAAAATCCATCCCGGCGTAAATGTCGGCAAGGGCAGCGACGACACTCTCTTTGCTCTCATCAGCGGCAAGGTAAAGTTTGAGCGCAAGGGCAAAGATAAGAAGCAGGTAAGCGTATATTAATCAAAAGGGCCGCCCGCGCGGCCCTTTGTTTCTAAACAGGAGGAAAAAGAAATGAGCGTACAAATCACCGAAATCACCTACGGCAGCTATGGCAGGTGCATCCGTATGACAAACGGAGAAAAGGAGCTTATCGCCACGGCGGACATGGGCCCCTGCATAATTCGCTACGGCTTTGTGGGCGAGGAAAATATGTTTTTTGAGGACGTTGATAAAACCGCTACCAACGACATCTCCGACAGTCCCTACGAAGGCGACGAGTGGTGGGTAGTAGGCGGCCACCGTCTTTGGTGCAGCCCCGAGGTTTTTCCGCGCACCTATTACCCGAGCATGAAAAAGCTCGACGTAAAAATTGAAGGCGGTTCCGTCACCTTTACCGCTCCCATGCAGGAGTGGAGCCAAATCGCGCTTTCCGTCGGCGTGACCATGGACGACGACGGCAACATCAGTCTGATTCACAGCATAACCAATAAAAACGCATGGGACATTGAGCTCGCTCCGTGGACAATATCCGTCATGAACGGCGGGGGCGTGGCCTACATTCCGCAAAACAAGCGCAAAACCGGCTTTTTCCCGAATAAGTGGGTGAATTTCTGGGACTATACCCCTATGAACGACAGCCGCATATCTCTCGGCGAGGACTATATCACCGTTTCGATGGACAGCTCCAAGGAGCTTGCCGCCAAAATCGGCGTGCTGAACGAGCACGGTTGGATGGCCTATCTTAACAAGGGAAACGCCTTTATCAAAAAATTTGCCTTCGTCGAGGGCGCAAACTATCCCGACAACGGCTGCAATTGCGAAAGCTACACCTGCAAAAACTATACCGAGATGGAATGTTTGTCGCCGATGGTAAAGATACCCGCGGGCGGCACGGCCGCTCACGCCGAGCAGTGGGAGCTGAAAAAAGCCGCCTCTGTCGAAGAGGTATAAATTTCAAAGAAAAAGGCGGCGCAGCCGCCTTTTTAACATTAATTTTTTCTTAATAAACCTCTGAATATTTTCTTTCGTTTTATTTGTTATAATATCCTCAATGAAAGGAGGAATTCCCATGCAGACAATACTTGTCGCCGACGACGACCGTGAGATCGTCGAAAGCATATCCATTTACCTGCGCGCCGAGGGCTACGAGGTGGAGAAGGCATATAACGGCCTTGAGGCGCTTGACGCCGTGGTACAGAAAAACATCCACCTCATAATTCTCGACATAATGATGCCCGAGATGGACGGAATAGAAACGCTGATGAGCCTGCGCAAAACCAAGAACATACCCGTTATCCTTCTCAGCGCGAAAAGCGAGGACGCCGATAAGATACTCGGCCTCACCGCGGGGGCCGACGATTATGTCACCAAGCCTTTTAACCCCGCCGAGCTCGTGGCGAGGGCAAAATCGCAGCTCCGCCGCTACACGCAGCTCGGCGCGGCGGTGGAAACGGAGAATAAAATCGTTATCGGCGGGCTGACGCTCGACACCGAGGCGAAAAGCGTCTCGGTGGACGGAAAAGAGGTCAAGCTCACGCCGATGGAGTACAAAATTCTGGAGCTCTTGTGCAAGAACCGAGGCAAGGTGTTCAGCGCGGACGAGATATACCGCTCCGTCTGGAATGAGGACTACGCAGTCAGCGACAACGCCATCGCCGTCCACATCCGCCACATCCGTGAAAAAATTGAGATAAACCCCAAGGATCCGCGCTACGTCAAGGTAGTGTGGGGGATAGGGTACAAAATTCAGTAGGAGGGACGGAAAATGAAGAAAATCATAAGAAGCGCCGTCGTTAAAGCGGTCGCCTTTATTCTGATACTTGCCTGCGCCTCTGGGGCCGCCGGCATAGTCTGTGCCCTCGGGCGGGAGTTCAAGGGAACGGGGCCGGCCTACCAGTTCGACCATGATTTCGAGGACAGCTACAGCTTTTACGAGGCGAAGCAGGAGCTTTTGGATACGCTGCTTGAAAGTCGGGATATGGAGATAGAGGCCCTTGACGCTATCGAGGCGAGCGGCCACGGCCTCGCCGCCGGTAAGGGCGAGGGCTGGGAGATGAATAACAGCGACGACTATATAGAGAATATCAAAAGTAGCCCCTATTGGTTCCACTGGACAAAGACCGCCGTAAAAACCATTTTGCCCGCCGAGATAATCCCTGACGTAACAACCTCGCCTTCGCCCGAGGGCGAAGCCGTTACCGCGTATGAAAGCGAAAACGACGTTATCCCCGTTGAGGCTGTTCCCGTTGAGGCTCCGAGCGGCGAAGACGGCGCGAGCCGCAGCACATGGAGCTCGCTCGGCGTTGGCGGCGGCGAGAGTGGCAGCCAAAGCTTTTACCTCGACGGCAGCGAAGTGATAATGACCACCGGCAACATAACCTTTGAGGTCGTTCCCACGGAATACATCGAGCTTTTTGTGTCGCTCCACAACGCGGGCTGCGACGCGCGGACGGATTACGCTCTGGCAATGCGCTTTACGGAGGACGGTGAAATCGAGCTCAGCGACGGGAGCGAATTTGAAACCGTTTCTACCTACATTCCCGGCCATGTTTACGACTTTGTTTTTGCCGTTGACGCGCAAGACAACCGCTATTCCGTTATGATGGACTATAATGGCGACAGTAATTCCGGACGGGAGCTGCTCGCGCAGGGCAACGAGTTTTATGTGTCCTCGGGCGGCGGCATATACTGCGACCGCCTGACCGTTATAGACAGAGGCGGCGTCAGCGTGAACAACATCAATGTCGAAAGAGGGCCGCTCGCGCTAGTGACGGACTATGCCTACGAGCCGCGCGTCAGTCTCGCTGACGGCGGCGGATATACCTATACCGACCCGGCGTCGGGCGGCGAGTACACTTGGCAGGACAGCGAGGATCGCTGGATTCAGCGCGGCAGCGACTGGGGTTCGTTCGACATTTATGTCGGCATGAGGCGGGAGTATTACGACGAACTGCGCCACGAGTGGGAAAAAAGCCGCGAGGAGGTGCTTAAGTCCGTATACAGCGCGGTTCTGCTCGGCGTACTCACGCTGCTGCTTTGGATATATCTGCTCGTGGTCGCGGGGCGCAGGGGAAACGACGAGGACGTGCATACGCTCCTTATCGACCGCGCTCCGGTGGAGCTTACCGCCGTTATAGGACTCGGCGCGGCCATCGGGCTTGGCGTCGGCAGCGCGGCGAGTGCGGTAATGTACGCCGATACCGGCGACAGCATTTTCATGCACCTTGCCTTGGCCGCCGCGATGGCCTGCATGGGGGCTTTTGTGCCGACAACGCAGTCGCTTGTGCGGAACCTAAAAAACCGTTCCTTCCTCAGCCGCAGCCTTATTTATATGGCATTCAAGCCTCTGTGGGGCTTGCTCGCAAAGCTTTTGAGGTTCGCTCTCCGCTGGCTGAAAAAAGTGCTTATCGCCGCTTGGGGGCTGCTTAAAAACCTCGTTCCCAATATCAAGAGAGCGTTCTTCTTTATTTGCCGCGGAAAATTCACGATATCGGTAATGGCCTTGTTTTTGCTCTACACATTCATTATGATATTTGCGGGGTTGGCGGAGGAGCCGCTGATTATCGTGCTGATACCGATAGCCGTGTATTTCCTTTACCGCTATCTTTTTGAACTGGATAAGATAAAGACCGGCATTTTCGATATACGCGGCGGGAACACCGACCGCAAGATTGAGGGCTGCAAAACCGTTCTGCTAAAGGACTGCGCCGACGCGCTCAACAGCATAAACGAAGGCGTTCGCGCGAGCGTGGAGCGCGAGGTCAAGGCTCAGCGCATGAAAAGCGAGCTCATAACCAACGTCAGCCACGACCTCAAAACGCCGCTCACCTCAATAATCAGCTATGCCGACCTGCTTTCCTCAATGGAGCTTACTCCAAAGGAAGCCAACGACTACGCCGAAATAATCAAGCGAAAGGGCGACAGGCTGAAAAAGCTTACGCAGGATTTGTTCGATATATCCAAGGCCGAAAGCGGGGCCGAAACTCCCGACATCGAGCGGCTGGACATCGCGCTGCTGCTGCGCCAGTCGCTGGCCGAGCTGAACACCGAGATTGAAAAGAGCGGTCTGCGCTTTGTTCCCTCCATTCCCGAAAAGGAGATTTTCGTCCAGAGCGACGGCAAAAAGCTGTCCCGCGTGTTCGAGAACCTCTTGGTGAACGCCATAAAGTATTCCATGACGGGAACAAGAGTATATGTAACGCTTAAGGAAGAAAACGGCGTCAGCGTGGAGATAAAGAACATTAGCGCCGAGCCCATGAACTTCGACGCCTCCGAGATAACCGAGCGCTTTGTTCGCGGCGATAAATCCCGCGCCACCGAGGGCAGCGGTCTCGGCCTCGCGATTGCCAAGAGTTATGCCGAGCTTTGCGGCGGCAGCCTTGAAATCGAGGTGGATGGGGATTTGTTTAAGGCCACGGTGAAAATTCGCTGAAAATAATGTAAAAACGGCTCCCGCCAAAACGGGAGCCGCTTTTACTGAACCATAACCCCGCTGAACATAAGCTGAACGCGGCGGAGCATTTTAAGGTTATTTTCGCCGCCGTAAACATAGATGCTGCGCGGGGCAATATCCACCAGAGCGCTCAGGACAAGATCGCTGCGGGTATAGCGGCTGCGGTCCTCGGACGGAATATAGGAGGAATACTCGTCGGTTATCTCCGTCCAATGTCCATCGTAAAGGCTCATGCTGTCCTCGCCGATAACAAGATGCACGGCAATCAGCTTGCTGCCCATGCTGTGCATTCGCCTCTCAATATACTCGCCCGCGATAAGGCAGCAGATATCGCCGTGGCGTTCTTCGGCAATTAGCTCCGCTGCCGCCGCGGCAATGGCCGCAAGCTCCGCGCGGTAGTCATCGCAAAGGAAATTCAGCGCTCCGCGCGGGATTACGCTCTTAAAGCTCTTTATGCGCTCCGCTATGGACACGCTTATCATCTCACACCGCTTTTTGCGGTAGTCCGTTAACTCGTCGTCGTCGGCCTCCAGCAGTCCGGCGGCGAGGGCGTATATCTCGTCCCCGACGTCAGGGAGCGGGCCAAGCTCGGTTATATATCGCCGCAAAAGCTTCAGCTCGTATTTTTCAATGATTTCTGCGGCGATGGCGTCAGCCAACTCTTTTTCACTGCCGGACACAACGCTGACAGGCATATCAAAGTCCAAACACACACTTCCTGACTGATTTTTTGATTGCTCACCTATATATTATCTGCCGCTGTCATGAGCGGTATTAAGGAGCCTGTGTCGAATGGCGGCAGGGAGCCGATTTCCAGCGCTGAAATTCCCTTTGATTCCAGAAATTTCTTTATTTCCGCTCCGCTTTTCATTTGGCTCAGGCAGCCGTTTACCGCAAGGGTGTTTTTGTCAGCCATTCCCGTAGCTCCGCCAAAGAAGCCGCAGCCGTAAGGCGGCAGGCTCACGCCCTCATTCTCAATTAAGAGGGCGTCGAGCCCTTTTCGAAGCGCGGCCTTGTATATGCTCCTGTCGGCGGTTATAAGGGCGTTTTCGGAAATAGGCGCGGCGGAGCATTTGGCGTAGCCCTGCCGAACGGAAACTATCTCGAACCGCTGCTCGAGGAGCCTCAGCAGCGCTCTGTCGCAGCATTTCGGGTTCAGCAGGGCGTATTTCCCTGCCACAACAACATTATATGCGGTGTCGGCCGGATAGGTACTGTCGGGGTCAACCTCGCCCTCTATGACGGTAAAGCCCCATGGGCCGAGAGCGGCCTCGTAATATCCGACGGCGCACGGCGGGCAGACTACCTCACTCCCGCCGATTGGGCAGAGGCCAAGGTCGGCATGGCGGCGCAAAGCGGGCGGCAGGGAAGAAATGACCGCCGGAGGTATAAGCTTTACGCCCTCGGGCGCAAAACCGCCGACGGCCAGCGTCACTCTTGCCTCGGGAAGAAAAGGTATTGAAATATACATGGCTCCGCCTCCGCAAAAAAATTTTCAATAAACACTTGAAACCGTGAAGAAAATATAGTATAATGAATTTAATAAAATACAAGCAAGGAGAGATAAACCATGAAAATCGCGCTTATCAACGAAAACAGTCAGGCTGCGAAAAATTCTATCATTGAAAGCACGCTGCGCTCCGTGGCCGAACCGCTGGGCCATCAGGTGTTCAACTACGGTATGTATACCGCCGAGGACGAGGCCCAGCTTACATACGTGCAGGTGGGAATTCTCACCGCCGTGCTGCTCAACAGCGGAGCCGCCGACCTTGTTGTGACGGGCTGCGGCACCGGCGAGGGCGCAATGCTTGCCTGCAACTCCTTCCCTGGGGTGCTCTGCGGCCACATCGTAGACCCCACCGACGCGTACCAGTTCACTCAGGTAAATAACGGCAACGCTATCGCTCTTCCCTTCGCCAAGGGCTGGGGCTGGGGCGCCGAGCTGAACCTCAAGTATGTGTTTGAAAAGCTCTTCGTTGAGGAGTGGGGCGGCGGCTATCCCAAGGAAAGAGCCGTTCCCGAGCAGAGGAACAAGAAGATTCTCGACGAGGTAAAGAAGGTCACATATCAGGATATGGCCTATATCCTCGAAAATCTTGACCGCGACCTTGTAAGGGGCGCGCTTTCCGGCGCGAAGTTCAGCGAGCTGTTCTTCGCCAACTGCAAGTGCGACAAAATGGCAGAGGCCGTCAAGAAGGTTCTTGCGTAAGCTTCAATAAAATCAAGCCGGTTTGGGTCAGTCCAAGCCGGCTTATTTTTTCCATAGCCCATTTTGCACAGCGGTGAACAGCCTCTTTTTAAGGCCGGGGTTCTCCTTTTCAAGCCTCGCGGCGAGGTCGTGGGTATACTGCCGCTTTGAGTTTCCGTCAGCGGGGCAGGTGTTCTCCACCACGGGCAGTTCCAGCCTGCGTGAGAGGCCAAGGGCGTATCGTTCGGGCATATAAATCAGCGGGCGGATCAGGGTTATCCCGCGCCTGTCAAGGTACGAAACCGGCGAAAAGCAGCCCAGCCGTCCCTCGAAAATCAGACTTAAAAGAAAGGTGTCTATAACGTCGTCCCAGTGGTGGCCGAGGGCTACTTTGCTGCTCCCGAGTGAGAGGGCCGCCTCGTGCAGGGCTCCGCGCCGCATTTTGGCGCAGAGGGCGCAGGGGTTGGGCTCCTTGCGTATATCGAACACGACCTCCTTGATGTCGGTCTTGATTATGTGATAGTCCACGCCGCAGCGCTCGCAAAGCGCCGCGACAGGAGAAAAGTCCATACCTCCGCTGCCAAGGTCGAGCGTCACCGCCGAAAGGGAGAACGGCCTCGGGTAAAAACGCCTAAGCTCCGCCAAGGCGCACAGCAGCACAAGGCTGTCCTTGCCGCCGCTCACGCCGACGGTGATGTGGTCGTTTTCACTTATCATATTGTATTCGTCCACTGCCCTGCGGACATAGCTAAGCGCTTTTTGCATTGTGTCAGTCCTTTTAGAAAGCTTTTTATTGTTTATTATACCATTTCCGGTCACATTATGTCAATACATATATTTGCGAAACAGAAAATGAATTTGCCTCGCGAGATATTACGAGTAAAATGAAGTAAATCAGAGAAAAAAGGAGTAAGTGAAAAGTCAATTAAATTTTTTGAAAAAAGGTATTGACAAACGGAAAAAGATGTATTATAATAATCAGCGTTGAAATTGAAATAATTTACAGGAGGTTTTATTCCATGAAAAGCACTATGGAAAAGGCCGGTCAGGTTCAGAGAAAATGGTACATCATCGACGCTGCTGACAAGAGCGTTGGCCGCGTGGCCGCCGCCGCCGCCAGTATTCTGCGCGGTAAGACGAAGCCCACATATACGCCCCATGTTGACTGCGGCGACCATGTTATCATTCTCAATTGCGACAAGGCCGTGTTTACAGGCAATAAGCTCAATCAGAAAATGTACTATCGTCACAGCGGCTGGGTAGGCGGGCTAAAGTCCGTCAGCGCCAAGGAAATGATGGAAAAGAGAAGCGACCGCGCCATGTATATGGCCGTTAAGGGAATGCTCCCCGATACCACTATCGGCCGCGCCGCTCTCACCCGTCTCAGGGTGTATAAGGGCGCCGAGCATCAGCAGGAAGCACAAAAGCCTGAGCCTTGGACTCAGGAGCTTAAGTAAGGGAGGTTGAGCATAATGGCAGTAACACAGTATTACGGCACAGGTAGAAGAAAGAAGTCCGTCGCCAGGGTTCGTCTTGTTCCAGGCAGCGGAGAAATAAAGATAAATAACAGAGATATAGATGAATACTTCGGCCTCGAAACCCTTAAGGTTATCATTCGTCAGCCCCTCGTAGCCACCAAAACCGAGGGCAGCTTCGATATTCTCTGCAATGTAAAGGGCGGTGGCTTTACAGGTCAGGCCGGCGCTATCCGCCATGGTATTGCCCGCGCCCTTCTCAAGGTTGACGAGGAGGCATACCGTCCTATCCTCAAGCAGGCCGGTTACCTTACCCGCGACCCCAGAATGAAGGAAAGAAAGAAGTACGGTCTCAAAGCCGCACGCCGCGCTCCGCAGTTCAGCAAGAGATAGTTTTACACATAAGCAAAAGCTCCCCGTTTGGGGAGCTTTTATTATGATTAAAATAAACGCGCATACTGCGGGGTAAAGCATAAAGCTCCGCCTTTTACGGTTTCTATTTGCTCGCCTCAACAGGCGCGGACAGCGGAGCAAGATTATCATCCCATGCAAAGAGCCTGACTAAGGTCGAGCCTTCGGGCAGGACAATGGTTTTAACTCGGTCGCTTTCAGCAAAGCTCAGTCGTCGGTAAGAGGGCGCAGCGCCGCTTATGACCGCCCAGACCGTCATTTTGCCAAAGCCACGGACGGTGAGCGTGCCGTCGTTTATGGTTGCCTCAGTAATTCCGATAGTGACAGGACCCGCGTCAAAGGACGAAATAGCGAACTTGCCTCCGCTTATACCGTTGCCGCCGAGGACGTAGACCGAACCGGTCTCAGATATTGTTCCGGCCTCGCTTCTGAAGGCGTAATCCTTTGCCACGGTGCGGGTCACACCATTCTCATCCGTAAGGTAAACGCTGTAGATTTTCTTTTTGATATCACCCTCAACATATATGTTGTATTTTTCTCCCGTCGTGGTAGTGACTGTTTCGGAGGAGCTATACACATCGTTATTGCGCGCTTTTATCATGCCGTTTTTATTGAGCTGGATGGAGAAATTTAAGTCGGAGTAATCGTCAGCCTCACCCTCTGCCCCGCCAAAACCTATGACTCCGTCGTCAAGCTCATATTGTACAAGCTCGAAGCTCGCAAAAAATCTTCCGTCGGCAGGGTTAAAGGAGTGGGGAAGGAAGGTGTTTCCGGGGGCGGAGAGAAAAACTTCTCCGCCTTCGCCGCTTGGCGTGAGAGTTACGTTGTCCAGCAATATGCAGCCCCAATAATATGTGGTAAAGGAAATATCGCCGATGGGGCGTTTTGAAACCGCGCAGTCCTTTTCAAAAACCTCGCCGTCGGGGAAGGTGAGCTTGAGGCGCACATTTCCGCCGAGAGCGTCTATATCCGCGTCAAGCGCGGTCCAGCGTTGAGCGTCGTCCATACCGTTGTAGGTATGTATGAGTTCGCCGTCCGCGCTGTCGAAATGAAGCGACGTGGTTTCGCGGTCATAGAACAGAGCTATATCGCCGCCTATTCGGAGCATCGCGTCGTTGCCGCCGCGCTCGCGGAGAACCCCGTTATAGTTGGTATACATCTTCGGCATGGAAAAGTCGTAATGCAGCCTGCCGCTTTGCGCCGCGCCTTGGCCGGATATGGTGTAGACCGTTCTTTCATCGCCGTTTGCGGCCATAGAAATAAATTTTCCGTCGTACGCGGTAAGGCCCCAACTGTTCTTTATCGAGCTGTGGCGCGTGTTCGCCCCCGCCGCGAAGGCGTAGCGGCCTTCAGAAACGGTGAGAGTGGTATTCCCAACGGTTCTGCCGCCGCCCTGCCACGAGATTATTTCGGCGGAATGGAAGTAGTCGCCGTCAAGGTCTATGATGTTGTGCTCATCCTGAACCTTAGGTGGCTCAAGCACGCCGTTATCTACGCGTACAGCCGCGTCGTAAGGCATTGGGTCATACTTCACGGGTGTGATATGGGGCTTTTTTTTGCGCTCGTCATACTGGTCATTGTCCCCGCTGAGATAAAAGCCTATATGAGGCGGTTGGTTATAATACTGGTGCTCCCATGCAATCGACTGGCGGTACTGAGAGTCGTGCATAAGGGTGTATACTTTGTTTTCGGTATAAATCGGACTGACGAAAACTCTCAGTGCCTTGTAGTCCTCGCGCACGGCTATCAGCTCCTCGCGCCAGTCGCCTAGAATATCAGCCGTCAGCGCGGGGGTGGACTTTGTGGTATTCACGGTCTCGCTGTCCCATGCCTTAAAAATTTCGTCCATTTTACCGGTTTCACTGTTATAGGAGGTAATGGAGGGAGTGTTGTCGTTGCCCGCCTCAGTGGCGTCCAGCAGCTCGTCGTAGGTGTCGCCGTCCCAGAAAATGCGGAAGTTGTAGCTCTGTCCGCTAAGTTTTGTCTCGCTGAAATTGTTCCCGCCGTTGCACTGATACGTCCCCGCTCCCCAGAGCTGATAGTAACCGCCGCTGCCGACATTCGCCATAACTCCGCGTCCAGTGTCGCGGGCGGCGTCCCAGTGGCCGAGTGTCTGACCCGTGGCGGCATTATATACTGACATTCCAAAGGGCGCGTGCTCGTGCACGGTCATGAATTCCAATCCCTCGGTGGTGGGATCGTAGTTGCCGAGGTGCTGCGCGTCGCCATGGCCCCTGTGCGAGCACCAGAGTACGGAAAGGTCGTTATCGAGGCACAGCCCGCCCGAGACAATCTCGTCCAGACCGTCGCCGTCCACGTCGCCGACGCTTATGTTATGGTTGCCCTGACCCACATATTGCTCGTTCCCGTCTTTGTATCCGGGCTTGCCGCTCATAGTGTCGAAGCTGTATTCGAGCCTGAGACGGTTGTTTTCCACCTTAAAAGCGGAAACGGCAGTTCTGGCCGGACTTTCAGAGCCGTCCTGCGCGGGATATATTCCTCTCCACAAAACGATATAAGGATGTACGCCGTCAAGGTAGGCGGGGATATCAAAGTATTTTTCGCCCCTGTGTCCCCAGCCGGCGTCTCTATCTCCCCACTGTCCGTCGCCTCGCGGGATGGGATAGTATATCGTATCAAGGGCCTTGCCGTTTCGCCCGTCAAAGATGGTGTAAAACTCCGGACCATCAAGCACCTTACCGCTGCCGCGGTCACGGTAATCCGCGTCGTTATCGGTATTCCTGATTTCGGCAATAAGCGAGGCCTCGGTAACGTAACGGCCGGTTCCGTCCCTGCTGCCGGGGGCGGTCTTTGCCGCAAGCTCGGCAATGCCGTCGCCGTTATAGTCATATACGGAGAAAACATTCTCGGTGTTGCAGCGGATATTTACTCCGAGATCAACGCGCCAAAGCACGGTTCCGTCCTGCTTGTACGCGTCAAGAACCAATCCGCCTGTAAAGCCGGAATCTGCGGCGTGGCGGCGAGAGGCGTCCCAGCGCTGAATTATTTCATACTCGCCGTCGCCGTCAAGGTCACCGGCGGTGGCGTCCCATGGAGAATATTCCTCTGTGCTTCCGTCAGGCAGAACAGCCGCCGGAGGCTTGGAGAGAGGTATATCAAAGTAGTTTTCGCCGCTCGGGAAGGCTTTTTTCGGCGCGCAGGGCTCGCCTCCCGCAGGAGCGACAGTGTATTCGTCCTCCACTGCGCCGTCCTTATCAATATAATTCGTACTGTCGCTGACAGTGGCTATGATTTCACCGTTGCGGCGCACCTCGTATGCGGCGTCGTATTCCTCGTCGCCGAGAAGCCTCCATGAAAGGTAAACGCCGCCGTCGGTTTTCATCACGGCAAGGCCACGGTCCAAATATTCCATATACCTGGACGGTTCTTGAACATTCTCGAATTTTCCGGAATATATTTTAATATTGCCTAAGCCGGTGGCCGCTCCGCTCCGTCCGAACTTTACGAAGTCCCTTATCGTGCCAATGCCGTCCGAGAACCGCGCCGCGTCGGCGCTGAAGCTGTAGGCTGTGCTCCAGCCGCCGCTGTAGACCTGATATATTACATTTAGGGCGCCGCCGTCACGCGCAAACAGCACTCTGACCGGCGTGCCCGAAGTGCATACCGCCTCGCCGAAAACATCGTCGTTCTGCTCCGGAGAGGTGCATGGGCAGAGACCATCGGCCTGATATTTGAACTTAAGTATTTCTTTGCCTTTCTCGTTTGTCTTGGCGGCGTAAAGGGTATATATGTGCTCGTTCTCGTTTCTGTCGGCAGGAAGTTCGGAAAAGGCTGTAAAAGTCAATATCACAAAATCGCAGCTTTCCGCGCTTGTGGCTTTATATAAGCTGTCTGAAAGAATGAGGTTCCCGCCTCCGGAATAATCGTCGGTCTTTTTGAATTCAATAAAGTTTTCTCCGCCACGCGTATTTACTGTCATGCCGCTTTCATACTGCGGCTCCCAGCCCCAGTCGGCAAGCGACGCGCTTGTCGAGCCGTCGAACACGGGCTCGCCGCAGGCCGCGATGAGCCGCGTCAGGTCGTACCCGCCACCGGCAAAGGCTGCCGGCGTAATCGCCGCCGTCATGGCAAGCGCAAGAATAATTGCAATAAGACGTTTCATTTTCATTTTCCTCCAATATATATCTATTTTAATTATAGCCTGAACGGGTACTCTGTGTCAAGCCGTGGGTCACAAAATCAAAGATTTATGCGACAAATTCTTGTGTAAAGGTGAATTGCTTTACACTGCTCGCGGTGCAAATATGTAAATTCGGAGGAGCCAGCGATAAAATTCGCGCCTTAAAAAATTAAAAATAAGCAAATTTCCTCTTGCGTTTTTCGGGCTTTTTTGCTATAATACATTTTATAGCGTCGTATATCTCGAAAGGAAGTATATTAATGTTCAGAATACTTGAAAAAACAGCTCTTAACCCCACCGTAACAAAAATGGTGGTGGAGGCTCCTCTTATAGCCGCGAAGGCCGAGCCGGGGCAATTTATCATATTCCGCGCCACCGAGGACGGCGAGAGGGTGCCTCTCACCATTGCCGACTTTGATCGCGAAAAGGGAACCGTAACGATAATCTTTCAAATTGTCGGACAGGCGACAATGGAGCTCAACGCTCTAAACGAGGGCGATTGCATTTGTGATTTTGTAGGCCCGCTGGGCGTTCCGAGCCATGTGGAGGGACTTAAAAAGGTCTGCGTTGTGGGCGGCGGTGTCGGCTGCGCCATAGCTTATCCCATTGCTAAAAAGCTCCATTCCCTCGGCTGTGAGGTTCACTCTGTCGTCGGCTTCAGAAATAAAGACCTTCTCATTCTTGAGGACGAGTTCAGGGCGGTCAGCGAAAAGCTTGTCATTATGACCGACGACGGCAGCTACGGCGAAAAAGGCCTTGTTACCGACGCGCTTAAAAGGCTGATTTTAGAGGGCAACAAGTATGACGAGGTTATAACCATCGGCCCGCTTATTATGATGAAGTTTGTCTGTGCGCTGACGAAGGAGCACGGTATTAAGACCGTCGTCTCCATGAACCCGATAATGATAGACGGCACCGGTATGTGCGGCGGCTGCCGCCTGACCGTTGGCGGCGAAACCAAATTTGCCTGCGTGGACGGCCCCGACTTCGACGGCCATCTTGTGGATTTTGACGAGGCCATGAGCCGCGGCGCTATGTACCGCGATTTTGAAGCCCACGCCCGCGAAAACTGCAATTTGTTCAGGGAGGTAAAGTAAAATGTCAGAGCGTAATATGAGCAATACAAAATGCCCCATGCCCTCCCAGGACGCAAAGGTGCGCGCCCACAACTTTGACGAGGTGGCCACTGGCTATACTCTTGAAATGGCCGTAGGCGAGGCTCGCCGCTGCCTCCATTGCAAGAACAGACCCTGCGTTTCGGCCTGCCCCGTGGCAATTGATATACCCGACTTTATAGAGCGAGTGGCTGACGGAGATATTGAGGGGGCCTACGAGATAATCAGCCGCAGCAGCGCCCTTCCCGCTGTGTGTGGCCGCGTCTGCCCGCAGGAGACCCAGTGCGAGGGCAAGTGTGTGCGCGGAATAAAGGGCGAAAGCGTCGGCATTGGCCGACTTGAGCGCTTTGTGGCCGACTGGCACAGGGAGCATGGCTCCGCCGAGGTCACTAAACCCGAACCCAACGGCCATAAGGTGGCCGTAATCGGCTCCGGCCCCAGCGGACTCACCGCCGCCGGAGATTTGGCGAAGCTCGGATATAAGGTGACCGTGTTCGAGGCGCTTCACACCGCGGGAGGCGTGTTGGTTTACGGCATACCCGAATTCCGTCTGCCCAAGAGCATTGTCAGCCGCGAGATAGACGGCCTAAAGGCCCTTGGCGTGGACATTGAAACCAATATCGTAATTGGCAAGACGCTCACCGTTGACGAGCTTTTCTCTAAGGGATATGAGGCCGTATTCATCGGTAGCGGCGCGGGGCTTCCCCGTTTTATGAACATTCCGGGCGAAAGCCTTAAGGGCGTATACAGCGCAAATGAATATCTTACCCGCGTAAACTTGATGAAGGCCTATCGCGAGGACAGCAAGACGCCTATCAAAAAAAGCCGCGCTGTTGCCGTCGTGGGCGGAGGCAATGTCGCTATGGACGCCGCGAGGAGCGCGATGCGTCTCGGTGCGGAAACCGTTTATATCGTCTACCGCCGCAGCATGGATGAGCTTCCGGCCCGCAGGGAGGAGGTCGAGCACGCAATGGAGGAGGGAATAATCTTCAAAACCCTCAACAATCCCGTGGAAATCCTTCCTGATGAGAACGGCGGAGTAAGGGCCATTCGCTGTATTGAAATGGAGCTTGGCGAGCCTGACGAAAGCGGCCGCCGCCGCCCCGTTGAAAAGCCCGGCAGCGAGTTTGAAATCGAGGTTGACACAGTAATTATGTCAATCGGCACCAGTCCCAACCCTCTTATCCGCTCGACAACGCCCGGGCTTGAAACCAATCGCCGTGGCTGCATTGTAACGAACGGCGACGACGGCCTCACCAGCCGTGAGGGCGTATATGCCGGAGGCGACGCCGTTACCGGCGCTGCAACCGTAATCTTGGCCATGGGCGCCGGAAAGCAGGCCGCCAAAGCGATTGACGAATATATCAGGGGCAAAAGCGAATAAATCTTTTCTGGAAAGGAAGTATCACCATGGACGAAAGGAACACCGCCGTCCCCGCCCACGCAGGCGAGACAAACTGTAAATACTGCACCCGCTGCGGGCGGAAGCTCGCAATGGACGCGGCCTATTGCGACGGCTGCGGTCACCCTGTGAACAGTAAGGCCGCCCCCGAGGTGAGCTTTGCCGTGCAAAAGGAATACGCGCCTGAAAAAATCAGCGATATTATTGGCAAGCAGCGCGAATATTACAAGCAGCGGTTTGCCGAAATGAAAGAGGGCGGCAGCAAGGTCAGTTGGAACTGGTTCGCCTGCCTTGGCTGGTTTTGGTTTGCTTACCGCAAAATGCCTGTAGAAGCCGCCGTTTCCTTTGCAATATATCTGCTGCTCGGTTCCTTTGGCACAGCGGCCCTCGCTCTGAGGATAACGCTGCTTGTGCTTTGCGGAGCCTTCGGCAATCGTATTTACTTCAAGCATATTGAGCGCACTATAGATAAGATAGATTCGCTCCCCGCGGCCATGCGTGAAAATGCCGTCAGGGAGTACGGAGGCGTCAGCGGGATTCTGCTCGTTATAGCCTTTCTTGTCACCTCCGCTGTCGGCGGCGGGCTCGGGGTTATAGACCTTGTGTGGAAGCCCTCTGTCAGGCGCGCGCTCAGCCACTTCTTCTACATTTGAAAAGGGGTTAAATAATGATAATCGAAAGAAACAGGGATTTTGAATATAACGGGGACGGTACGGTGCTTTACCGCGCGCCGCTTGACGCAGTGGGCGAGGTTGAGGTGCCTGTCGGCGTAACCGAGCTTGGTGACGACGCCTTTCGCGGCTGTACGCAGGTCACCCGTGTCGTGCTGCCTGAGGGATTGACGCGCATAGGCGTACTCTGTTTCGAGGGCTGCCGAAGCCTGAAGTATATAAAAATACCGAAATCGGTGCGTTTCATAGGCGAATTTGCGTTCATGGGCTGCTCCTTCCTAAAAAATGTAGAGCTGCCGCGCCGGCTTAAGCACCTTGGCCACGGCGCCTTCGAGGACTGTATCTCAATTGAGAGCGCGGCGCTGCCCGGCAGCGTGGGGGAGGTGCCGCAGTGGTGCTTCAACGGCTGCGTTTCGCTCAAATATGTGGAGCTTGGCGAAGGTATCAAGTCTATCGGCGGCCATGCGTTTCTGCAATGCCGCAGCATAAAGGCTATTGTTCTGCCCGAAACGCTGAAGCATATCGGCGGCTGGTCGTTTTGCGAGTGCGACGGCCTTTCGGAGATAACTATTCCGGCAAAAGTTGATAAAATCGGCTCCTGTCCCTTTGCTTTTGCTAAAAAACTTAAAAAAATCACTGTTGATGAAGAAAATCCAAACTTTGTCGTTGTGGGCGACGCCCTTTACGCCAAGGATATGCACCGCCTTATCTGCTGCAGCATCGGCTGTGAGGGCGAGTTTACCGTGCCCGAGGGCGTGGAGCATATTGGCAGCGGCGCGTTCCTTAATTGCTCAGGCCTCACGGATATCCACATTCCCGAAACCGTCACCTCCATTGGCAACTATGCCTTTGAGGGCTGCCGCAGGCTCAAAAGCCTTGTCATTCCCTCGTCGGTAACGGATTTGGGGGAGGAAGCCATACAGCGGATAAAGTGACTTATTTTCGGTAAAAATTTTTTTCTTGCTCTTGACTTAAGGGAAAAATTATGGTATTATACATATTGTGCGCCGCAGTGCGGCGCAATATCGGGGTGTAGCGCAGTTTGGTAGCGTGCTTGGTTCGGGACCAAGAGGCCACGGGTTCAAGTCCCGTCACTCCGACCACGGCGTCGGAACAAGCGTCATATCGCTTGTTCCGATTTTTCAAATCGGAACGGGCGGGGCGTTGTTTCAGCGCCTCATGTTTTAACGTGCTCCGGCGCGGAAATTTTTGAAACCGTATTATGCTTTTCGGCAAAGGAGCTGAAATCATGTCAAAAGAAAAAAACGCCGCGGCAGCCGACTTTGCCGAGGGGCTGCACGGAGGAATACCGATTGCGCTTGGATATCTGTCAGTGTCCTTCGCTTACGGCATTATGGCTCAAACCGGCGGGCTTGATTTGTTAAGCACGGTGATGATTTCTATGACAAACCTCACCAGCGCCGGCCAGCTCGCCGGCACACAGTTGATTTTTGACGCCGCGTCCTACATGGAAATCGCCGTCACCACTTTCGTAATTAACCTCAGATATATGCTGATGAGTTTGTCGCTATCTCAGCGGGTGGACGAAAAAATGACGATTTGGCAGCGGCTGTTGGTTTCCTTTGGCATTACTGACGAAATTTTTGCCGTGTCGTACCAGCGCAGGCGGCCGCCCAACGCAATATATATGTTTGGGCTTATCCTCCTGCCGTACATAGGCTGGGCGCTTGGGACTTTTCTCGGCAGCGCCGCGGGTTATGTAATGCCCGAAAGGGTGCGCAGCGCCCTCGGCATTGCAATTTACGGTATGTTTGTGGCGATAGTAGTGCCGGTCTGTAAGCGCGACAGAGCCTGCCTGTTTGTGGCCGTTTTCGCGGGAGCGGTGTCGTGCTGCCTGAGATACATACCGCTGTTTTCATCCACGCCGCAGGGCTGGGCCATAATTATATGCGCTTTGAGCGCGTCGGTTATAGGGGCGTTGCTTTTCCCCATCGATGACAAGGAAGGGGAGGGCGAACAGTGAACCGCTATGTGCTTACCGCTATCATTGTAATGGCTGTTGTAACTTACCTTATCCGTATGCTTCCGCTGACGCTTATGCGCCGCAAAATAAAAAGCGTGTTCCTGCGCTCGGCGCTGGCTTATGTGCCATACGCGGTGCTCACGGCCATGACAGTTCCCTACATACTCGATTCCACCGCCTCTCCTGTATCGGCAGCGCTGGGCCTTGCGGCGGCGTTGGCGCTGGCGCTGCGCGAGCAAAGCCTTATTACCGTGGCGCTCGGCGCGTCCGCAGTGGTATTTCTGGCCGAATTCTTTGTTTAGAGCGTGATTTTTGATGTATAAAGCCCTTGCCCTTGACCTTGACGGTACATTGACCGACAGCCAAAAGAAAATAACCGAAAAGACAAAGGTCGCGATTTTTGCGGCCATGGATAAAGGCGTCAAAGTAATTCTTGCCAGCGGCCGCCCGCTGATGGGCTTGACCGCACCGGCCCGCGAGTTGGAGCTTTATTCCCGAGGCGGGTTTATTATGGCCTTTAACGGCGGCGTAATTGTGGACTGTGCAAACGGGACGGAGCTGCGCCGCATTACGGTGCCGGAGCGCTGTGTGGGGGATATATGCCTCGCCGCGCGGCAGGCCGGCTGCACGGCTCTCAGCTACACCGCTGACAGAATCGTTACCGAAAATCCAAGGGACGAATACGTTCTCAAGGAAAAGTTCTGCGTAAACGCCGAGGTGATGGGCGTAGATGACCTTGCAGGTTTTGTTAGCTATCCCACGCCGAAGTTCCTCATTGTCGGCCCGCACGAAAAGCTGGCCGTGGCGGAGCGTTATCTTAGGGAGCGTCACGGCGGCGAGCTGAATATATTTTACAGCGAGGGCTATTTTCTTGAGGTCTGCCCCAAGGGAGTTTCTAAAAGCTCGGGCCTTGCCGCGGTGTGTGAATACATGAATATTTCTCCCGCCGAGCTTATGGCCTGCGGCGACGGCATGAACGATATCCCCATGCTCGACTTTGCCGGCCTTTCCGTAGCCATGGAAAACTCATGCCCCGAGGCGCTTGACCGCGCTGACTTCGTCACCCTCTCGAACGATTGTGACGGCGTGGCAGCGGCTGTGGAAAGGTTTATTTTGCAGACTGCTAAAACAGCCCGTTGAACAGTTCGCTTTCCATATCGTAAACGTCGTCGAGCGGGATACGTATCCCGCCGCTCAGCATAAGGGCGCGGCCGTATTCGTCGACTTTTTTTAGTTTCCCTGTGACGGTAACGTATTTGCCGCCGCTCTTTTTTTCGTCGGGAACAAAATATCTCACCGTTACTTCTGGCGATTCCGCGGCCATGAGTATTTGCTGCTTCATGTCGAGAATGGCTTTTTCGTATTCATCGAGCTCGATTTTCCAGCCCGTCAGCCGCGCGGTTTCGTTTATTGCGTCAGCGTGACCGTTCAGCGCCGCGAAGGCCGAAAACTGCGCCGCCCTGTCCGCCGACGGCATACGCGGGCGCACGGCAGAAACGTGGTGTGGCAGGTTTATTATATCATCGTAGCGGCTTTCGTCGTCAGTCATGCCGTCTCTCCTTCCGCGCCGACAAGAACGTCTATCTCTGTTCTGTCGGGAGCCTCAAATATCGACGCAAACTTGGCGGCAAGGTTTTCGTCCACCGGGTAGGCGAGAAGCCTCCCCGCCGCGACCTCACGGTTGCGTTTTTCCAGCCGCTCATGCCAGACTCCGTCGTCTGTGTCGATATAGTGCAGCTCGCAGGAAAAGCCGTGGCTCCGATAAAACTCCCTCGCATAGCGGCGCTCCTCACGCGTCCAGAAGCCCCAGTCAAGGATAACGTCTTTGCCGATTTCAAGTATTTCGAGGGATTTATTATAAAGATATTTTTCGGTTTTTTCAACGTACTCGTCGTGCTTTTCGCCGACATAAAGGCCGAAAAGCGCAAGTGTTATCTCGTCAACGGAAAGCAGCGCCGCGCCGCGCTCGGTGCGCAGCCTTTGGGCGTAGGTGGTTTTCCCGCTGCATATTTTTCCGCACATCATGATTACCATGCATTTTTCCATATCATACCCCTCCTATGATTTATGCCCGCCGATCTGCCCGTTACGCTCGATAGTTGTTGCGCCCTCCTCAAGGTCGGAGCCCTTCAGAACGGCGTTTTTGCCGTATTTTTTCTTAATAGAAAGTATTGCCTGCTGCATATTTTTCTCGCGCCGCTGTTCTTCGTCTTTGAGAAGGCGGGCCTTTTCGGATTCTTCCTGACCTGTCGGCAGGGTCAGTTGCTCGTAGACAGGACTTTCGGCGGCCTGCGCTTCGCTTATGACATGGTTTGCCTCGAGCGTAAGCCGCCGCACAAGCAGATTCGCGTCCACAATCTGCTCAAACAGCTCTACCGCAGTTTTTACTATCAGCTTGCCAGAGGATGAACGGCGGCCCAGATTCGCGGTGCCGTGGGCGTGCTTCGGTACCCGACGGCCGTAGCCGTCGGTGGTTACTTCGCCGCTGTAGGCCATGCGCAGACGCTCGTTTTTTAGGTTTTCCACATCATAGCCGACAGTCAGTACAAGCTGATCGGTAACGAGGCCTTTATCCGTAAGGTCAAGGGCCAGAAGCTCCGCCATCTCTCGTACGACGAGCTTTGCCTTGGCGCATGGGTATGGCGATTTTAAGACCTGTCCTGAGCTGAGACTGTTAGACGCAGGACGGTAGGCCTTTATATCGGCGATGGTACAGGGCTCCCAGCCCCATGCGTGATCTATGAGCAGCTCGGCGTTCACGCCGAACAGCTTGTATAAAAGCTCCTCGTTGTAATAATCCCTCGGCCCACCGACGGAGCAGCGCGCCACGTCGCCCATGGTGAACAGGCCGTGCTCCTCCAGCTTTTTGGCATAGCCCCTGCCCACACGCCAAAAGTCAGTCAGCGGCCTGTGCGTCCACAGATTGCGGCGGTAGCTCATCTCGTCAAGCTCGGCTATGCGCACGCCGTTTTTATCGGCGGGAATGTGTTTGGCGCGGATGTCCATCGCGACCTTCGCAAGGTATAAATTTGTACCAATTCCTGCCGTGGCAGTTATTCCGGTTGAGCCGAGCACCTCAAGTATTATTTTCATTGCCAACTCGCGTCCCGTCAGGCCGTAGGTGTTAAGGTAGGCTGTGGCGTCAATAAACACCTCGTCTATCGAATATACGTGTATGTCCTCGGGAGCAATGTATTTAAGGTATATTTCGTATATTTTTGTGCTGTAGTCGATGTAAAGCGACATCCTCGGCGTGGCGGTGATATAGTCGAGCGCAAGTCGGTTCGAGGCCTTAAGCTCCCTTTCGTCGCATGACTTCCCGTCAAAAAGTCCGTTGGGGGCGCGCCGTTTGCGTTGGGAATTAACGGCTTTCACCCGTTCCTCTACCTCAAAAAGCCGCGCCCTGCCGGATATGCCGAGAGATTTCAGCGAAGGCGAGACCGCAAGGCAGATGGTTTTTTCAGTGCGGCTCGCGTCGGCCACAACAAGATTGGTGTGCAGCGGGTCAAGCCCTAGCTCGACACACTCCACGGAGGCGTAAAATGATTTCAGGTCTATGGCGATATACGTTCGGCTGTCCATGTCCGCGCCTCCCTTCGCTCTTTTTATTAATTATATCTTTCCAAACCTGCTTTGTCAATACGCGCCGCGTATAGAAAAATTTTAACTTATAAAAAAATACTTTACAAGAGGAAAAATGTGTGCTATACTGAAAGTGCCACATTTCACAGTATTTAACTGTCTGTATTTTTTCAATTGCATATTTTTTGTGTTATTATCGCATACTATGGATGCGTTTTTTTCCTGTGGAAAAAGCGCACGCCTTGGTGTCATTCTTAGTGTGCGATAAATTATCTAAATATGCGTGCATGACAGTTAAGAATGTGATGTGTGGCAGCATTAAACCGGGCTGCGTTTTTCGGTGCGTGGCTTCAAGTTTATGGCCGCGCACTTTTTTATTGCGCGGTTTTCGGGACGACGTATGGCGCGATGATCCCGACGCGCCGAATAAAACGCAAGGAGGAAAAACAAATGCAAAAATTTAGAAAGCTGCTGGCCGTGCTGGTGTGTGCGGCAATGACGCTGACGGCGGCGCCGAGAATAACGCTGGCTGAGGAGACAACGGAGGAATTTCAATACCAAATGTAAATGAGGATTACGTTGTAATTTACAGGGTACAAAGGCGAAAATACCGATATTACGCTTCCTTCAACCATAAGTGGTCTGCCTGTAACGGTTATAGGGGATAACGCGTTCGGCAACCATGCTGAACTAACAAGCGTAGTCATACCGGATGGCATAGTTGTAATAGGAAATATGGCGTTCAGCCGGTGCAAAAATCTTGTTAGCGTAGAACTGCCTAAAAGTTTGGTTCAAATTAAAGATCATGCTTTTGCGTGGTGTTCTGTATTAAAAACATTTCCATACCTGACGGAGTATCTACAATAGAGTCGGCGGCTTTTTTCAATGATAATGCTATTACTTATATTTATATTCCAGGCAGCGTTGAATTTATAGGAACGCAAGCGTTTTCGATATGCAGTTATCTTGAAAATATAGAGGTCGATGCGGATAATCAGCATTACACGAGCGCTGGCGGAGTACTGTTTGATAAAGAAAAAAAGATTTTAATGCAATATCCTGTTAGTAACAAAAGAACCGCTTATTCTATACATGAAAGCGTCGAAACCATAGGAATAGAAGCATTTTGCTACAGCAATTACCTTACTGAGATTTCAATCCCTGCAAGCGTTTCCTCAATCGATTTGAATGCGTTTTCTCATTGCCGCAGACTTATAAATATTAGTGTGGCTCCCGAAAATAAAAATTACAAAGTCATAGATAACGTACTGTTTGATATTGACGCGCGCACTCTTTTAAGATATCCTTCGGGAAGCCCCAAAACAGTATATACAATACCTTCGGGAGTAACAACTATTGAAGCGTCGTCGTTTGACGACAGATCAAAACTACAAGAAGTTGTGATACCTGACACAGTTACGTCAATAGGATTTGAAGCTTTTAATTTCTGCACAAATTTACGTAAAGTTGAAATCCCTAACAGCGTAGATACTTTACTGGATTTTACATTTGGCTACTGCGAAAATCTGACCGGCGTTTATATTCCCGAAAGCGTCACAGTTATTGAGAGTAATGTATTTGATAGCTGCCCCAGCCTTACAATATACGGTCGCGCGGGGAGAGATACGCCGACGATTACGGTATACCCTTCGTCGCGATAGACGGCCTCACTCCGTCCATATCCGAGGTTAAGGCTAAGGCCGAAGGCGGGACGGTGACCGTGACCGTCGAGGCCACGGAGATCAGTCCGTTTCAGTCCGTGATGGCCGTGGCCTTCGGCGCGGGCGGCGCAGTTATTGACAGCGCCGAGGTTGAAGGCGGTTCGGCCGCCCTTAACGGCGAAAATGTCAAAACCGTGAAGGTCTTTTGCTGGGACAGCCTCGAAAGCATGAGGCCGCTGTGCGAGGCAAAGGAAGCGGAGGTTACGCAGTAACGGTAAAAAATAAGAGGGCATAAGACCCCTTAAATATATAGCGTCCCCGACGCGACGGCCTATGCCCGTACCCTCACGCGTCGGGGACGTTTTGTTTGCTGCCACAAAGCGTATAACGCCTAAGCCGGATCGCTTTTTAAAATTGACGCAGTCCTTTGGAATATTGAGTTTTCCAATGGTTGGATGATAGATAATGAATAAGCGAACTGAATGGTTTGACAATAATTATACGGATTTACTCACTTTTGCCGATGAGGCAGCCAATGGGTATAAATATTGTCTAATCTTTCTCGGCTAAGGCGCATCCTTATGACAACGCTGTGATGAAGCGTTTCTTTAAGTACCTAAAAAAAGAATAGACCTACAGACGCCCATATTGCTCTGTTGATGAACTCTACCAAAGTTTGTTTTCCTATATTCATGGCTTTTATAACTCGGTTTGGCCTTATTCTCACAATGACGTCCTGACTCCAAATAAAAGGAGGCTTTATTTGTGATTTCTTAGCACTTTTTTTCTTTTTTTCTGTCCACTTTATTGACATTGATCCACATTAATCAAATATTTCTTCTTAAAAATTTTCTGTGCTGAATAGAAAACAATTCGGCGATTTATTCCTCGTCAGAGAGTTCCTATCATGTTCTCACTTGCTCGGAATAGAGCGGGAGGCTGTCTGTATCTGTTTTATTTAGTCTACTTCCCGTACACGAGATTAGCCTCGGGCTTATTTTACAACTGATTATTCCGCCGCAGCGGGAGGCAGGGTAAGCGCCACAGCCTCCGTCTCGGGAAAAATTTTGTCCTTTGTCCATAGCATGGCTTTGACGGTCCTGCCATCGGCCGCGGCGAGCGGGACGCTCGCGGTGAAGAAGCCCTTCGCCGAGGCGGCGGTCAGAGCTTTTTCAAGCATATCTCCGTTATAGACCGCTATTGCTCCCATGTAACTGTCGCCTGCTATGTAGTCCTTCAGCAGCTCGGGGCGGAAGAGAGCCCTTATTTCTTCGCCGCCCGTTTCCAAGGTTATGGGGCTCTCAGGAGTCTCGAAGCCCTCAGCCAAGGATACGGTGAGGAGGCCGTCCGTCACGGCAAAGTCGAAGCTGCCGGACTCCAGCAAAAGTTTTGCCCTGAGCTGCCCGTTATGGTTCGTCATGCCGACATAGCTTACGCCTGCAATTTCCTTAAAGCCGCGGAGACTTTCTGGCGGAACGGGAAGATAAAGCTCTGCGGTGGTGTTCGCGGGGACGACGGCATGGTATCCGGTGAGGTCGCCGCTTTCGTCGGCCTTCCACTCGGAAATAACCGTACCGTAATAAGAGTCATAGCGGCCCGATACGCTTCTTATGCGCTCCTCATCGTTATACTGCGCTCCTGTGTCGGTTGTGGGCTGGAGAATAATTTTTTTAAAGCCGTCGTCAGAGGTTATGCCTGCCATATATCGGTACATCCACTCGGCCACGGAGCCGTAGGCAAAGTGGTTGTAGGAGTTCATCTCGGCGTCGCCGAAGCCGTTTTCGGCGTCGTATGAGTTCCACCGCTCCCACACTGTAGTTGCTCCTGCCCTGACCTCAAACAGCCACGATGGCATTTCAGAGCTGAGCAGCAGGTCATAGCTGATGTCGGGACGGCCTGCGTCGCTCAGCGTCGGCGTTATTATGTTCGAGCCCATGAAGCCGACTGCCAGCGTGTTTTTGGCGTAACCGGAGCGTACGCTGTCCTTGTCGGGGTTTTCGTTTTTGATGTTTTCGGCGAGCATAGCTATAGCCTCGTCGCGCATCTCGTCCGAGGAGTACCAGCCGAGCTTAAGCATCCACAGCAGGGACGTTTGAGAATTGTCCTCTATGACGCCCGCCTTGCCCGCGTTCGCCATGAACAGCCCGTCGTAGCCGTCGAGGGATGAATGAACCGTCAGGCTGTGAGCCTCGCCGGCGGTGGCGCTGTATTCGCCCACAGTGTGCCAGTCCGTTTTGTCGGCGGAAAGCTCAACGGTGAAGCGGCGCGGATGGTTGGGGCATACGCCCTCCTTCATGCTGTGCTCATATACGCGGCAGTATATATCGGCGCGGCTCACAATTCGCTCCATACCAAGGTCAACGGTTACCGAAATCGGCGAAGAGCTGATTTCGCTGCTCGGGTTTATATTTGAGCTGTAGCCCGTTCCCAAATTGCCATCCGTAAGATTAGGCAGCGTCCAGCCGTAATTGTTGAAGTCGTTGTCAGATTCGGCGGTCTTGTTCAGGGCGTAGTTTTCACCGTCATCGCCGCTGACCTCGAGCTCCATTATCTGAAGCCTGTGTTCTCCGTCGTCGCTGGTGCCCGGGCCCGTCTCGTATGCGGTTATGCGCAGATATCTGGCGGATTCGGGTTCAAAGCGGGCCGAAAGCGCCGGATTGTCAAACGTAGGCGCGGGCAGACGCGTAACCCCCTCCGAATTTGTGTAAGTCACATAGGTCTCAAGGAAGGTCTGCTTCTGCCGCTCAAATTTTTCGCGGTATTCGGCTTCTTTCTCAACGTCTCCGAGGACGCGAGCCATTTCAGCCATAAGAGAAGTCACATAGCCGTAATAGCAGTCTGATATTATCCGATAGCCCGAGCCCTGAAAGGCCAGCCAGTCGCCATAGGCCCACTTGTCGGCGGCGGGAGCTTGGTCGGCGCCGCGCTCATGGCTTCGCAGATAGTCCATATAGGCGTTCATGGCGGGCCAGTTTTTTTCGAGAAAGGCCCTGTCGCCGGTTTGGACGTAGTAAGAATAGGGATTTACAATCGCCGCGTCGCTCCATCCGGTGGCCCAATGCCTGAAATAGCCGCTAAGCGACAGTACCGCCGAGGGGAAGCCGTCCTTAAGGGTGTTTTCGCTGAGCATATCCTGATAACCGTCAAGGAAGGCGGCGCTGTCAAAGTTATACATTCCGGTTCTGGCAAAGGCCTGAATGTCTCCCGTCCACGCAAGGCGCTCATCACGCTGGGGGCAGTCGGTGGGTATGGTGAAAAAGTTGCTGAGCTGGCCAAACAGGGCGTTTTTGAAAAGCCTGTTCACGTCGGCGTTGTTTGTTTCGATGAAGCCTGTCTGCCGGCTGACGGAGGAAAGCGCCAGCGAGCGCAGGCCGGTGATTTTAACATCGCCGCCGAGAGCCCTGAGCTCCACATACTGGTAGCCGAAAAAGCTCGTCGTCGGGCGGTAGACTTCTTCGCCTGTTCCGGCAAAGGCGTAATGTACCTCGCTGCGGGCGTTGCGCAGACTTTTGGTGTATATGCTGCCCTTGGGACCGCTGGCCTGAGTTGCTCCGTTCCCCACAGGACTGCCGTCGTTGAGCATTTCGGCAAACTTCATGTAAAGGCGAACGCCCCTCGCCGCGCTGAACTTGATTTCGGGAATGGCGGTCAGGTTCTGGCCCATGTTTACCACCATTGTCTGTCCGTCCTTAAGAGTTATTCCGTCGTCAAACATTTCCGCGCCGCTGTATTCGGCCTCTACGTCTATCTCGCCGCCCAAATAGTCCGATTGGGCCTTTGTTCCGGTATATATTACGGCCGAGAGCGGGTTTTGAGAGAATTCGTCAACAATACGGCCCGACATACCGCCTGAGGGGCGTATCTCGCCCGCGTATTCCACAGCTTCGAGCTCATGGGGAAAGAGCACGCTGTTCCACACGTCGCCCGCTTTGCGGGCGGCAACGGTTTCCCAAAGCCTGCCGTCGTCGGATATCTGAATTTCAAAGGTTTTAGGGTAGTTGGGGCAGAGCTCGCCGCTGACGGATGCCTTTTCGGTGCGGCAGACTATGTTCACGGTTTTTATTTCCTCCGCGTTTTCAAAGGCAAAGTCAACCGTGACGGGTACAGCGGGGATGTAACTTAAGGCGCCGCCTCTGTTAGTGAAGTCGCGCGTGGTGTATCCGTTCGGCACGGAGGGCCCGTAGCTTCCGTCGTTTATATTGGATAGCAGCCACTGAGGGCCGGCCTCAAAATTTTCCGAGGCGGCGACAGCGGCCCCGAGCGCACAGTTTATTCCCGAGGCATTCATCGCCTCAAGTTCCATTATCTGCAAACGGTTTTCCCTGTCCTCCGATATGGCGGGGCCGATTTCCGAAACCGACAGCCTCATATATCGCGCGGGGCGTGGATTTTCAATATCGGTACGGATTATGTATGGCGTTTCGCTGATTTCCGCGCCGCCCGTCCAGCCGTCGGCATTGTAGCCGACGCTCTGATAATCGCCCAACTCAAGCAGCTTTCCCGCGTCGTAATCCTCGCCGAGATAAACTCCGTTGGCGGTAATGGGGCCGTTAAGGGTGCCCTTCCATTCGGCGGTATTGGTCTTGAGCTTTACAACGCCCTGGTCGGTGTTTATCACGAGCATAGCCTTCACAGCGGGACTGCCGCTCAAAGCGCCGAGCACGCCCTCCGCCGAGCCGTTGTTCCAGCCTGTGCCGGCGGTGACGGTGACAACGGCCGCAGACTGACCTTTTAGCTGCTCGGTCACGTCGTATGTTTCGTATCCAATCGAGCGGTCGGCATTTCCGTAGCCGGGGTTCATGTGGTGGTAAACCTTTTTCCCGTTTTCCGTCTTATAGACCTCCTTGCCGTTTATCTGCGCGGAGTAGACGCCAAGAGCCGTTATATATAGCCTTGCCGAAATAACCTCGCCATTAAAGGCCTTTTCGGCCCTGAAAATAGGCGCGGCGGGAGAGTTGGGCATACGGATAAACTGTGCGCTTTCCCAGTCGGCGTCGTCCGCGAGAGCGGTCTCAAAGCCGGCCTCATCGCTTGTGGCCGTATCGCCGCTTTCGTCCCATACGGTTACGGTCCAGCCGTAGCGGGACGCGCTTTCAAGGGCGGGGCCCTCGTAGGGAATACCAACGGAAAGCCCGCTTTCAACCTTGCCCGAGCTCCATACGCTCGCTCCGTCCTTTGTGACGTTGATCTCGTAGGCTTCCTGCCTTGCGCCGACTGTGCGGGATGCCATTTTCCAGCCGAAGCGCAGTCCTTCGACGCCGACGCCAAGCGGCTCCGTCATATAATTCACCGTCAGCCCCTCAACAGAGGCGAAAGACTCCGCTGCGGCCGGCAGAGCCGCTCCAGCCGAGCTTATGAAATACGCAGCCGCCAACATTGCCACCGCCTTTCTGGTTTTTTTCATGCTTTTTCCTCCTATCGCCTTGACAAATATGCTTTTTTATTCTAAAATCTATGTATGGACTATTAATTGCATTATACTTCATTAAAGGTTAAAAATATATGCTTTATGTAACAAATTTTATGCCTTTTCATGCAAGGAGGCCGCCATGGAAAATCCGCTGAAGGACGAGATTGAGCGCATAACCGCCGAGGTTCGCCGCGATCCGGCGCACATCAGGCGCTGGCTGGAAAAGGAGAAGGAGCTTAAAAAAACTCCTGAGCTTTTCCTGCGGCATAGGAGCTTTTTCACCGAGGATTTTGTGTTCGAGCCGGACGAGGACATCACCGTCTACCCCGACTTTAACTATCCTTTGCCGCCGCGCGCGAAGGACGAGCCGCCCGAGTTCAGCGAGCCGGTAATGCACAGCCACGAGTTTTTTGAAATGTTTTACGTTTACAGCGGCGTGTGCGAGTGCTATTACGAGGACAGCGTCTACACGCTGCGCCCCGGCTCGCTGTGCCTGCTTAATACCTGCTGCCGCCACAGGGTGCGCAACATAGGGGACGAGAGCCTGATTTACAATATTATGCTCCGCCGCAGCGTGCTTTTGGCCGAGCTTCTGCCGGTACTCGGCGAAAACGACCTGTTTTTCAGTTTCTTTCTCGATTCGCTCCACAGTCCGGCCGCAGGGCCCAACATAATCCTTTTCTCTCTTGAGTCGGGCGAGGCGGCGGAGCGATGGATATTTAACCTTATCCGCGAGTATCGCCTGCGCCTTCCCAACAGTCAGAGCATGATGAAGCTGATGTACGCTTCGCTGCTGGTAGAGCTCTCCCGCAAATATCAGAGCGGGCCGCCCGCCGCACGGGGGCCGGACTTTGCCGGCATAGCTTCATACATAAGCGAACATTGGAACGCTGTTACGCTTAAGGGCCTCAGCGCGGAGTTCCACTTGTCTCAGAGTAGCCTTTCGCGCTTGTTCAGGCGGCGGGTGGGGGCGGATTTTTCCGATTATATCCGACGCTTCCGTATGGAGCGGGCCGCACGCCTGCTGCTGCGGACGGCTCTTCCCATTGAGGAGATAGCCGCGATTTGCGGCTACAGCCAGCGTTCCTCGTTTGAGAAGGAATTTAAGAAGTACGCCGCGAGCACGCCCAGCGCCTACCGCCGTGCCTGCGGAAAAAAATAAAAAATTTTTTAAAAAAACTATTGACAAATGAGTAAGCGAGGTATATAATACCAATAAACATATCGGAAAAGTATGTTTATTCAAAAAATAAAGGAGTCTGATACAATGTCCAGAATTTACAAATCCGCCGGAGAGTTGATCGGCAAAACTCCGCTGCTTGAGCTCGTTGGCATTGAGAAGAAGTACGGCCTTAACGCGAGGCTGCTCGCCAAGCTTGAGTATTTCAATCCCGCAGGCAGCGTCAAGGACAGGATAGCCAAGGCCATGATAGACGACGCCGAGGCGAGCGGCAAGCTTGTGCCCGGGTCGGTCATCATCGAGCCGACAAGCGGCAACACCGGCATAGGCCTCGCCTCGGTGGCCGCCGCGAAGGGGTATAGAATAATTATCGTTATGCCCGAGACCATGTCGGTCGAAAGGCGGCAGCTCATGAAGGCTTATGGGGCCGAGCTTGTGCTGACCGATGGAGCCAAGGGCATGAAGGGCGCCATAGCCAAAGCCGACGAGCTTGCCGCGGAGATTGAGAACAGTTTTATCCCCGGCCAGTTCGTTAACCCCGCCAACCCCAAGGTTCACCGCGAGACTACCGGCCCTGAGATTTTCGAGGATACCGGCGGCGAGGTAGATATCTTTGTCGCCGGAGTGGGTACCGGCGGCACCATTACCGGCGTCGGCGAATATCTCAAGAGTAAAAAGCCGGACGTTAAGATTGTCGCTGTTGAGCCCGAGTCTTCTCCCGTGCTTTCGGGCGGGGCCAGCGGGCCGCATAAGATTCAGGGCATAGGCGCGGGCTTTGTGCCCGAGGTCCTGAACACCTCTGTCTATGATGAAATTATACCCGTATCGAATGAAAACGCCTTTGCTCTCGGCAAAGAGATGGGCCGCACCGAGGGCGTGCTTGTGGGCATATCGAGCGGAGCGGCGCTCTATGCGGCCGTTGAGCTCGCCAAGCGTCCCGAAAACGAGGGCAAGACCATAGTGGCTCTGTTGCCCGACACCGGTGATCGTTATCTTTCCACGCCCATGTTCGCCGACTGACACATTTCCAAATCACGGAGGCTGAAATGAAAATATCCACAAAAGGACGCTACGCGCTTAGAGTTATGATTGACCTTGCGGAGCGGTGCGGCGACGGGTATATCAAGCTCACGGATATAGCCGAGCGTCAGGACATATCAGAAAAGTACCTTGAGGGTATACTCGCTTCCATGACAAAGGCGGGGCTCCTTCAAGGGCTGCGCGGCAAAGGCGGCGGCTACCGCCTTGCCCTTTCGCCCGACAGCATAACCGCCGGCCGCGTCATAAGAGAGGCCGAGGGGACGCTTGCTCCGGTGTCTTGTCTGGAGGCGAGCCCCAATAACTGCCCGAGAGCCGCCGACTGCAAAACGCTGCCGCTTTGGCAGGGGCTCGAAAAAACGGTGAACGCCTATCTCGACAGCGTCACCATCGCCGACCTTGCCTGCGGCGGCGCGGATAATTACTGTATATAAATAAATAAAGGAGAAAAACAATGGCAGACTATAAATTTGAAACCCTTCAGATTCACGCCGGTCAGGAAAAGCCGGACCCCGCGACAGACGCCCGCGCTGTGCCGATTTACGCCACTACGTCCTACGTTTTTAAGGACAGCGCACAAGCGGCGGGCCGTTTTGCTCTGACAGAGGGCGGCAATATCTATACCCGACTTCAAAATCCCACGACCTCGGTCTTTGAGGAGAGGATAGCGGCTCTCGAGGGCGGCGCGGGCGCGCTGGCCACGGCTTCCGGTTCGGCGGCGATAACATACGCCGTGCAGAATATAGCCCTCGCCGGCGACCACATTGTGTCGTCAACCAACCTTTACGGAGGAACGCACAATCTTTTCGAGAATACTCTTAAGGAGCAGGGCCTCAGCGTCACCTTTGTCGATCCCTCCGCGCCCGAAAACTTTGAGAAGGCCATACGTCCGAACACCAAGCTTCTATATGCTGAAACCCTCGGCAACCCAAATTCTGATGTGTTCGACATCAGAGCCGTTGCCGATATCGCACATAAGCACGGCATACCGCTGATAGTTGATTCCACCTTCGCAACGCCCTATCTGCTGCGCCCCATTGAGTACGGCGCGGACGTTGTGGTGCACAGCGCCACCAAGTTCATTGGGGGCCACGGCACCGTGATGGGCGGCGTTATCGTGGATTCAGGCAAGTTTGATTGGGCGGCGAGCGGCAAGTTCCCGGGACTGAGCGAGCCCAACCCTTCGTACCACGGCATTGTGTTCACCGAGGCCTGCGGAAATCTTGCCTACATCATGAAGATACGCACCACTCTTATGCGCGACCAAGGCGCGACCATTTCCCCCTTTAATTCCTTCCTTCTGCTTCAAGGGCTCGAAACGCTGTCGCTCAGGGTGGAGCGGCACGTGGAAAATGCCCTAAAGGTTGTCGAATACCTTAACAATCACCCTCAGGTAGAGAAGGTCAACCATCCCTCGCTTGCCACGGGCCGCGCAAAGGATCTTTACGACGAGTATTTCAAAAACGGCGCGGGCTCGATTTTCACGTTTGAAATCAAGGGCGGCGCCGAGACGGCCAAAAAATTCACCGAGAGTCTGGAGCTGTTTTCGCTGCTGGCCAATGTGGCCGACGTAAAATCGCTCGTCATCCACCCCGCCAGCACCACGCACTCTCAGCTTGACGAAAGGGCGCTGCTCGAGGGCGGTATTAAGCCCAATACCATCCGCCTTTCCATCGGCGTGGAGCATATCGACGACATTATAGCCGATCTCGAAAACGGATTTAAGGCGGTGCGGGGCTAATGATAACAAGGGACGAGGCATTTGAGCTTCTAAAAGAGTATAACAAGGAGCCCTTTCACATAAAACACGCGCTTACGGTAGAGGGAGTAATGCGCTATTTTGCGCGAGAGATGGGTTACGGCGATGAGGAGGAGCTATGGGGCATAGTTGGTCTGCTGCACGACTTGGACTTCGAGCTGTATCCCGACGAGCACTGCGTAAAGGAGCAGGAGATAATGCGCGAGCGCGGCATTGACGAGCGCATTATCCGCGCCGCGGCCAGCCACGGCTATGGGATAACAGTGGATATCAAGCCCGAGCATGAGATGGAAAAGGTTCTCTTTGCCGTCGACGAGCTCACCGGCCTAATCGGCGCGGTGGCGCTGATGCGACCGTCGAGAAGTGTGGATGACCTTGAACTGAAGTCGGTCAGGAAAAAGTTCAAAACCCCGAGCTTTGCCGCCGGCTGCTCCCGCGAGGTCATCACCAAGGGGGCGGAAATGCTCGGCTGGGAGCTTGACGACCTTATCTCGCGCACGATACTCGCCATGCGAACGGTGGCTCTGCCCGAATAGAAAAAACGGCCCGCGAAGGCTTTCGCGGGCCGTTTTTTTCGGCTGAAATTATTCCAAATCGGCCTTAAACAGCGTCGGTACGGCGAGGTTATCCTCGTTCGCGACGTACTGCGTCAGGTAGACCGCGCCGTCGGATACCGTTATTTGGCAAAGGTCGGGCGAGCAGCAGGCGAACACAACATCTCCGTTCGGCCCGATGACGATTGCCTCGGCGGGGAAACCAGCAGTGCAGTCGAAAAACGCTATTACGTAATCGCCCTCGCTGTAAAGGCGAGTCGGCTCGGCCCCGCCGAAGAGCGGCTTGTCCTCGCCCGCGCGGTAAAGGGCCATATCGGTGTCCGTCCGCTGCACCTCAGCGTGAATGGGGTGGTTATACCCGCCGTTTTTGTAATATATTCCCGATGGGTTGACGGCGAATGTACTCTCGTATTTGAACGATTGGTCGCTGACGGTCTCGATTTTGCTTAACTCGCCGGAAGCAAGGTCGTATTTCATCAGCGCGGAGCCGTTTTCGCCCTCGTCTCTTATGGCGTAGACCGCGCCGCCCGAAAGCACAAATTCGCCGCCGATGTTATCGTGCTTTATGTTGGGGATAAGCCTTTCGCACTCCAGCGTTTCGATGTCCACGGCGTAAACGCTGTCGGATGATACGTTGTCGTCGCCGGCCAAAAGCAGCCTGCCGTCATATACGTCAACGCTGAGCCGTCCGTTGATAAACGCGGGATAAAAATTCAAACCGGGAACGGTTCGGCCGTTTACGGTCATCGCGCCGGAGCCGTACAGATCCTCAAACCGCACCTCCGCGTCGCCGATATAGAGCGCGCCGTCCGCCGAAGATTTCACCGTTCCGTCGGGGAACACGGTGTGCATGGCGACGAGCGTGCTGTGGTAGTGATCGTCAAGGCTCATTTCGCGCAGATAATACCTGCCCGCGCCCACGCCGTCGCTAAAGCCGTTGCCCTCGGCCTCGATGAACGCCGTTTTGCCCTCGGGCGTGGTTATCCGAAAGCTTTGGCCCTCGTGCTCGATTATCCAGCCGTTCCACAGCGACGCCTCGCAGCCCGCGTCCTCGCCGCAAAGGCCGTGGTTCGTCACGGTCAGGCCGTTTTCGTTAAAGCTCGTCTCCCAGCCGAAAAGGTCGTGGACAAAGCGCCATGTCAGCGGGAAGTAGGTTATTCCGCCTATGTTCAAAAGCGGGTATTCCTCGGCGGAATTGTCGATGGAAACGCCGTTCACCGTTATGGGGTAGGAAGGGAGGCTTATCTCAAGGCTGCCCGAGGGTCCGTTCTCGGGGCGGTAAACGCCGGAAGGGTTGGTTGAGGTTACGCTCAGGCCGTCCGCTTCGGTAAACGAGGACTTAAGCCCCAGAAAGGCCGCGTCGTAATACGTCATTGGGAAATATGTTATATCGTTATAGACCGCCAGCGGGTACCGCCGCGAGGAATTATCGGCTTCAATGCCGTTGAGCCGCACCTCAAACGAGGGGAGCGCCGCCTTGCCGGCCGCGGAAGCCGATACCGGCAGCGCAAGCGCCGCCGCCGCGGCGAGAGCAATAAGCAATTTCTTTTTCATGCACATTCTCCTTTCGCCTTTATTCTAACATACCCGCCGCCCGATGTCAACCGACGCGATGTGTTAAGTTTTTCCGCCCGAGGAAGGGCGGCAAATTTTTCTTGCCGTTTCCTTGACAAACGGGACGCAAAAATGTATAATAAAATGTAGTATTATTTTCCTTGCGCGAATATTTGAGGTGAAAATTTTGTATCTTAAACGTATAGAGCTTCAGGGCTTCAAGTCCTTTGCCGAAAAAACCGTCATTGACGTTCACAACGGCATAACGGCCATCGTAGGCCCCAACGGCAGCGGCAAAAGCAATATATCCGACGCGGTGCGCTGGGTAATGGGCGAGCAGAGCGCCAAGGCTCTGCGCGGCGGCAAAATGGAGGACGTCATTTTCAGCGGTACCGAAAAGCGCCGCCCGCTCGGTTATGCCGAGGTTTCGATGGTGTTCGACAATTCATCGGGCTTTCTGCCCAGCGTGTACGCCGAGGTCGAAATTGCCCGCCGAGTGTTCCGCAGCGGCGAAAGCGAATATTTGATAAACCGCAGTCCCTGCCGCCTGCGCGATATCCACGAGCTTTTCATGGATACCGGCATGGGCCGCGACGGCTACTCCATAGTTGGGCAGGGCAAAATAGCCGAGATAGTTTCGCAGAAGGGAGAGGAACGCCGCGGCGTGTTCGAGGAAGCCGCCGGCGTCAGCAAGTATCGCTACCGCAAGGAGGAGGCAGAGCGCAAGCTTGCGCATACAGAGGACAACCTCATCCGCGTGAAGGACATCCTGACAGAGCTTGAGGGCCGTGTGTGGCCGCTGGAAAAGCAGAGCGAAAAAGCCGTTAAATATCTGAATTTAAGGGAAGAATTAAAGGGAATAGAGGTCAGCGCTCTGCTTGACCTAATGGACGCGAAAAAACGTCAGCTTGCCGAAGCGGAGGAAGGTTACTTCGCCGCCGCGAGGCAGCTCGAGGAGGCTAAGGCTCGCTACGACGCGGCCAACCGCGAGAATGAGGCGCTTTTTGCCCTCTCGCGCGAGGCCGATTCCGCGCTTGAAGCCGCCCGCGCCGCCCTTTCCGAAGCCGAGGCCGAGGCCTCGGAGACAGCCAACGCCGCGCTCCTCGCCGAAAATAATATCAAAAACGCTGAGGAAAATAGAAGGCGTCTGGAATACGAGATAGATAACCATGAAAAACAGACCGAGGCCGTCCGCGCGGAGCTTGCCTCGGCGGAAGGGAGCGAACGCTCCGCCGTTGAGGGGCTGACAAGACTCAACGCCGCTCTCGCCCAGCTTGAGGGTGCGCTGCGTGAGGCCGTCCGCGCCGTTGCCGCGAAAAACAACGATCTTGAGGGGGCCCGCGCCCGTGTGGCCGAGCTTGAGCGTCTCAAGGCCGAGGCCAAGACGAGAATTGAAAGCATGGGCCTCCTCGAGGAGTCCTTCACCTCGCGGGCCGAATCGCTTAAAGCCGAGTCCGCCGGAGCAGAAGCCGAGCTGGACGGACACAGGGCGGAGCTCGCCGCCTTAGAAAACGGGGCGGGAGAAGTTGAAAAGTCCCGCGCCGCCGCAGCCGCCGCGTTCGAGGATAAGACTGCCGCCGAGGTGGAGCTCGCCCGCCTTATAGACCGAAAAAAGGACGAGTGCAACGCCCTCGTTTCGGCCTTAGGTGAAAAGCGGGCAAGGCTGAATATGCTCAAGGACATGGAGCGCCACCTCGAGGGCTACGCCCGCAGCGTGCGCGATCTCGTGAGCGATAAACGTTCCGGCAAATATCGGGGGCGTTTTGTGGGCGTTTTAAGCAAGCTTATTAATACCGACAGCGAATATCTAACCGCCGTTGAGATCGCCCTCGGCGGGGCCATGCAGAATATAGTGGTCGATACTGAGGACGACGCCAAGGAGGCCATTGAATACCTTAAGAGAAACAAGCTCGGCAGGGTCACCTTCCTGCCTATAACAACGCAGCGCGGCCGCCGCCTCGAAAACGAGGCGGGGCTGCTCAGGGAGAAGGGATCCGTGGCCGTGGCCGCCGACCTTGTGCGGCGCGAGGCCAAGCTTGACGCCGTTGTCGAGGCATTATTGGGCCGCACCCTTGTGGTGGACGGCATCGACAACGCCGTAAGGATTGCGAATGATAATAAGTACCGCTTCAAAATCGTCACCCTCGCCGGCGAGCTGCTCCAGACCGGCGGCAGCATAACCGGCGGCAGTGTGAATAAAAGTCAGGCGCTGCTGCGCCGCGGCGAGGAAATAGCCGTCCTTGAAAGGGAGTGCGCCGCTCTTGAAAAGAAGAACGCCGCCGCCGAGGACGAGATAGATACGCTGACGGACTCCCTTGGCGAACTAAAGGCCGAGGCCGAGGCCGCCCGCGCCGCCCTTGCCGCCGCCGAGACCGAGCTATCGCGCACAAGAGCCGAGGCTGAAATGAAGCGCGGACTTGTGGCAATGGATGAGGAGAGGATTATAAAAATCGAAGCCGAACGCTCCGAGCTTGAGAATCGGCGCCGTGGGGCGGCCGAAAGCCGCGGCGAGGCGGGCGAAAAGCTGAGCGGCGCCGACAGCCTTATCGCCGAGGCAGCCGTAGTGGCAGAAAACCGCCGCGCGGAGCTTGCCGCCGCTGAGGCCGCCCGCGATGAAGCCCTTGCCGCCGTTACGGCAAAGCGCGTCGAGATAGCCGCCGCCGAAAAGGACGTTGAGGCCGTTCGCGTCCGTGAGGACGAGCTGCGCTCGAGAATAGAGGGATCAGCCGCGATTTTCGCCGAAAAGCTCCGCCAGCGCGCCGAGGCCGATGGAAAGATAGCCGCGCTTAAGGCCGAGCTTGATTCGTTTGCCGCCGCGTCCAAGGCACAGACCGAGAGGGTGGCGGCGCTCCGCGCAGAGGCCGACACCCGCCTTGAGGAGAAAACAGGCTCCGCCGTGCGGCTCGAGGACATCAGTAAAAAAATAAAGGAGCTTAACGACGAGGTCTACGTCCTTCAGGAGGAGGCAATTCGTCTCGAGACTAAAAAATCTCGTCTTGACGCCGACTTTGAAAGCGCGTCCGCCCGTTTGTGGGACGATTACGAGCTGACATACAACACCGCCCAGCCCTTTCGGAAGGACGTTGGCAGCGTGACTGCGGCGCAAAAAAGGGTGAGCGAGCTCAAAAACCGCATCAAGGCCCTTGGCCCCGTTAACGTGGGTGCGATAGAGGAATACAAGGAGGTACGTCAACGCTATGATTTTCTGAGCGCGCAGGTCACCGACCTTGAGGAAGGCAAGCGCAGTCTTGAAAAGCTGATAGGCGAGATGCTCTCCGTCATGCGTGAGCGTTTTGCCGAGCGGTTCAAAATCATAAACGAAAACTTTGGCAAAATCTTTACAGAACTGTTCGGCGGCGGACGAGCGTCGGTCTCCCTGTCCGATCCGGCTGACGTACTCGCGAGCAGCATCGAAATCGAGGTTCAGCCCCCGGGAAAGAAGCTGCAAAGCATATCGCTGCTTTCGGGCGGCGAACACGCGCTGACAGCCATCGCTCTGCTGTTCGCGCTGCTTAAGGCCTCGCCCTCGCCGTTTATCATGCTGGACGAGATAGAAGCCGCGCTGGACGACGAAAATGTCTATCGCTTTGCCGATTATCTTAAAAACTATGACGACAATACCCAGTTTATAGTAATCACTCACCGCCGCGGCACCATGGAGGCAGCCAATCTCCTTTACGGCGTGACAATGCAGGAAAAGGGCGTAAGCCGTCTGCTGGCAATGAACCTTGACGATATTGAAAATAATTGAAGAATAATTCGGAGGAACATAAAATGGCGTTATTTGACATATTCAAGAAAAAGAAGGCGGATGGGCTTAATGAAGCTCTCGAAAGCGCAAAGCCCGCCCTCGAGGAGACGCTCGAGGATATGGAGCCCGCCGTTCGTGAGGAGACTCTCCCGCCGGAAGGGGCCTTTCTACCCGACGGGGACGAGCTTGAGGAGTTAAACAGCCTTGCAGACGAGCCTTCGGAGCCCGCTCCCGCTGCTGAAAAGCCAAAGGGAGGACTGTTCTCGCGGCTGGCGCAGGGGCTCGGAAAAACCAGAGCGGCCTTTACCGGAAGGGTGGACGAAGTTTTCCGCCCTTCCCGCAAAATCGACGACGACCTTTACGACGAGCTGGAGGAGGCCCTGATTATGGCCGACCTCGGCGGCTCGACCTCTATGGAGATAGTTGACGAGCTTCGCGAGCGAGTGAAGAGTAAGCATATTTCGGGGGCCGACGCGGCGCGCTGTGAGCTGCGCGAAATAATCACCGAGATACTTTCCTCCGGCGACAGCGAGCTCCGCGTTGACACTACGCCCACGGTGGTGCTCGTTATCGGCGTGAACGGCGTCGGCAAAACGACAACCATCGGCAAGCTGACGAACAAGCTCAAAAACGAGGGCAAGTCCGTAGTGCTGGCCGCCGCCGATACCTTCCGCGCCGCCGCCGCCGACCAGCTTGAAATCTGGGCCGAGCGCAACGACGTGCCTATAGTGCGCCTGACCGAAGGCGCCGACCCCGCCGCCGTAATTTTTGACGGGTGCGGAGCGGCTAAAAAGCGCGGGGCCGACGTGCTTATATGCGACACCGCCGGCAGGCTGCACAATAAGAAAAACCTCATGGAGGAGCTTAAAAAGATATACCGCGTCATCGAGCGCGAGCTGCCCGGCGCGCGCCGCGAGGTGCTGCTTGTACTGGACGCCACCACTGGCCAAAACGCCGTAAATCAAGCCGAGGAATTTAACAAGGCCGCCGAGCTCACCGGCATAGTCCTCACAAAGCTCGACGGCACGGCCAAGGGCGGCGTTGTGATACAGATAATCCAAAAGCTCGGCGTGCCGGTCAAGTTTATCGGCGTGGGCGAGGGCATAGACGACCTTCAGCCTTTTAACGCCGCCGGCTTCGCTGCGGCGCTGTTTGAGAATGAGTAAATTTTGACGGAGGTATGACCATGTTTGAAAACATCAACAATGGCGAGGGTCTGTTCCTTAAAGTTCTTAAGTGGATAGTGATAATTGCCGTTATTGCCGGCATTATCGCGGGCTTCGGAGTGTTCATGGAATACCTTAAGGTGCGCGAGGTGGGCGAGGAGTACGTGCCTGCGTTCATCGTACGCACCGTAACGAGGCTGTTGGCGGGAATTGTCCTGTTCCTGATAACCTTCGTCCTTTCGGCGCTTAACGGCTCCGTTATACGCAGGATTGCCTCAAGCAGGGGCTTGGTGTGGATAATGAAGCGCAAGGTTGTGCTGGCCGTCAGCGCGGGGTTTGGCGTGGCGGCTGCCGTGCTCTGCTCCAATGGCCTGGGCGAAAAATTCCTTCTTTTCAAGAACGCCGTGCCTTACGGCGAGGCCGACCCGCTTTTCGGCAAGGATATAAGCTATTTCTTCTTTCAGCGGGATTTTTACATGACCGCCATTGACATTCTTGTATTCGTGCTGATCTTTATTCTTGCCTACACCGTTTTCAACTATTTTATGATGTGCGCCTCCGGCGGGATAGAGCTTGCCGATATACTGCACGACAAGGCGATATGCGGCCACTGCGCAGTGATAATCTTCATTCTCGGCGCGGTGAAGGCTCTGACCTACCGTTTCACGGCGGAGGGACTCGTGTACTCCACCGTAGCCGACGTTACGGGCGCGGGCTATACCGCCGTTAAGATATGGCGGCCCTTCTATACCGCCGCGCCATATATAATCTGCGCGCTAATCGCGCTGGCGCTGTTTTTCCTCTATAGGGGAAAAATCAAGCGTGTAATTGTGTGCGTTCTGGCCTTTCCGGCGATACTGCTTGCCGTAACGCTTGCTTCGGCTTTTACCCAGCATTTTATTGTCGCCCCGGAGGAGGTCGCCCTTGAGCAGCCATATATTGAGAGCAACATGAAATATACTAAAATGGGCTTCGGCCTTGACAATGTGGAGGTTGTGACCTTCCCCGCCGAGGAGAATCTCACCGCCGCCGATATTGCGGATAATGAGGAGACCATCACCAATATCCGCGTGACGGACCTTGCCTCCACGCTTCTCACTTCGAATTCCGCGAAAAGCATAAGAAGCTACTATACCTTCACCGATTCCGATATCGTTCCTTACGAGGTGAACGGCAAAAAAACGGCCCTCAACATCGCTCCGCGCGAGCTTGACCAAGACCGTCTGCCCGAGGCCTCGAAGAATTATATCAACCGCCACCTGCGCTATACCCACGGTTACGGCGTTGTGGCCAATACCATCAACGAGACCGACAGCGAAGGGCAGCCGATATATGTTATTGATAATATGCCCGTCGCAAGCGAGGACGGTTATCCTGTTATAAATCAGCCCCGTATTTACTACGGCGAAGAAAGCGACAGCTATGCTATTGTGAACACCGGTTATGACGAGCTCGACTATGTCACCGATCAGGAACTTGCCGGCAAGGTCTACGACGCGGACAGCGGAATAAAGATGTCGCTGCTTAACCGCATATTGTTTGCTTTTGACAACCTCGACTACAAAATGCTTGTCTCGGGCTATATTAATTCCGACAGCCGCCTTCTAATCACTCGCAATATTTATGACCGCGTCGAAAAGGCCGTGCCTTTTATGCTTCAGGACAGCGACCCATATATCCTTGTGGATGAAAACGGCGGCCTTAAATGGGTGCTCGACCTTTACACCGCAACCGATAAAATGCCATACGGTGAAACGTACAGCGGTATCAACTATATCCGCAACAGCGCCAAAGCCGTGATAGACGCCTACAGCGGCGATGTGAAGGTCTATATCACCGACGAAAGCGACCCCATTGTCCGCACCTATCAGAAAATCTATCCCAACGCTTTCGTCGAAGGCGGCCTCCCCGCCGATCTCGCGCCGCATATCCGCTGTCCGGAGGCTCTGTTTGACATTCAGTATCAAGTCTATCTGCGCTACCACATGACCGACGCGGCAAATTTCTATGGCAACAGCGATTTGTGGACTACCCCCAAGGAAAAATACATGAGCAACGACGCCACCGATATGGAGCCGTACTATAATTTTATGGAGCTCCAGAATTTTGGCAGCGAAACTGCCGAGCTTGTGCTTATGCAGCCTTTTGTTCCGTCGAACCGCGAAAACCTTGTGGGCTGGCTTGCCTCCACCAGTACAGGCGATATGCTGCTCTACCGTTTCCCCACGGGCGAAACAGTGTACGGCCCGCTCCATATCGAGAACCGTATCGACTCCGACGCGGATATATCCCGCGAGATGTCGCTGTGGAACCAGAACGGCTCCCGAGTGATAAGGGGCAATCTGCTTGTGATACCTATTGAGGACAGCCTGCTCTACGTTGAGCCGGTATATATCAGCACCGAAAACGACGCCGCACTGCCTGAAGTCGCGAGGGTCATCGTGGCATACGGCGACGAGGTTGTTATGGATATGTCGCTCAGCGCCGCGCTCGACAGGATATTCGGCGGCGGGGAGACGGAGCCGCAGCCGGAGCAGCCTGCTGACGGCGGGTCGATATATATTAACCCCTCCGGCGATATGGAGGGCGTGGCCCGGGCCTTCGAGGCCGTGGAGGACGCCCGCAAAAACGGCAGCTGGGCCGATTACGGCGAGGCTATGGAGGAACTGAGAAAGGCTATATACGGCCGATACGCCGGAAGCGGGGAGAATGAAAATGAAGCTGAATAAAATTCTGCCGCTCATCGCGGCGCTGGCGCTGCTGCTGTGCGGCTGCGGGGCGGATAAAGTTGACCCCGAGGCCGAGGTCAGCGGCAACGCCACGAGCCGCGTTACAGCTGGCGAAAACGAGTTTGAAATCAGCGGCGGCGTTATCACTATGAACGGCGAAACGCTGGCATCCAAAACCAACGCCGATGAGGATAAACTTTTTGTCCTCGGGGGCAGGGTGTATTTCAACACCGCTGAGGGAGCAAAGTACGTTTCCGTTAAAAACGGCAAAATAAAAAAGCTGGGCAAGGGCCGCTTGGTCTACGCTAAAGGGGAGTGGCTGTATTATAACAACGCCGACCTCTACATGATAAACGTCAACGACGGCCGTCAGCAGCTTTTGCACCAGCGCGACATCGCCGACGGGCAGCCGCTGCTTTCGTTCGACGGCGACGACGGCGAAAAAATATGGTTTACCGACGGTGAAAAACGGTTCTATATAAAGAAAAACGGCACGGCGTTGACAGAGGAATAAAAAACGGAGGGAATAAAAATGGAAAATTACATTATCACTGTGGCCCGCGGCTTCGGCAGCGGTGGAAAGCGTATAGGTATGCGCCTTGCGGGGGAACTGGGAATTCCCTGCTACGAAAATCAAATCCTCACCATGGCCTCGGATGAAAGCGGTATTAACCGCGAGCTGTTTGCCGAGGTGGACGAAAAGCTGCGCGGCAGCTATATCGTTAACCGGCTTAAGGGTCTGCCGTCGGAGTACATTATCGAGCCCAGCAAGAAGAATTTTGTCTCGGACGTCAATTTGTTCAATTTTCAAGCAAAGATAATCCGTGAACTCGACCGAACGCAGTCGTGCGTCATAATTGGCAAGTGCGCCGACTATATCCTGCGCGACGAGAAAAACGTGCTCAGCGTTTTTGTCAGCGCCCCGATGGAGTTCTGCGTCGCCACCGTCATGGATAAGCTTTGCGTCAGCGAGGCCGAGGCCGAGCGCATGGTTATAAAAACCGATAAGTACCGCGGCGACTACTACCGCTACTACTCTGGCGGCAAGGCGTGGAACGATCCCGCAAACTACGACCTTTGCCTTAACAGCGAACGCCTTGGAGACGACGGCTGCATAGCCGCCATAAAAAATATGCTTACAATAAAAGGACTGAATACCTGATAGTTTATGAAAATACAACTCAGCGAACACTTTACATATTCTAAGCTTTTGCGTTTTGTTCTGCCCCCGATACTCATGATGATCTTCACTTCTGTCTATTCCGTGGTGGACGGACTGTTTGTGTCGAATTATGTGGGCAAAACACCCTTTGCTGCGCTTAATCTTATTTATCCGTTCCTTATAGTGCTTGGCACCGCCGGCTTCATGGTAGGTACGGGCGGCAGCGCCATTGTGGCAAAGACCCTCGGCGAGGGTCGAAGAGAAAAGGCGTCGGAATACTTCACGATGCTCGTGCTGTCAGCCTTCGCGATAGGGCTTGTGTTCATGGCGCTTGGCGAGGTTTTTATGGACCGCGTCGCGGTTTTGCTCGGCGCGGAGGGAGAGATGGTCGGCCTGTGCGCGGTATACGGCAGGATAATCGCGGCGGCGGTGCCCTTCTTCATGCTGCAAAGCGTGTTCCATAGCTTTCTTGTGGCGGCGGAGCGGCCAAAGCTCGGCCTTATTATAACCGTCGGAGCGGGCGTGACGAATATGGCGCTCGACTTCCTGTTTGTGGCGGTATTTGGCTGGGGCCTGCCCGGGGCGGCCCTCGCCACGGCCCTCAGCCAAACATTCGGCGGCCTCGCGCCAGTTGTATACTTTCTGACCCACCGCCGTGAAACGCTGCGCTTTTCCAAAACCCGCTTTTACGGCGGCGTGCTGCTTAAGGCCTGCCTGAACGGCTCCTCCGAACTGATGACGAATATCTCCGCCTCGGTGGTGAGTATGCTCTATAATTTTCAGCTCATGCGCCTTGCAGGCGAGGACGGCGTTTCGGCCTACGGCGTGATGATGTATTTGAACTTCGTTTTTGCCGCGACATTCATCGGATACTCCATCGGTTCCGCGCCGGTGGTCAGCTTCCACTACGGCGCGCGCGGAGCCGACGAGCTTAAAAATCTTTTCAAAAAAAGCCTTGTTCTGATGGGCGCGGGCGGCGCGGTGATGACGCTTTTGGCGGCCCTGCTCGCGACGCCGCTGTCGAACGTCTTTGTCGGGTACGACACAGCCCTGCGCGACATGACGGCGCGCGGTATGCGGATTTTCTCGCTGTCTTTTCTGGTTTGCGGGTTTAATATATTCAGCTCCGCCTTTTTCACCGCGCTGAACAATGGCCTTGTTTCGGCGATAATATCCTTTATGCGCACCTTCGTTTTTCAGGTCATTGTCATTCTTATCCTGCCCGCGATATTTGGGCTTGACGGAGTGTGGTACGGTATAACCGCCGCCGAGATACTGGCCTTCGGCGTGTCGCTGTTTTTCTTTGTAAAGGAACGCCGCCGCTATAACTATGTCTGAAAGGAGTTAGACTATGAATTGGCTTAAGGTAAGTATATACACCACCGCGGCCGGTGTGGATTCGGTATGCGGCAGACTGCTGGATTTGAATATAGGCGGCTTTGAAATTGAAGACAGGGACGACTTTAACAGCTTCTTTGAAAACAACCGCCAATACTGGGACTATGTGGACGAAGAGCTTTACGCGTCACGTCAGGGTGAAACCCGCGTAATCGTTTATATTGCCGATAATGAGGACGGCGCAAAGCAGCTTATGAGCGTCAGGCAAGAAATAGCCGCCCTTAAGTCGCTGAATAAGGACGGCATTTTCGGTCGGCTTGAGATTAGCCTTGACGGCATCCGCGAGGAGGACTGGGAGGAAAACTGGAAACAGTATTTTCATCCCATTCCCGTGGGAGACAGGCTCATTATAAAGCCTGAGTGGGAAACCCTTGATAATACTGATGGTAAAATCGTTTTCAACATCGACCCGGGAATGACCTTTGGCAGCGGCCAGCACGAGACCACTCGTCTGTGCGTGGATCAGCTTGACCGCCGTGTAAAGTCCGGCATGGACGTGCTCGACCTCGGCTGTGGCAGCGGTATACTTTCTATAATCTCGCTTATGCTTGGGGCCAAAAGGGCGTTTGCTGTGGATATCGACCCCAACTGCAAAAAAATTGCCTATTCCAACGCCGCGCTCAACGGCATAGGGGAGGACAGATACACTGTCGAGGCCGGAAACGTGCTCCGCGACGAGGAGCTTAAACGCAAATACGAGGGCATAGGCTTTGACATAGTCGTCGCGAATATTGTGGCTGACGTGATAATCCCGCTTTGCCGCGATGTACGCCGCTATATGAAAAAAGGCGCTGTGTTTATATGCTGCGGCATAATTGAGCCGCGCCTCGGCGAGGTTCTCGCGGCCCTTGAGGAAAACGGCTTTGAGGTTATCGAGCGTAAGAACGAAAACGACTGGTACTGTATTGCGGCGAGGTAAAATATGGCAAATTTTCTGATTGACAAAAGCAGGATAAACGGCGCAGTGGCTAAGCTTGACGGCGAATTGCTGCGGCATATTAAGACAGTGCTCCGCATGGGCGAAGGAGCGGAGTTTACCCTTTGCGACGGCGAGGGGACGTTTTACGACGCTGTGCTCGCTGCTGACGGTGAGGCAGCGATTAAGGCCGAATATCCGGCTCCAACAGAGCCAAAGCTCGGAATAACGCTGTTTCAGGCCATTCCTAAAAACCCCAAGCTGGAGTTTATCGTACAAAAGGCCACGGAGATAGGAGTAGCAAAAATCGTGCCTATGAACACCGAGCGCATCGTGGCCCGCCTCGAAAAGGACTCCAAGCTCGAACGCCTGCGTAAAATTGCCCGCGAGGCCGCCGCTCAGAGCCGCAGGGGAATTGTGCCCGAGGTGGCCGCACCGGTCAGCTTCGCCCGTGCGGCGGAGCTTGCCGCCGAGGCTGACCTCGCCGTGATACCCTACGAGGACGAGCATAAGACGCCGCTCAGGGACTGCCTTCGCGGCAAAACGGCCCGTACCCTTTCGATAATGATAGGGCCGGAGGGCGGCTTTGCCGAGGGCGAAGTGGCCCTCGCGCGGGAACGCGGAATTTTGTCGGCCACTATGGGCCCGAGGATACTACGCACCGAAACGGCGGGGCTTGTCGCCTCGGCCATCGCGCTTTACGAGCTGGGTGAAATGGAATGATAAAGGCCTATCTCACAAAGGGCATGGATAAGCGGGCCTTTGTGGAAAAGGCTCTTTCCGACTACTGCGGCAAAAGCGGCTTCGTTTTTGCCCGCCGCCCCACCGGCAAGCCCTACGCCGTGGGCGGCCCGTGCTTTTCCTTTTCCGACAGCCGCGGCTATATGCTCTGCGCCGTCAGCGACTATGAGATAGGAGCCGACCTTGAGCTAAAGCGCGATGCCTCAAAGTACATGGGCGTGGTTAAGCGCTTTTTCGCCCCCGACGAGGCCGCCGCCGCGACCGAGGACAATTTTTTTGATATATACACCGCCAAGGAGGCCTACGTAAAGTTTACCGAAATGGGCATTTTCAGCGGTATGGAAAGGTTTTCGACGCTCGGCGGCAGGGTCGGGAGCGTGAATATAATCCATTTTTCCGACGGCTGCTGCGTATGTGCCGCCGCGTCGGAGCGCGAAAGCGAGGTAGAGATAAAATGGCTGTGCTGATAACCGCGTTCACGCCGTTCGGCGGCTCCGCCGAAAACACCTCGGCAAAGGTTTTGCGCCTTTTGCCCGAGGGCGTGGGCAGGCTGCTTTTGCCGACCTCGTATAAGCGTTCGTTTGAAATCCTCCGCGCGGAGCTGTGCGAGCACGAATATTCCGCCGTCGTTCTCACGGGCGAGGCCTCGCGGAGCAAAATCACCGTCGAGCGCGTGGCAATAAACGTCGCCGACGCTTCGCTCCCCGATAACGACGGCGCGGTTTTCACCGACGCTCCCCTCGAGGCGGGCGGCCCGGCGGCCTGCTTCGCCACTCTGCCGATAAAGAAAATGGCCGAGGCGGGCGGGGCCGACGTCAGCAACACCGCCGGCACATACGTCTGCAACGCGCTGATGTATAGGGCTTTGCGCCTTGTCGGCGGAAGGATACCCTGCGGCTTTGTTCATTTGCCGAAAGGCGGCGACGCGGCGGAGCTTGCTGAAAAACTGATGAAAATGGTTGATGTGTTATGAAATACTGTGAGTATTGCCAATCCCCGCTCGGCCCGCTCACCCTCGAAAGCGACGGCGAGGCCCTGACTGGGCTGTGGTTCGGCGAAAGGGAGGGCGGGGCCGCAGCGGCCGACCTACGCGTATTCGCCGAGGCGGAGGACTGGCTTCGCAGATACTTTTCCGGCGAGCGGCCCCTGCCAAGCGAGCTGCCTCTTCGCCCGGAGGGAACGGACTTCCGCAGGCTCGTGTGGGGGCTGCTGCTCGAAATCCCCTACGGCGAAACGGCCTCGTATTCCGACATTGCGAAAAAGGCCGCCGCCATGATGAATAGGCCCGTCATGTCCGCTCGGGCTGTCGGCGGCGCGGTGGGGCATAACCCAATCTCAATTATAATACCCTGCCACCGCGTCATAGGTAAGGACGGCTCGCTCACGGGCTTCGGCCTTGGCGCGAAAATGCTTGATAAAAAGGCGTTTTTGCTCCGCCTTGAGGGTCATGACGTAATTTTTTGATTTTGCAAACGCGATAAATCGCTGTTTGCGGTAGATTTCTTCACAATTCGGGTATATAATATATAATGTTGAGTGGGCGACTGTCAATAAATAGTAATTTGCAGAGGAGTATTGATATGAAAGATATAAAATTAAGCCATACATTAAAGTCTTATAGTATAATGTTTTTAGTTGGTATATTTATAGGATGTATATGTAGATTGTTAGATTATTGCTCTTTAGACTCTTTGTGGGGATTTTCGTCAATTCAAACATTATTTGGATTTTGGATTATTACAAATACAATAATTGTTTTATTAAGCACTTCAAATAAATGTGCAGGTATTAGTTCATTCTTATATATGTTTGGAATGACATTGAGTTTCTACGGATTACAGGCAATATTAGGAATGTTTATCCCATTATTTTCAGGTGGATTCCGTAAATCTTTGTTTATACTATTTACTTTGCTTTCTATTCCATGTGCAATAGCAGCTTTTGTTTTATATTATTGGAATAAAGACAATGTTTTAAGTTCATTGTTGTATTCTTTACCAGTAGGTGCATTAGTAGCAGAAATAATTGCGATTTTTTATAATATATTACAACACAATACATTTACATTCTTGTTTCAATTAATAATGGATATTGTAGGAACTCTTGTATTTGGAATAGTATTTTTTAAAAGAGTTAAATATAAAAAAATCTATATTTTCGGAACTGTATTAAGTGCATTAATTTTTTATTTTATTTTTCCTTGGTAGATTATATTTACAAATTCAAATTTATCTGTCAGATGAGTTTTAAGTACGCGCTTCTATACACAAAAAAGCAGACGATCTCTCGTCTGCTTTTTTGCTTTATGCGGGCCGCCTGAATGCGGTTCCGTTTTTGGCTATTTGGGAATTAGTACATTCCGCCGCCCATAGCGGCGGCCTGAGCCGCGGCGGCGTCGGCCTCCTTATTGGGGATGTCGGCGACAACGCTTTCGGTGGTGAGTATCATCGCGGCGGCGCTTGCGGCGTTTTGCAGCGCGCTCCTCGTAACCTTGGCGGGATCGACAATGCCGACCTTGAGCATATCGACGTACTCACCGGTAAGGGCGTTATAGCCGATGCCCGCGGCGCTGTTCTTTATTTTGTCGATGACAACGGAGCCCTCGACGCCTGCGTTCGCGCAAATCTGCTTCACAGGCTCCTCAATGGCGCGGAGCACAATGGAAGCGCCGGTCTTTTCATCGCCGGAAAGTGACTCTACAAGTGCGGCCACAGCGGAGGTGGCGGCGATGTAGCTTACGCCGCCGCCGGCCACGATACCCTCCTCAACAGCGGCCTTTGTGGCGGCCAAGGCATCCTCGATGCGCAGCTTCATTTCCTTCATTTCAACTTCAGTGGCGGCGCCGACTTTGATGACGGCTACGCCGCCGGCCAGCTTAGCAAGACGTTCCTGAAGCTTCTCGCGGTCAAAATCACTGGTGGTGTTTTCGATTTCGTTCCTTATCTGACCGACGCGGTCAGCAATGAGCTTCTTATCGCCCATGCCGTCAACAATGATAGTGTTTTCCTTCTGAATCTTGGCCTGACGGCAGCGGCCAAGCTGCTCCACGGTGGTCTCCTTGATATCGAGGCCAAGCTCCTCGCTGATAACTTGGCCGCCGGTCAGGATGGCGATATCCTGAAGCATGGCCTTGCGGCGGTCGCCAAAGCCGGGAGCCTTGACGGCAACACAGGTGAACGTGCCGCGCAGTTTATTTACGATAAGGGTTGTCAGGGCCTCGCCCTCGATATCCTCAGCGATGATGAGCAGCTTTTTACCCATCTGAACAATCTGCTCGAGCAGGGGAAGTATATCCTGAATGTTGCTGATTTTCTTGTCGGTAATGAGAATGTAGGGATCGTCAAGATCAGCCTCCATCTTTTCGGTGTCGGTCACCATGTAGGGGGAGAGATAGCCGCGGTCAAACTGCATACCTTCAACGACTTCGCTGTAGGTCTCGGCGGTCTTGCCCTCCTCAACGGTGATAACGCCGTCCTTGCTGACCTTTTCCATAGCGTCGGCAACAAGGTTGCCTATCTTTTCGTCGCCGGCGGAAACAGAGGCCACGCGGGCAATGTCGTCGCGGCCGTCAACGGCCTTCGCGCCTTTCATTATGCTTTCAACGGCCACGTCAACCGCGCGGCTGATGCCCTTGCGCAGAACCATGGGATTGGCGCCGGCGGCAATGTTCTTGAGTCCTTCGCGCACGAGAGCCTGTGCCAAAAGAGTGGCGGTGGTGGTGCCGTCGCCGGCAACGTCGTTTGTCTTTGTGGCGACTTCCTTGACAAGCTGGGCGCCCATGTTCTCAAACGGATCCTCAAGCTCTACCTCCTTGGCGATGGTAACGCCGTCGTTGGTGATGAGCGGGGAGCCGAACTTTTTGTCCAGAACCACGTTGCGGCCCTTGGGACCGAGAGTTATCTTAACCGTGTTGGCAAGCTGATTTACGCCGCTTTCAAGAGCCTTGCGGGCGTCCTCGCCGTATTTGATCTGTTTAGCCATAATGAATTCCTCCAATCAATTAATAAGCTCAGTCGATTTTCGCGAGAATATCGCTCTGGCGGAGAATGGTATATTCCTCGCCGTCAAGCTTTACCTCGGTGCCGCTGTACTTGCTGATGATAACCTTGTCGCCGACGGATACTTCCATCTTAATCTCCTTGCCGTCAACCACGCCGCCGGGGCCAACCGCCACAATTTCGGCGTACTGAGGCTTTTCCTTGGCCGTGCCGGGGAGAACGATGCCGCTTTTGGTAGTCTCCTCGCTTTCGACCATCTTAACAACAACTCTGTCTGCCAATGGTTTGATGTTCATATATCTTACCTCCTAAAATAATTTACGGTGTTAGCACTCGCTTCTCTTGAGTGCTAACAATATATTACTTCCATACAAAGCTTATAGCAACCCCAGTTTTTTCAAAAAAAAGCGGATTTTGCTTTCGTTTTTTAGATTATGCTCTTATTTTTGCCAATTATCTCAAGTTTCATAATTTTTGGCATTTATTTTTTTGGGCGGCATAACATGATAACAGTATATGGAAGGAGCGGGATAATAATGCCAAAAAGAATAGAACTTGAGCCGCTTGCGGAGATAGGCAGGGCCTATGCCGTTATCGACGACGGCCGCGTAGAGATACACGTCAGCGGGGTGATGGGCGTGCTTAAGGCATGGCTCGTGGGAGGCGAAAATCTGCCGTTGGGGAACATAGTAGGCGGGAGGCTTGTCCGAGAGGCCGACGTATCGGCCCACAACGGAGTGCTGATAACCCAGTCCGGCAGGCAGATGTTCTACGGCGGCTGGACGGAGGACGCCGAGGCTCCGGAGCCCATTCCCAAGCCCGAACCCAAACCCGAACCTGCGCCCGAACCCGAGCCTGCGCCTGCGCCCGAGCCTGCGGAGATGCAAAAAGAGGCGGATTACGCCCCTTTGCCGAATCTCGGCTGGGAAAAAATCACCGGCCTCAGCTACCCGACCATGGACGATCGTGTGCGGCTTGCACTCAGCACAAGGGCATTCTTCCATGCCTTCAAAAAGCACGGATTTTACCTTTTCGGCAAGGACGGCGGACGATTCGCTCTCGCCGTAAAGCGCGCGGAGCAGAGCTCGCCGTTTCCGAACGTGACGGGCGCGGAGGAGGCAGGAGACTATGTTTATGTGGTGCTGTGATTTATTTTAATAATTCGTTTGAGAACTCTGTGAACTCAAACCGTCCGCGGTTCAGGCTATAAACCAGAGAGGGCCGCGCCTTAATGTAGAAATCTCCGGACAGAGGCTCGGACGCGTCGGCCGTTTCGGGCTCGGGCTCGTCCTCGGGGGCGAAAACCAGCCTGTCGTACAGCTTGTATATCTTCTGTTTAGTCAGCTTTTCAACGGAGAATCCGTTCATGCGGCAGAACTCAATGGCCAGTGCCCGCACCGCGCCGGTCAGGGCGCTTTCGCGCGCCATGGCCTCGGTGTATACCGCCAGCAGCTTTTTTGCTAAGTCGTCGGCCCCGCTTGAGCGCACAGAGCTGATGACGCTTTCGCTGAGGGCGGCGCGCTCCTCGGGCGTCATGTCCCGTATCTGGCGGAGACGGGCGGCCATCTGCTCTGCGTCGTCGAAAGAGTAGCCGTTTACGCCGTCCACCACTTGACCGGCATTGAGCGGGTCGGTGAGCTGGAGTACGGGCAGACCTCCGGCCATGCCCTCAAGCATGGAGATGGAGTTAGTGTCTGACAGAGAGGCGGTAACATATATGTCGCCGATAGCGATGTAGGGGGGCATATCGTCGTGTTCCACCCTGCCGGTGAAGATGACCTGCTCCCCAAGGCCGAGGTCTTTGGCCTGCGCCTCAAGCTCGGGACGCACCGGTCCGTCGCCAACGATGACGAGGCGTATGCGGTCCTCGGGAGTCACGGCCTCGTTCCAGAAGCCGAGCAGTACGTCAACGCTTTTCTCGCGTCCCAGCCGCCCCACGAACACGGCTACAGTTTCGCCTTGTTTTATGCCAAGCCGCGCCTTCAGCGCGGCTTTTTCGCTGTCGCTCACGCTGTCGGGGGCAAAGGAACTGAGCTCAGCGGCGTTGTTAATGACATTGACCGGCGTTTTTACTCCAATTTCCTTAAGATACTGCTCCACCTTGCGGCTGGGGCCGGTTATAGCGTCGGCGTTGTTCGCCACGTGCAGAAAGTACTGACGCGCAAGTTTTGTCGCCGGACGGGAGAGAGTTTTCGGCGCGATGTAATAAACGTACTCATCGTACATCGTGTGCATGGTGTATACCATGGGCACGTTAAGGTAGCGGGCCATCATTATGCCGCTTTGGCCGATGCTGAACTCGGTGTGAATGTGTATCACGTCCGGATCAAATTCCTTGATAAGACTGCGGCGATGGCGGCTTATGGGCGAAGCTATGGGATAGCCGTAAAGGCGTTTCACTCCCTTGGCGGCGGGGCAGTGCAGCACGCCGCGCCCGTCTATATAGTGGTGCTGGCAGTCCGAGTCGGCGGTTACGATAAGCACCTCGTGTCCGAGGTCGCGCAGCCCCTGTGAAAGCAGCTTTACGTGCGTAACCACGCCGTTTATATATGGCTCATATACCTCAACAAACATTGCGATTTTCATGACTGTTCTCCTTAATTTTCGTTCTTTACGGCCACAAAGGCGTTGAGCGGCTTATCGTAGCGGAAACCTATGACCGCAAGCGCGGCCTTTATCTCGTCCTCGTTTTCCCCTTCGGCGGCGCACAGCTCGGCGAGAGAGGAATATCTGTCGCGGAGCCAAGTGTTTATCAGGCTCAGCAGGATATTTGCGTCCTTTGGCAGCATAATTTTACCTCCGTAAGTTTTTCTATATTTTATCATAAGTATGGTAAAAATGTAAAGAGGGATTTCAAAAAAATGTTGATTTATCTAAAAAAGTGTAGTATAATAAAATAAGTGTAATATGTGTGAATCAATACGAGGTGATAAAAATGGCCGAAAAAACCAAGACTGTCGTTAAGATAAACAACGCTGAGTACGCCATATCCAGCAGCGCGCCCGAGGAATACGTGCGCAGCATATCCTATTACGTGGATAAAAAGATACAGGAGATATCGCAGGGCGACAGGCGGCTTTCCACGTCCATGGCCGCGGTGCTGGCCTGCGTGAACATTGCGGACGAGCTGTTTCAGGCCAAGGAGGAAAACGAAGGCCTTACAGCCAAAACCGTTGAGCTCGCCAACGACGCCGGTGAGGCGAGGCTTGCGCTCGAGAAAAAAAGCGCCGAGTGCACCAAGCTCACAAACGAAAATCAGGCCCTAAGGATAAATATAGCCCGACTTGAAACCAAGCTCGAGGGCACGCCCCGCAGGTGATGACGGCGGAGCTGCTCTCTCCCGCGGGAGACGCGGAGTGCCTGCGCGCGGCGGCTCTCGCAGGCGCGGACGCGGTCTATATCGGCGAGAGAAATTTCAGCGCCAGAAAGGGCGCGAAAAACTTTACATGGGATGAAATAGCCGAGGCTTCGGCTTTCTGCCGCGAGCGCGGGGTAAAGCTGTATCTCGCGCTGAACACTCTCATCCGTTACGGCGAGGAGAAATCCGCTGCCGAAGCCGTGGCGCTTGCGGCAAAAAACGGCGTTGACGCACTGATAATTCAGGATTTGGGGCTTATGAAAATTGCGTCGGAAGTCTGCCCCTCGCTGCCTCTTCACGCGAGCACCCAGCTAGCCGCCCACACCGCAGGGGATGTGCGGACGCTGATGAAGCTGGGCTTTTCACGTGTGGTATTAAGTCGTGAGCTGAGCCGCGATGAAATAGCGAAGATTTACGCCGAAACCGGCTGCGAGATAGAGGCATTTGCCCACGGCGCGCTCTGCGTGTGCTTTTCGGGACGCTGCCTGATGAGCAGCTTTATCGGCGGGCGGAGCGGTAACCGCGGCTCTTGCGCGCAGCCGTGCCGCAAGCTTTACTCCGCCGAGGGAAAGAACGGCTTTTTCCTGAGCCCGCGCGACCTTTGCCTTGTGAAAAGGCTCGAGGATATGAAAAAAGCCGGCGTCGTCAGCTTCAAAATCGAAGGGCGCATGAAAAGCCCCGAGTACGTTGCCTTGGTAACCTCAATCTACCGCAGGGCCCTTGACGGCGAACCTCTGACAGAGGGCGATATGGCCGATCTGCGCGGGATATTCTCCCGCGGGGGAGAATTCACCGAGGGCTGGTTTTCCGGCAAAAACACGCCGGAAATGATGAACTATGCCCTTTCAAACGATAATATCTCCGCTTCTGCCCCGAAGGAACTGCTTATCCGCGCCCGCGCCATCTACCGCGCCGGAGTGGAGCGGCAGTCCGTGGCTCTTCGCGCGGAACTCACCGCCAGAGAGGGAGAACCGCTTTGCCTTGCTGTCAGCGATGGCGAACATACCGCCGCCGCTCGGGGTAAGCCTCCCGAAAAGGCCGTGGGCGCGGCCCTGACGGCTGAAAAGGCCGAGGATAGATTGAAAAAAACCGGCGGAACGCCTTATTTTATAAGAAGCTTCGGCGCGGACATCGCCCCCGGGCTGTTCGTTCCGGCGGCGGAGCTTAACGCCCTGCGCCGCTCATGCTTCGGGGCTTTGGGCAAAATGCGCCGCGCCCTGCCCGAAAGGGAGGTTTTCCCCTTCTCTCCTCAGCCGGAGGTGAAAAAAGAGCCGCGCGAGGTTAGCCTTATAGCTGAGGTAACGACAAGGGAGCAGCTTTCGGCGGCCGTTGAAGCCGATAAGGTCATTGTGCCGCTTGCCCTTCTTGACAGCGCGGAATTAAAGAAAAATTACGCGGCGTCACTGCCGCAAATCATACTTGACGTGGCGTCCGTGCGGCGCCGTCTTGGCCGTTTGCCGAAGGGAACGGAGGTATATTCATCTACGCTCGGCGGCCTCGCCCTTATCCGCGAAGCGGGGCTCGCGCCCGCCGGCGATTTTGGTCTCAACGTCAGCAACGTGAGCTGTGCGCGGGTTCTGGCCGGCTTTGCGGAAAGGCTGACGCTCTCGCCCGAACTCAATCTGCGGGAAATATCCGCAATTGCCGCGGCCTCACCCGTACCGCTCGAGGTCATAGCCTACGGGAGACAGAGGGTGATGGTCAGCCGAGCGTGTATCATACGCGGCGTCCGCGGTAAGTGCGGCTGTGAAAGCCCTCTCGTACTGCGTGATAAAACCGGCGCAGAGTTTACTGTCCTCGGCGACAGTGAAACTCACCTCAACACCGTGCTCAATTCCCGTCCGACCTTTATGGCCGACAGGCTTGCCGAGCTGCGCCGCGCCGGCGCGGATATAAGGCTTTGCTTTACCACGGAGTCCGCCCGCGAGGCGCGCGGTGTAATACGTAAATACCGCCGCGGCGGCGAAGCCGAGGGCGAATTTACAAGAGGATATTTTTTCAAGTGATTTCAAGTTATTAATATAGGAGGAATTATTATGGGTAAATTATTTGGCACCGACGGCGTGCGAGGAGTTGCTAACTCGGAACTCACCGCCGAGCTGGCGCTTAAAATCGGTCGGGCGGGGGCATACGTGCTTGGCAAGGAAAAAAAGGGCCGTGTGCGTATCCTCATCGGCATGGATACCCGCATAAGCGGCCAGATGCTTGAGGCCGCCCTTGTGGCCGGCGTGACGAGCATGGGCGCCGAGGCGATTTGTATCGGCGTGGCGCCGACTCCGGCCATCGCCTACATAACCCGCAAGCACGGCTACGACGCGGGCATCGTGGTTTCCGCGTCGCATAACAGCTATGAGTTCAACGGAATAAAGTTCTTCAACTCCAAGGGCTACAAGCTGCCCGATTCAACCGAGGAGGAAATAGAGGAGCTTGTTCTGAGTCCCGAGCCGAAAATGGAGCTTCCCACGCACGGGGGGCTCGGCACAATGCGCCGCGGCGAATATATGCTCCGTGAATACGTGGACTTTGCCGCCGAGATCGTGCCGGTTGACCTGACGGGAATGAAAATTGCGCTCGACTGCGCCAACGGCGCGTCCTCGTCGTGCAGCCCCGCGGCCTTCCGCCGCCTTGGCGCGGAGGTGCTTGTTATCAATAACGACCCCAGCGGCGTCAACATCAATAACGGCTGCGGCTCAACGCATATAGAGGGGCTTCAGCGCTTTGTGGTAGATAACGGCTGCGACTTCGGATTTGCCTTCGACGGCGACGCCGACCGTGTTCTCGCCGTGGACAACAAGGGCGCCCTCATAGACGGCGACGTAATCATGGCTATATGCGGCGTTTATATGAAGAGGAAGGGAACCCTTCGCGGCAACACTATCGTCGCCACTGTAATGAGCAATCTTGGCCTGTTCCTAATGGGTGAGGAGCAGGATATACATATCCCCAGAACCAAGGTGGGCGACCGCTATGTGCTGGAGGAAATGCTCAAGAACGACTATGTGCTCGGCGGCGAGCAGAGCGGCCACATCATTTTCCGCGAATACAACACCACCGGCGACGGCCTTGTCAGCGCGCTAAATTTCGCCCGTGTGGTGAAAGAGAGCGGACAGACCGTCGAGGAGCTCCGCAAGGTAATCAACATTCTTCCTCAAGTGCTTGAAAACGCCAAGGTGAAAAAGAGCGGCGATACGCGCTATGCCGATGATGAAGTAATCACCGCCGAAATAACGCGGCTTGAGGAAAAATTCAGCGGCAAGGGCCGCGTCCTGATACGCCCCAGCGGCACCGAGCCTTTGGTGCGCGTGATGATAGAGGGCGAAAACAGGGACGAGATTGCCGCCGACGCTAAGGCTCTGGCCGCACTTATTGAGGAACGGCTGGGCTGATGGGCGGCTTTGACGGATATTTTGAAAAGGAAAACTACTTTCTCCCGTGGAATACCCTCTCCGACGCGCAAAAGGAGGAGCAGCGACTATGGCAGGCGGAGCTTTCCGCCCGACTTGGTCTTATGTGCGGCGACGGCTGCGTAATCTCGCCCGAGGCATATATTTACGAGGCCAAAATTGCGCTCGGCAGCGGAGTTAAGATTGCAAGCCACGCCCTGCTCCGAAGACTTGAGCTGACAATGGGCGACGACTGCACGGTGAATTCCTTTGCTGTGCTCCACGGAAAAATCACCGTGGGCAGCCATGTAAGCATAGCTCCCGGGGCAAAACTTTTCGGAGAAAACCACGTTTTTGAGAGGAACGACATACCGTTTAAACAGCAGGGCTGCACCCGAAAGGGCATAATCATAGGCGATGATGTATGGATAGGCGCCGACGCAGTTATTGTTGACGGCGTGACAGTCGGCAGCCATGTTGTAATCGCCGCGGGAGCCGTCGTGACAAAGGATGTTCCCGACTACGTCCTTGCGGGCGGTAATCCGGCGCGGGTTATTCGCGACCGCAGGGCCGCCGAGGCCGGCGGAAGCGAGATGGGCCGCCTTATAGAAAGCTTCGGCAAAAGGGCGCGGTCACAATGGCGCTCCGCCGTTGAGAGCTGTGAGGGCGAGCTGATTGAAATCCGCCCTTGGTGCGACGCGGCTGAGATATCGGCCATGTTCGGCGAAGCTCCGCCATTCCTTTCGCGGGAGGACTATATAAAAAAGCTACACTCTATGGAGAGCGACAGGCACAGCTACGAGACCGTGCTCTCGGTGGGTTATGCCCTTAAGGCGCTGGGCGAAAGCCTTAACGCGCCTTTCCGCTATGTGGAAAATATTGATATCTGCGGCTATCTTTCGTCCCTTCCATGGAATACCGACGCTTGGGACGCCGGTCACAACGTCGATATTTTGGCCACTGCCATGTACTTCAACCGCACCGAATTTGGCCTTAAAATCTCGGAAAACGAGCTTTTTGGCTGGCTCAACACGCATATCTCTCCGCAGACGGGAATGTGGGGCAGGGGCAAAGACGGCTGCATGACGCTCCCCATAAACGGCTGGTACCGCGTGGCGCGTGGTTTGTACGGTCAGTTCGGAGCGCCGGCGCCGTTCGCGGAAATGACGATAGATACCGTCCTTGCGCACAGCGGCCCCGCCATGCCGCGGAGCGCCTGCTATACGCTTGACACGGTTTATCCGCTCTGGCTTTGTTCTCTCCAGACCAAGCGCCGCCTGACCGAGGGACAGGCATGGGCTGCGGAGCGTCTGCGCGAGATTATACCCGCATGGAAAAACGGCTTTGGCTTTGAGCTGGGCGGCGAGGTAAGCCTCAAGGGTACTGAAATGTGGCTCAGCATAATTTATAACCTCTGTAAGTACATCGGCAGGGAGGAACTCCTCGGTTATAGGCCGCGGGGGGTACATTTTATCGACAAATATTTTTGTTGACATTTTTTAAAAATATGATATAATAGCTTCAATTGATGTGTTCGTGATATATATGGAAAACTTTAGGAGGATTTTATGGCAAAAAAATCAAAATTAAAAATTATCCCTCTTGGCGGAGTTCAGGAGATAGGCAAAAACCTCACCGTATTTGAATACGGCGGGGAAATTCTTGTGCTGGACTGCGGTATGGCTTTCCCTGACGACAGTATGTACGGCGTGGACAGCGTTATACCAGACATGACCTACCTTTTCAACAATAAGGACAAAGTGAAGGGCGTAGTTATCACCCACGGCCATGAGGACCATATCGGCAGCATACCTTATCTGCTTAAAACAATTAACGTGCCGGTCTACGCGACAAGACTCACCATCGGCCTTATAGAGCACAAGCTCGCCGAGCACGGTATCCTGAGCGTTTCAAAGCTAAACAGCATACAGGCCGGAGACAGCGTTAAGATCGGCAAAAACTTCAAGGTTGAGTTTATCCGTGTGAACCATAGTATTAGCGACGCCGTCGGCATGGCTATCACCACACCGGTCGGCACCGTGGTTCACACCGGCGATTTTAAAATCGACTGCACGCCCATAATGGGCACAATGATAGATTTGGCGCGCTTCGGCGAGCTCGGCAAAAACGGCGTGCTCGCCCTCATGAGCGACAGCACGAACGTGGAACGCCCCGGATACACGATGAGCGAGCGTACCGTCGGCGAAAAGTTTGAGGAAATTTTTAAAAATACCCGTCAGCGTATTTTTATCGCTACCTTTGCTTCCAATGTGGACAGGGTGCAGCAGATTATTGACGCCGCGGTGCATAACCGCCGTAAGGTGGCGGTTTCGGGCCGAAGCATGGTGAATATTATCGAAACGGCGTCCCTGCTCGGTTACCTCAAAATACCCGAGGGTACGATGATTCCCATAGAGGATATCAAAAAGTATAACCCGCACCAGCTCGTCATTGTAACAACCGGCAGTCAGGGCGAGCCGATGAGCGCCCTCACTCGGATTGCCTTCTCCGACCACAGGCAGATAGAAATTAACCGCGGCGACCTTGTCATTATTTCCGCCTCGCCAATACCCGGCAACGAAAAGACGGTCTCAAACGTGATAAACGAGCTGTACAAAAAGGGCGCCGACGTGATACATCAATCCCTGACCGAGGTTCACGTGTCGGGCCACGCCCGCCGCGAGGAGCTTAAAATAATCCTCGGCCTTGTGAAGCCCAAATACTTTATTCCCGTTCACGGTGAGGAGCGTCACCTCAAGCGCCACGCCGAGCTGGGCGTGGAGATGGGCATTGATAAAAAGCGCGTTTTCCGCATGGAGATAGGTCAGGTACTCGAGATGGACGCAGCCGGCGCGAAGATAACAGGCTCCGTGCAGAGCGGGGCCGTGCTGGTGGATGGTTACGGCGTGGGCGATGTGGGCAACATCGTCCTGCGCGACAGGAAGCACCTTGCCGAGGATGGTATAATCATGGTGGTTATGGCGATTAATGCCAAGACGAATACCCTTGTTTCCGGACCGGAGATAATCAGCCGAGGCTTTATCTATATGCGGGAGAACGAGGCCATCATGGAGGAGCTCCGCCGCGTGGCGCAGGTCAGCGTGCAGGACGCTCTTCGCCAGCGCCAGCGCGACTGGAACACCGTCAAGGCCGGCGTAAAGAGCGCTCTGTCAAACTGTATTTACGACGGCACTCACAGGAAGCCGATGATACTTCCCGTTATACTGGAAGCATAGCTAATTTAAGTCGGGCCGTGTAAAAGTTGCTCTGTAACTTGGCCGCACGGGGTTCGGCTACTCAATGCCCATGTGATTTAAGGCGGCCGGAGGCCGCCTTATTTTTTGCAAAAATTGAAAATTTACTATTGTAATTTAAAGAAAAATTTGGTATAATAAATATAATATAATCGCAAAGGACGCTTGCCATGCTTTTTTCCAGCAAGAAAATGAATCCGAGGGACTACAATCCGCTCGCGCTGGCCTACATAGGAGATACCGTGTTTGATCTCTTTGTCCGTACAAAGCTCCTTGAGCGGGGCAACCGCCGTGTTACCGACCTTCATAAAAGCGCGATTGCGCTTGTGCGGGCCGGCGCACAGGCCAAAATGGCGGAGGAGCTTACGGACGAGCTGACTGAGGACGAGCTCGGTGTTTTGAAATGGGGCAGAAACGCCAAGGTCAACACTCACCCCTCCGGAGCGACTATCGGTGAGTACCACATGGCTACGGGGCTTGAAACGCTTGTGGGTTTCCTCTATCTTGAGGGCGAGGACGGGCGGCTTTGCGAGTTGCTTGAAAAAGCCTATTCTATCTTTAATAAGGAGTGATATTCAGTGAACAGGGAAACAGCTATTCACGCCTATAAGGCGAGAAAACACGCGCTCACAGGTATCTACAACGCTCAGTCGGGCCACCCCGGCGGCAGCCTTTCCATTGCGGATATCCTTGCGGTGCTCTATTTTGAGGTGATGAACATTGACCCCAAGAATCCTAAAATGCCCGACCGCGACCGCTTTGTGCTTTCCAAGGGCCACTGCGCTCCCGCGCTTTACGGCATACTTGCCGAAAGGGGCTTCTTCCCCGCTGAGGACGTGGCGACACTTCGCCGTACCGACAGTTATATGCAGGGGCACCCCGATATGAAGGGTATTCCCGGCATAGATATGTCCACAGGCTCGCTCGGACAGGGGATAAGCGCCGCTAACGGCATGGCCCTCGCCGGAAAGCTCGCAGGCAAGGATTACCGCGTTTATACCATCCTCGGCGACGGCGAGCTTGAGGAGGGTCAGGTGTGGGAGGCCGCCATGTTCGCGGCTCACTACAAGCTTGACAATCTCACCGCCTTCGTTGATAATAACGGCCTCCAGATAGACGGCAATATTGCCGACGTTATGAATTCCAACCCCATTGACAAGAAGTTCGAGGCCTTTAACTGGAATGTTATCACCATCGACGCCCATGACTACGACGCCATTCTTGACGCTGTTAATAAGGCCAAGGCCGTGAAGGGCAAGCCAACCGTTATCATCGCTAAGAGCGTCAAGGGCAAGGGAGTTTCGTTCATGGAAAATCAAGCCGCGTGGCACGGCGCCGCTCCCAAGCAGGAGCAGTTTGAGCAGGCTATCGCGGAGTTGGACGCGAAAATAGCAGAATTGGAGGCGTGAGAAATGGCAATTGGTGATAAGAAGGCAACCCGAGAGAGCTACGGCATAGCTCTGGCCGAGCTGGGTGAAAAGTACGATATTCTGGTTATGGACGCGGATCTTTCCAAGTCTACAAAGACCGATACCTTTAAGAAAAAATTCCCCGAAAGGTTCATCAATACCGGCATTGCCGAGGGCAACATGATGGCTACAGCCGCGGGTATAGCGTCTACGGGCAGGGTTGTTTTCGCAAGCTCGTTCGCGATGTTCGCCGCCGGCCGCGCCTTTGAGCAGGTGCGCAACAGCATAGCTTACCCGAAACTCAATGTTAAAATCGGCGCAACGCACGCCGGTATATCCGTCGGCGAGGACGGAGCGAGCCATCAGTGCCTCGAGGATATAGGCATTATGCGCACCATTCCCAACATGGTCATCATCAATCCGGCCGACCATGTGGAGGCTATGGCCGCAGTTGAGGCCGCCATTCTTCACGACGGCCCTGTTTACCTGCGTTTCGGGCGGCTTCCCGTACCGCAGATATTCGGCGACGACTATAAGTTTGAACTGGGCAAGGGCGTTACCATAGCCGAGGGCAGCGACGCCACAATAGTCGCCACAGGCCTTATGGTGCCATACGCCATCGAGGCCCGTGAACTGCTGCTCAAAGAGGGCATTGACGCGGGCGTTATCAACATACACACCATCAAGCCCATAGATACCGAGCTTTTGACGGCCGCCGCCCAAAAGACCGGCGCCATCGTAACGGCCGAGGAGCACAACATCATCGGCGGTCTTGGCGGAGCCGTGGCCGAGGCGCTCAGCGAGACCTGCCCCGTGCCCGTGATGCGTGTGGGAACGCGCGACGTATTTGGCAGGAGCGGAAAGCCATACGAGCTTATGGAGCTTTACGGCCTTACAGCCGAAAACATTGCCGCTAAAGTTAAGGCAGCCATAGCGCTCAAGAAATAAAACAGATTATATCCGAAACAGGAAGCTTTATGAACGAAGAAATCTTAACTCAGCTTAACCCCCCTCAGCGCGAGGCGGTGGAGACCACCGAAGGACCTCTGCTTGTCCTCGCCGGAGCGGGGAGCGGCAAGACGCGGGTGCTTACATACCGCATCGCCAACCTGATTGAAAACCGAGGCGTGGCGCCGTGGAATATACTTGCCATAACCTTCACCAATAAGGCCGCAAAGGAAATGGCCGAAAGGGTGGAGGCTCTTGTCGGCTCCGCCGTGAACGATATGTGGGTGCGCACCTTCCATTCGGCCTGCGTGCGGATTTTGCGCAGGAATATCGAGCTTTTGGGCTATTCCTCAAACTTTAATATTATTGACGCCGACGATCAGAAGGCCCTTGTGAAGGAGTGCCTGCGCGAGCTGCGGCTCTCCGATGAGGAGTTTCCCGTCAAGGTCGTACTTAACGAAATTTCGGGTGCAAAGGATAAGCTGCTCAGTCCCGCGGACTACGTAAAGGAATATGGCGAGGAGTACCGTCTGTCGCAGATAGGCCGCATATATGCCCTCTATCAGCGCAAACTGAGGAACGCCAACGATCTTGACTTTGACGACCTCATCATGCTGACGGTGCGCCTTTTTGAGGACAATCCGGAGGTTCTGGATTTTTACAGGAAAAAATTCCTCTATATTCTTGTGGACGAGTATCAGGACACCAACCGCGCTCAGAACAAGCTGATACTCCAGCTTGCGGGCGAGCACGGCAACATCTGCGTAGTCGGAGACGACGACCAGAGCATATACCGCTTTCGCGGGGCGGACGTCACCAATATACTGGAGTTTGAGCGCCATTTTCCCGAGGTTAAGACGATACGACTCGAACAGAACTACCGCTCCACTCAGAACATTCTTGACGCCGCCAACAGCGTAATCAAAAACAACAGCGGCCGAAAGGGCAAAAATCTATGGACGGACGCGGGCTCGGGCGCGCCCATTGAGGTTTACCGCGCAAACAATGATTTTGACGAAGGCGACTATGTAGTCAACACCATTAGCTCGCTTGTGGACGAGGGCTATAAGTACGGAGATATAGCCCTGCTTTTTCGGGCCCGCTCATCCTCAAAGGTGATAGAAGATATTTTCATGCGCGCCGCCGTGCCGTACCGTGTGCTATCCGGCCTTCGCTTCTACGACCGCAAAGAGATACGCGATATGGTGGCCTATCTGCGTCTTGTGAAAAACCCCGACGACGACATCAGCCTCCGCCGCGTCATTAATGTTCCGTCAAGGAAGATCGGCAAGGTCACGATGGACACTATTACCTCCGTGGCCTCGCGCGAGGGCGTCAGCCTGTATAAGGCCATCGAGGATCACGTCGGAGAGTTCAAGGGCGGCGTGGCGGATTTCTACGGGATAATGCAAAGGCTCCGCGCTCTTGTGGGCACAACGCCTATCGACGAGCTTCTCTCCGCCGTTTATAGGGAGAGCGGCTACGAGGCATTCCTTGAAAAGGACGATAAGGCCGCGGAAAGAATGGAAAACGTGGGCGAGCTCATCAGTGGAGCGCGCCACTATATCGAGACCGTGGAGGAGCCGGATTTTGACGATTACATGGACAATCTTGTCCTTGTCAGCGACGTTGACAATTACGACGAGGAGCTTGACGCCGTGACAATGATGACCATGCACGCCGCCAAAGGACTGGAGTTTCCGGTGGTGTTTATCTGCGGCTTTGACGAGGGTGTTTTCCCCGGGATGCAAAGTATTTATGGAGGGCCGGATGAGATTCAGGAAGAACGCCGCCTCTGCTACGTGGCGCTCACCAGAGCCAAAAAACGCCTTTACCTTACGGGCTCACACAGCCGCATGACATTCGGTAAAACCTCGTCCTACAGGCCGTCGCGCTTTCTTTCGGAAATACCGGAGGAACTCATGGAGACGACTGACGCGAGGGAGGAGCAGCGACTGCGCCGCGAACGGCTCAGAGAGCAGCTTCCCGACTCCGTCAGGAAGCCTAAGCCCGTCGCGCCCGGCCTTACCGTAACGGCGGGGGAGGGCTTTGCGCCAAAGGGCGACCTTACGCTCAAGGCCGGCGATACCGTCCGTCACGCAAAATTTGGCGAGGGCGTCATAATTTCCGCCGAGCCGGTGGGCAACGACGTGCACTACAAAATCAGCTTTTCCGGCGTTGGCGAAAAGAACCTTCTTGGCCTATATGCCAAGCTTACAAAAATTAACTGATAAACATAATTTTCATTGACAATCAAAAAAATATGTGATATAATATTAAAGCTAAAGCTTAAAATGCGGAGGAAGGATATGTACGGCGGTTTTGCCCGTCTTTACGACGGGCTCATGGCCGATGTGCCATACGAAAAATGGGTAGATTATTATTTTGATATCTTCCGCCGTTTCGGCTGCAAAACCAATCTGGGGCTCGACCTCGGCTGCGGCACCGGCAGCGTCACGCTGGAGCTGGCCCGCCGCGGCTGTGATATGATAGGCGCGGATATTTCCGCGGAGATGCTCGCGGTTGCCCGCGAAAAGGCCGCCCGCGAGGGGCTGAATGTTCTGCTTCTCAATCAGGACATGGCCGAATTTGAGCTTTACGGTACAGTGGATTTTATCGTCAGCAGTCTCGACTGCATAAATTATATCACGGATAAAAACCGTCTTAAGCGGGTTTTCAAGCTTGTAAATAACTATCTCGAGCCCGACGGGCTGTTTGTATTTGACGTGAACACCGAATACAAGCTTTCGGCCATTCTGGGAGACAACGCCTTTGTTGGCGGCGGCGATGAGGTTTTTTACACTTGGCAGAACAGCTACGACAGGAGAAGCCGCACCTGTGATTTTTATCTGTCATTTTTTGAAAAGGGCGCGGACGGGCGCTATTCCCGTTTTGATGAGATCCACACCGAAAGGGCCTACAGCGAGGAAGAGCTTCGCTCCATGCTCGCGGCGGCGGGCCTTAAGCTCGAGGGCGTGTTCCATGAGCTGACATTTCAAAAACCTAAAAAAACCAGCGAACGGCTGTTTTTCGTCGCAAGGGAGCAGGGAAAATGAAGGTCGTAATCGGCGCCGGTCCGGCCGGCATGATGGCCGCGATTGCGGCGGCTGAGGACGGCAAAAGGGTTCTGCTTATTGAAAAAAACGAAAAGCCCGGCCGCAAGCTTGCCATAACGGGCAAGGGACGCTGTAACGTCACCAATGCCCGCGATATAAGCGAATTTTTCGACAATATACCCACCAATCCGAGCTTTCTCTACAGTGCGCTCTACGGCTTTACAAACGTAGACGTTATGCGCTTTTTCGAAGAAAACGGCGTTCCGCTCAAGGTCGAGCGCGGCGAGAGGGTCTTTCCTCAGAGCGACAGGGCCTTTGATATTGTGGACGCTCTTAAAAACCGAATTCGCGCTTTGGGCGTGAGGCTCGTCCGCGACGAGGCCGCGGCTATTGAGGCCGTTGGCGGCGCGGTCACCGCGGTTTGCGGAAAAAACGGCGTTTACCCATGCGACGGAGTTGTGATAGCGACCGGAGGCCTCAGCTATGCGCAGACGGGTTCCACCGGAGACGGATACCGCTTTGCGAAGGCTCTGGGCCACGGCGTAACGCCGCCGCGCCCGTCACTTGTGCCGGTAGTTACGCGGGAGGATGTTTCCGCTCTTCAGGGGCTAAGTCTCAGAAATTCCGGCCTCGTTGTCACTGACGCAAAGGGCAGAACTGTCTACAGCGGTATGGGCGAAATGCTCTTTACACATTACGGCCTATCCGGCCCGCTTGTGCTTACGGCAACCGGCCATATCGGCGCAGAGCCCGCGGGCTTCCGCTTCTCAATAGACCTTAAGCCCGCGCTTGATGAGGACAAGCTCGACGAGCGGGTACTGAGAGACTTTTCGGCGGAGAAAAATCGGGACTTTGCCAATGCTTTGGGGGCTTTGCTGCCCGCGAAAATAATCCCGTATATTGTGGAAAAATCCGAAATTCCTCCTCGCGCCAAGGTAAATTCCGTGACGAGGGAGCAGCGGCGCCGCTTTGTGTCCCTGCTTAAAAATTTGGAGTTCATTGCCGAAGCCTACCGCCCGATAAACGAGGCGATTGTGACCTCAGGCGGAGTGAAAGTAAGGGAGATAAATCCCTCCACAATGGAGAGCAGGCTCGTAAAGGGGCTGTTCTTTGCCGGCGAGGTCATTGACTGCGACGCCTGCACCGGCGGCTTTAATCTGCAAATCGCGTTCTCGACCGGCCATCTCGCCGGAATGAATGTTTAGGAGAAAATACATGGACAAGAAAAACGTTTGCGTTGCCATTGACGGCCCTGCCGGAGCCGGCAAAAGCACCATTGCCCGCGCCGCCGCGGCGCGGCTGGGTCTCACGCATATTGACACCGGCGCCATGTACCGCGCCGCCGCCCTCGAGGCCGTCCGCCGTGGGATTTCGCTTGACGATGGGCCCGCCCTCGGTAAAATGATGGGCGATATGGACCTGAGAATTGAGTTCACCGGCGGCGTTCAGCGCGTTTTTATTGGGGACGAGGATGTTTCCGAGGCCATACGCACCTCCGAGATATCGGCCGCGTCAAGCCGCGTTTCGGCACGGCCCGAGGTTCGCGAGTCCCTTGTACGGCTACAGCGGGAGTTGGCGAAAAGGGGCGGCTCGGTGATGGACGGCCGTGATATATGTACCCATGTCCTGCCCGACGCAGACGTGAAAATTTTTCTTACAGCTTCGCTTGACGTGCGCGCCAAGCGCCGTCTTGACGAGCTTCTTGAAAAGGGCGAGAACGCGTCCTTCGAGGATGTTCGCGCCGATATGGAGCGGCGCGATTATAACGATTCGCACCGTGAGTTTTCCCCGCTTATCAGGGCGCCAGAGGCAACGCTGATTGATACCTCGGATATGACTCTTGACGAGGCTATAGAGGCAGTCGTTTCCCATATAAAGGAGAAGGCGTGATGTTTTACAAAATTGCTTCCACGGCTGTTCGGCTGTTTTTCAAGCTTTTTTTCCGCATGAAGGTGATCGGGGCCGAAAACGTACCCGCTGAGGGCGGCGTGCTGCTTTGCACAAACCACACCAGCTACTGGGACCCGCCGGCCGTTGCGTCGGCCTTTCCCAGAAGGCTTTCCATAATGGCGAAGGAGGAGCTTTTTCACAACCCTCTTTTCGCCAAGCTTATAACCTCGCTCGGGGCATTCCCGATTAGGCGCGGCAAGGGCGACGCGGGCGCCGTCATGGCGGCGCTTAAAATCCTTGCAGGCGGAGGAGCGACTCTTGTATTCCCCGAGGGAACCCGCGTGCGCACCGGAGAAGCCGGCGAGATAAACCCCGGCATAATCCGTATCGCTATCAAGGCCAGAACGCCAATAGTTCCCGGCTATACAAACGGTAAATACAATCTTTTTGGCGGACTTAAGGTATACATAGGCAAGCCGATAAGCTATGAGGAATATTACGACGCCGCCCCCGATAAGGAAACGCTGCGCCGCCTTGCCGAAGAGCTTATGGCCGCGATATATTCCTTTGCAAAGGAAGATAAAGAGGAAAATAAATGAGAACCGTCAAAATTGCCGACCGCGCGGGCTTTTGCTTCGGCGTCAGCCGCGCCATAAAGCTGGTTGAGGATGGCCTCGCGAGGCATATCTCAATTGCGACGCTCGGCCCTATAATACACAACAGTCAGGTGGTGCAGCGCCTTCAAGATATGGGCGTGCGCATAATTAATTCTCCCGAGGAGGCTCGGGAGGGCGAAACGGCGGTCATACGCAGCCACGGCCTTCCGCGGGAGGACGAGGAGCGCCTCAAGGCGCTGGGAGTGAATTACATTGACGCCACCTGTCCCTTCGTAAAAAAAATCCATAACATTGTTATGGAAAACCATTCCCTTGGGAAAAACATCATTATAGCGGGCGATAAATCTCACCCCGAGGTCATCGGTATTAATGGCTGGTGCGGCAATTCCGCAGTTGTTATAGCTTCGCTCGAGGAGTGCGAGGCTTTGCCGCAAGAGCTGCTTGAAAACGCCTGCGTGGTGTCGCAGACGACCTTTGAAAGAGAAATTTGGGAAAAAATCACAAAATTTATAAAAAACACTTGCAAAACCACCCTCATTTTTGATACAATATGCAGTGCGACAAACGAGCGGCAGAAATCCGCCGCCGAGCTGGCCGAAAAAAGCGACAGCTTTATCGTCATTGGCGGCAAGAGCAGCTCAAACACAAAAAAGCTTTACGACATAGCCCGCCGCCGCTGCCCGAGCACCTTTCTGGTGGAGGGAGCGTGGGAACTTCCCGCCCATGAAATAAAAGGGGACTTGATTGGTATAACCGCCGGGGCTTCAACTCCGGATTGGATAATTAAGGAGGTTTACGTAATGGTAGACGAACAGGAAAAAAACATCAATAATGAGAAAGGAGACCAATCCTTCGCTGAGGCTTTCGAGCAATCGCTTGTATCGCTCAACACCGGTGATATAAAGGTAGGTAAGGTAGTCAGCGTAACGCCCACTGAGGTTTATGTTGACTTGGGCTACAAGATGGAAGGCGTCATTCCGGCCGATGAGTTGGCCGACGATACCGACGTTGATCCGGCCAGCGTTTGCAGCGTGGGCGACGAAATTGAGGTTTTCGTTGTCCGCGTAAGCGACATGGACGGCGTTAAGCTTTCCAAGAAGAAGATTGACGCCATTAAGGGCTGGAAGACGGTTGAAGCCGCTTATGAGTCCGGCAAGGTTCTTGAGGGCAAGGTAGTGGAGGCCGTTAACCGCGGTATTATCGTAGTCACAAACGGCTGCCGCGTATTTGTGCCCGCTTCTCTGGCCAGCGAGCGCTTCACCAGCGACCTCTCATCCCTTGTGGGCAACGAGGTACGCTTTAAGATTGTGAACATTCGTGAGGATCGCCGTGGAAAGAAGGCCATAGGCTCCATCAAGGAAGTTGCTGTTGAGGAACGCAAGGCCAAGGCCGAGGAATTCTGGGCCAATGTTGAGGAAGGCAAGCATTATACCGGCGTTGTAAAGACGCTCACTAAGTTTGGCGCTTTTGTTGATATCGGAGGTGTGGACGGCCTTATCCATATTACCCAGCTCAGCTGGCAGCGGATAAAGGACCCTTCCGAGGTTGTCAAGGTTGGCGATGTTGTTGACGTTTACATCATCAAGGCTAACCGTGAAACGAATAAGGTTTCTCTTGGCTTCAGGAAGGTTGAGGACGACCCGTGGGTAATCGCTAAGAGCAGGTTCGACGTTGGCAGCGTTGTGAATGTTAAGGTGGTTCGTCTCGTTCCCTTTGGCGCTTTCGTTGAAATAATCCCCGGTATCGACGGCCTTGTTCACATTTCCCAGATTGCCAACAAGCGCGTCAACAAGCCCGAGGACGAGCTGACTGTCGGCCAGATGGTGGACGCTAAGATAACCGACATCGACTGGGAGAAGAAGAAGATAGGTCTTTCCATTCGCGCGCTTCTCACCCCCGAGGCGCCCGCTCCCAAGGCTGAGGCTCCTACCGAGGATGTTGCCGACGAAACTGTTTACGAGGACGCTCCCGCCGAAGATGCGCCCGCTGAGGAAGCTCCTTCCGAGGCCGCTTCTGAGGAATAAGTTAAAACAAGGCGATGTAAAAAAATCGCTATGTAACTTGGCTGCGCGTGGGACGGCCGAAAAAATTGTGCAGAACGGACGAAAATCAGCTTGCGCAGGCGGCTTTTGCCGTGGAACAAGCCCTCCCTACGGCGTATACAGGTACGCCGAGGATGATTTTTGTTCGTAGTTTAAGGTCATAGAATAAGAAAATCCGCTCATACGAGCGGATTTTTTTATATCAATGTATAATTTCATTTAAATTAACTGATTAAGAACATTTTCCAACAGTCTTATATCCGTTATACTCACGTACAATAAGGCCCTTGAGCTCCATCATAATAAGAGCGGGAGCGGCGGAGGCTTCGTTAAGCCCTGCGGCGGCGGCTATGGCGTCGGGGGTGGAGGCGCCGTTTTCAATAGCTTTAATTATGGCCTTTTCGTCGGCTGTAAGGCCATCGGGAGGATTTTTAACGACTGCCCTTTCAGCCGTGCGCGGCTCTTCGTTTTTAGGCGTGGGAGCGAGGGGCGTGAACAGCGAAGGCTTTCCGGCCGGCTCCGCCTTCTTTTCATGCGCGGACCGGCTTTCGCTTTTAAACGAGAGCAGCACCTTAAGCTCAGCCGCAACCTGAAGGCCGTTTTCAGCGAGGATAGCGCCGGTTTTTATCAGGTGGTTAGCGCCGGTGCTTCCGCGGGAGTTAATGTTCCCCGGTACTGCGAACAGGGGGCGGCGGAGGTCGGCGGCGAGATTCGCCGTGATAAGAGAGCCGCTTCTAAGTCCCGCCTCGGTTACGACGCAGGCGTCGGCAAGGGCGGCAATTATGCGGTTCCGCCGCGGAAACAGCGCGGCCAGAGGCTGTGTGCCGAAGTGGTATTCGGTTATCACAGCTCCGCCCGAGGAGGCGATTTCATCAAAGAGCTTCGCGTTTTCGGCGGGATAGCACACATCGGCTCCGCTGCCGAGCACGGCCACGGTTTTACCGCCGAATTTCAGCATGGTCTTTGCGGCGGCGCTGTCAACTCCGCGTGCACCGCCGGAGATGACCGTCAGCCCCGCCTCGCAGAAGTCACGGCAGAAATCCGCCGTCACCGTCAGTCCGTAGGCCGAAGCGTCGCGGCTGCCTACAACGGCCACGCTGTTGCCGGTAAGAGCTTCGGCGCTGCCGCGCAGATATAGCTGAGCGGGCGGCTCGGGCAGGTTTTTCAGTTTTTCGGGATATTCTCTGTCGGTGTAGCAAATCAGGCTCACATCTTTGGCGGGCGGGCGCTCGAGCGAGACCAAAAGGGCGTGGGCCGAGGGCGTAGTAAGGCGGGGATCGTCGTCGCGTATATCCTTATATATCAGAGCAAGATGATCCAGCGCGTACTTTTTGCCCGTAGTTTCCGCCGCAAGGATTATCCACTTGTGCTTGTCGTTCATATAACAACCTCATTTCACAATTAATTTTACCACCTTTCATATTTTTTGTCTATAGATTTATATAAAAATTTGTGAATAATTTGTGCAATATGTATTAAAATTTGCTCCAAAGGTTGACTTCATTTTCCGAAAATGGTATAATAATATACAATACATAGGTGTGTAAATCCGTGTTAGAGGGTGATTTTTTTGATAAAAAGCATGACGGGCTACGGCAGCGGTACAGCTCGGGCCGAAGGCAAAACCTTCACTGTGGAGGTTCGCTCCGTAAACCACCGCTATAGTGACTTCAACATTAAATATCCCCGCGTTTACGCCTACGTCGAAGAAGCCGTGAAAAAAGCCGCGGCTGAAGTTATAAAGCGCGGCAAGGTGGACGTTTTCGTGAATGTTGAAAACGACGGCGCACAGGGCGGCGTTGTAACCGTAGATACGGAGCTTGCCCGAGGCTATCACGAGGGGATGCTCGCGCTCTCGCGGGAGCTTAATGTTTCCGGCGAGCTTCGAGCGGCGGACTTTCTGCGCGTGCCGGACGTATTTACGGTGCAAAAGGCCGAGGACGACGACGAGGCCATTTTGGCGGCTATAACCGAGGCCCTTGGCGAGGCTCTTGAGGGCTTTGACGAAATGCGGCGCGCCGAGGGAAAACGCCTTTACGATGACATGAATGGACGTCTTGACGAGGTTGAGCGGCTGACCATTGAGATTGAGACCCGCGCTCCCTCCATTGTCGAGGAGTACCGCGCGCGGATAACCGCCCGAGTGCGCGAGCTTATGGCCGAAGCACCGTATGACGAGGGACGACTGTTGACCGAGGTCGCCGTTTTTGCCGACAAGGTGGACGTGAACGAGGAGATTGTTCGGCTTAAGAGCCATATTTCTCAGATGCGCTCCATGCTTGAGAGCGGCGAGCCCGTTGGCCGAAAGCTGGACTTTCTGATACAGGAAATGAACAGGGAAATCAACACCACCGGCAGCAAGAGCAGTGACCTTTTAACCGCCCGTCTCGTCATTGACGTGAAGGCGGAGCTTGAGAAGCTTCGCGAGCAGTGCCAGAATGTGGAATAGAGGTGCGGTATGAGGCTTATAAACATCGGTTACGGCAATATGATATCCGATCTTAGGCTCGTTTCAGTGGTTGCGCCGGACAGCGCCCCCATAAAGCGGCTTATTCAGGAAAGCCGTGAAAAGGGCTTGCTTGTGGATGCGACTTACGGCAGAAAGACGCGCAGCGTAGTTATAATGGACAGCGGCCACGTGATTCTTTCCGCCATTCAGCCCGAAACCATTGCCTCGCGTCACGAGGGAAAGACAGTCATAGTTGAGGAGGATGAGGAAGAATGAAAAAGGGCAACCTGTTTGTAGTTTCCGGCCCAAGCGGCGCCGGAAAGGGTACTATCTGCGCGGCCTATATGAATAAGCATCCCGAGGCGTTCCTCTCGGTTTCGGCCACCACCCGCGAGCCTCGGGAGGGCGAAATCGAAGGAGTACATTACCACTTTATCGGTGAGGACGAGTTTAAAGACAGGCTCAGCCGCGGAGGCTTTTTAGAGCATACGGTATACTGCGGACACTACTACGGCACTCCCAGCGACGCGGCAATGGAGGCGCTTGAAAGCGGGCGCGACGTGATTCTTGAAATTGAGAGCGACGGCGCCATGCAGGTGCGCTCTCATTATCCGGAAGGCGTTTTTATCTTTGTTTGTCCTCCGTCAATGGAAGCGCTTGAAGCCCGTCTGCGCGGCCGCGGCACAGAGCCGGATGAAGTAATAGCCCAGCGGCTTGAGAAAGCCGTGCAGGAGCTTGGACGGGCGCACAAATATAACTATCTTCTGCTGAACGACGACGTAGAGGCCGCCGTGCGCCGGCTGGAGGCCATAATCGACGCCGAGCGCTGCTATATGCCGAGAAACATTGGTTTTGTAAACGATTTTATTAAATAAGGAGAAATAGATATGCTTTACCCTGAAATCAAAACCCTTATGAAGGAGTTCGACTCCCGCTATTCCCTTGTGGTGGCCGCCAGCAAAAGGGCCCGCCAGTTGGCCGCCGCAGGCGACTGCGACAAGTCCGTTTCAATGGCTATAAAGGAGATAGCCGAGGGATACGTTCATCCCATCATTCCAAAGGACGCCGAGTAAAAACGGCGCGGAACAAAAAAGGAGGCGAGGGCCGTGCTTAAAGGGAAAAACATTGTTCTGTGCGTCAGCGGAGGCATAGCGGCCTATAAGGCCGCGGGTGTGGCCAGCTCCCTTGTGAAGCTTGGCGCGCGGGTTGACGTTATAATGACGCGGCACGCCTGTGAGTTTGTCGCGCCGCTGACCTTCCGCTCGATTACGAAAACTCCTGTAGTTACCGATATGTTTGCCGAGCCTATGACCTTAGAGATAGAGCATATCTCTCTGGCACAGCGTGCCGACGCCTTTGTCATCGCGCCCGCTACGGCCAACGTCATCGGCAAAATCGCCGGCGGCATTGCCGATGATATGCTCTCGACAACGGTAATGGCTACCCGTGCGCCCGTTATCATCGCGCCGGCCATGAATACAAATATGTACGAAAACCCGATTGTGCAGGAAAACATTAAAAAGCTGAGCTCTCTGGGATATATTTTCATCGAACCCGACAGCGGCCGCCTCGCCTGCGGCGCGGACGGCAAGGGCCGTCTGCCCGAGCCGGAGGCTATTGTGGAGCGCGTCTGCCTTGAAATTGCCCGTGAAAAGGATCTTGCGGGACTGAAGGTGCTTGTGACTGCCGGCCCTACACGGGAAGCCATTGATCCTGTGCGCTTCATTAGCAATTATTCCACCGGCAAAATGGGCTATGCCGTCGCGCGTATGGCGTCCCTGCGCGGGGCTGAGGTAACGCTTGTGAGCGGGCCCACCGCCCTGTCGGCTCCCATGGGGGTCAAACTTGTCAGGGTCAATTCCGCCGAGGATATGTACACGGCAGTGACCGACTTCTCACGGGAGGCGGACATAATCGTCAAGACCGCCGCCGTGGCAGACTTTCGTCCGGCCGCAGCAAATGAAAATAAAATCAAAAAGGACGGCTCCGTCCCCGAAATAAAGCTTGAAAAAACCCGAGATATTTTGGCCGAGCTGGGGAAAAATAAGCCCGCGGGACAGGCGCTTGTCGGCTTTTGTATGGAAACGGAGGAGCTTATTGCCTCAGCCGAAAAAAAGCTTAAGAGTAAAAACCTTGATATTATTGCGGCAAACGACCTGAATACCCCCAATGTGGGCTTTGCCGCCGATACAAACACCGTCGCGCTGCTCTTTGCGGACGGAAGCAGGAGCTACACAGTGTCCGGCAAAAAGGAACACGTGGCCGACACTATTCTCTCCGAGGCCCTGCGCGTTTGGAAGGATAAGAGGGGGGAGGCCTGATGGCGTCGGTCATTCAGGTCTATATCAACAGCCTAACGCCTTCGCTCGACAGGGAGTTCCATTACCGCACGCCGGATAAGCTTGAGGGGCTTGTCCGCGTAGGGATGCGCGTCAAGGTGCCATTCGGCGTGGCAGATAAGCAGATGGAGGCCTTTGTTACCGATATTTTGGAGGAAACGGACTATCCCCACCTCAAGGAGATTATTCGTATAATAGACGACGAGCCCGTGCTCTCAGCCGAGAGCATTGCCCTGAGCAGGTATATAAGCGAATACTGCTTCTGCCCCTTTGTGGCGGCGGCAAAGCTGTTTCTGCCGCCGGGCCTTGAGATGAAGTTCCTCGAAAGCGTGGCGCTCGCCCCAAAGGCGGAGACTCCCGAGGGCGAGGCATTTGTGGCAAAGAGCGAAAAGCGCCGCCGCGTAGCCGCACTCATAAAGGATAACGGCGGCTCGTGCGAGCTGGAGCAGATACGAGCTGAGCTTGGCAAGGGCGCGGGTAATGTAGTCTCCGCAATGATAAAAAACGGTATTCTTGAAAAAAGCGTTAAAGAAAGGCAGAGGGCCGGAGAAAAATATATCAGAGTGGTCAGCTATACCGGCGGCGAAAATCCCTACGATCTCAGCCGCCGACTGGGAATAAAGGCTCCGGCACAGGCAGCGGTGATAGATTTGCTTGCCGAGGGCGGAGAATACACGCTTGCAGACATAGAGAATACGGTGGGCGTCAGCCGCTCCGCCGTAGAGGCTCTGGCCGAAAAGGGCTATGTGACCGTGCGGCGGGTCGAGGTTCTGCGCCGCCCCACCGATGGTCTCAGCCTCGGCAGCGAACCCTCTGCGACGTTGACAGACGGGCAGGAGGCCGCGGCAAAGGCGATACTTGAGCATGAAAGCGCTGTCTTTCTGCTGCACGGCGTGACAGGCAGCGGCAAGACGGAAGTGTATATGCGCCTTGCCGAAGAGGTGATTGCCAAGGGTAAGCAGGTTATTCTGCTCGCTCCGGAAATCGCCCTCACCTCTCAGCTTACCGACAGGCTCTACCGCCGCTTCGGCGATGTGGTGGCCGTTATGCACAGCGCGCTTTCCGTAGGCGAAAGACTGGACGAATGGCGCAGAATAAAAAGCGGCGAGGCTAAAATCATTGTCGGCGCGCGCAGCGCTGTGTTTGCTCCTTGCCCAAGCCTTGGCCTTATAATAGTTGACGAGGAGCATGACCTCTCTTATAAATCCGAAACCAGTCCCCGTTATCATGCGAAAAATATCGCTCTCATGCGGGGTAGAATAAATAAATGCAAGGTGGTGCTCGCCTCGGCTACTCCTGCGATAGAGACCTATCGCATGGCCGAGACAGGCGTGTGCGAGCTTGTGGAGCTCACGGACAGATTCAACGAGAACCCCCTGCCCGAGGTCGAGATAGTTGATATGCGCAAGGAGCTTGCCGAGGGAAACCGTACTGTGCTTAGCCGCCGCCTTGTGGCGGAGCTCAGTGAAAACCTTAACAGGGGCGAGCAGAGCATTCTGCTCCTTAACCGGAGGGGATATTCAACCTTCGTTTCATGCCGAAGCTGCGGCTATGTGTTCACCTGTCCGGATTGCAGCGTGTCGATGACGTATCACCTTACGGGCCACAGCATGGTCTGCCACCTCTGCGGACGGACTGCTCCGCCGCCGGCGGTATGTCCCAACTGCGGCAGCGCCAGCGTCAAAGACTTTGGCAAGGGAACCCAGAAGGCCGAGGCGCAGCTTAACGACATATTCCCCGACGCTTCGGTCATCCGTATGGATATGGATACCACCTCGGGTAAGCGTGCCCACGAAAAAATTGTCGAAAGCTTTCGCCGCCATGACGCGGATATCCTCCTCGGCACTCAAATGGTGGCCAAGGGACTGGATTTTGAAAACGTCACCCTTGTGGGCGTGCTTTCGGCGGATTCCTCGCTTAATATGAACGACTTCCGCGCGGCGGAGCGCACCTTTAACCTGATAACTCAGGTCTGCGGCAGGGCAGGCAGGGCCGAAAGGCCCGGCAGAGCCATAGTGCAGACTTACTCGCCCGATAATTCCACCATACGTCTTGCGGCAAAGCACGACTACAAGGCTTTTTACCGCGAGGAGATAGAGTACCGCCGAATTTTCATGTATCCGCCCTTCTGCAAGCTGGTGAACATCATTTTCAGCTCGTCCGATGGAGATAGGGCGGCCGCTGCGGCCTCCTCCGCGCTTGACGAGATAAAAACCGCGATCGCCCGCGAGGGCCTGCACGCTGCGGTATACGGCGGGGGAGAGGCCCCAATTGCAAAAATTCAGGGCCGCCGCCGATGCAGAGTGTGGCTGAAATGCGCCACTATTGGCGAGATTATGCCGCTTCTTAACAGACTGGCACGGAAAAGCCGTGCCGGAGGCTCGGATTTAAGCGTAGCGATAGATATAAATCCAAACAGCATGAATTAGGAAAGGACTGAACGATTTGGCATACAGAAAAATCAGAGAGATAGGCGACCCCTGCCTCAAAAAGAAATGCCGCCCCGTAGCCGAGTTTGACAGCAGACTCCACAGCCTGCTCGACGACATGAAGGAAACTCTCCGCATGGCCGACGGCGCGGGCCTTGCCGCCCCGCAGGTTGGTATACTCAAGCGCGCCGTCGTCATAAACCTCGGAGACAATAAAATGCTCGAGCTTGTGAATCCTACTATAATCAAAACCGAGGGCAGCGCCATAGAGGCCGAAGCCTGCCTCAGCGTGCCGGGGAAGGCCGGCGAGGTAGAGCGTCCGACTAAAGTTACGGTAATCGCCTACGACCGTGACGGCAAGCGTTTTGAATACACCGGCGAGGGCCTTTACGCCCGCTGCCTTTGCCACGAGTGCGACCACCTCGACGGCATACTTTATGTGGAAAAGGTCATCCGATTCGTGGACATTGAGGAGTAAGCCGATGAAAATACTGTTTATGGGCACGCCGGACTTTGCCCGAACCTGTCTTGAGACGCTTTTTGAGGCCGGCCGCGATGAGATAGTCGGCGTTATATCTCAGCCCGATAAGCCGCAGGGTAGGCACATGGAGCTGCGCCCCACTCCTGTTAAGGAATACGCGCTTGGGAAAGGACTGAGGGTATTCCAGCCGGAGACCCTTAAGGATAACGCCATTCTGCCTCTGCTTCGCGAGCTTATGCCGGAGCTCATAGTCGTTGTGGCCTACGGCAGGATATTGCCGGAATATGTGCTGAGCTTTCCCAAATACCGCTGCGTTAATATCCATGCCTCACTGCTTCCGCGCTTTCGCGGGGCCGCGCCGATACAGCGGGCCGTCATGGCCGGCGACAGCGTAAGCGGCGTGACGTCAATGTATATGGAAAAGGGCCTTGACGTGGGCGATATGATACTTCGCGAAGAAGTGCCGGTAGGACCCGACGAGACCGCAGGCGAGCTGCACGACGCCTTGGCCGCAGCGGGCGGGAGGGTGTTGCTAAAGACAGTCGAGCGATTCAGAAACGGCGATTTCTCCGCCGAAAAGCAGGACGAAGCTCTTGCCTGCTATGCCGGTATGCTCACCAAGGCCGAGGGAGAGATAGACTGGTCCTTGCCCGCTGAGGAGATAAAAAACCGTGTCCGCGGTTTAAATCCATGGCCCATGGCCTTTACCTTTATTGGCGGAAGGCGCGTCGTTATTGATAAGGTTTTTCCGGCCGAGGGAGGAGGAGAGTCCGCAACGGTGATACGGGCGGACGGTGAGGGCCTTTTGGTGGCCTGCGGCGATGGAGCGATACTGATAAAAGAATTTAAGCCAGAGGGAAAGAAAAAAATGCCTGTTTCCGAGTACCTCAGAGGACATAAAATAGAGAAGGGCACAAAGCTCGGAATATAATCCTGTTAAAGGAGGTAATGAATGATGTATTTTATGCTTGTTATCATAGCCGCTATTTTCTCAATGTGGGCCGGCGCAAAGGTCAATTCCACCTTCAAGCGCTACTCTGCGGTGACGACACGGCGCGGCCTTACGGCGTCGCAGGCCGCCAGAATGATACTTGACGAAAACGGTCTGCAAAACGTGCGCATAGAGCCGATTTCCGGCAGCCTGACCGACCACTATGATCCCCGAGAAAATGTTATCCGCCTGTCGGATTCCGTCCGCGATTCGGCGTCCGTGGCAGCGGTGGGCGTAGCTGCGCATGAGGCCGGCCACGCCGTGCAGTACGCCAAAAATTATCTGCCCATTAAGCTGCGCAACGCCATTGTTCCGGCGGCCAATATCGGCTGCCGCTTCGGCCCGTACCTTATTATTCTCGGTATCACGCTTTACGCTTTGGGAACTATCAGTAACGTAATAATGAACATCGGCCTTATCTTTTTTGCGGCCAGCGTTCTGTTCCAGATTGTGACGCTGCCGGTCGAGCTCAACGCCTCGGGCCGCGCTATAAGCATACTCGGCGGCAGCGGATACCTTGACAGCGACGAGATACCAATGGTAAAAAGCGTTCTTGGCAGCGCCGCCATGACCTACGTGGCCGCTGCGGCCGTGTCGGTGGCGAATTTGCTGCGTTTTATGGCTATAGCCAACAGCGGCAGAAGAAGGAATTGATATGGCCCTCTCAAAGCCGCGCGAAACCGCGCTTAAGGCGCTCGTCAGCGTTGAGCGGGACGGCGCCTATCTGAACCTCGCCCTCGAAAACGCCCTTGCCGCAGCCGGTATGGACGGCCGCGACGCTGCCCTTGCCTCAAGGCTTGCCCTTGGCGTGGAGCGCAACAGGGGTTACATCGATCATATCATTATGTCCCTTTCGTCGGTGAGGCTTAAAAAGCTTTCGGTATATATTCTGAATATCCTGCGAATAGGCGTTTTCAGCTTGCGCTTTATGGATAAGATACCCGCCGGAGCTACGGTGAACGAATGTGTGAGCCTTGCCCGACGCTACGGTCACACTTCGTCGGCGGGCTATGTGAACGCCCTGCTCAGGAGAGCCGTCGGGAGCGGCGACTTCCTTGAAGGGCTCAGCGGGGCGAGGCTACTCGCGGTGAAATATTCCGCGCCGTTGTGGCTGGTTGAAAAGTGGCAGCGTGAACAGCCGGAGCCTGAATCCCTGCTCGCCGTGATGAATTCCGAGCCAGAAACTTTTTGCCGTCTTAATGCGGCTGAGGCGCCTGAGGGCTTTGAACGGACCGATATCAGCCCTTACACGCTGCTCTGGCGCGGAGAAGGTTCCGTTACGGCGGGAGAGGCGTACAAAAATGGCCTCGTTACTGTTCAGGACAGCGCCTCGCAGTTATGCGTGCTGGCTCTTGACGTCAGGAAAGGAGATCGCGTGCTTGACCTTTGCGCCGCGCCTGGCGGCAAGGCCGTATTCGCGGCCTTCCTTGGCGGGCGGGTGACAGCCCTTGACCTTCACGAGCACCGCGTGGAGCTGATAAAATCCAACGCCGCGAGGCTCGGCATGAGCCTTGAGGCAGGGATCGGCGACGCCCTTGTCTTTGACCCGAAGCTTGAGAGCGCCTTTGACCGCGTCCTTGCCGACGTGCCCTGCTCGGGCCTTGGCATAATACGCCGACGCCCTGACATAAAATGGACTAAGACCGAGGAGGACAGCTCCTCCCTCGCCGAGGTGCAGCAGGGCATACTTAACAACGCCGCGCGTTACGTAAAGTCCGGCGGCAGGCTGCTTTATTCCACCTGCACCATTAGCCGTGCGGAAAACGAGGGAATTGCGAAGTGGTTCCTTAAAAAGCACACGGATTTTGTTCCCGCCCCATTAGGCATAAAATATGCGGGCGAGGCATCCGAACTCCAGCTCCGGCCTGACAGGCACCCAACCGACGGCTTTTTCATGGCCGCTTTTGAGCGGAGGAAATGATATGATAAACTTAGCCGACCTTACTTATGACGAACTCGCGGATTACGTTAAGTCCATCGGCGAAAGCGCATTCCGCGCCGGACAGATATTCAGGCGGATAGCCGCCGGAGCGGAGTGCCTTGACGAATGTACCGAGCTCAGCAAGGCTTTGCGGGAGAGGCTTTCCTCGGAGGCGGAGATACGCCTCCCCCAAATCAGGCGGAAGCTTGTTTCGGAGATAGACGGCACGGTGAAGTACCTTTTTACCCTCGCCGACGGCAATCTTGTCGAAACCGTAGTTATGCGCTACCGCTATGGACTGTCGATATGTGTGTCGTCGCAGGTGGGCTGCCGCATGGGCTGTCGGTTCTGCGCCTCCACGTTGAACGGTCTTGTACGCAGCCTCACCGCCGGCGAGATTGCCGGCCAGATAATCGCCGCCCAAAAGGATATGGGCGAAAGGATAGGCAGCGTGGTTATAATGGGCATTGGCGAGCCCTTTGACAACTATGATAATTTTGTGAAATTTCTTAAAATAGCAAACGACCCGCGGGGTCTCGGTATAGGGTGGAGGCATTTTACCGTTTCCACCTGCGGGCTCGCGGATAAGATAGAGCGCTTTGCCGGCGAGGGTATGCCGATAAATCTTGCCGTGTCGCTTCACGCGCCTACTGACGAACAGCGCCGTGAGCTCATGCCGGTGGCGAAGCGGTTCACAATAGCCGAGATTCTTTCAGCCTGCGACATCTATTTTGAAAAAACCGGCCGCAGGGTGTCGTTCGAATATGCTTTGGCCGAGGGCAAAAACAGCGACCTCGCTTCCGCTGCGGCTCTTGTGCGGCTGCTGCGCGGGAGGAACTGCCATGTGAACCTTATCCCCGTGAATCCGGTAAAGGAGCGCAACCTTATTCGAGGCAGCCGCAAAAGCGTTGCGGCCTTCATGGATTACCTCAATAATAACGGCATTAACGCTACGCTCCGCCGTGAGCTTGGCAGCGATATAAACGCCTCCTGCGGGCAGCTTCGCAACTCGGAGGAGAACAGAAAAGAGGGATAAAATGGAACATTTTGAATTGTCCGACAAGGGCAGAGTGCGCGAGATAAATCAGGACGCCTGCCTTGTTGACGCCGAGGGCAAGCCCCCCGTGTTCGTTCTATGCGACGGAATGGGCGGTCACCGCGCCGGCGAGATAGCCAGCTCCGAGGCGGCGGCCGACATAGCAGCCACCCTCCGCGAGCTCCTTGACGAGGACGGCGGCGATATATTTGCAAAAATCGTTTCCGCGGTAAACCACGCCAACAGCCATGTTTACTCTATGTCTCTGGAAAATGAGACCTACAGCGGCATGGGCACTACCTGCGACGTGTGCGTCATAACGGACGACGGAGCGCATATCGGCCATGTGGGCGACAGCAGAATATACATATATTCCTCGGGCGGCCTGTTTCAGATAACGCGCGATCACTCCTTAGTGGAGGAGATGGTAGAAAGCGGCCGTATCACTCGCGACGAGGCCCGCTCCTATCGGCAGAAAAACTACATCACACGCGCCCTCGGCACGCAGGAGGGCGTTCGGGTTGACACATACCTCGCGGCTTTCAGACCGGGAGATGTTATGCTGATGTGCAGCGACGGGCTGACGAATATGGTGCCCGAGATTGACATAGCATATATACTCAGCGGGAAAATGACTCTCGAGGACATGGGAAAACGGCTTGTGGAGCTGGCCAACGACGCCGGCGGCGCTGATAATATAACCGTTGTCCTCATTAGAAGGTAGGTGAGAGAATGATTGGAAAAGTGCTTGGCAACAGATATGAAATACTTGAAAAGGTCGGCAGCGGAGGTATGGCAAATGTTTACAAGGCTAAGGACCGTATGCTGAACCGTTTTGTCGCGGTAAAGGTCCTCCACAGCGAATTCAAGGAGGATGAGGAATTCATCCGCCGCTTTAATATCGAATCACAGGCGGCGGCCAGCCTCTCTCACCAGAATATCGTTCAGATATACGATGTGGGCGAGGAGGACGGCGTACAGTATATCGTCATGGAATACCTTAACGGCCAAACGCTTAAGGACTATATCAAAAGCAAGCAGGGCGGCCTTTACTGGAAGGAAGCGCTGGATTATTCCATGCAGATATGCCGTGCGTTGGAGCACGCTCATCAGAAGCACATAATACACAGGGACATAAAGCCCCAGAATATAATGATTACCACCGACGGTATAATTAAGGTGATGGATTTCGGCATTGCCCGCGCCGCCAATAACAACACCACAAAAATGAACAGCGCCGCCATCGGCAGCGCGCACTACCTTTCGCCCGAGCAGGCCCGCGGCGGCTACACCGACCAGCGCAGCGATATCTATTCCCTCGGCGTGGTTATGTACGAGCTTTTCACCGGCGAGCTTCCTTTCGACGCCGAGGCCCCCGTGGCTGTGGCGATGAAACATATTCAGGAGGAGCCCATTCCTCCCTCAAAGCTGAATCCCACCATATCGAAGGGCATTGAACAGGTCATTCTTAAGGCCATGAGCAAGGAGGTTCGCCTGCGATACAGCAGCGCGGAGGAGCTGCTGGAGGATCTTAAGAAGCTGTATGTGGACGCCAATACCGTTATTATGCCCGAAAAGAATGAGGAGCCTGAAAAGCCCCGTCACAGCACGGCGGAGCAGCGCCGCGGCGAGGACGTTCCCCGCCGGAGAAAGGTTAGGAAAAAGAACGCCTCACTCGCGGCAATAATCGCTATTTCGCTTGCCTTGCTTGTTGTGCTTGTGTTAGGGCTTTCATTGGCGCTCAGCTCCATGGCAGATAAGGAAAAGGTCGAGCTGTCCGTGCCCGATTTGAAAGGTCTCACCGTCGAGGGTGCGGAGGAGGAGCTTGAACGACTCGGCGATGATTATAAGGGCTTCACCGTGACGGTTGAATTTTACGAAAACAGCAGCGCGGAAAAGGATACCATTATATCCCAGTCGCCCGAGGCCGAGACCATCCTGGACAGCCCTCAGGAAATAAAGGTCGTTGTCAGCAGCGGCTCGGGAATGGTTGTTCTGGGTAATTACAGGGGGGAAAGCTTCGCTTCTATAGAGAGCTACCTTAAGGAAAAAGGGCTTGAAGTCGTGCGTGAGGAGGAGAGCAGCGATAACTTTCCGTCCGGCATAATCGTAAGGCAAGAGCCCGAATCCGGCACGAGCCTGCTCACGGGCGAAACCGTTACGCTTTACGTTTCCCGCGGCAGCGCTAATGCAATTGTGCCGAACGTCGTCGGCCAGTCCGAGGCTAACGCACGCGCCGCCATCGAGCGCGCAGGCCTCGCCGTGGGCGAGGTCGTGCGTGAGGAAAACGAAACCTACGTTCGCGGCCTCGTATATGACCAAGGCTATACCGCATATACCAAGGTGCCGGAGGGGACAAAGGTTGATATCTTTGTCAGCAACGGTTCTTCTCGGAGCGGCGGAGGCGACAGCAGCGGCAGCGATAAGGATGAAACGCCGCCCTCGTCTGACTCATCCGGCGGCGAAGCGGCCGCCGAGCCGCAGCAGCCTTCTCAGCCAGAGATTGTTGACGATCCGTCCACTATAGAGGAAATGAAAACCACATATCTTGGGCTTAAGCTGCCTACAGACAGGCCAAGGGTAACGATCAAGCTTGTCTGCGACGGCAAGGTCATATACGAAAAGGAGCACAATACTGACGGCGGCCGCGCGGATATCAGCCTCAAGAGCAGGGGCGTGAAGAATGTGGACATATACATCGACGGTAAGCTCGAGGAGACAAGAGAGGTTCACTTTAATTGAGTACAATCACCGGAACCATAATCAAAGGAATCGGCGGGTTTTACTATGTGGATACCGGCGGCGGGGTCATTGAGTGCCGCGCCCGAGGAAAATTCCGCAAGACAAACGAGCTGCCCATGGTGGGCGACGTTGTTGATATCGACGCCGGAAGCGACGGAGCCAGCGTCGTGGCCATACACCCGCGACGCAGCTTCCTTGCGCGGCCCAGCGTGGCTAATCTTGACCTTTTGGTTGTCGTGTCCGCCGCGGCGACTCCCGAGCCGGACTGTTTTCTGACCGATAAGCTGCTTGTGGCGGCCGCGCAAAAGGGGCTGGACGCTGTAGTTTGCCTAAATAAGACCGACCTTATAACGGCGGAAGGGGCCGATAGCTTCCTTTCGATATATAGGAGGGCCGGCTATAAAACCGTCGCTGTCTGCGCCGCAGAGGGCGGCGGCGTGGATGAACTCGCCGACATGATATCCGGCAAAACGGCAGCTTTTGCGGGGTTGAGCGGCGTGGGCAAAAGCAGCCTTTTAAGCCTTATCACAGGCCGCAGTTTGCCCGTGGGCAGCGTCAGCAGGATAGAGCGCGGCAGACATACTACCCGCCATGTGGAACTTATACCTACGGGCAGCGGCTATATTTTTGATACTCCGGGCTTCTCAAGGCTTGAGATTGAGGACGTTAAGGCCGACGAGCTCAGACTGCTTTTTCCCGAAATGGCAAGGCTGGAGGGGAACTGCCGCTTTCGCGGCTGTCGCCACATAGCCGAGCCGGGCTGCGCCGTACTCGATGCCGTGGCCTCAGGAGATATCGCCGAAAGCCGCCACAAAAGCTATACGGAGCTATACGAAATTCTGAAAAATATAAGGGAATGGGAACAGAAATAAGGAGGAATGAGAATGGAAATAAAGCTCTCTCCGTCCATACTGGCCGCCGACTACGGAGCTCTTCGCGAAAGCGTGCGGCTTGTGGAGCGGGCCGGAGCGGACTACCTTCATATTGATGTGATGGACGGCTGCTTTGTGCCAAATATTACGATTGGCCCGCCTGTGGTGAAGGCTCTTAGGGCTGCCTCATCGCTGATTTTTGACTGCCATCTTATGATAGCTGAGCCCGACAAATACGTTGACGCCTTTGCCGAGGCGGGGGCGGACATAATAACCGTTCACGCCGAGGCCGCGCCGCACCTTCAACGCACGCTGAGCCATATCCGCTCCCTCGGCAAAAGGGCCGGAGCGGCCCTCAATCCCGCCACGGATATCAGTGCGCTTCGTTATGTGCTTGACGACCTTGACATGGCTCTCATTATGACGGTGAATCCCGGCTTTGGCGGGCAGAAGTTTATTCCCGCGATGACGAAAAAAGTTGCCGACCTCCGCGCAATGCTCGGGGAAAGAAACGTGGACATTGAGGTCGACGGCGGCATTACGCTCGATAACCTCGGTAAAATAACCTCCGCCGGAGCAAACGTCATCGTCGCGGGCAGCGCCGTGTATAGGGCCGAGGATCCCTACCTTGCGGTGCGCAGATTCAAGGGGCTTGAGCTATGATGGAAAAGGCTGTTATAATCTGCGCCGGAACGGTGGATGACTATGCCTCCGCTGCCCGTATGGCGGCGGACAGATATGTTATATGCGCCGACGGCGGCCTCGCTCACGCCGAAAAAATGGGCCTCACGCCGGACCTCATCGTGGGTGATTTTGACTCCTTCACGGGCGAAACGCCAAAAGGGGAAAACGTCGTCGCCCTCCCGAGGGAGAAGGATTACAGCGATACATATACCGCCGCGCTGGAGGCGCATGAGCGCGGCTATGACGATTTGCTTTTCCTCGGCGCCACCGGTACGAGGCTCGACCACGTCATGGCTAACCTAGGTATGCTCGAGCCGCTGCGCCGTCTGGGCGTCCGTGCCGTTATCGCCGACGGCCATAACACGCTTTACCTCGCCGAAAACGGCGAAAAAATAAGCGGCCCGTCGGGTCGCACCGTTTCGCTCGTTCCGCTTTCGCCCGTGGAGGGCCTGACGCTGCGCGGCTTTAAGTACCCGCTTGAAAACGCCAAAATCGAGCTTTTCCGCCCGATTTGGATAAGCAATGAGCTCGCAGATGAGGTCGGCGAGATAACCTTTGACAGCGGCGTGCTGCTTGTGGATCTGCCGGTAGACTGAAAGGGGGCGCGGCCATGAGCAGACGCAGGGCGGCGTACATTGCCGTGTTCGCTATTCTGATACTGCTCTGCTCCTGCCCGAGAAGGGGCGATTACATAGGAACCTTTGATATGAGCCACTACTGCCTTGAAAAGTGGGACGGCGAGCATATTTGCGGTAATTCCGAGTACGGAGCGGGCGGCGATAGGCTGATTCCCGAACATTCGCTGGCGGTTCCGGCCTCAGTGCTGGAAAAGTATCCTTTGGGCACAAAGGTGCTGGCCGTATATCCGAACGGCGGCAGCGATACACTTGTGATACAGGATACCGGCAGCGCTCTTGAGGAGCTTGGCCGCATAGATCTTGCCGTACGGACGCATAAAAAGGCTCTCGAGCTCGGCGTAATTGAGGGAGTAAAGCTTTACACGCTGAAATGAAGCAAATGAAATTTGCGCGGCCATGAGGCCGCGCAGGTTAACCGTATTTATTTTGTAACGGTCAGAAGGCGGCCTGACCCGCATAAGAGTTTATCCGACTAAGCGTCTTGAGTCAAACTCGGGCCGCTTTTTTTGCGATGTGTTTTTCAAGCAAATCGGCTAATTTTCCCACCCCAAGCGTGCAGAGAACCCCAATCAGCGCGCCGGCAATAACGTCGGTAGGGAAGTGGACGTAAAGGTAGACGCGGCTGAAGGATATCAGCGCCGCCAAAACCAGCGCCGGAACTCCCCAACGCCCGCCGCGGAGCGCTATCCCCGTAGCCGCGGCAAACGAGGTTATACTGTGTGACGAAGGGAAGGAATAGCGGTCGAGCGGGGGAGTTATGAGCAGGTCGCGCATGGTGAAAATCGCCGCAGGTGAATTGAAAGGCCGCTCCCTGATAACAAGGTGCTTCAGCACGACAGAGCCGAGCAAAAGCCCAATCGCCATTGAAAACAGTATAACAAAGCCCTGCCTGCGCGTTTCGCGCCTCATTACAAGAATAATGACCGCGACAAGCCACGGCAGGCCGAAGCTGCCAAGGTAGGTCAGCGCAATCATCAGCCGGTCCAGTATGTCGCTGTGCAAAGTTTGTATTAAATTCAGCAGTTCAAAATCAAAATGGATAACGGCGCTCATGCTTTCACCCTCACGGCTTTGTGCCCGCCGCCATACGGCAGTTTCCGCCGAAGTCCTTTTTTATAATAATATCTTCAAAACCATTTTCGGCAAGAACGGCTGAAACGGCTTCGCTCTGCTCATAGCCGATTTCAAAGACCAGCCTGCCGCCGCTGTTGAGAGATCTATAAGCCTTGGGGGTTATGGCATGGTAAAAATTCAGCCCCGTTTTTCCGCCGTCAAGGGCGAGAATGGGCTCGAAGCGGGCCACATCAAGGGCCTTTGCCTCGTCGGTGGGAATATAAGGTGGGTTCGACACTATGACGTCGTACCCATTGCCAAAGTCGTCTGTAAATACGTCGAGCCGCCTGAGCTCCGCTCTGCCCTTGAGAGCGTTGAGTCGGATGTTTTCAGCGGCGGCGCTGAGCGCCTCGGGCGAAATATCGGCGAGCACTGCCTTTGCGCCGGTAAGGTAATGGCACAGCGAAATGCCGATGCAGCCGCTGCCGCAGCAGAGGTCTAACACACGCGGGCTTTGCCCGCGACAGACATCAAGAAGATATTCCACAAGAGTCTCTGTGTCGGGGCGGGGGATAAGAGTTGATTTGTTCAGGCGAAAACGCAGGCCCATAAATTCCTTTTCGCCGACGATGTAGGCCACTGGCTCGCCGGCTTCTCGGCGGGCGAGCAGGGCGTTGAAGCGGGCTTCCTCGTCGGAAGTGAGTTCACGAAAGACCAACGCCGCGTCGCGTCCGAGCACGTGCGAAAGCAGCACGCGGGCGTCGAGCAGCGGCGTATCGGAGCAATTGAGTCGTTTTGCGGCCTCGCGAAGGCTTACCACTTGTCGTCCTCTGGATTGCCGGTCAGCACCGCCTTCATCGAGGCAATGGCCACCTCAAGCTGAGAGTCGTCAGGCTCTTGGGTGGTGATTCTCTGGAGCATCATGCCGGGCTTGGAAATAAGGCGCACAAGCGGATTTTGGCTGCGGCCCGCCCAGCGGATTATCTCGTAGGATATGCCCGCCACAACGGGGAGCAGCAGCAGTCTCAGCCCGATTCGTATGAAAATATTGTCCCACGAAATGAACGAAAACAGTATTATGCTGATAATCATTACAAACACCAAAAAGCTGGTGCCGCAGCGGGGGTGCAGGCGGCCCATGCCGCGGGCGTTTTCCACCGTCAGAGGGAGGCCCGCCTCGTAGCAGAATATAGTTTTGTGCTCGGCCCCGTGGTACTGGAACACGCGTTTGATTTCCTCCATGCGCGAAACGAGTATAATGTAGCCGAGAAAAATTCCTATACGCACAATACCCTCAATGAGCGTCATCAGCACATTACTTTTTATCAGGCGGTGCACCAGTCCCGCCACAAGGTTAGGCAGGATAAAGAACAGCGCCACTGAAAAAATAACCGAAACGAAAACCGAAAAATAAATGATATAGTCCTTAAGCTTGTCGCCGCATTTTTCCGTAAGCCATTTGTCGAACTTGGACGGTTCCGCCGTGTCGTCCTCAAGGTCAAAAAACTCTGCGCTCCACATAAGGGCTCGCATACTGCATATCAGCGAGTCAAAAAAGGCGAAAACGCCGCGCAGGATAGGAATTTTATTCACGTGGTATTTCGTTACAAGACTGCTTATGGGCCGCTTGTCGATCACAATTTCTCCGGAGGGGGTGCGGACTGCGGAGGCAATCTCCTTTGGGCCGCGCATCATAACGCCCTCCATGATGGCGCTGCCGCCGATGGAGGTCATGTGCTGCTGCGTTTGAGCTTTTTCTTTAGACATGAAATCACCCATACCTTTCTTATCATATATTACCACAGCGTCGTATTGTTTTCAAGACTTTTGTCCATAATTTAATAAAAAATTCATCAACTTTTGGCCGCCTATCAAATATTATTAATTGAGGGAGGCCGCCTTATGAGACTGTTCACCGTCGAGCCGCCGCCGCGGCCGGTGAAAAGGTTTGCCCGCCTTAGGGCCGCGCTGCTTGTTTTGGCGCTGACGCTTGCGGCGGCGAGCGCATTTGTTTGTGTTCGAGCCATGCCGAGAATGAATAAAATTATTGGCGCGGCGGTTCGTACCATTGCCAGCGCCGAGGTTGACGAGGCAATCTTAAGCTACATGGAAACCAACGGCCTTAGCTACGGCAGTCTTGTCAATATGCACTTCGACAACAACGGCGCCGTGGCCTCGATTACGGCGGACACTGCTAAAATCGACAGTATAATCGCTCACTTTGACGACGAGATTGGCACAGAGCTTGAGGAAAAAGTCCTCGAGACTGAGCTGCCCTTGAACGTGCTTCTCGGGATAGAGACCTTTCGCGGGGCAGGACCTAAAATAAAGGTGCATTACCTGCCGATAAACGTGGTAAATGTTCAGGTTCGCCACGAGTTCACCTCACAGGGAATAAACCAAACGCTCCACACCATTTTCCTGAGCGTAAGCGTCGAAGTGGAGGTGCTTTTGCCATTTCATACCCAGCACGAGGAGGTTTCGACCGAGCTGCCCATCGGCCAGACGCTCATCGTAGGAGGAGTCCCGAACGCCTATATGGGAAAGTAATATAGCAAAAATCAACAAAAATATCACGCAAAAAGGATGAATTTTACTATATATATATGGTTGACTAATCTATAAAAAAGTAGTAAAATAAAAGCAACATTTTTGATTAATGCTTAACCGCAGGGGAGTCGAACCCCGTGCGCCGTGCGGGATGTATTTTCCCGTATGTGGCGTCAAAGAACCGCTCGGAATACGACGGTATTCCGAGGAACCTTTTCTTTGCCTTCAAGAAATATCCACCCGCACGGTCCGAAGGAGTTTAAAGCGAGGGAAAATTTTTTTAGGCAAGGCAAAAAACGCGGGAAGCTAACGCCTTCCGAGCATTTTTAACATGGCATGGGGGAATTTTCGCCGCTTTAAACCGTCGCGGTGTTTGGCTCCCCTGTGCTTAATGTAATAATCTAAAAAGGAGAATCACAATGGTATCGAAAGAGATTGTCGTTCAAAATCAGGTTGGGCTTCATGCTCGTCCGGCAACATTTTTTATCCAAAAGGCCAACGAGTTTAAATCCAGCATTCTGGTAAGCAAGGACGACCGCAAAATCAATGCGAAAAGTCTGCTTGGCGTGCTCTCCCTCGGCGTGACGAGGGGCACGACGATACTTGTCGAGGCCGAGGGCCCCGACGAGCAGGAGGCGGTTGACGCCTTGGACGCGCTTATCGCCTCGAATTTTGCCGACTGACGCCATTAGAACATAGTGTAAAAGGACTGTTCCGCAAGAATGGTCCTTTTGTGTCGGCAAGGATTCCCGCCGCGCCCGACTGTACATAGACAGGAGGTATTAGACGTGACAACGGAATTTGAAGACATAGCCCAAACGCTTCTGAAATTGACGGAAGAAAAAAAATACTCCGCCGTTAAGGATATCCTTGTCACCCTTCAACCGGCGGATGTGGCGCTGATTTTCGATGAACTCAGCGAGGAAAACCTGCCTATACTGTTTCGTCTTTTGCCGAAGGAGCAGGCGGCCGAAACCTTTGTTGAAATGGACGAGGACGCACAGGAGCTTCTTATTCGCTCGTTCAGCGACAGCGAGCTTAAAGAGGTTCTTGACGAGATGTACGTGGATGATGCCGTTGACCTTGTTGAGGAAATGCCCGCGAATGTCGTCAAGCGTATTCTGCGCCAGGCCGATACCGAAACAAGAAAGCAGATAAACGAGATACTCAAATACCCCGAGGACAGCGCCGGAAGCATAATGACTACCGAGTACCTCTCCTTCCGGCCGGATATGACCATCGCCGACGCTATCAAGCGTATTCGCCGCGTTGGCGTGGATAAGGAAACTATCAGCAACTGTTATGTCATTAATGATGCGGCCGTGCTGCTGGGACAGATTACGATTGAGGACATAATCCTCTCAGCCGAGGACGAGCTCATTAGCGACGTTATGGAGGCAAACGTCGTCTGCGCATTCACTGTGGACGACCGTGAGCTTGTCGCCCAGAACTTCACCAAGTACGGCCTTGCGGCTATGCCCGTGGTGGATGAGGAACACCGCCTTGTCGGCATAGTTACCGTCGATGACGTAATGGACGTTATTCAGGAGGAAGCCACTGAGGATATCGAGCTGATGAACGCCATCCTGCCCGTGGACAAGCCGTACATGAAAACCGGCGTGTTCGAGACCTTTAAAAGTCGTATTCCATGGCTGCTTCTGCTGATGATTTCCGCCACCTTCACCGGCATAATAATAACCACGTTCGAGGACGCTCTCGCCGCCCAGATGGCGTTGAGCGCGTTTATACCGATGATAATGGATACGGGCGGCAACTGTGGCAGTCAGGCCAGCGTAACGGTTATACGCGGAATATCTCTCGGCGAGATAAGCTTCGGCGATATGCCTGCCGTAATTTGGAAGGAACTGCGCGTGGCGCTGTGTTGCAGTATTGCTTTGGCGGCGGCAAACTTCGCCAAGCTGATGATTTTTGACCGCATGATAATGCACAACAGCGAAATAACTCTCATGGTGGCCGCGGTCGTCTGTCTGACGCTTGTGTTCACGGTATGCGTTGCAAAGCTCGTAGGCTGTACGCTTCCTATGCTGGCAAAGAAGGTCGGCTTTGACCCCGCCGTCATGGCAAGCCCGTTTATAACCACCATTGTGGACGCCATTTCGCTGCTGATATATTTCCAATTTGCGTCGATAATACTTGGAATATAAAAATTGCAGAACACCTCCTTGTCAAGGACTGTATGTAACAATGATTAACATTTTGCTTGAAGGATACGATATAGACGCGCCGTGGCTCTATGGCGAATTGAAGAATTATATAAAGCCGGAATATTCGGTTGCGGCGGTCGCGTTCTCTTTCAAGGATAGCCGCGTAAGGTCTCGGTCGGACTGGGACGCGCTGTACAGCAAAGAGAACGGTAAGTATTATGATAAAATTACACGAGGATTTACGTCTTACGGCGTTTCGAGGGATAAAATCAGCTTTATCAACTACTTTGCCGATACCAAACAATCGGCCTCGCAGAAAATCGAGGCTGCCGATATTATTTATTTCCTCGGGGGTTTGCCGGACAGAATGATGGAGCGAATAAAGGAGTTCGGCTTATATGACGCGCTGATGAGTCACAACGGTATTATTATGGGTTGCAGCGCCGGCGCGCTCATTCAATTAGCCGAGTACCATCTGTCTCCCGACGAGGATTATCCTGAATTTAAGTATTACGATGGTCTCCCATATTTGAACAATTTTTATGTCGAGGTTCATTACGAAGGAACCGAGGCGCAGGATAAAGCCATTCGGCGTGTGCTTGCGGAGCGAGACAAAACAGTATATGCCACCGGGCTCGGAGCAGGAGCGATACTTGTTGATAATGGGAATATCAAGCTGCTTGGCGACGTCAGAACTTTTAACAGCCGATGAGTGCAGGCCTGCGCCGTTAAAGGTACAAATACGCAAAAATCCGCTCAATTTGAGCGGATTTTTTGCATTGGCGCATATTCGGCTTTACACAAATTCAAGATAGCGAGTGTCGGCGTAGCCGGTATTGGCGCCATAGCGCACCACAGCCCAGCCCTGCCATTCGCCGAGTACGTTCACCCTCGTGCCGCGAGGTATCCGCGCAATTATGGGGGAAGAAAGGTCGGGGCGGCGGCGTAGGTTAAGATTGCCGTAGGATGTTCGCACAATCGCGGGCCTCGCGGGCGTTGCGGCTATAAAGGGTATGCCGAAATAATCTGTCAGCGAAAGTACAAGATTTCGGGCTATGGTATCAATATTGGCCTTTATCCAGTTGGCGTCGGCGGTATTGTCGTGGTAGCCGATTTCCATAAACACAGCCGGCGCACGGGTTTTGCTAACCTCGCCGATACTCGTGGTGCTCTCCGCCCGAACGAGAGATGGAACAGGATAGATACTGCGCATATTGTCGGCAAAAATTTCAGCCGCGCGGCGGCCGTTTGCGCTGGTGGGATAGTAGTAGACCACCACCCCGCGCTTTGTGCCGTACTGTCCTTCGGGGGCGGCGTTGGAATGTATGGCGAGATGGAGGTCGTACCTTCCGCTGTTCGAGGCGGCTATGGACTGGGCAGCCGACATACTTTTCGTGTTGCGCACGTACTGTATACCGCTGGATTGGAGGTAGGGCAGCATAGCATCGGCGATGAGGTTCATATAATATTCCTCGCTGCCTCCGTTGACGTAGGCGTTCGACTCCTGCCCTGACGGGCTGAGATAAATCGTTGGCATAAAAATCACCTCATAACAGTTTATGAGGTGACTTGCCGTGACGACACAGCTTATGCGAATATTTCTATAAATTCCTTTACCCACTTGTCCCAGAGCGGCCACTCGTGGCCGCCGGACTCCTCGCCGTAATCGTATTCAATGGACTGTCCCTTCATGAAGGCGGCAAATGCGCGGTTTTCCTCCAGCATAAAGTCGCTGTCGCCGCAACGGTGAATTATGCGGGGCTTGTGCGGAGCGTCATTGAGGTCGCGCACAAGACGGCGCAGGTCGTGTCTGCTGCCCTCGACGGTTTCCTCTCCGCAGAGGACCTTTGTTAGCTCGGGATTATTCTCGGCAATTTTGACAATATCGCAGGCGGGGGAGAAGGCCCCAATCATTCCGTAAGACTCGGGATTTGATAAGCCGATTTTCAGCGCTCCGTATCCGCCCATCGAAAGGCCGGCAACGGCGGTATCCTCGCGCGGAGGGTCAATACCGAGCTGTGTTTTCATAAAATGCGGCAGCTCACGGGAAATGTAGGTTTGATAATGCTCGCCTGTCATTTTCATGTCGGTGTAAAAGCTGCGTCCGCCGTCCGGCATGACAACGGCAAGGTTTTTTCCCGCCGCGTAGCGCGCCACCGAGGTCTGCTCCAACCACGAGGAATACTGCTGCTTGTAGCCGTGCAGCAGGTACAGCGTCTTAAGCGGTTTCAGCCTTCTGTCGGGGAGAACGACGATGAAGCAGGTTTCGTTAGAAAGATAGGACGAATAGAACGAGCATCTAAGTATTGCCATTAAAACATTCCTTTCAAATTTCAGCCCTTGTCAACAAGAAGCTTGTTTACCTCAGCGATGAAGGTGGTTGCGTCGGTGAATTGGCGGTATACCGAAGCGAAACGGACGTAAGCCACCTCGTCCACCTCCTTTAAGAGCTCCATAACTCTTTCGCCTATGGCGGTCGTTGTGACCTCCCGCTCAAGGGCGTTTTGGAGGGAGGTCTCAATTTTGTCGGCCATCTCGTCAATCTGCTCCGTGGATACAGGCCGCTTTTCGCATGCGCGGGTAATGCCGCGGATAAGCTTGTCGCGGTCAAAAAGCTCGCGGGTCTTATCCTTTTTTATGACCATTATCGGCAACGACTCCACCTTCTCGTATGTGGTGAAGCGTTCCTCGCACTTCATGCACTCGCGGCGGCGGCGGATGGCCTCGCCCTCGTCCGTGGGGCGGGAATCAATGACTTTGCTGTCGTGGTAACCGCAATAGGGACAACGCATTTTTACTCCTCCTTTTACCTTTGCCTATTTTCAAGGGCCGTGATTTTATCCACGCGGATCTGATGGCGGCCTCCCATAAACTCCGCGTCCATATACGCCTCAATTATATCTTTGGCGAGCTTTGGGCTTGTGGTTCTCCCGCCGAGAGAAATCGCGTTGGCGTTGTTGTGCTGCTTTACAAGGCGGGCGATTTCCACCGAGGGACAAAGCCCGCAGCGGATACCCTTTATCTTGTTTGCGGCAATGGATATGCCAACGCCGGTGCCGCAGCAGAGAATTACAAAGTCGGCGTTGCCGTTAAGGTATTCGGCGCAGCCCTTTTCCGCAAAATCAATGTAGTCGCAGCTCTGTTCGCTGTCCGTGCCGCAGTCTGTCACGGCGCAGCCCTTTTCTCGAAGCCACGGGATGAGCTCCTGCTTTAGAGCAAAGCCGCCGTGATCGGAGGCGATAGCAATTCTCATATTATGTAAGCCGTCCTTTCATTTTTTATCGTTTTTAAGTCTTTCCTCGCGCTCTCGCTCGGCCTGCGGCTTGCGCAGATAGACAATGCCGAGCTCCTGCGGGCTGACCGGCTCAAGCGTGAGCGCGGCGGCGGCTACCGAGGCCGCCCTCTGAAGCCGCTGCTGAGGAGGGGCAAAGATGGCCTTATCCTTTATTATTTCCACAATTTTGGATTGATATGCCCTAACTCCGTCGCCGACAAAGATTGCAGCTCCGTTGAGCCTCGAGCAGAACTCGCTTATGTCCATTGCTTCCTGCGGAAGCGCTTCGGTGAGCCTGCCCCCGCGCCGTTCGTATGCCGCGCAGTACACCTGACCGCGCCGCGCGTCCATGATAGGCGCAATGAGTCCGTCGCCGCAGACATTGTGGGCGAGTCCGAGCAAGGTCGGCACACCGGCGCATGGCCTGTCCAGAGCGTAGGCCATGGCCTTGACCGCAGCAACGCCGATGCGAAGGCCGGTAAACGAGCCGGGACCGTTGCTGACGGCGAAAAGGTCAATATCCCTAACGGTCATACCAGCGCCCTTAAGGCAATAATCAACTATGGGCATTATAGTCTGCGAGTGGGTGAGGCCGTTTGTGAACGAAGCCTCGGCGGCTATCTCGCCGCCGCGAAGCACAGCCGCCGTAGCTGTCACGGCGGAGGTGTCAAGTGCGAGAATGTTCATGCCTCCGCCCCCTCAATTTCAATTATGCGCGTGTTTTCGCCATCCCCTCGGGAGATACGCACGTTTATCCTGTCATCCGGCATAAACTCAAGAAATGCGTCGGGCCACTCAATGAGCGAGATGCCGCTTTCAATTTCCTCGTCAAAGCCGATGTCCCACAGCTCCTCCGGCTCGCTTAAGCGGTAAAGGTCATAATGATTAAGCCTTTCGCGTCCCTCGTAGCGGTGCATTATGGAGAAGGTGGGCGAGGTTACGCGCTCAATGCCGAAAGCCGAGGCAAAGCCCCGAACAAAGGCGGTCTTGCCCGCCCCGAGGCCGCCGAAAAGACAGACGACATACGGCGGAGTCACTTTTTCGGCAAGAGAGCGGGCTATGTTTTCGGTTTCGGAAACGGAGTTGGAAACGTATTTCAAGTCAATCGTCCTTAAATCAGAATAAGCCTGTTATAACGCCCTTTTCGTCGATGTCTATCCTTTCGGCCGCAGGGGACTTGGGCAGGCCGGGCATTACCATGACGTCGCCCGTCAACAGCACCACAAAGCCCGCGCCGGCGCTTATACGCGCTTCGCGCACGGTTATGCGGAAGTTCTTAGGTCTGCACAGCAGCGACGGATTGTCGGAAAGAGAGTATTGGGTTTTTGCCATGCAAACGGGAAGTCCCGTAAGGCCCATGGCTTCAATGCTGTCAAGCGCCTTTTTGGCCGCGGGCAGGAAGTCAACTCCGTCGGCGCCGTATATCTCGCGCGCCACGGTCTCGACCTTTTCAGTATAACTCGCGTCAAGACTGTATATAGGAGCGTAATGGCTCTCGGTGGTTTCAAGCATAGTGAGTACCTTGCGGGCAAGCTCCTCGCCGCCTTCGCCGCCGCGGGCAAACACGTCGCTAAGAGCGAACTCCGCGCCGTTTTTCTTGCAGCATTCCTCGATTACGGCAAGCTCTTCATCGGTATCGGTGGGGAAGCGGTTGATGGCCACCACGCAGGGCAAGCCGAATTTCCTGAGATTTTCGATATGCTTTTCAAGGTTGGGCAAGCCACGGCGAAGCGCCTCGACGTTGGGCTCGTTCACACCGGCCTTGGGTACGCCGCCGTTATATTTGAGAGCGCGGCAGGTGGCGACAAGCACGGCGAGGTCGGGCTTAAGGCCGGCCGCACGACATTTTATGTCGAGGAATTTCTCAGCGCCGAGGTCGGCGCCGAAGCCCGCCTCTGTTACAACGTAATCGCCGAGCTTGAGCGCGAGCCGGGTGGCGATGACGCTGTTGCAACCGTGGGCTATGTTCGCGAAGGGGCCGCCGTGCATAATGCAGGGCGTATTTTCGAGGGTCTGCACAAGGTTGGGCTTGATGGCGTCCTTGAGGAGGAGCGTCATTGCGCCTTCGGACTTGAGGTCGGCGGCGGTCACGGGCTCCCCCTGATAGTTGTAGGCCACGATAATCCTTCCGAGGCGCTCCTTAAGGTCGTTCCTGTCCACTGAGAGGCAGAGAACGGCCATGATCTCCGAGGCGACGGTTATCATAAAGCCGTCCTGCCTCGGGAAGCCGTTCGCCTTGCCGCCGAGGCCCACAATGACCTCACGCAGGGCTCGGTCGTTCATGTCAAGCACGCGCTTCCACTCTATTCTTCTCACGTCGATACCAAGGGCGTTGCCCTGATGAATATGGTTGTCTATCATTGCGGACAGCAGGTTATGCGCTGCGGTAATGGCGTGCATATCGCCCGTGAAGTGGAGGTTGATATCCTCCATGGGCACCACCTGAGCGTAGCCTCCGCCCGCGGCGCCGCCCTTTACGCCCATGACGGGGCCGAGCGAGGGCTCGCGCAGGGCTACCACGGCCTTTTTACCCAGGCGGCACAGAGCCTGCCCAAGGCCAACGCTGGTGGTGGTTTTTCCCTCGCCCGCGGGCGTGGGATTTATCGCGGTGGTAAGAATGAGCTTGCCGTTGGGATTTGATTTGGTCCTTTCGATAAGCTCATCGGTCAGCTTAGCCTTGTACTTTCCGTAGAGCTCCAGCTCGTCGGCAGAGATACCGAGTCCGGCGGCAACCTGCTCGATGGGCTTCATTTTTGCTTGAGATGCGATTTCGATGTCAGTAAGCATTAAGTATCCTCCTTGGTGGAAAAATTTCTCTGTTCTTTATATATTCTAACATATATTCTGTGGTATTTCAAGAACTTTTCTACAATATGCTGAAAAAAATATGTTGAAAATTTTTCCTGACGGTGGTATAATAAAAACGTAATAGTTTATTATGCCTATCGGAGGGTGAGATTTCGTGAAAATACTGATTGTTGACGACGAAAAACTGCTTGTAAAGGGAATAAAGTTTAATCTTGAGCAGGACGGCTATGAGATAGAGACAGCTTACGACGGGGAGGAGGCGCTGCGACTCGCACGCGACAAGGGCGTTTCGCTTATAATACTTGACCTTATGCTGCCGAAAATCGACGGTATAACCGTTTGTCAGAAGGTGCGCGAATTCTCGAATGTGCCGATAATCATGCTGACCGCGCGCGCCGAGGACATGGACAAGATACTCGGGCTGGAGTACGGAGCGGATGACTACTTGACTAAGCCCTTCAATATTCTTGAGCTTAAGGCCAGGATTAAGGCAATTCTCCGCCGCAGCTCGGCGGCCGCGGCTGCCGGCAGGAGCACTGTCTCCGCCGGCGAGGTGGAGCTCGACTATAATCTCCGCCGCATAAGGATAGGCGACAGGAGCATTGAGCTAACGAGCAAGGAGTTTGATCTTTGCGAGCTGTTTGTGTCGAACCCGGGCAAGGTTTATTCCCGCGAAAACCTGCTTGACATAATTTGGGGCTACGACTACCCGGGCGATATCCGTACCGTGGACGTGCACGTGCGCAGGCTGCGCGAGAAAATTGAACCCAATGCCGCCTCGCCCAAGTATATCCTCACCAAATGGGGGGTAGGTTACTATTTTAGAGAAAATTAAAGCGGGCGTCGGCAGTATTCGCTGGCGCATAGTAGGAACTTATTTCTTGATAATCGGGCTGACGCTCGGCTTCATAAGCGTTTACACGATCAATTCCATACGCAGCTACACCCTCCGTCAGAAGGAGGTTCAGGTGCTGGGGCAGGCAAACATCATAGCGGGCTACATCGCCCAGTATCAGGATCTGAGCGAGGACAGTATCAACTTTCTGCTCCAGCAGCAGCAACTGGGAAGCGGCGGCCGCGTGCTCATGCTCGACGGCGACGCCGTTGTGACGTTTGACTCAAACAACGGCATAATGCAGGGCAAACTCATGCCCACGCAGATAGTGCTTGACGCTCTGCGCGGCAATAACAACACCGAGGAGGGCGAGGACACGGCGGGCGAGCTGCTCATAAGCGCCGCCGTGCCGGTAAACAAGGGCCGCAGCGCCGCCGGAGTTATATGTTATCAGGCCTCCGGCGCGGAAATTACCCAGTACGTCAGCCAGGTTAAGGGCATGATGGCGATGATGGCCATATTTGTTATTATCTTTATCGGCGTTGTAAGCTTCATCATGTCGGGCATTATCACCGAACCTATACGCAGCCTGACAAAGCAGCTTGAGAAAATGACAGGCGAGAACACCGGCAGCAAGCTGGAGGTTGACACCGGCGGCGAAATAGCCACCCTTGCCGACAGCTTTAATAAAATGACAGAAAAAATTCAGACTCAAGAGACCAAACGGCAGGAATTTGTGGCAAACGCTTCGCATGAACTCAAAACTCCGCTCAGTTCCATTAAGCTCATCGCGGATTCGCTCCTTAACGCTCCCAATGCCGATAGGGAGACCGTGGAGGAGTTCCTCACAGACATGAACGTGCAGGTCGATCGCCTGACGAGGATAGTCAATAAACTGCTCACCCTGACCAAAATGGACAGCCTAAGCTCCTCACAGATGGAATTTTCGGTGATGAACCTCAGCGAGATCTGCGCCAACATTGTCAAGGCGCTCCGTCCGCTGGCCGAGCAGAAGAATATTTCGCTGGACTTTTTCGCGGACGGCGCGATTTATTCAAAAATTGAAAAGGACCGCCTGTGGGAGGCAATATACAATATTCTTGACAACAGTATCAAATATACGCCAGTGGGCGGCTCGGTGTCGATGGATGTTTCAAAGGATAACGGCAACGCGATAATTACCGTTGAGGACACCGGCATAGGTATTGCTCCCGAGGAGGTCTATAAGATTTTTGACCGCTTCTACCGCGTAGATAAGGCCCGCGCCCGTGAGACCGGCGGCACCGGTCTAGGCCTTTCCATTGCTCTCACGGCCGTGGAGCTTCACGGCGGCAACATTCAGGTGGAAAGCGAGGAGGGCAAGGGCAGCAAATTTATGATAATAATTCCGATAACCTTTAAATAAAAGCTATAAGAGGAATTTGGTATGAAAAGGCTACTCTCAATAATACTTCTCGCCGCGATGGCGCTTTCTTTCGCGGCCTGCGGCGAGGACGGGACGGCTTATACCGTCTACCACAAAAACGCCGACGGCGACCGCCTAATTCCCGAGACCCGAAGGATAGACGAGGGCGCCGGAGTTGAGGAAACGATAGCCGCGCTTATCGGCTTCCTTTCCGATTCGCCAAAGACCGAGGGCGCGCTCAACGTGCTTCCGACGGACGTTAAGCTCCTCGGCGTGTCGGTTGAAAACGGCACTGCTACGGTGAATCTATCCGATGCGTATTACGGAAATAAGGGCGTGGACGAGCTTCTCTCTCGTGTGGCGATAGCCAACACGCTCTGCGGCATAGACGGCGTGGACGAGGTTCTTATTAAGGTGGACGGCAGGCCGCTTGTGTCATCCACAACCGGAACGCAGGTAGGCCCCATAAGAGCGGGCGACATCGCTAACGGTTTTCAGGATAAGGCCGTTGTGGACAAGGAAACCGTCGTGCTCTACTTCCCTGATGAAAAGGGCGAGTATCTTGTGCCCGAAAAGCGCGAGATTGAGCTTCAGGCCTCGATTTCCGTCGAGCGCGCCATAATTTCCGAACTGGCCAAGGGCCCCGAAAGCGATGGCCTTGTACGGGTAGTCCCGACGGACGTGAACCTTATCAGTATCGAAACAACCGACGGAGTGTGCTTTGTGAACCTTTCCGGCGACTTTGTGAGCAGCGTATCCTCGGGCTCGGCTTCGACCACGATGGCGCTCTACAGCATTGTAAACTCTCTTACCGAGCTTGATGGCATAAGCAGCGTGCAGGTGCTCATTGACGGCAAGACAGGCGTTGAGTTTGGCAACTATGTGCTTGACGCGCCTCTGGCGAGAAATCAAACGCTTATCAGGGAATGAATTATGGCTTCTTTACTCATGGCAAACGGAATTTCCAAAAGCTTCGGCGAGAGGGTTCTGTTTCACGATTTGAATTTTAATATAGACGAGGGCGCCAAAATAGGCTTTATAGGCGCGAACGGCGCGGGTAAAACCACGCTGCTGCGTATAATCGCCGGTGAGGACGACTGTGACGGCGCTTTTGTGAAAAACAGCGCTCTAAGAGTGGTTTATATGGAGCAGACCGCCCCCGATTCGGACAGCGTCACTGCCTTTGAGTACACGCTGTCAGTGTTTTCGCGTCTGCTTGAAATTGAGCGCTTGCTCGAGGATGTTCGCCTTAAAATTGCCGACTGCCCGACCGATGAACTCATAAGGCGGCAGGATGAGCTGAACAACGAGTATATGCGCGGCGACGGCATGGTTTTCCGCGCGAAAACGCGCTCCATGCTTCAAGGACTGGGTTTTACGCGCGAGGAGACCGACTACCCGCTCTCGAAGCTCAGCGGCGGCCAAAAAACGAGGCTCGGCCTTGCGCGCACGCTCTTAAGCGACGCGAACCTTCTGCTGCTGGACGAGCCGACAAACCACCTCGATATTGACGCCATCGCCTTTTTGGAGGGCTTTCTCGCCGGCTACGGCGGGGCCTTCCTTGTTATCAGCCATGACCGCTACTTTCTAGATAAAGTAACCGACTCTACGTTTGAGCTTGAAAACGGTACTATAACCGCCTACGCCGGCGGCTACAGCGAATTTGTGAAAAAGAAGGCCGAGGCCCTCGAGGCCGCGAAGCGCCGGTATGAAAACACTTTGTCCGAGATTAAGCGTATCGAGGGCATTATAGAACAGCAGCGCCGCTGGAATCAGGAGCGTAACTACAAGATCATAGATAACAAGCAGAAATCTATCGACCGCCTTGAAAGCTCTCTGGAAAAGCCTTTCGAGCAGAGCGAAAGAATAGCTTTCCGCTTCCCGCCGGCTAAGCGCAGCGGAGAGGACGTGCTGTTTGCCCGCGGGCTCGGCAAAAGCTACGGCGGCAAATGCCTTTTTAAGAACGCCGATTTTGAGATAAAGCGCGGCGAACGTGTGTTCCTGCTCGGCCCGAACGGCTGCGGCAAGTCCACGCTTTACAACATCATCAAGGGGACCGTCAGGCCCGACAGCGGCGCCGTGAGCTTCGGGGTCAATCTTACCGAAGCCTACTACGACCAAAACCGCAGCGACCTCAGCGGCGGCAAAACCGTTATCGACACACTTTGGGACGAGTATCCGAAAATGGTGCAAACCGAGGTACGTAACGCTCTCGCGTCTTTCCTGTTCCGCGGCGACGACGTTTTTAAAACTGTAGATTGCCTCAGCGGCGGCGAAAAAGCCCGCCTTGCCCTGCTTATGGTGATGATGACGGGCGCGAATTTTCTGCTGCTGGACGAGCCGACAAACCACCTTGATATTGCAGCGAGGGAAGCGCTTGAGGACGCGCTCGCGGCCTTCGAGGGCACAGTGTTCATTATCAGCCATGACCGCTACCTTATAAATAAGCTTGCGACAAAGCTCCTTGCCTTTGAGGACGGGAGCATTAACACTTATAACACTAACTATGACGGCTATATGGAGCTAAAATCCGGCCGTGCGCCGTCCGCCGTGAGGACGGAGGAGACTCCCGCCTCCGCGGCGAAGGAAGATTATCTCCGTAAAAAAGAGCTTCAGAGCAGCCTACGGCGGCTCGAGGCGAGGGTTGCCCGCCTCGAAGCCGAAATATCCGAAAGGGAGGAGCGTATTTCTGCCCTGCATGACGATATTAACTCATCCGGCGGTGATTATGAGCGCATAATGGAACTGACTGCCGACCTTGAGGAAGAGGAGAAAGCCCTTGACGCTGCCTTGAACGACTGGGAGACCTCCACCGATGAGCTTGAAGGTATGCGCGGACAAGTGTAAAGCAGATTACTTTACACTTGAAAACGTCGTAAAAAAGCGGACTGCGGGGTTGCGTGTGCTCGATTAATATTCATTTTAGAGCAAAAAATAAGGGCGTGTAAAGTCGATTGACTTTACACGCCTTCTCCGTTAAATTCCGGTATATAATCGTTCCTTGCGCTGCTCCGCTCCTGTGTATAACCGTCGGTTAGGCCAAGCTCTACAGCCCGATTAACTACGCTGTTGTACTCGAAACTTGTCACCCTGCGCTGTAGCTCCGGCGCGGAGCCCATCGGCAGGTACTGGCTCATCAAGCTGAGCAGAAAGCTCCCGTTAGGGAACTCCGCCAGCCGTTCCAGAATCCTCATGCTGTCGCGCCTCAGCCCCGGCAGGCACAGATGCCGCACTATAACGCCGCTTTTCAGCAAACCGTCCTCAAGCTTCGGCGGGCCGGTCTGCGCCAGCATCTCTCTGAGAGAGGCGAGGGCGTAATCAAAATAGCGAGGCGCGCGGCTGTATTTTACGGCATATTCGTCGGAAAAGTACTTTATGTCGGTCAGGTACACGTCCACATAGCCCTTAAGCCTTTTTATGGCGTCGGGACTTTCATAGCCGCCGCAGTTGTAAACTATCGGTATCTTCGGGCGACAGAGCTTTAGCGACTCGATTATCGAGGGTGCGAAGTGAGTTGGCGTGACGAGGTTTATGTTATGCACGCCCTTGTTTTCAAGCTCGCGGAAGATTTCGGCGAGGCGGGCGGGGGAGACCGGCTTGCCCGCTCCTCCGCGTGAGATAGCGGCGTTCTGGCAGTAGTCGCAGCCAAGCGGGCAGCCGCTGAAAAACACGGCTCCGCTGCCGTTTTTGCCGCTTATGCAGGGCTCCTCCCAAAGGTGAGGAGCTGCCCTTGCAACCCTGATTTCGGCATTTTCGCCGCAACGGCCCTTGTTTTGCGTTCGGTCAATGCCGCAGCGGCGCGGGCAGAGGGCACAGCTTTTGTACTCGGAATTCATTTATGTGTCCTTTCAAAAAAAATACTAAAAAAATGGAACTTTTTGTCCTTTCCTTCCGTCTAAATATTAAAGGGAGGGCGAAGGAAATGGATATTGACGAAGCAAAGCGCGAACTCGCAAAGCTCCGCAACGACACTGAATTTAGCGGGGCCGCGGCCGTCCGCCGCAAAATAGAAAGTCTTGGATGGCCTCACAGGGAGGTCCTGTTTTACCGCTATGTACGCGCCATGACATGGAAGCAGATATCGGACTTAATGGGATATTCCGCCGACCATCTGCGCGGATATATGAATCGCCGCGCCACTAAAGCCTACGCCGAATCCGACTGATCGGCCTTCATTTTGCGTATTATCAGCTTTTCGCCGTCGTAGTTTAACTCTGCCTCCGGCTCGTCCTGAGTTATGCCGATGGCGTTCAGCCATTTTTTGGGCAGCGGCGCCTTACCAAACATGGATGAGGCGCCGTTTTTGCAGAAAGTTATTTTTATGGTTTTGCTTTGCCCGCCGCCCATCAGTTCCAGCGCTTTCAGCAGATGCTCCGACGTATACCTCCGCCGGCCATCCCTTATATCGGCCTTTAGTATTCCGTCTGCGTCGAGCTTTCGCAGCGCACGTAGGGATATTCCCATAAACTGGGCCAGCTCACGGGCAGATATTCTGTTATTTGCCACTTTAATCACCCCTTATAAATCAGGCCGGCGCATTGCGCCGGCCTCAGGCTTATTTAACGGGTTTGGCGCCAAGGTAGCGCTTAAAGACGACCTCAAGTATCTCGTCCCTTTCCACCTTGGTAATAAGGCTGCGCGCGCCTTTGTGGCTTGTAATGTACGTCGGATCGCCCGACATGATATAGCCCACAAGCTGGCTTATAGGGTTGTATCCCTTTTCAAGCAGGGCCGCGTGAACTCTGTCGATTATCGACTCAATCTCCGCGTCCCTTGAACGATTTATTTCAATCTGGGTGGTGTGGTTATCCATGATTACCCTCCTAACGGCTGCGGGTCTGCTCTATGCTATGCGCCCGCAGAGCCGCTATATATAGAATACAACATTTTAACGGATTTTGCAAGTGATTTTACAAAATATTTTTAATATTTTTTCTAATTTTAACAATCTTAATTTTTATTAAGAGAAAAAGAAAAAAATATATTGAAAAAATTTCCCTAATGTGCTATAATTATCTTGTAAAATAATCTCCTATTCCCAAAATATACATTTTATATAATACGATAAAAATTACATGGAGGGATTGAAATGGTAATACAGGAATCAGCAGAAAATTATCTGGAAGCTATACTCATGCTTAAGCTGCGCAACGGCGAGGTCCATTCTATTGATATTGCCGCAGAGCTTGGATACAGTAAGCCGAGCGTCAGCGTGGCTATGAAAAATTTCCGTAACAACGGCTACATCGTTATGGATGAGCATGGACATATTGAGCTGACCGACGCCGGACTTGAAATTGCCGAACGTATATACGAACGCCATAAACTGCTGACCTCTCTGCTTATCAAGCTCGGTGTGAACGAAAAAACCGCCAGAGAGGACGCCTGCAAGATAGAGCACGATCTCAGCGAAGAAACCTTCGCCGCGATAAAGGACTATTTCAACGCAAAACTCGCCGAAAACGGGGAGGGTGAGCAGTGAGGCGCGTTCTTGCGGTCTTTGCCGCCGCGCTTCTGTTTTGCTCTTGCGAGGCTGCGCCGGATCGCGGTTTGTCCGAGCCTAAGCTTAGCCCTGTTGAGGCCGCTATGGCGAATATGACGCTTGACGGAAAGCTCTGGCAGCTCTTTTTTGTTACACCCGAGGCTGTCAGCGGCTGGCCGGCGGAAAAGGCTGTTTCGGAGGATTTTCTGGCATTCGCAAAAAAGCGCCCTGTGGGCGGAATTATCCTTTTTGCTGATAATATTGCCTCAAGGGAGCAGGTGACCGCCTATGTGAACGACATTAAGGCGGGCTTTGTAACGCCGGTTTTTGTCGGTGTGGATGAGGAAGGCGGTCTTGTGAGCCGCCTCGGAGGCAAAGGCATAATTACCGATAATGGCGATATGCGCGATGTCGGCGATACGGGCGACAGCTCCGCCGCCGGCGCTGTGGGCGGGAGGCTCGGAAGCGAGCTTTCGGCCCTCGGCTTCAACCTTGATTTCGCCCCTGTTGCCGATACCATTACAAACCCCGCCAACACGGAGATCGGCCGCCGTTCCTTCGGAACCGACGCTGAGCTTGTATCCGGCATGGTTGAGGCCGAAACCGAGGCCATGCAAAGCGCCGGCGTCAGCGCCGTGCTCAAGCATTTTCCAGGCCATGGCAGCGCTTCGGCCAATTCCCACAATGGCATATCCGTAAGCGAGCGTACCCTCGATGAGCTGGAAAAAGCCGACCTCAAACCGTTTAAGGCGGGTATTGCCGCCGGAGCGGACTTTGTGATGGTTTCGCATATATCGCTGCCGAATGTGACCGGCAACGAAACGCCGTGCAGCCTTTCTCCCGCGATAATTACCGATTTGCTCCGCGGAGAGCTTGGCTTTGAGGGGGTAGTCATTACGGACGCCCTTAACATGGGCGCTGTAACCTCGGTATACGGCGCGGCAGAGGCGGCCGTTATGGCCTTTGAGGCCGGCGCGGATATGCTGCTCATGCCAGAAAACCTAACCGAGGCGCACGCCGCTCTTGCAAAGGCTGTAGAGGAAGGACGCATAAGCGAGGCGCGCGTTGATGAAAGCGTGAAAAGGATTTTGTCGGTCAAGGAAAAACGCGGTCTGCTTTAGTTGTTAATTTATTGTGTACGGGCTGTAAAATAAAATAAATTATATTGAGGAATATTCCGCCCTATGCTATAATATAAATATATCGGAGCCATTGCGCTTTATACAGGAGGGAATTATGGAAAGAATTTTTGAAATAACGCCACAGGATCTTGAAATTTCAAAACGCTGCGTGGAAAACAACATTGTCCCGCCGGAGCTTTACGCCAAGTACGAGGTAAAACGAGGCCTGCGCGACATAAACGGCAACGGGGTGCTGTCCGGCCTGACGAACATATCCGAGGTCAAGGCTAAGGAAAACGGCGAGCCCTGCCCCGGCGAGCTGTATTACAGGGGCTATAATGTGAAAACATTGGTGAAAAGCTTCGTTTCGGAAAAGCGCTTCGGCTTTGAGGAGGTAGCCTATCTTCTCCTTATAGGAGACCTTCCCACCCGCGAACAGCTTGCCGGCTTTAGGAAGGAGCTGGCCGATCGGCGCACCCTACCGCAGAACTTTATCCGCGATGTAATAATGAAGGCGCCCAGCGAGAATATGATGATAAGCTTGGCAAAGAGCATACTGACGCTTTATTCGTACGATATCGATCCCGAGGACACTTCGGTGCCGAACGTGATGCGCCAATGCCTTAACCTGATCAGTCAGTTCCCTATGCTTGCGGTCTACAGTTATAACGCCTACAGCCATAGTTTGGGCAACAGTCTGTACATACATAACCCCGATCCTAAGCTCTGCACCGCTGAAAATATTCTGAGAATGCTGCGCCCTGACATGAGCTACACCCATACCGAGGCACGGGTGCTTGACCTTGCGCTGGTGCTCCACATGGAGCACGGCGGAGGCAACAACAGCTCTTTTACCACCCGCGTAGTAACCTCGTCCGGCACAGATACCTATTCAGTCATTGCCGCCGCGCTTGCCTCGCTCAAAGGCCCGCGCCATGGAGGAGCGAACATCAAGGTAGTGCAGATGTTTGAGGATATGAAAAAGAACGTGCGCGATTGGAAGGATGACGACGAGATATCGGCTTATCTGCGAAGGCTGCTGCACAAGGAGGCCTTTGACAAGGCCGGACTTATATATGGCGTCGGCCACGCGGTTTATTCCGTGTCCGACCCGAGGGCCGAAGTTTTCAAGGGATTTGTGAAAAAACTTGCCGCCGAAAAGGGCTTGGCTGACGAGTTCCGGCTTTATTCCGCAGTGGAGCGGCTGGCGCCTAAGCTTATTGCCGACGAGAGAAAAATTTACAAGGGCGTTAACACAAATGTGGACTTCTACAGCGGCTTTGTATACAGTATGCTGGGTTTGCCGGCGGAGCTTTTCACCCCGATGTTCGCCGTGGCGCGTATTGTGGGTTGGAGCGCTCACCGTCTGGAGGAGATAGTCAGCGCCGAAAAGATAATCCGTCCGGCCTACAGGGCCGTGGCGGCGCACAAGGAATATGTTCCGCTGAAAGAGAGAAAGTAAAAAAAGGCAGGAAACAGAAGTTAACTTAGGAGGAGAAAAGTATGAAAAAGGTTATCATTACTCTTGGCCGCGAATTTGGCAGCGGGGGCCGCGAGATTGGAATGAAGCTGGCGAAAAAGCTGGGCGTGCCGTTCTTTGACAAGGAAATCATTCGTAAGGCCGCCGAGGACAGCGGTATTGTCGAAAGCGTGATGGACTACTACGACGAGCACCGCGCTTCGCCGATATTCTCTACCGGCTCGGTGCTTTACGATATGTACCAAATGCCCATGAGCGACAGGGTGTATCTTGAGCAGTGCAAAGCCATCAAGGATATTGCCGCCGCCGGCAGCTGTGTTATCGTGGGCCGCTGCGCCGACGTTGTGCTCGAAACCAATCCGGCGCTTCTGAGGGTTTTTGTCTGCGCCAATATGAAGGATAAACTTGCCCGTAAACGGGCGGTTGAGCCGGATAAAAACGACCAGCAGCTTGAGGCGCATATTCGCGGCGTGGATAAGAAGCGCGCCAAGTACTATAATTACTATACTGATAAAAAGTGGGGCGACGCCCGCCAGTACGATTTGTGTGTGAACAGCAGTCTGCTTGGCGTGGACGCCACCGTTGACTTAATTGCCGAGGCCGCGGAGAAGCTTGAGGCAAAGCTTGCGTAGCGCAAGTCTAAGACCCGCCCTAAACGGAGCGGGTCTTATTTTTTACAGTTTAATTAATTTAACTCGAAAGGATATGCTCCGCGGTGTGTCCATATCGTCGAACTGCACAGAATATACATGCTTTTCGGAGTCAACGGCGAGGATCGTACCCGGGCCGAAAACGCTGTGTGCCACCCTGTCGCCCGAGGAAAGCGAAGGGGGCTCGCCCATGAGGGCCATGTCCCGGTCGGTGCGCTCAATGTACCGCCGCGCTTCGGAGGCGAGGGCCGGCTCGATTTCCCGCTCAAAGGTCAGGAGCCCCTCGTCGATATCCAGTATAAAGCGCGATGGATAGCGCGGCGCGCCGTAGTGGCCGCCGACCTCGGCGGAGCTGATAAAAAGCCTGTCACGCGCCCTCGTGAGGGCCACGAAGGCGAGGCGGCGCTCCTCCTCCATGCCTTGGAGAGAGTTCGTCTTCTTTGAGGGGAACAGCCCCTCGTTCATGCCGCAGAGAAACACGTTAGGGAATTCCAGCCCCTTGGCAGCGTGTACCGTCATCAGCCGCACACGGTCGCTTTCTGCCGTGTCGGTGTTCTGAAGCAGCGCCACGTGGGAGAGATAGTGCTCCAACGTACATTCCTCGCCGTAGGATGCCTCGTATTCGTAAATCGACTGCTTCAGCTCGGCCAGATTGTCTAACCTTTCTTGGCTGCCCTCGGTGCGCAGCAGCTCCTCGTAGCCGCTTTTCGTCAGTACCTCAGTCAGCATCTCGGACACGGGCTTATCGGCCTCGCGGGATAGTTCCTCCACAAGCGATATAAGCCTATTGGCGCCGGTCGCACGGAAGTGTTCGGTCTCGGCATTCTCGCACAAGGCCTCGTAGAGCGAGCAGCCGCGGGCCTCGGCGTAGTCGGTGAGCAGCTTCATCTTGCCCTTGCCGATGTTGCGCTTGGGCACGTTGACCACACGGGCGAAGGATAGGTCGTCCCGGTAAGCCAGGAGCCGAAGGTAAGAGAGGGCATCCTTGATTTCGGCGCGGCAGAAGAACTGCACCCCGCTGTAAATCGTATAGGGAATTTTTTCGCGGAGCAGCGCCTCCTCAATGCTGCGGCTGACGTAGTGCGCGCGATAGAGCACCGCCATTGAGCGGTACTCCTCGCCGGCCCCGTGCAGCTCGAGCACTCTCGAGGCGATGGCGTCGGCCTCCTCGGCTGTGGTTTTGGCGTTCAGGCAAAGCACCTCCGCTCCGGAGGGGCGGGTCGGGAGCAAATCCTTTTCAATTCTGCCCTTGTTTTTGCTTATCAGTGAATTGGCCGCCGCGAGTATCTGCGGCGTGGAGCGGTAATTTTGCATCATCATGATGGTTTTCGCGGTGGGAAAGCGCTTGTCAAAGTCCAGCAGAAAGCTGATTTTCGCCCCGCGCCAGGTGTAGATCGTCTGGTCGGGGTCGCCCACGACGAACAGATTGCCGTGGTAGGCGCAGAGCGCCTCCATAAGGCGATACTGCGGATCGTCTATGTCCTGAAATTCGTCTATCATTATGTATTCAAGCCGCTTCTGCCATTTCAGCTTTATTTCGTCGCTTTGGGAAAATATGTAAAGTGTGAAGTTGATAAGGTCGTTGTAATCAAGGCCGAAGCACTTTTTCTGTCGGCAGAGGTAGCCGTAGAAAATCACGTCGGCAGCCTCGGAGGCCTCGCTGTATTTTCGGTGCAGGGTCTCGGGCGTCATGCTGATGAGGTCAAGATAATAGAACGGCTCGTACTTGTTTTTGCGCATTTCTATCATATCCCGCGCGTCGGCGAAGGTCATATCGCGGAGGGTGAGGCCGCGCTCCTCGTAAACCGTCCGCAGCATGGCGTCGATGTCAGCGTTGTCCAGCACAAGGAAGCTCTTTGGGTACTGAATCGCGTAGCTGTCCTCCTGGAGCACGCTCACGCAGAAGCTGTGGAAGGTGGAGATATAGCCGGTGTCGTTGTCGCCCGTCAGGGCGCGGATGCGGCGGCGCATCTCGGCGGCGGACTTATTCGTGAACGTCACGCAGAGGATGTTCCCCGGCATGATTCCGAGCTCGTTCACCAGATACGCAAAGCGGTGGGCGAGGGCGCGGGTCTTGCCGCTGCCGGCCCCGGCCAGCACGCGCACGTAGCCCTCGGTCTCGGTAACGGCGCTGCGCTGCGCCTCGTTGAGTCCGTCAAGTATATCCATTTTTCCGCCTCCTTCGCCTTTTTTCGTAATATAGTTATATTATACAACAATGCCCGTCTTATTGCAAGGCCAATTATGCAAAAAAAGCTATTGAATTAATCGATTCGGTATGTTATAATTAAAAAGAATTGATAATGATATCGCGTAAGCAGTGAAAGAGGGATAATTATGGGCGGATTTTTTGCGGCGGCATCAAAAAACGACTGCGTGTTTGACCTTTTCTTCGGTGTTGACTACCATTCCCACCTCGGTACCCGCAGGGCGGGTATGGCCGTATACAGCGAGGAAAGCGGCTTCGACAAGGCTATTCACAATATTGAGAACGCGCCCTTTAGGACAAAATTTCAGACGGAATCCACCGCTATGCATGGCAGCCTCGGCATAGGCTGTATTTCCGACTTTGAGGCCCAGCCAATATTAGTGCGCTCGCACCACGGTACTTTTGCCATAACGACCGTGGGCAAGATAAACAATATAAACGAAATCACTGAAAAAATCATCGAAAACAAGGCGCATTTTTTTGAAATGCAGGGCGGCGAAATAAACCAGACAGAGCTGGTAGCAGCCATAATAAATCAAAAGGAAAACTTTATCGACGGTATTCGGTACGCGCAGGACATCATTGACGGCTCCATGAGTATGCTCATTCTCACTCCGCTTGGCATATACGCCGCGCGCGACAGGCTTGGCCGCACGCCCATTGTCCTTGGGAAAAAGGATGACGGTTACTGCGCCAGCTTCGAAAGCTTTGCGTATCTTAACCTTGGTTACAGCGACTATAAGGAGCTTGGCCCGGGAGAGATAGACATCATTACTCCGGACGAGGTCAAAACTCTTGTCGGCCCAGGCGACAAAATGCGTATCTGCACCTTCCTTTGGGTGTATTACGGTTATCCGTCCTCATCGTATGAGGGGCAAAGCGTTGAGGGAATGCGCTATAACTGCGGAAAATACCTTGCCATGCACGACGATAAACAGGTCGAGCCCGACCTTGTGGCCGGAGTTCCGGATTCGGGCACAGCGCACGCCATTGGCTACGCAAACGAGTCGGGCGTTCAGTTTGCAAGACCCTTTGTTAAATACACTCCCACTTGGCCGCGTTCATTTATGCCGACGCACCAGAGCAAGCGCGACCTTATTGCCAGAATGAAGCTCATTCCCATTCATGACCTGATTGACGGCAAAAGCCTGCTGTTAATCGACGATTCAATCGTCCGCGGAACTCAGCTGCGTGAAACGACGGAATTCCTTTACGAGAGCGGCGCGCGCGAGGTGCATATCCGCACGGGCTGTCCACCGCTGCTTTACGGCTGCAAATACCTTAACTTCTCACGCTCCACAAGCGAGATGGAGCTCATCACCCGAAGGGTGATAAAGGAGCTTGAGGGCGAGGACCCTTCTGATGAGACTCTCAAGGAATACGCCGATCCTGACAGCGAAAAGTACAAGATCATGGTAAAGCGTATTGAGGAAAAGCTGCACTTTACCTCTCTGCGTTATCACCGCCTTGACGATATGATAAAGTCTGTCGGCGTTGACGCAGATAAGCTGTGCACCTACTGCTGGAACGGGCGCGAATAAAATCGGGCGGGTTATTTAAGGGCTTAAAATCTTAGACATATTTATCGCCGCGGTTTTGAAAAACCAAAACCGTGATGCGCGTCAAAGTTTCAGAGCGGCTTTTTTACGACCCATACGACCCAATTTTAATACGGAAAAAAGGGAGCCGTAAGGCTCCCTTCTGTTTTTGCAAAAACCCCGCAATGCCGTTTTCCCGATGGAAGATATTTAACCTGCCTTAGCAGGTGGGTGGCCTCAAAACCGCTCCTGGGCTTCCTGCTACCCGAAGGTGCAGGCTTGCACGCCACGGCTTTATCAGCCTCCCTTTATAAATGTGTTGGTTAAATTAAATCCATCATAGCGCACACCGCAGGGCGCGCAGTTCTTATCTGCTATTAGTATATCACATCGGCGGAAAAAAATCAATCCAAAAATTCAAATTCGTCTTTATTTTTTTCCTTGAAAATGTTGTAGACCTTGTCAAAGGTTTCATCGTCCTCCACGGCCTCAAGCATTTCCTCGCCATCCTGCTCCACGCGGCGCATGATGAACACCTCGCCGTCCACTTCGTCGCTGTCGGTTGCGGGCACGAGCATAAAGTAAAGCTCGCCGTCAAGCTCAACGGTGTCGAGCAGCTCAAAATCTTCCTCTATTTCATCCATTAAATCCTTAGGTTCTTCAGCCATTTAAGGCGCCTCCTTTTTTTAGCTGTGGGCGTCAAGATAGCCCTGCAAAATTATAACGGCCGCGATTTTGTCCACCTTAGTCTTTCTCTTTTTCCCGCTGACGCCTCCGGCTTCAAGCAGGCGGTGAGCCTCTGCGCTGGAGAGACGCTCGTCCCACATGGCGTATGGCAGGCCCGTCCGCGCTGAAAGCTCCTTAGCAAATTCTTCAGTATAGTCGGCCCTGTGCCCCCGCGTTCCGTCCATGCGCTTTGGCAAACCAAAAACCAGCAGCTCCGCGCCCTCGCGGGCGGCGGCCTCGGCTGTTTTTACCAACTGGGCCTCGCGGTCCTTTTCAGATATTGTTTCCAGCGGGGTCGCCAATATACCCATGGCGTCGCTGACGGCCATGCCTATCCGCGCTTCGCCGTAGTCAAAAGCGAGAATTTTCATCGCAGGCCCTCCGTTCATATACTATGATATCATATATTTGCCGCCATTGCAAGAGAAATCTTACATCAAAGGAGCAAAAATTCTCAGCGCCGCGCTGACAAGGCGTTTCCAGAACGGCCTCGACTGTATCTCTTCGGCGGTGAGGCGGCGGCAGCGGCGCAGCGTTTCGTCAAAATCGGCCGCCACGTCGAGCACGGCGGGGCTGTCAAGCATCCAAGTGGCGCACTCAAAGTGGAGATACAGGCTGCGGAAATCAAGATTAATGCTGCCAACCACGGCCACCTCGTCGTCGCTGCAAAAGTTTTTCGCGTGGATAAAGCCGGGCGTGAACTCGTATACCTCCACGCCCTTTTCAATTAGCTCGCGGGCGTACTCCAACGCAACATAGTATGCGTACCAGTGGTCGGCCTTGGCGGGGATAATAATCTTCACGTCAACCCCGCTGCGGGCCGCGTTCACAAGCGCAGTTTTCATGGAATTGTCAAGAATAAGATAGGGCGAGGTTATGTGAACGTAGCTTCTGGCTTTGTTTATGATATCGGTATATATAAACTCGCCCACCTGATAATCGTCGTTTGGGGCGTCCGCGTAGGGCATTATGTAGCCGCCGCTTTTTGCCTTGTATTCCCAGTCGGGCTTGAAGTCAGCAGGATTGATCTGCGTTTTGCGGTCGGTTACCTGCCACATCTGAAGGAAGATCGCCGCAAAACTGAACGCCGCGTCGCCCGTCAGGCGAACGGCGGTATCCTTCCAGTAGCCGTATGGAGATGTGAGGTTTACATATTCGTCCGCCAGATTTACGCCGCCGTTAAACGCAACCTTGCCGTCGATTACGGCTATTTTACGGTGGTCTCGGTTGTTTTGCAGCGTGGAAAGGAATGGCACGAACGGCATAAACGCCTTGCACTTTATGCCGTAGCGCACAAGCTCAATCGGATATCGCTTAGGTATCTGCAAAAGGCTGCCTACGCCGTCGTACATCACGCGCACGTCAACGCCCTGCGCGGCCTTGCGCTTGAGAATGTCCAGTACGCTGTTCCACATTTCGCCGAGACCGATTATGAAATATTCGAGAAAAATGTATTTTTCGGCGGCCTCGAGAGCCTCCAGCAGGTCGGGCCAAAAGTCCTCTCCCGAAGGGTAGTACTTAACATCGGTGTTTTTGAACACGCTGTAGCCAATAAACTCGTTGCGGTGCGTATAGTTCACCGTTGCGAAGCGGTGCGGATATGAGGCGCTTATTTCCTCAAGTATATCCGCGCTCTGTGGCACCGCGTGCGTAAAGGTCTTGTCGATGTATTTTACTCGGTGGAAAAATTTTCTCGTAGCCGTTTGGCCTTGAATATAGAAATAAAACAGCCCGCCGAAAAGCGGAAAAATAGTTATCGGCACCACCCATGCGAGCTTATAGGTCGGGTCCTTGTCGCTGTTCACGGCGGAGAGCACCGCCATTGTTGATACAAGAAAGAGTACAGCGTCGAGGAAAACTACATATTCGCGCGCCATAAGAACGGCTCCAAACAGAACCGTCAACTGAAATATCAGCAAGAAAGCGACGATCACCGCCTGACTAAACAGCACGCGGCGCAGCTTTTTCATATAGCGCTTGAGCATTTGCTTCACCTCTGGGAATTTATGGTTACGGTGCGCAGACTGTTGTTCCAGCCGACGTTAAAGCCGAAAATTTCTGCAAAGGCCCTGACAGGAAGCATAACCCTGCCGCCAAGCATTACCGGCGGCGAGCTGACGGAGCGGCGCTCGCCGTTCACGTTCACACCGACGCTCCCCAGAGCTGCTGTCACGGTGGTTTCGCCATTGGTGACGGTGGCTTCGCGCGTTATAGAGTTCCACAGCACCGAAAGGCCCATCTGCTCCAACACGGCGCGCATGGGAACGTATGTTGAGCCGTCAATTATTATCGGGGCAACGTCAAAATAAACCCCGTGGCCGTCCACATCGACATTGACCGGCTGCGAAAAGGCGCAGCCGTTGCGCTCGGCAAAATTTTCGGCATAGGAGCCCTTGGAGCCGTAAAGCGTCACGTCAGAGCCTGTAAAGGCGTAATTGTCAATGAGCTGCACGGCGTCGGGCACTATGATAGCCGTCAGCGAGCCGCAGTCGCTGAAAGCGCCCTCCTCAATGGAAACAAGAGAGGAGGGGAGGTAGACCGCGGCGATATTGTCATTCGACATAAACGCCCCGCAGCTGACCGAGGTTATGCCGTCGGGCACGCTGACGACACTGCCGCTGCCGTTATACGCTATAAGCATATCGTTCACAACAACAAACTCTCCCGTCTGCCGCCTCAGCCACGCCGTGCCGTCAAAGGCTCCAACGCCCACGTGGGCGAGGCTTTTCGGGAAGTCCACGTTAGATAGGTTTTCACAGTGAACAAAGGCGTTGTCGCCTATGTCCGTCAGACCTTCGGGTAGGGAAACTCGCTCAATGGCGGTGTTCCCCGCGAACGCGGAGGCGGCGATACGCCTCACTCCGGCGGGGAGTATAACGTCCTTGGCGGAGCCGTTATATTTTATAAGCAGCGTTTCACCGGCCGTGAGGAATTCGCTTTCTGTGCTGTCAAGCCACGGCGCTTCGTTAAAGGCCGAGGCCGAAACATACTCTACCGGCCCTGCAAAAGAGACTGTTTTAAGCGATTCGCAGCCGCCAAAGGCCTCGTCGCCTATAGACGAGGCAGAGGCCGGAAGCCACACCTCAAAAAGTCCGTCGCAGCCGTGAAAAGCCCGCTCGGCTATGGTAGTAAGACCTTCCTCAATGACTACCTTCCTCAGGCTTTGGCAGTCGGCAAAGGCTCCGCGGCCGATTGAAACGACCTTGTTTCCGCCTATGTAGGCCGGAATGGTCAGCCAGCCGGGTTCGCCGGCAAAGCCGGTAATTTCTCCCGTAGTCTTATTGAAAAACAGCAGAGCCTCGTCCACGCGGTAGACGGGTATCCTCGCCTCGGCACAGGCCGAAGCGGGGAGCAGCATAAGCGCCGCCATGAGTGAAATCAGCTTTTTCAAGGCTGTATCCTCCTTTGTACGGGCGGCCAAAGGCCGCATACTATTCTTATTCTAATACATAAGGGGGAAATTGTCAATATTTTTAATCTATTTTTAATATGCCTCGGGCTGTGACGCCAACGTAACGGCTACCTCGCGGAGCGTTGCGTCGCGCATGAAGGACAGGCGGATGCTTTCTCCGCTCTGATGGGCGAACAGTTTTTCTCTGAGGGCGAGCATTGTGCTGACCTCGGCTCCGTCGGCGTAAACTATTACGTCGCCGTACCTTAACCCCGCCTCAAAGGCCGGACCGGAGGCGTCGAGCTGGGCGATGTAGAGCCCGCGGCTGAAACTTACCGCCGCTCCCATGTATCGCGCGGCTTCGCCGGTATAGGCGTATAGGCCGAGGTAAGGCGTTTCAAATTCTCCGGTGCGGCTTATTCTCTCAATAACGGGCACACAGAGGTTTATCGGCACGGCAAAGCCCATGCCCTCCGCTGAGGAGACCTTTATCGTGTTTATGCCTACTACCTCGCCGTCGGCGTTTATCAGCGGGCCCCCGCTGTTGCCCGGGTTTATAGAGGCGTCCGTTTGGATGAGGTCCTCCATCAAATCGGTCGAGCCGCCGCTTTCTATTGTTATAGAACGTCCCACCGCGCTGATGATGCCCGCCGTGACCGTCCGCTCAAACTGCATACTGAGCGGGTTCCCGATAGCGGCCACGCGCTCGCCCACGCGCAGTTTTTCCGCGTCGCCCAGGGCCGCGGGGGTAAAACGTCCGCCCTCGATTTTTATTACGGCGAGGTCAAGCGCGGCGTCGCTCCAGACCTCCCGCGCGGCTCGTGTGTCGCCGCTCATCAGCGTCACGGCTATCTGCCCCGAGCCCGAGCCTATAACGTGTTGGTTTGTGATAATGTAGCCGTCCTCGGTGGCGATGACCCCGCTGCCCATGTTGTAGGCGCTGCCCGTAGCCGAGGCGGCGGATATCCCTACCACCGAGGGCAGAGCCTGCTCAATTACGTCCGAGAGAGTGGGCTCATCCTCTTCCTCGGTGCGGGGCAGCTCCTGAACCTCCGTCGAAAGTCGGGTGAGAGGTTCGTCAGGTTCGCCGCGCCGCACCGTTGAAAGATATATCCCTCCCGCCGTTATACTGACCGCCGCAACCAGTCCGAATGAGAATACGGCCCAGAACAGCGCTTTAAGAATTTTGTTCATTCGCTCACGCTCCCTTTGGATATAGGGTGCGCCCGAAGCGAATTTTTATACGGGAGCAAACGCTTTTGCGGCATGAAAAAGGGAGCCGCATTGCGGCTCCCCGAGGTTTGTTTCGGATGATTACGCGGTATGTTTTTTGTCGCCGACGGCTTTAAGTTTTGATTCGGGCTTTTCGTCGGTCTTTTCTTCAGCTATTTCGGCGTCGGTTTTTCCGTCTGCCTCTTTATCGGCTTCCTGTTCGTCCGCCCCTTCGTCGGCTTTCTGCTCGTCCGTATCCTCGCTATTGTCGGCTGCGCCGGAACCTTTATTTCCTATTATTTTGCCTATCATTTGTTCAAGCGCAATGGTTTTCGATACTGTTGTGCCGTCAAGAGGACGGGTTGCCGCGTCCGCAGCGGCGGCGGACAGGCCGTCAACTCCGAGCGCCAAAGCCTTGTACAGGGTGACAGCGTCCCGATACAGTGACAAAAGCTGGGCCTTATATGCGAGCTTTTGCGGGTCGGGCGCGTCCATAGCGTCGATTTTGTCATTTGCGAGGGCGTTGGCCATAGCCATAATGCCGTCAATTTTTTCGGTTATTTCGCGTACACTGAGTTTATCCGTCATTTTATTTGCCTTCCTTTCATTTATTGAAAAATCTGCGGAAGGCGTTTGACGAAGGCGGATCGTGCCGCCGTCAATCAACTCGGCCCTTCCGCGCTTTACAAGGCCCTTCACCCTTTTTGGGTATGTCAGGCCAAAGAAATTGTCGTTTTCATCCAAAACAATAATGTTTTTTGCCATGGGTAACTCCCCTTTGTTTTGGAAATGCCGTTTTTGTTATGGGCGGCTTCCCCAAGAACAATATAGCATACTTTGAAGCTGTTGTCAAGCCTTTTTTAAGGCATATTATCAGCGTGATTTTAATATACTGATTTTGTAGACGTTACATTAAAGGAGAGTTAAAATCATGGAAAATAATAATATATGCGTTACCGGTTATGTCGAGGGCGACCCTGTGTTCAGCCACAGGGTTATGGACGAGGACTTTTATAAATTCATGGTTCGCGTGCCGCGCCTGAGCGAGGCGGAGGACGTGCTGCCCGTTACTATATCCGAAAAGCTTATATGCCCGTGGCTGAAGGACGGCGTTAAGGCCCGCGTAGCCGGACAGCTTCGTTCATACAACAAATATACCGACGCAGGCACCCATCTTGTTCTGACAATATTTGTCAAAGAAATAGATTTGGCGGAGCTGGGTACCGGCGAAAATCCCAACGAAATTTTCATCAACGGCTTTATCTGCAAGCCGCCGGTGTACCGCAAAACGCCCTTCGGCCGCGAAATAACCGACCTAATTGTCGCGGTGAACCGCGCCTTTAACCGAAGCGATTACATACCCGCCATCGCTTGGGGACGAAACGCCGTATTTGCAGAAAAGCTGGGCGTCGGCGCCAACGTGCAGATATGGGGACGGCTCCAGTCGAGGGAGTACGTCAAGAAGCTGAGCGAGACCGAAAGCGAAACACGCACGGCCTACGAGCTGTCAATCACAAAAATAGATAAGGTGAGTGAATAAAACTCGCCGTTGCTGCTCAAAATAGCGATGTAGTCCAATTAAAAAATTTTTTAAGGAGAGATTGACATGAGCAGCAGAAGCAACAAGAATGTTGTGCCCGAGGCCAAGCAGGCCATGGATAAGTTTAAGATGGAGGCCGCCCGTGAGGTTGGCGTGGACATGAAGGAGAACGGCTACAACGGCGACAAGACCGCTAAGGAAAACGGTAGCGTCGGCGGCCAGATGGTTAAGAAAATGATCTCCGAGACCGAAAACGGCATGAAGTAAAAGGGCTGTAAAAGCCAAAGAAAGCGCGCCGGCGTTTGACGGCGCGCTTTTTAGCGTGGAAAATCTTTATACAATTAAAGCGGAAGGCGATTTTTCACCGCGCGTTACCAGTGCTGCCAAAGCCGCCGTCGCGAACGCCCGAGGCGTCGTCGTCCTCAGTAATGCCATACTCTAAAAACACGCCTTGAGCAAATGCGTCGCCGCGCTTTAGAGATAGGATTCTGCCTTCCTTGGAGTCGTTGGTGAGCTTTATGAAGATATGCCCCTCGTTGGAGCTGTTATAGTAGTCGCTGTCGATTATTCCTACCGTGTTGTTGAGCTGTAAACGGAACTTGAAGCCCAACCCGCTGCGGGGGTAGATATTAAGTACCCAGCCGTCGGCGATTTTCGCGCGTATGCCGGTGGGTATTTTCACGCCTTCGCCGGGGGCGAGAGTTATGTCGGCCGTGGCGCGGAAGTCGTAACCCGCGCTGCCCGAGGTTGCCCTCGCGGGGAGAGTTATGGCGGCGTATGCCTCGGCTGCGTCGTCCGCGTTTGGGAAGCAGTCCTTATAGCCCTCCTCGAACTGAGCGAAGGAGACCCTTTCAAACCTTGCTATGCGTTTCATAATTACTTCTCCAAAAGTTTCTCTACCGAGGCGAGCTTTACGCAGACAACGAACACCTTCATGGCTTCTGCCAGCTCCTCGGTCGATGGATAGGTGGGTGCAATGCGGATGTTGCTGTCGCGCGGGTCCTTGCCGTAGGGGTAGGTCGCGCCCGCGCCGGTCATCTTTACGCCGGCCTCCGCGGCCAGCCTCACGATTTTCTTTGCGCAGCCGTCCATGGAGTCAAAGCTGACGAAATAACCGCCCTTCGGATTGTACCAGCTTCCTATGCCGAGGCCGCCGAGGCCGCTCTCAAGAGTGTCGAGCACAATTTTGAACTTGGGGCGGATGAGCTCGGCGTGCTTCATCATGTGGGCGCGGATACCGTCAAGGTTCTTAAAGAACCGCACATGGCGGAGCTGATTCAGCTTATCGTGGCCGATGGTCTGCACGGAAAGCAGGGCGGCAATTTCCTTTATGTTTGCCTTAGAGGCGGCAATTGCGGCTATACCGCTGCCGGGAAAGCTGATTTTTGAGGTGGAGCTGAACTTGTATACCATATCGGGATTACCGGCCTTTTTGCAGGCGTCAAGTATCTCCACAAGCACGTCCTGGTCGTCCTCGTAAAGGTGGTGTACGCAGTAGGCGTTGTCCCAGTAAATTCGGAAATCGGGCGCTGCAGGCTTGAGGGCGGCGAAGCGGAGCACGGTTTCGTCGCTGTAGGTTATGCCCTGCGGGTTCGAATACTTGGGCACGCACCATATACCCTTCACAGCGGGATCGCTGTTGACGTATTTTTCCACCATGTCCATGTCGGGGCCGGAAGCGGTCATGGGAATATTTATCATTTCTATGCCAAAAGCTTCGGTTATGGCGAAGTGACGGTCATAGCCGGGAACCGGACAGAGAAACTTCACTTTATCGAGCCTGCACCACGGAGTGTTGCCCATAACGCCGTGAATATAGCTGCGGGCCACGGTGTCGAACATTACGTTAAGACTGGAATTTCCGTAAATGATTATCTCGTCCGGCTCGACCTCCATCATCTCTGCAAGCAGGCGTTTGGCCTCGCCAATGCCGGTCAGCTCACCGTAGTTGCGGCAGTCGATTCCTTCCTCGCTCTTAAGGCTGGAGCTGCTGTCAAGCACGCTCATCATGTCCATAGAAAGGTCAAGCTGATCAAGTCCTGGCTTACCGCGGGACATATCAAGCTTAAGGCCCTTTGCCTTGAGCGCTTCATATTCGCTTATAAGCCGGCTGTGCGAGGCTTCCAGCTCGGTACGGCTCATTTCCGTGTATGCTTTCATATACAGTCCTCCCGATGTCATTATTTATTAATGATACACCATTCGATGGAAAAAAGTCAATGACCTTTTTTGCCAAAATCCGAGCTCACTCTTACTTGTTTTTCAGCAGATTTTCGCCGATTTTGTATACGTCGCCCGCGCCCATGGTGATGATGAGTGTTCCCGCAGAGGCGACGCCGCGCAGGTAATCCTCAATTTCGGCAAAGGAGGGAAGGTATATGGCTCCCGTAATGTCTGCCGCGAGCTGTTTGGAGCTGACAGAGCCGTCGTCGGTCTCGCGCGCGGCGTAAATGTCGGCAAGTATGACGTTAAGCCCCTTTTTGGAGAGTACGCGCACAAAATCCGAATAGAGAGCTTTTGTCCGGCTGTAGGTGTGAGGCTGAAAAACCACGTATACCTTTTTGAAGTTCATCTCCGAGGCGGCGGTCAGCGTGGCGTCAATTTCGGTGGGGTGATGGGCGTAGTCGTCAACTATGACGGCGCCGTTCAGCTCGCCCTTTTTCTCAAAGCGGCGGTGGGTTCCGGCGTATCGGGCGAGCGCGCCGATAGCTCCCTGACCATTAACGCAGCATTCCTCGGACGCGGCTAAGGAGGCGAGGGAGTTATAAACATTGTAAATCCCGGGTACAATTAGGGATACTCGGCCTTTTTCCTCTCCGCGCACAACAAGAGTATAGGAGTATCGGTCGTCCCCGTCGTGGCAAACGTCCTTAGCCGAGAAATCAGCCGCGCTGTGGAGCCCAAACGAAACAAGGCGACAGTCCGCGCCTGCGACGGCCTTTTTTACGTTCTCCGAATCAGCGTTGTAAATGACCACACCGTCCGCGGGCGTGAGCCGCACAAGTGCGGCAAAGGTTTCGATTATGTGGCCAATGTCGCGGAAATAGTCCAAGTGGTCGGCCTCGATGTTAAGAACTACCGTGATTTTAGGGAAAAAGCTGAGAAAGCTCGAGTGGTATTCGCAGGCTTCGGCCACAAAATATTTTTTGCCGCCAACGCGCAGATTGCCCCCTATCCTGTCGAGGCTGCCGCCAACGGTCACGGTGGGGTCGAGGCCGCAGTCGAGCATGATTTCGGATATCATGCCGGTGGTGGTGGTTTTGCCGTGGGTGCCGCTGACGCAGACGGGAATCTCGTACCCCTTCATCAGCCGCCCAAGCATTTCGGCCCGTTCTATCTGCGGAATTCCAAGCTCTTTTGCGCGGGTGCGCTCGGGATTATCCTCATGAATGGCGGCGGAATAGACAACAAGGTCGCTTCCTTCCACATTTGCGGCGTTGTGGCCTATGCGTATGTCCGCGCCGAGAGAGGCCACGTGCTCCGTGAGCTCCGAGGCCTGCCTGTCGGACCCGCTGACGGCGTATCCCTCGCGCAGCAAAAGCTCGGCAATGCCGCTCATGCTGACTCCGCCGACGCCGATAAGATGAATTTTTCGCGCATTTCCAGCTATATTAATGTTCAATCGTATCATCTCCACATTAATGTAAATTTTTTTTGAAAATTTTCAAAATATGTGTTGAAAAATTCCGGACAATTTGATATTATAAAAAAAGGGTAGAAATGTCAAGTAGGAAAACAAAAAAACTGAAAAAATTTAACCGGGAGGAAACAACGATGCGTATTACCGACATCCGTATCAGGAAGGTAAGCGTGGATGGCAAGATGAAAGCAGTTGTTTCTGTCACGTTCGACGACGAACTGGTTGTACACGACATCAAGATCATTGAAGGTCGCGACAAGCTATTTATAGCAATGCCCAGTAGAAGGACAGCAGAGGGTGAGTTCAAGGACATAGCTCATCCTATAACAGGTACTATGCGTGAAACACTGCAAAACGCTATTCTCGCGAAGTACGAAGAGTTCTTATCGCAAGACGCGGCAACAGGTGCGCGGGACTGACCTTCCCCCGTGGGACGGTCGGTCTTGCCCGTCTCTTCGGGCTACAAACTTAATCTTAGACGAGGCTTGAAAGGAAGGCTGTTTGTTATGGACGAGTTTTCGCTTGTTGTCCTGGCTGCGGGGCAAGGAAAACGAATGAGGTCAGAAAACAGTAAGGTAGTCCACAAGGTTTGTGGAAAGGAAATGATCAATTGGGTGCTTGACGCAGGACTCGGCGCCGGCTGCAAAAAAGCCGCCGTCGTTGTCGGGCACAGGAAGGATCAGGTTATAGCGGCCGTCGGCGACAGGGCCGAGGCCGTCGAACAAAAGGAACAGCTGGGAACGGGCCATGCGGTAATGCAGGCTCGGGAACGGATTGCCGAAAGTGACAACGTGGTTATCGTTGCCGGCGACACTCCGCTCATCACCGCCGACACCCTTAAGGCGGCAATGAGCGATCATATAGCCTCGGGCAACGCAGCAACAGTGTTGACAACAGTTCTGCCATGCGCAGACGGATACGGCCGGATTATCCGCAGCCGGAACGGCAGCGTGGAAAGAATCGTCGAGCATAAAGACGCAGACGAGGAAGAACTGAAGATAAAAGAGATAAACAGCGGAATCTATTGTTTTCACAGCGCTGAGCTTTTAACTGCGCTTTCCCACTTGACAGCCAATAACTCTCAGGGAGAGTATTACCTGACTGACACTCTTGAGCTTATAAAGAATGCCGGCGGGAAGATAGGGGCTTATACCGTTAAGGACAGCCGTGAGGTTCTCGGCGTGAACGACAGAGTTCAGCTTGCGCAGGCGGACGGCGTCATGCGCGGGCGTATCAACGAACGCCACATGCTAAACGGCGTTACGATAATTGACCCCAACACTACCTACATAGGCGGCGACACTGTTATCGGGGCCGAAACCGTAATCTACCCCGGGTCGGTTCTGGAGGGCAAAACGGTCGTGGGCAAAAAAGCGCTCATCGGCCAGTGCTGCCGCCTTGTCGACGCCGTCATCGGCGACGGCGTCGACATTTGGAGTTCAACTATAATTGAAAGTAGCGTGGACGAGGGTACTCATGTGGGTCCCTACGCCTACATAAGACCGCAGACCAGCGTGGGTAAAAACTGCAAGGTCGGCGATTTTGTAGAGCTTAAAAAAGCGGTCATCGGCGACGGAACAAAGCTGAGCCATCTCACGTACGTTGGGGACGCGACCGTCGGTAAAAACGTCAATTTCGGCTGCGGCACGGTTGTGGTGAATTACGACGGAAAGAACAAGTACAAAACTACCATAGGCGATAACGCCTTTATCGGTTGCAACACAAATCTGGTATCTCCCGTGACAGTAAACGACGGGGCATATATAGCCGCCGGCAGCACCATCACCGACGAGGTTCCCTCCGGCGCGTTGGCTATCGCCAGAGCGCGGCAGGTGAACAAGGAGGATTGGAGCGACAAGCGCAAGAAGTAAAAGGCGGCAACTAACGAGAGGAGATAAAGAATGATTTCACACGGAAAAAACATCAAGATTTTCACGGCTAACTCCAACCCAAAGCTGGCTAAGGCCATAGCCGATCAGCTTGAAAAACCTATATGCAATTCCACTGTGGGTAAATTCTCGGACGGAGAAGTCTTTGTGAACATTGACGAAACCGTCCGCGGCAGCGATGTTTTCATCGTTCAGTCCACCAACAATCCCGTGAACGACAACCTAATGGAGCTGCTTATCATGATCGACGCCTTCAAGCGCGCAAGCGCAGGGCGCGTCACCGCCGTGATCCCGTATTTCGGCTATGCCCGTCAGGACAGAAAGGCCAAGGCCCGCGATCCGATCAGCGCTAAGCTGGTGGCGGATATAATCACAAAAGCCGGCGCCAACCGTGTTCTCACTATGGATCTCCACTGCGCCCAGATACAGGGCTTCTTCGATATCCCTGTTGATCATCTCCTCGGCGTTCCTATCCTTGCGCCGTATTACGCCGAAAAGTTTAAGGACGGAATGGACGACGTGGTTGTCGTTTCGCCCGACTTCGGCAGCGTTACGAGAGCCCGAAATGTGGCCCGCAGGCTTGATGTTCCCATCGCTATCATTGATAAGCGCCGTCCCAAGCCGAACGTGAGCGAGGTCATGAACATAATAGGCGACATAAAGGATAAGCGCGTCATTCTTGTGGACGACATGATAGATACCGCCGGCACGATAACACACGGCGCGGCGGCCCTTATAGAGCGCGGAGCCAAGGAGGTTTACGCCTGCTGCACTCATCCGGTGCTGAGCGGTCCGGCCATCGAGCGGCTTGAGCAGAGTCCAATTAAGGAGCTTGTGGTGCTTGACACCATCGCCATTCCCGAGGACAAAATGCTTGACAAGATAAAAACGCTCAGCGTCGCGCCCGTATTCGCGGAGGCCATCAGGCGGATATACGAAGAAGTTTCAATCAGCACGCTGTTCATGTAAAAACACTTTTGATTTTAGGCGGATATTTTATCCGCCTAAAACTTGTATATACTATTTTCCCGTACGGAGGTTTATATGTATCTTATAGTAGGTCTGGGTAATCCCGGCAGGGAGTACGAGCAGACTCGCCACAACGTGGGCTTTGTGGCGGCCGATTATCTGGCCCAATGCTATAATATTCCGCTCACGCGGCTTAAGTTCAAGGGGGCTGTTGGAGAGGGGCGCATTGCCGGCGAGCGGTGCGTCATTCTTAAGCCGCACACCTACATGAATCTGAGCGGCGAGAGCGTTCGGGACTGCGCGGCCTTCTACAAGCTGCCGCCCGAAAATATAATTGTAATGTATGACGACGTCGCGCTGAACGTCGGCGCCGTCCGTATCCGTCCGAGCGGGAGCGACGGCGGCCATAACGGCATGAAAAGCATAATTTATCAGCTTAATTCCGACCGGTTTCCCCGCGTGCGCTTCGGCGTCGGTGCGGCGGAGCACAGCATGGTAGACCATGTGCTCGGCAAATTTTCATACGAGGACGGTGTGGCCGTGACTGCGGCCGTAAAACAGATTGAGGACATCATTCCGGAGATAATAAAAAATGGCGTTCAATCCGCCATGAATAAATTCAATAAGAGGTGAGAAAATGGAAAAGATAGAATTTAAGTTTGACACCCAGCTCCTTATTGAGGGCGAAGGCCTTGACGAGGACAAAATCAACGAGTACATCAGGGCAAACATTGAGGGCGACAGCCTGTTGGCCGTCGGCGACGATGAGCTTATCAAAATTCATTACCACACCAACACTCCGTGGAGAGTGCTGGAGTACTGCGCCTCTTTGGGCGAGATATACGACGTTGTTGTTGAAAATATGCAGCGGCAGGCGGAGGGGCTTCAGGGCTGAGCCGCCGGACGATTTTGCGGTAAAATTCAGGGTAGTATATGAATATAAAAAATCTTTTGTCCGCTTCGGCGGAATATCGTAAAATTGAGGCGGCCTTGGGCAAGGGCCGCCCTATTGCCGTGTGCGGCAGCGCCGACGCACAAAAGGCCCACTTAATCAGCTCGCTTATAGGAGGGGGCAGGGCGCTCGTCGTTACCGCAAACGAACAGACGGCTAAACGAATCTGTGACGACCTCGGCTTCTTCATGCCGTCGAGGGCGGTGTACGTCCCGCCGAAGCCTTTCCTGCTCCACAAGGTGGAGGCCGCCGACCATGGCCTTGAAAACGAGCGCGCCTCGGCTATAAAGGCCATAGACGCCGGTCTTACGGGTGTGCTCTCGGTGCAGAGCCTGATGCAGTTCGTGCCGGAGGCCTCGGACTACCGCTCGCTGACAACAGTACTACATGCGGGGGATACTCTTGACGTGGAGAGCTTCACCCGCCTGCTTGCCTCCACGGGTTATTCGCGCATAGACACCGTTGCCGGCAAGGGGCAGTTTGCCGTTCGCGGAGGAATTATAGACGTGTTTTCACCGAGCATGACTCTACCCGTCAGAATGGAGCTTTTTGGTGACGAAATCGACCTGCTGCGAACCTTCGACGTGATGACGCAGCTGTCAATAGACCATGCCGAATCTGCGGAGATAGCGCCGATTTCGGCCCCTTCGGAAACCGGCAGCCTGCTTGGGTACCTTGCGGAAGGCGATCTTGTGTTCGTCGATGAGCCTCAGCGCGTCAGCGAGGCCGCCAAGGTGGCTGAATTTGAGCTGGGAGAGGACATCGAAGCCCTTCGCCTCGGCGGCGAGGAGCTGCCCGACATTAAATATATGAACGATTACAACGCGCTCGTAAAGCTGCTCAACAAACGTTCCACGGTCTGTCTTTCGGCCCTCAGCCGAAAAACCGCGGAGATACGTGCGGACGGAACATACGACATCACGTGTCACAGTCTCGGCAACTACGGCGGAAACGTGGAGTTCCTCATGGACGACGTGGAGCGATGGCACAGGGAGCGGGGGAGGGTGATAATCCTCGGCGGAAGTACCGGCAGGGCGCAAAGGCTTACACAGGCTTTGGCGGACAGAGGACTCCCCGTTACAATGACGGAGCCTTCGGCCGAGCTTCCCGAGGGCGCGGTGGCCGTCATGCACGGCAGCATTACAAAGGGCTTTGAATATCCGCTCATCAACGCCGTTATTATCAGCGACAGGGAAATTTTCGCCGAGGAAAAAAAGCGCCGCTCCTACCGGCGCGGCGAAAACGAACAGCGGATAAAGAATATAGATAAACTCGAGATAGGCGACTATGTGGTGCATAAAATCCACGGCATAGGACGCTATCAGGGCATAGTCCGCATGACGGTGAACAAGGTTGTGCGCGACTACATCAAGCTGGAGTACCGCGGCGAGGACAATCTTTTCATTCCCGTCGGGCAGCTTGACAACATCAGCAAATACGTCGGAGGCGGCGAGGACAGGACCGTCCGCCTTAATCGGCTTGGCAGCAGCGAATGGGCGGCGGCCAAGCGTAAGGTTAAGCAGTCCGTCCGCGATCTTGCCGACGGCCTTGTAAAGCTTTACGCCGAGCGGGAGAAAACTCCCGGCTACGCCTTTTCGCCGGATACACCGTGGCAGCGCCAGTTTGAATCGGAATTTATATATGAGGAGACCGAGGATCAGCTTCGCAGCGCAGAGGAAGTCAAGCGGGATATGGAGGGCCGCCGCCCTATGGACCGCCTGCTCTGCGGCGACGTAGGCTTCGGAAAGACCGAGGTGGCTATGCGTGGAGCCTTTAAGGCCGTTATGGACAGCAAGCAGGTGGCCTATCTCGTGCCTACAACGATTCTTGCCAGCCAGCACTATAATAACTTCGTCCAGCGCATGAGCGGCTACCCGATAACCGTGCGTATGCTCAGCCGCTTCTGCAAGCCAAAGGAAACTAAGGAAACGCTGCGTATGCTTGAGACCGGCGAGTGCGATATAGTAGTCGGCACGCATAAGCTGCTCCAGAAAAACGTCAAATTCAAGGATTTGGGCCTGCTCATTGTGGACGAGGAGCAGCGCTTCGGCGTGGCTCACAAGGAAAAAATCAAGGAGCTGAAAAAGAACGTCGATGTTCTGACGCTGAGCGCAACGCCTATACCGAGGACTCTGCACATGGCCATGGTCGGAATAAGGGATATGTCGGTGCTTTCGACGCCTCCCGGCGACCGATACCCCGTCCAGACCTACGTGATGGAGTACAATCAGGCTGTAGTGAAGAACGCCGTCACGCGTGAGCTCGCCCGCGGAGGTCAAGTATATTATCTTTGCAATCGCATAGCCGCGCTGGACAGCATAGCCCGCCGAGTAGCCGAAATGGTTCCCGAGGCCCGCGTCGCAGTGGCCCACGGCCGCATGAATGAAAGCGAGCTTGAGGAGACTATGATGCGCGTCATGGACGGCGATATTGACGTGCTGATATGCACCACGATTATTGAAACCGGCCTCGATATACCGAACGTGAATACCATTATAATCGAAAACGCCGACTGCATGGGACTCAGCCAACTTTACCAGCTCCGAGGCCGCGTCGGCAGGACGAACCGTCTCGCTTACGCCTACTTGACATACCGCCGCGACAAAAGCCTTGACGAGGTTGCCGAAAAGCGTTTGCGCGCCATACGTGAGTTTACCGAGTTCGGCAGCGGATTCAAAATCGCCATGCGCGACCTTGAGATACGGGGCGCGGGCAATGTGCTCGGCCCAGAGCAGCACGGCTTTATGGCCGCCGTGGGCTACGATATGTACTGTACGCTGCTCGAGGAGGCCGTGAATGAGGCCCTTGGCCGTCCGGCGGCTCCAAAAAAGGAAGAGACCGTCGTTGATATAGAGGTCAGCGCTTATATTCCCGAGGACTATATCCCCACCTCGGAGCTTCGTATCGAGGCATATAAACGAATCGCCGCAATCGGCTGCAAGTATGACCGCGACCGCGCCGAGGAGGAGTTTGAGGACCGGTACGGAGATATTCCTATACCGGTCAGCCGCCTCATGGACGTGGCTGAGCTCCGCGCCCTCGCTGAGGAAACCGGCATAACCGAGATAAGCCACGGCGAAAGCGGACTTATGTTCAGGCTTTCAGCCCAGAATCCGCCGCCAATCGAAAGCATAGCGGCGCTGGCCTCGGCAAACAAGGGCAAAATCCTCTACGGAGCGGGCGAAAAGCCCTATATTCTGCTGCGCGGAAAGCCCTTGGGCGAAGAGGAAATAATTAAAAATATTAACAATGTGTTAAAAAGCTTGCAAAAAACGGACAGTTAGTGTATAATTAACTTTGTGTTAATAAAATTAAGGAGGAAAACCAATGAACAGAAAAATTATGTCCGCAGCGGCGCTTGTCGTTTCGGGCGTCATGGCTTTAAGCGGCTGCAATAAGGCGGGCGGCGGCTCGTCCTCGAGCTACGGCGGCGAGGAGAACGATTACGACAGCACTGTTATCGCCACCGTTGGAGGCATTGACGTAAAGCTTTCCGACTTTAACTTTGCATATTACACCACCGCCGGCTATTATTCCGCATACACAGGCGGCGGCGAAGGCTGGGAGGATCAGGAAATGGGCGGCCAGAAGCTTGGCGACTATGTGCGCGACAGCTCTCTTGACGAAATGAAACAGCTTGTCGTTGCCGAGGTAAAAGCTCCCGAGTACGGCCTGAAGGTGGACAATGACCGCATTAAAACCGTTGAGGATCAGAAAAATGAGGTTATCGAAAGCAATTTTGGCGGCGAGGACGGCTATAAGGAGTACCTCGACAGTTACTTCACCAGCGATGCCGCCGTGACGCGCTATCTCATCCGCGCAAACCTCATAAATGACCTTCTTGCCAAGATGAGCGAGGAGGGCGGCGAATGTGAGGTGACCGATGACGAGCTCGAATATAACGACGACAAATATCTTAAGGTAAAGCACGTTCTTATCCCGACCGGCACTGACAGCGACGGCAATGAGATTGACGAGGCCGAAGCGCTTAAGAAGGCCAATGAGGTTATAGAAAAGCTCAACGCCGGCGAGGATATGGACGTCCTCATCGAGCAATACGGCGAGGATCCCGGCATGGAAAATCAGGATTACTACGTGTTTACCGAGGGTGAGATGGTTGACGAGTTCTATCAGGCCTCCAAGGATATGGAAATCGGTACTTGGAGCCAAGAGCCCGTTAAGTCAAGCTACGGCTATCACATAATACAGCGCTACGCCCTCGACCCCAAAAATGACGATAAGGTCAAGGAACTCAGAACCAGTAAGGCTCAGGAAAAATTCATGACCATTCTCGAAGGATGGGTGGACGACGCCGACATTACCGTAGACGACAAGGCTATTACCTCCGCTCTGGACGCTCAGCGCGAACAGGCTGCGGCCAAGTCCGCCGAGAGCGGCGATAATGGCGACGAGGACCTTTCCTCCGTTATACAGCAGCAGACGGAGGCCGGCGAGGAGATTGCTCCCACTGATTCTGCCTCGCTTGAGGCTGTGCCCGCAGAGGAGCCCGCTGAATAAGGGACTGTAAAAAATACACGCAGACCGGCGTCGCCACAAGCTCGGTATCGCTTGTTTCGATTTAAGAAATCGAAACGCGGCTCACCTAACTGTGGCTCCTTATCCCAACGGCTTATGTATTGATTTAAGGCGACCATTGGCAATAAGCCGGTTTGTGAAGATAAGTTAGAAATTAATGCAGAAAATCCGCTCAAAATGAGCGGATTTTCTGCGTTTTTCGGCGCACCCGACTTGTGACGACGGCCGTTCCGCACTGCTTTTTCGGCCCGCGCCTCCAAGCTACAGAGCGAATTTAACGGCCCTTTTTAAGCCAGCTTTTTTAAAAAATTTCCCTCAATTTTTACGCCCTCTTTTACGATAACAAAGGCGCGGGGGTCTATCTCGCGGACTATATGGCGCAGCGCTGAAAGCTCGTATTTGCTCAGAGTCACGCAGAGCACCTGCCTGTCCTCGTCGGTATAGGCTCCCTTGCCTGTCCACGAGGTCACGCCGCGCACAAGGCGGTTGTTGATGGCCTCGGATATTTCCTTGCCGTGCTCCTTGGTTATAATGGTAGCCTCCGCATTGACGCTTTGGGAGTAGGTTTTGTCAAGTGCGAGAGAGCTGCAAAACGCAAATATAATTGAATAAATGGCGGTTTCAACGTCAAAGAGAACCATGCACACGCCGTAGAGAACCACATTAAGCATAAGGCTCATGTTGCCTACGCTTACGGGCAGGTCACGCTTTATGCAGTAAAGGCTTACTACGTCCATGCCGCCCGAGCTGCTGCCCATTCGCAGCGTGAGGCCTATGCCAAAGCCCGAGATAAACCCGCCGATGATACAGGCGACAAGACGGTCGTTTACTATCGGCGCCGCCGGCGACGGTATCAGCGATGTAAATACCGAGATGGCCGTAACGCAAAGCAGCGTGCGGAACAAAAAACGCTTGCCTATGGAGCGGTAGGCCATAATAAAAATAGGAATATTGATTATGTAATACAGAATACCGGCTATATCGAACGGGAAATCAATAATGCGCCCGAGCAGAGTGCGTATTAGCTGGCAGATTCCCATGATTCCGCCGCTGTATAGGCCTATGCCCGAGATGAACATATTTATGCCGAACGAGTAGAAGAATGCTCCTGCCACCGCCATGGCGGTTTTCCATACGAAGTTCAATTTTTTTAGTCTTTCGCTCATGAGAGACGCCCCTTTGCATATTTCTGATTTTAGATTACCATATTCCGCAAAAAAAAGCAAGCGAGTTATAAAAATAATCAAAAAAATTATAGCCAAGCCGTTGATTTTCTGATACAATGGTAAAAAGCAGAAAAGGAGGTTTTATAATGGCAAACGTGACCGCTGAAAATAACAGGATAATCTTCGCTATGCGTGACGAAACCGTTGTTATTGAACCGTACGGCCCCGACTGCATTAGGGTGAGGGCCACCCGTTTAGGCAGTCCGTCTGATGAGGGATGGACACTGCTGCCGCCTGAGGAGTGCGACTGTACGGTGATAGCGGGCCGCGATAGGGCGGAAATAATAAACGGCAAAATCAGCGCCGAAATTTTTGGCGTGTGGGGCGGACGGAAGCTTGTTGTTCGCAAGAACGGCAAGGTTATTCTCGAAAGCCGCGAGGAGGGCGATCCCGTCTGCCGATACAGGCATATCGCGGGCGATATGTACCAAGTGACGGCGATGTTTGAGGCGAACGACGGCGAGCATATTTACGGCCTCGGGCAGGAGCAGCAGGATTTTTTCGACCGCAAGGGCTGCGCCGTGGATTTAGTCCACTACAACACAAAATCCACTCTGCCGGTGATATATTCCTCGCTCGGCTACGGCTTCCTTTGGAACAATCCCTCGCCCGGCAGATGTGAGTTCACCAATAACCGTACGCTTTGGCAGGCCGGCTGCGCCCGTCAGGCGGACTACCTTATTTTCGCGGGCGAAACCCCCGCCGAGACAATGAGAATTTACTGCCGACTGACGGGTCTGCCGCCGAAAACTCCGGCTTGGGCGGCAGGCTTTTGGCAGTGCAAGCTTCGCTATGAAAGTCAGGACGATCTGCTTGCCGTGGCGCGCGAGTACAAACGGCGGGGAGTGACTCCCGACGCCATAGTCATCGACTATTTTCATTGGACGGAGCAGGGCGACTGGGACTTTGACCCCGCTCTGTGGCCCGCCCCCGCCGCTATGTGCCGCGAGCTTGAGGATATGGGTATCAGACCGGTGGTTTCAATATGGCCGACTATTAACCCCGCCAGCCGGAACTATCGCCCTATGGATGAAAGTAACCTGCTTGTCCGCACCGAGAACGGTCAGTACGGTATATTTGATTTTTACGGCCAGCAGACGTTTATCGACCCCACAAACCCCGAAACTCGGGAGTACGTGTGGGAGCAGGTTAAAAAGAGCTACTACTCCTACGGTATCAAGACCTTCTGGCTGGATGAGGCCGAGCCCGAGGTTCACCCGCAGCAGTTCGGCAACCTGCGCTTTTACCTCGGGAACGGCGCGGAAATGGCCATGCTCTATCCTTATTACTATGCTAAGACCTTCTATGACGGCCTTAAGGCCGAGGGTGAGGAGGAAATTGTCTCCTTGACGCGTGCGGCGTGGCCCGGCAGCCAAAAATTCGGCGCGATAGTCTGGAACGGCGACATACCCTCCACCTTCGACGCACTGCGCCAAAGCGTGGTTTCGGGGCTTTCGATGTCCGTCTGCGGCATACCGCTGTGGAACAGCGACATAGGCGGTTTTCATCAGGGCGACACAGAGAGCGCTTACTTCCGCGAGCTCATAGTGCGATGGTTCCAATTTGGGTTGTTTTGCCCGATTATGCGCCTCCACGGCGCTAGGAAACGCACTTCGGGACAGATTGACCGTCACCCCGGCGTGAAGGAGGCCAGCGGAGGCGACAATGAGCTCTGGTCCTTCGGCGAGGAAAACTATCCCGTGCTCAGAGGGCTTGTGCTGCTCCGCCAGCGGCTGCGGCCATACATATTAAGGCAGCTTGACGAGACGTCGAAAAACGGCTCTCCGCTTATGAGGCCAATGTTCTTTGACTTTTACAATGACGAAAGGTGCTATGAGCTAAGCGACCAGTATATGTTTGGGCCGGACATACTTTTTGCGCCTATCTGCGCCGAGGGCCGGACCGAACGGAGCGTTTACCTGCCGGAGGGCCAGTGGGTGCGCGTGGGCGGCTGCGGGGAGCCAGAGCTCGGCGGGCGCGACATAGTCTGCCATGCCGAGATAAACGAGTTTATTGCATTTGTTCGCGAGGGGGCCGACGTACTGGAGGCGTTTGGAAAATAAAGCCGATTTTTCTAAAAAAGCCATTGACAAAAGGCAAAATCTGTGATATTATAATAACCGCATTAGAGGTGCCGCAAGGCTGAGAAAGGCTTCGCCTTAACTCTTATAACCTGATCAGAGTAATTTCTGCGTAGGAAAATGTGTAAGTTGCCCATTTTTTCATGTTTTTTCGCCGCGGAAGTTATTCCGCGGCATTTCTTCTGACATTATTTTTGAAAGGACAGACGTCGAATGAACGAAAAACAGCCCGAGGCAAGCATAGCCATCCAGTGCCTCCCCAAGGTCGAGGGCGAGGAAGTGATCCGCGTGGTGGACAAGGTTATTGAGTACATAAAGTCCACCGGACTAAATACCTTTGTCGGCCCGTTTGAGACTACAGTGGAGGGCGATTACGACACTCTTATGGACATAGTGAAGGAGTGCCAGCTTATATGTATACGTGAGGGCGCGCCCTCGGTGTCGAGCTATGTCAAAATCGCGCTCAACCCCAAGGCAGGTGTGTGGACCATTGACAAAAAAACCGCGAAGTATCATCAGTAAGCTCTGCCCGATCGTTTTTTTGGCGCTAATACTTGCCGTGTGGGAGGGCGTATGCCGCGCGGGGCTCGTGCGGGAGTTTATGCTCCCCTCGCCGACAAAGGTCTTTAAGGCGCTGATAACCGAGGCGCCGACGCTGCTTTCACACAGCCGCGTAACGCTGCTCGAGGCGGCGGCGGGACTTGGACTCAGCATAGCGGCGGCCCTTGTGCTGGCCGTGCTGATGGACCGCTTCACCCTGCTTTACGAGGCAGGATACCCGCTCGCCGTGGTGACTCAGACTATACCGACTGTTGCGATTGCGCCACTTTTGGTGCTGTGGTTCGGCTACGGCATGGCCCCCAAAATAGTGTTGATTTTTGTGGCCTGCTTTTTTCCAATGCTGATAGCCCTTCTGGGCGGCTTCAAAACCGCCGACCCCGGCGTGCTGAGACTTTACCGCTCGATGGGAGCGGGGTATCTGCGCGTGCTGTGGGACGTTAAGCTTCCGTACGCGCTTGACAGCTTCTTTTCCGGACTGCGTATCTCGGTCTCGTATTCCGTCATCGGAGCGGTGATTTCGGAATGGCTTGGCGGCAGCGGCGGCCTCGGCGTGTATATGACGAGGGTGCGCAAGTCCTTCGCCTTTGACAAAATGTTCGCCGTCATTATCGTCACAAGCGCGGTCAGCCTTGTGCTTATCAAGCTTGTTGACGTTATCCACGCGGCTGTGATGCCGTGGAAAAAATATGAAAAGAATTGAGGAAATAAAAATGAAAATAAAAAAGCTTATATGCCTGCTCACCGCAGGCTCCATCGCCGCCCTTTCCGGATGCGGCGCAAATACGGCCCCCGATAACGCCGCGGACGGCGAAAACGCCGCTCCCCAAACGGAAAAGGTCTCCCTTGTCCTTGACTGGACGCCCAACACCAACCACACAGGCTTTTACGTTGCGAAGGCGCTCGGATACTATGACGAGGCCGGTATTGACCTCGATATAATTCAGCCCCCCGAGGACGGAGCCGAGGCCCTTGTCGCCAGCGGCAAAGCGCAATTCGGTATTGCCTTTCAGGATACCATCGCTGCGGCCTATGCCTCAGACACCCCGCTGCCTGTAACGAGCATAGCCGCCATAATTAACCACAACACCAGCGGCATCATTTCCCGCGCGGACAAGGGTATTGACAGCTTTGCCAAGCTTGAGGGCCACACTTACGCCACTTGGGACAGCCCTATTGAGCAAAACGTCATAAAGGCCGCTATGGAGGCCGAAGGCGGCGACTTCGACAAGGTGGAGCTTGTTTCTACCACGGTAACAGACGTTATGGCCGCTCTTCAGACAGACCTTATCGACAGCGTGTGGGTTTACGAGGGCTGGGATGTGGCCAAGGCCAAGGTTGACGCGGTAGAGTACAATTATCTCGACTTTGCCAAGAGCAATCCCGTGCTTGATTACTATTCTCCCACAATAATCACGAATAACGACCTTATGGAAAGCGATCCCGAGCTTATCCGCGCCTTCCTATCCGCCACTAAGAAAGGCTACGAGTACTGCGTGGAGAACCCCGAGGAGGCCGGTAATATCCTCTGCGAGGCCGTGCCGGAGCTCGACAAAGCTCTTGTGCAGGAAAGCATGAAGTTCCTTTCCACAGCCTATATCGGCGACGGCGACAGCTGGGGCTATATCGACGACGCCCGCTGGAAGGGCTTTTACGATTGGCTCTATAATAACGGCCTTATTGAAAAGGAACTCGGCTCCTTCGGCTATACCAACGAGTTCCTTGACTGATATGGAGGCTGTACTTAAAGCGGAAGGTATCGCCAAGAGCTACGAGGGCCGCCGTGTGCTTTCCGACATAAACGTGACCCTCGGCAAAGGGGAGACCGTATGCCTTTTAGGGGTCAGCGGCATAGGCAAAACGACGCTGTTCAACATTCTTTCGGGCCTCGAAGCTCCCGACAGCGGCCGCGTGCTGCTTGGAGGCGAGGACGTGACTGGAAAAAGCGGGCTCGTGGGCTATATGCAGCAGAGCGACCTTTTGCTGCCATACCGAACTATAGCCGAAAACGCCGCGCTGCCGCTCATACTGCGCGGCGAAAAGAAGCGCGACGCCGTTAAAAAGGCCTCGGCCATGCTGGCTGACTTTGGCCTTGAGGGCTGTGAGAAGCTTTACCCCGCTCAGCTTTCGGGCGGTATGCGCCAGCGGGCTGCGCTGCTTCGAAGCTGCCTGTTCTCGTCCACGGCTTTGCTTATGGACGAGCCCTTCAGCGCGCTCGACGCCATAACCCGAGCCGGTATGCAGAAGTGGTTCAAGCGCGTCGCGCGGGAGCAGGGGCTGTCGGTGTTCCTCATAACGCACGACATCAATGAGGCATTGCTTCTTTCGGACAGGATATACATTCTCGCCGGAAGCCCCGGCAAAATAATTTGCGAGCTTCCAAACTCCCTGCCCGAGGGAGAAAATCCAGAGCTGACGCGGGAATTTCTCGAAAGTAAGATAAAAATAACCGAGCTCGTAGCGGGCGGCGGGCAGCAGCCAAACGGAAAGGATTGATATCATGCGTGAAATCTCGGCCGAAGAAATAGCCGCTTGCGCGGCCCGTCTCTGTACCGAGGCAAATTTTGACTTGTGCGGCGACGTTTACGGCTGCCTTGAGAGGGCGGCTGAAAGCGAGGAGTCACCGGTGGGGAAAAGCATTCTCGGGCAGATAATCAAAAATGCCGATATAGCGCGGGAAAAACAGGCGCCTATATGTCAGGATACAGGTATGGCCGTATTCTTCGCGGAGCTCGGCTGCGACATACACATTACCGGCGGCACTCTTGAGGAGGCCGTAAACGAGGGAGTCCGCAGAGGCTACGCCGAGGGTTATCTTCGCAAAAGTATTGTGGCCGATCCGCTTCGCAGAACGAACACCGGCGACAACACCCCCGCCATTGTGCATATATCAACTGTCTCCGGCGACAAGCTTACGCTCACTGTCGCTCCGAAGGGCTTCGGCAGCGAAAACATGAGCGCGCTCAAAATGCTTAAACCCTCCGACGGTGAGGACGGAGTTAAGGATTTCGTTGTCGATACCGTTTCTAAGGGCGGAGGCAATCCCTGCCCGCCCATCGTTGTCGGCGTCGGTATTGGCGGCGATATGGAGATGGCAGCCATTCTTGCCAAAAAGGCGCTGACGCTTCCTCTCGATAAATCCAATCCCGACCCGTACTACGCCGATATGGAGCGCGAGCTTTTGGAGCGAATAAACCGCCTCGGCATAGGGCCGCAGGGCCTCGGCGGCAGAACCACAGCGCTGAAAGTAAATATTCTGACCTATCCCACGCATATAGCTGGCCTTCCGGTGGCCGTGAATATAAGCTGCCATGTAACACGGCACAAAACCGCGACGATATAAACCGAGGCCGTAAAAAATTGCGCATATCGTTCAAGGGCTGAATGATTGATTTAAGGCTGCTTTGAGTAATATATGTTTACTGAAAAATAATGAATTAGTGTTGAAAATCCGCTCAAACGAGCGGATTTTCATTGTATTATGTCCATTCTGCGCTATTTTTTCGGCTGGCCCCGTGCGCCTCAGGCTACAGTGGCAGGTTATCGCTGCGCAAATACCGGCGTCGCAACGCGAAGTCTCCTTTGTTTACACAATCTTAATCATTTGCATGAAAAAAAGAATTGACTATAAAAGAAAAATGATGTATAATAATATCATGTATAGTTATGTATAGTCATAGGAAGTGATGGAATGAACGGCGCGGCTTACATTCTTGTCGTGATCGGGATTTTGCTTGCGAAGTGTCTCGGGTTCTTTCGGAACATGGTTTTCGCACAGACCTTTGGCGCAACGGAGCTTACGGATATATATCTCACGATTTTCACGGTCGTCAATTTGATTTTCACCGGCGTAGGTACGGCAATGCAGACCCTTGTCATCAAGCACATGAATAAGGAGGAAAACGCAGGCCGGCAAAAGGAATTTGTCGCTTCCTTTATGCGCCGCACAACGCTGATACTCGTTATTGTCACCGCGGCGCTCTACGCCCTCGCGAGGCCGCTTACTCACATTCTTGTGCCGGAGGTGAGCGCCGAAAACTTTCCTCTGGCGTTAAATGTAACTTACGTTATGCTGCCGAGTCTGATTTTTGTGGTGCTGGCCTACATCATCTCAGGCGTGCTCCAGAATAACAGGGTGTTCTTCATAACCTCGATAATGAGCCTGCCCTTTAACGTAATTCTTATAGCCGCTCTCTTTTTCCCGAAGGTGGATATCCTAACCATAAGCGTCGTAACGACTATAGGATGGTTTTTGCACATCGTGGTTCAGCTCCCGAACTTCTATAAGCTCGGTTTTCGTATGTTCAAGGGAGCCGGCGGGGGAGGGAGCCTCGGAAAAAACCGCGAGGTGTGGTACATTTTCGTTTCAAACATGATGTTTCAGTTCTGCTTCCTGCTTGATAAAATTGCCGTCAGCGGGAACGACGGCGCTTCCACAACGATAAGCTATTCCTCGGACTTGTTCGTTACTATTGCGAGCGTGTTCGTCGTGGCGATGAGCAGCGTGGTTTTTCCCTCTATAAGCCAGAACTACGAGGAGGGCAACCTCGCCTACGTGCGGAGCCTCATTCAGTACATCATTCTGACAATGTTAGCGATTTTCGTTCCGTTTATTCTGACGGTGGGCTGCTTCGGACAGAATGTTATATGCCTGCTTTACGAGCACGGCAAGTTTACTCCCGACCTTACGGCCACGACGGCGCTGCTTTTCGCGATTTATACCCTCGGTGTGTTCGGCTACATGGCGCAGGAGCTTTTTAATAAGGTGCTTTACCTTGACGCTAAGTATAAATACACCGTGCTCGGCACTGTGTCCGTCGTGCTGCTAAAGCTCGTCTACAATATGACCGTTGGCAGGGCGGCGGGCGTTACGGCCGTGGTGGCAGCCACTACGGCGCTGTTCACGCTCTACGCTGCGAACGTAGCCTTGGCGATGAGGCGTGTTGTGGGCGATTACATTGACAGAGCGCAGCTTAAGAAAATTGCACGGGTGCTGCTTTCGGGAGCTTTGGCGCTTGCCGCGTTCTTTGTAATGAAAGCGTTTTTCCCGTCGCTTGTATCTGTCCGCCCCGAGGGTATGGGCATGGTCGGCAGGCTGCTGTTTTTGATACCGCTGCTGATTTGCGGCGCGGTTTACGTCGTTTCGATGGCGGCTACAGGCGCGCTTAAGGACATAATTTCCCGTCCGGAGGCAAGTAAAACACAGGAGGAAACCGAAAATGAACAAATCCAAGCTCTATAACGGAGTTAAAATAATTCTCGCCGCCGCGATTATCGCGGCAATGCTGCCCACTGCCTTTGTCCGTGTGCGTAATGAGAGCCGCAACCGCAGCGTTGTGGTTTCTCTGCTGTATAATGATATAAAAATGAAGCTCTCGAAAAAAGACCTCGACGAGCAGCTTGACGAATACAAAAAGCTGGGCGTGAATACCGTGACCGTGCAGGAGGAGGACCTTAACTCCCTCGCGAACAGCGGCACTGTGACATGCCTTAAGTATAACGTGCTCCTCCATAAGTACGAGGAGGAAAACGAGGACATGATTGCTCAGATTCGCGACCTGCCCGATATCACGAACGACAGCTACGTACTGATAACCAAACGCGATGTGAGCAAAGCGCTGCTGCGGGAATGGATACCGCTCAAGTACTCTAAGGACGAGTATGCCTTTTTCACAACCGCCGAAAACGCCGACCTTTACGTGCTTTACGACGGGACGCCCCAGATGCACCAGATAAGCGTCGGCTACCGCGAGGACGACTTTGAGTACCTGCGCAGCAAAGGCTTCGATATCGCTATGGACGCCAGAATAAAGAACTATTCCGTGCTCGACTATCTTGACGAGTACGATAGGCTCATCAAAACATACGGCGTAAAGTTTTTTGACATACGGGACAACTCCCGCCACCCCAAGAAGGAAACCGACGCCAAGGCTAACTATGAGGGGATAAGCAGACTTATCAAGGATAACGATATGACGCTTGTCGTGTCGGAAAATCCTGACCAGCTCAGCAACGAAAAGCCCATCGGCTATAACACGATTTTCCGCGACAATCAGGACAATGTTATTCGCGCATACGAGAGCTACATCGTTCAAAAAGGCGACCCTACAGAGTATATGTTCCGCTATTACCAGCACCTTAATTCCACTATTGACCGCAATATTCGCTTCATAAATGTTACGCAGGTGACTAACGCCAACGGGACACATTTGGAGCAGAACGAGCTTACTAAAAAGGCTGTAAAGGCTTATATCGACAAGATAAACTCTCTCGGCTATAACACAAACAGCTTTGAGCTGGATTATGACTACACTGTGAACCGCCGCCTTGTCAGTGCGCTTGCTCTTGTGCTTATGGGCATAATGCTGCTGACTATGATAGAGTGGCTGGCCGGCAGGAGCTATAAGGTTCTGACCTGCCTCGCGGCCCTTGGCTGCGCGTTTGGCTTTTTAGCCACCTTCCGCCTTCCGGAGAGCCTTGTGCAGCTTTATCCCAGTCTTTTTGCCCTGCTCGCGCCGTGCTTTTGCCTTACGGCGGCTTTCGTATTCGCCGCGAAAAACAGGGACGCTCTTAAAACCGCGCCCTATATCGCCGGCCTTTTGGCGCTTTCGCTCGGCAGCCTCTGCCTTGCCGGTCTTGTGCAGGGCGTGCTGCTCAGCGGTATTGACTACTATATCAACTTTTCCATCTTCCGCGGAATAAAGCTTAGTCTTTACGCGCCCATGGTTTACAGTATGCTGGCCTACTACATGATTTTTGTCAAGACCAGCAACGTCAATATCATTCTGGACGCAAAAAGGCTGATGACCTCGGATATAAAGGTATACTGGATGCTGCTTGTCGCGGCGTTTGCGGCGGTGGGCGTGGTGTATATCATACGCAGCGGCAACGTAAACGAAATAAGCGGCTTTGAGGATTGGATGCGCACCTTCATAACCGAGCATTTTCCTGCCCGCCCCAGAACCAAGGAATTCATCGCTTGGCCCTGCCTTATGCTTTTCGCCTACTATACGAAAGTTAAGCGCGTGCCGTTGGCTTCGTTTGTGTTTGGCGTGGGCGGCTCTATCGTGTTTGCGTCAATTATCAACAGCTTCTGCCACGTGTTCACCAATCTGCTCACAATATACACCCGCGTGGGCGTGGGCGCGCTTATCAGCTTGTTTATCTGCGCCGCCGTATACATTGCTAATATGGTATTCCTGAAGATGGTTGACGCTGTCCGCAGGCTTGAGGTAAAGTACGCGGATGAAAAATAACATCGTTATGATAGGTATGCCCGGGGCGGGGAAAAGCACCGTAGGCGTCGTACTGGCAAAAAACCTCGGGTTGGACTTTGTCGATCTTGACCTTGTTATCTGCCGACGGGAACGGGCCGCGCTTCAGAAGGTTGTGGATAGGAATACCCACGAGGACTTCCTCCGCATTGAAAGCGAGGCCGCGCTTTCGATAAACGCCGAAAACAGCGTTATAGCTACCGGCGGCAGCGTTGTTTACGGCGAGGCCGCAATGGCCCACTTGGCTGAAATAGGCGTTATCGTATACCTTAGAGCGAGGCTCGCGGAGCTTGAAAAAAGAATTGGCAACCTTAAAACGCGCGGTATAGCCTTTCGCCCGGGGCAGACGCTGGCCGAGCTTTACGCCGAGCGAACGCCGCTTTACGAACGATGGGCGGACATTACCGTTGACAGCCGAGCCGGTGAAAGAATTGAGGATACGGCGCGGAAAATAAAAAACCTTTTGAAGGAATCATTATGACAGGCAGCTTTATTGAGGGGCAGAGGGCGTTGGAGCGGCTTCTGTCCGACGTCAGGAACAAAACCGTAAGCCACGCCTATATTCTCTCGGGCCCGAGGGGCATAGGCAAAAAAACCGCCGCCCGCGTTTTTGCGAAGGCGCTGCACTGCACCGGCGAGAATAAGCCCTGCGGCCGCTGCTCGGCCTGTGTTCTGCACCGCGCGGGCACTCATCCGGATGTGACGTTTGTCGGCCCCGAGGAGAATGGCAACCTAAATTCCGACACGGTTCGCGCCGCCGCGGACGAGCTGTTTCTGAGGCCTGTTATGGCCGAAAAAAAGCTTTTGATAATTGACGGCGCGGACAGGATGAATAACGCGGCGCAGAACTCGTTGCTCAAAACCTTTGAGGAGCCGCCGGAATACGGAGTTGTAATGCTGCTGACGGAGGATTTGTCGAGTCTGCTGCCTACGATCCGCTCCCGTGGGGTGAAGCTTGAGCTTGAACCTTTTCCGCGCGAAAAAATAAAGACCTATGCCGAAAGGGAATACCCCGCCATGCGCGGCAAAAGCGACTTTGTGGCCGCCTACAGCGGCGGGAACATCGGCCGGGCCAAGGAAATATGCGAGGATGAGGACTTTTTTGCCCTCCGAGGCGAGCTGCTGACGGCGTTGTGCGGACTCGGCGGCGGCAAGGGTTGTATTTTTCCGATAGCCGATATTTTTACCGGCGGCAGGCGCAAATACGACGCGGCTCACGCTTCGGCCTGTTTTGACCTTATGCTTTCTTTTTTTGGCGACGCTTTGGCCGCGAAGACCGGCGGCAGTCTTGCGAACGCAGATTATGACGAACAGATACGGGCCTTCAGCTCAAGCGTGACGGTTCGCGGCCTTACAGCCGCGGCGGAGCGCGCGGCTGTCACTATGGCGGAGCTGAACGCATCAATGAATTATACGCTTTGGATAACCGATATGCTTATCAAATGTTGGGGGGATATTCATGGTAACGGTAATAGGAGTTAAATTCAAGCTTGGCGGAAAAATATATTATTTTGATCCGAAGGATTTGGAGCTCAGTATTGGCGACAATGTAATCGTCGAGACAGCCCGCGGAGTGGAATTCGGCACAGTGGCCATGGAACGCCGCGAGGTTCGGGAGGAGGACGTGGTATCGCCGCTCAAGGAGGTCGTTCGCGTTGCCACCGAGGCCGATAAGCAGCGCGTGGCCGAAAATAAAGCCAAAGAAAAGGAAGCCATCAGGATATGCGAGGAAAAAATCGCCGCGCACAAGCTCGGCATGAAGCTTGTGGAGGCGGAATATACCTTTGATAACAGCAAAATACTGTTTTACTTCACCGCCGACGGGCGCGTAGATTTTCGTGAGCTGGTAAAAGACCTTGCCTCGGTATTCAGGACGAGGATTGAACTTCGGCAGATAGGTATCAGGGACGAGGCGAAAATGCTCGGCGGCCTCGGTATCTGCGGGCGCACTCTATGCTGTACCGCCTACCTTGACGATTTTCATCCTGTTTCAATAAAAATGGCAAAGGAGCAGGGGCTCAGTCTTAATCCGACAAAAATCAGCGGCGTATGCGGCAGACTGATGTGCTGTCTCAAACACGAGCAGAACTGCTACGACGAGCTGCTTAAGGTAACGCCAAACGTTGGCGCCAAGGTGCGCACGCCGGACGGCGACGGAATAGTCAGCAGCGTATCGCTCCTTAAAGGGCTGGTAAAGGTCAAGCTTGAAAAGGGCGACGAAAACGAGCTTGAGGAATACAAGGTCGACGATATAAAGATACTTCGCGACAGCCGCAAGAGCCGCGGAGACGACGCGGATATGAAGGAGCTTAAAAAGCTGGAGGGCAAATAAGTGCGCGTTGTAATTCTGGACGGGGCAACTATGGGAAACGATATTGATTTCGGTCCCATTGTAAAACGGTTTGATACCGTCATATATGACCGCACCGCCCCTGACGAGCGCTTTGCCCGCGTGCGCGGGGCTGAGGCTGTCGTAATAAATAAGGTCGTCATAGACCGTGAAACCATTGACGCCGCGCCGAACCTTGAGCTCGTATGCGTGTTCGCCGTCGGATATAATAACATTGATATTGAATATTGCAGGCAAAAGGGAATAAGGGTTCGCAACGTACCCGACTACTGCCGCGAAAGCGTGGCGCAGCACACCTTCGCTCTGCTGCTGGAGCTTATTGAAAGCCTCGGCTACTACGATTATTTTGTTAAGAGCGGTGCTTACTCGGAGAGCGGCTTAGCCAACCATCTTGGCCGCCCATTCATGGAAATAGCCGGCAAAAGCTGGGGCATACTCGGTATGGGAGGCATTGGACGCGCCGTGGCGCGGGCCGCTTCGGCCTTCGGGGCAAACGTGTCGTACGCTTCCCTTAGCGGAGCCGTCCGCAGGGAGGACTGGCCAAGAGTGGAGCTTAGCGAGCTGCTCAGCAAAAGCGATATATTGACAATACATTCACCGCTGAATGAAAAAACAGCCAATATAATAAACCGCGGTACCCTTGCGCTGATGAAGCCGACAGCCGTGATTGTCAACGTGGGCAGGGGAGGGGTAATAAACTCCGCTGATCTCGCGGCTGCCATTGACACAGGTGCAATAGCAGGAGCTGCAATCGACGTATTCCCTGAGGAACCTCCCCGAGTTGACGACCCGCTTATGACGGTAAAAAATAAGGACAGAATTGTGTTTTCGCCCCATATAGCTTGGGCCAGCGTCGAGGCCAGGGCTCGCTGCGTGGCAGTTACTGCCGAAAATATAGCCGCTTTCGTGCGGGGAAAGGAACATAACGACGTATGGTAAAGGCGGTTATTTTTGATTTGGACGGGACGCTTATCGACACCATAGAGGAGCTCAGCAACGCCTCGAACTACGCGCTGACGCACCTTGGCTTTCCAACTTGGGAGATAAGCGATTACCGCGGCTTTGTGGGCAATGGGATCACCCGTCTGCTGCTTCGAAGCCTGCCCGAGGATGCCAAAGACAAAATCGACGAGGCGCGGGCATTTTTTAATGAATATTACAGCGCTCATGTACTGGATAACACTCCGGCGTACGATGGCATACCGGAGCTTATATCCGAGCTGAAAAGGCGCGGGATAGGCGTCGCCGTGAACACAAATAAGGCGCAGCCCTTTGCCTCGGCCATAATTGATAAAGTGTTTCCCGATACGTTTGCCGAGGTTATCGGCGACGAGGGCGGCTGGCCACGCAAGCCCGAGCCTGACGCCGCTCTGCACCTTGCCGAAGTGTTGGGAGCGAAACCGGACGAGTGCGTCTTTGTCGGCGACAGCGCCGTCGATTTACATACGGCGAAAAACGCCGGTATGATAAGCGCAGTCTGCACGTGGGGCTTTGTCCGCCGCGATATACTTGAGGAGGCCGGCTGCGAAATTCTTATTGACAAGCCGGAGGAATTGATAAGAATAATTGAAGAAAGCTGAAAAAGCCTCCCGCAAAGGGAGGCTTTGCCATGTCGAAAACTCGCGCGGATTTTTGCCGATTGCCCCTTTGCGCACAATTAATTGTTGACTTTGGGACGTTAAAATGATATAATTAAAAAAATGGCAAAAATACGCAGACAAAGGAGGAAAACCATGCTGAGCGATAAAAAGGATCTTTTGGGCATTAAGGAGCTAACACCGGAGGAGATAAGCGAAATACTTGACCTCGCGGGGAAAATGAAAAAGGTGGTTCTCTCAAACGGAAAAAAGCTCGATACGCTTAAGGGCCTCAGCGTCGTAACGCTCTTTTATGAAAACAGCACCCGCACAAGGCTTAGCTTTGAGCTTGCCAGCAAGTATATGTCGGCCGCCTCGGCCAACATAACCGCGAGCGGAAGCAGCGTGCAGAAGGGCGAAAGCCTTCTTGATACGGGACACACCATCGACCGCATGGGTACGGATATCATAATAATGCGCCATCAGTCGAGCGGCGCGGCTTCGTTTTTAGCGAAAAACGTAAAGGCGGGCGTAATCAACGCCGGCGACGGCATGAACGAGCACCCCACTCAAGCCCTGCTCGACGCGCTTACCATAAAGGAGCACAAGGGCGGCTTCAAGGGGCTGCGCGTGGCGATAATCGGCGATGTGCTCCACAGCCGCGTGGCGAGGAGCAACCTCTATCTGCTTAACAAAATGGGCGCAAGCGTCGCTATGGCCGGCCCCGCCACACTTATGCCGAAGGGAATCGAGGCCCTTGGCTGTGAGACATTTACCGATGTGGACAAGGCCGTAGCCGGCGCGGACGTTATAATCAATCTGCGTATACAGCTTGAGCGGCAGAAATCCGCACTTTTCCCGACTGTGAGGGAGTACAGCGCCCGCTTCGGTCTGAACGAAAAACGGCTGACGCTGGCCGAACCCGACAAGCTTGTCATGCACCCGGGCCCAGTGAACAGGGGAGTGGAGATGAACAGCGCCGTCATCGACTGCGACCAATCCTTTATCGACGAGCAGGTCACAAACGGAGTTTCCGTTCGCATGGCCGTGCTTGACCTGCTGACAAGGAGGAAGAGAAATGCTGCTCATTAAAAACGGACATCTTATAGATAAATCTAACGGCCTCAATAAAGCCGCCGACATCCTGATAGACGGCGGCAAAATAGTCGAAATAGGCGAGAATCTCGCCGCCGAGGGGGCCGAGGTATACGACGCTTCGGGCAAGTACGTAGCCCCGGGGCTTATAGATATGCACGTGCATTTGCGCGAGCCGGGCTTTGAGTATAAGGAGGACATCGAAAGCGGCTCGCGGGCCGCACAAAAGGGCGGCTTTACGGCGGTTTGCTGTATGCCTAATACCAAACCCGTGACCGACAGCGCCGCCGTTGTTAAGTTCATCAAGGCCCGCGCCGCCGAGGTTGGGTTGTGCAAGGTATACCCAATTGCGGCAATCACCAAGGGAATGCAGGGCGAGGAACTGACCGAAATGGCCGAGCTTAAGGACGCGGGGGCCGTTGCGGTTTCCGACGACGGCAAGCCCGTCAAAAGCGGCGGCGTTATGCAGAGGGCGATAAAGTACGCCTCGATGTTCGGCCTGCCTGTTATCAGCCACTGCGAGGAGATGAGCCTTATGGACGGCGGCGTAATGAACGAGGGCCTAACGGCTACGAGCCTCGGCCTGCGGGGGATATCGCCCGCAGTCGAAGAGGTAATGGTCAGCCGCGATATCATCATAGCCGAGCACGAGGGTCTGCCGGTCCACATCGCTCACATCAGCACCAAGGGCAGCGCCGAGCTTGTGCGTCAAGCAAAAAAACGCGGCGTTAAGGTTACGTGCGAAACCTGCCCTCACTATTTCACCCTTACCGAGGAGGCCGTGGGCGACTTCGACACCAACGCCAAGATGAACCCGCCGCTCCGCACGCAGGGGGACGTGGACGCGATAATCGCGGCCATTGCCGACGGCACGGTTGACGCAATCGTGACAGACCATGCACCTCACCATATCGACGAAAAGCGGCTGGAATTTGAGCTTGCCTTAAACGGCATAATCGGCCTTGAAACGAGTCTGCCGCTCGGGATAACGAAGCTCGTAAAAACAGGGAAAATATCCCTCGCAGACCTAATTTACCTTATGAGCGCGGGGCCTGCGCGAATCCTCGGGCTTGAGGCGGGCGAGATAAAGGTAGGCCGTGCGGCCGATCTCACGATTTTTGATCCGAACAAGAAATTTACCGTCGACGTTTCTTCCTTCCAAAGCAAAAGCAAAAACTGCCCCTACGACGGAATGGAGCTTTACGGAAAGGTCTATAATACTGTATTGGACGGAGTTGTTAAATAATGGACAAACTGATAGAAGCCATAATCGCAAAGGACTACAATCCCACCGTGGCCGGCCTTGACCCCAAGCTCGACTACGTTCCCGAATTTATTCTTAAAAAGCACCTCGGCGGAGACGATCCGTTTGCCGGCGCTGCCGAGGCCTTGTTTGAGTTTAACAAAACCCTTATCGACTGCCTTTATGACATTGTCCCCGCCGTAAAGCCGCAGTCCGCCTACTATGAGATGTACGGCATCGAGGGACTTAAGTGCCTAAAAAAAACGATGGACTACGCCCAAAGCAAGGGAATGTACGTTATACTCGACGTGAAGCGCGGCGACATAGGAGCAACAGCCGAGGCTTACAGCCGCGCATATATCGGAAAAACCGACATCGGCGGCAAGGCCGTTCGTGCCTTCGGTCCGGATGGCATAACCGTCAATCCCTACCTCGGCACCGACGGGCTCAAGCCCTTTGTAAAGGACGCAGAGGAAAACGGAAAAACTCTTTTTATCCTTGTTAAGACCTCGAACCCCTCAAGCGGCGAGCTTCAAGACCTCGTGGTTGACAGTGAGCATATATACGAAAAAGCGGCGGCCCTTGTGCGCTCTCTCGGCGAGACGAGCGTTGGAGCCCACGGATACAGCAGCGTCGGCGCGGTTGTGGGCGCGACCTATCCCGAGCAGCTTAAGGAGCTGCGCGAAAAAATGCCGAACACCTTCTTCCTTGTGCCCGGCTACGGCGCGCAGGGAGGCAGGGCCGAGGACGTGGCCCTCGCCTTTGACGAAAACCGCCTCGGCGCAATCGTAAATTCAAGCCGCGGCATAATGTGCGCCTATAAAAAGGGCAATTGGAAACCCGAGCAGTTTGGCGAGGCGGCGAGGGCCGAGGCCATACGGATGCGCGACGACATACTTTCCCACGTGAAATAAGGGGTGCGAAATGAGAGAAGATTTAAAATGCGTCATATCCGAAAGGAGGACGCTTCCCTCCGGCCAAGTGGAGTTCATACTTGATAACCCCCGCCTTGCCAAGGAGGCGGAGCCCGGCCAGTTCGTGCATATCGCCGTTGAAAACGGCAAAAATCTGCTGCGCCGCCCAATAAGCATTTGCGATGCGGCGGACGGGAAAACGAGAATTATTTTTGAGATAAAGGGCGAAGGCACAAAATGGCTCGCCGGGCGGAGCGTGGGCGATACGCTGACCCTAATGGGGCCGCTCGGGCGCGGCTTCGATCTTGACATCGGCGGCAGCGCCTTTATAATTGGCGGCGGGATAGGCGTTTTCCCGCTTTATATGCTGGCGAAAAAGCTTAAGAATCCCAAAATTTTCCTTGGATTCAGGAATAAGGATATGGTAGTTATGGAGGACGAATTCGCCGCCCTCGGGAAAACGTTGGTAGCCACCGACGACGGCAGTTATGGCGAGAAAGGCTTTGCTATCGACCTTGCCGAAAAGGAGATTTCCGACTGCGATATTATTTATGCCTGCGGCCCCAAGCCTATGTTAAAGGCCGTAAAGGCTGTGGCCGAGCGGCACGGCGTCAGGGCGCAGATCTCGATGGAGGAGCGCATGGGCTGCGGCATAGGCGCGTGTCTCGTGTGCGTGTGCAAAACCACTACCGGAAACCGTCAGGTTTGCCTCCAAGGCCCTGTGTTTGACGCCAAAGAAATTATTTTTGACTGAGGAGGGTAGCAATGAATACCAAAGTCAATTTTTGTGGAATTGAATTCAAAAATCCTGTGCTAACCGCCTCGGGCACATTCGGCTTTGGGCTGGAGTACGACGAGTACTACGATATATCCGAGCTCGGCGGTATAAGCGTTAAAGGCCTGACCTTAAAGCCCCGCGAGGGCAACCCCACGCCGCGCGTGGCCGAGACCTACGGCGGTATGCTGAACAGCGTTGGGCTACAAAACCCCGGGGTGGAGGTTTTCAAAAGCTACTACCTGCCCAAGCTTAAGGCCGAAAAGACTTGTCGTGTGATCGCGAACATTGCCGGAAGCTCCGTTGACGATTACGCCGAAATGGCAAGGAGCCTCGCCGGAGTCGGCGTTGACCTGCTTGAAGTCAACATAAGCTGCCCCAACGTCAAAAGCGGAGGCATGGCCTTCGGCACAGACGCGAAGAATGTGGAAGCCATCACCCGCGCCGTTAAGGCCGAGGCGAGCCAGCCCGTTGTTATGAAGCTTAGTCCCAACGTCACTGATATAACCGAAATGGCCCGCGCCGCCGAGGCAGGCGGAGCAGACGGAATTTCGCTCATTAATACGCTTATGGGTATGAAAATAGACGTAAATACGCGCCGCCCTGTCCTTGCCAACATAAAGGGCGGGTACAGCGGCCCGGGCGTAATGCCGGTGGCGGTAAGAATGGTTTACGAGTGCTCGAAAGCCGTCAGCATTCCGATAATCGGAATGGGCGGCATAATGACAGGCGACGACGCCGTTGAGTTCCTGCTTGCGGGGGCGAGCCTCGTCATGGTCGGCACGGCCAATTTTGTCGATCCGCTGGCCGCCGTCAAGGTAAAGAACGGCATAACGGACTATATGCGCCGCCATGGGATTGACGATGTGAATGACCTTATCGGCGCCGTTAAGGCATAATTTGTTACGGAGATGATTTGATTGAATAACGAAGATAAAGAAAAATTCTATATAACCACAGCTATAGCCTACACCTCGAAAACGCCGCACATCGGCAACACCTACGAGATAATCCTGACCGACGCCATAGCGCGGTTCAACCGTTATATTGGCAAGGACGTTTTTTTCCTCACCGGCACCGACGAGCACGGCCAGAAAATACAGGAGATAGCCGAGGCGGCGGGCATAACCCCGCAGGAGCACGTTGACAGGATTGCCGGCGAGATAAGGGAAATCGCCGATATGCTGAATATCAGCTACGACAAATTTATCCGTACTACCGACGATTACCACGTCAAGGCGGTACAGGGGATTTTTAAGCGGCTTTACGAGCAGGGCGACATCTATAAGAGCGAGTATGAGGGCTGGTACTGCACCCCCTGCGAAAGCTTCTGGACGGAAACGCAGCTTAAGGACGGCAAGTGCCCCGACTGCGGCCGCGATGTAAAAAGGACTAAGGAAGAGGCCTATTTCCTCCGTCTGGGCAAATATCAGGATAAATTGATGGAGTATATCGACTCCCATCCGGACTTTATTCAGCCCGAATCGCGCAAAAAGGAAATGGTCAACAACTTCCTTAAGCCCGGCCTTCAGGACCTCTGTGTCAGCCGCACGAGCTTTTCTTGGGGTATACCCGTGGAGTTTGACCCGGGCCATGTGGTCTATGTGTGGATAGACGCGCTCTCCAATTATATTACCGCCCTTGGCTACACTACCGGAGAGAAGGGCGAGCTCTATAAGAAATACTGGCCCGCGGATGTCCATATCATTGGCAAGGACATTCTGCGCTTCCACACAATATATTGGCCCATTATGCTGATGGCGCTCGGCGAGCCGCTGCCCAAGCAGGTTTTCGGCCACCCGTGGATGCTTTTCGGCGAGGAGAAAATGAGCAAGAGCCGAGGCAATGTGATATACGCGCAGGATTTGGTAAAGCGCTTCGGCGTAGACGCGGTAAGGTACTATTCCCTCCATGAAATGCCCTTTGCTCAGGACGGCAGCATAACCTATGATGTGTTTATGAGCCGCTATAACAGCGACCTCGCGAATACTCTCGGCAACCTTGTTAACCGCACTGTGGCCATGGTGAATAAGTACTTTGGCGGCGAGATCCCCTCCGGCGCAGTGACCGAGGAGCCTGACGATGACCTCAAGGCAGTGGCCGTGGGAGTTCTGGGCAAAATCAAAGCCCGTATGAAAACCCTTCATGTGGCCGACAGCCTTGATGAAATCTGGGCCGTGGTGAACAGGGCCAACAAGTATATCGACGAGACAATGCCTTGGGCGCTTGCCAAGGACGAGGCCCAAAGGCCGCGCCTCGGCACGGTTCTTTATAACCTTATCGAAACCATCAGGATAATCGCGTCCCTGCTTACGCCCTTTATTCCCGATACCGCCGCAAAAATTGCGCGGCAGATTAACGCCGCCGACCTTTCCTGCGAAAGCGCTGACAGCTTCGGCCTTACCGCCGCCGGAACAATGGTGGGCGAGGCTGTGCCTCTGTTCGCCAGAATAGATATTGAAAAGACGCTCAAGGAAATAGAGGACAGCCTGCCCGAACCCGAGGCCCCCGCCCCCGAGCCGGAGCATAAGCCCGAGATAGGCATTGAGACTTTTGCCGAAGCGGAGCTGCGCGTAGGCAAGGTGACGGAATGTGAGAAAATCAAAAAGTCCAAAAAGCTGCTGAAACTGCAAATCGACCTCGGCTATGAAAAGCGGCAGGTTGTAAGCGGCATAGCCGAGCATTATTCTCCCGAGGATATGGTGGGGAAGAGAGTGGTCGTTGTCGTGAACCTCAAGCCCGTAAAGCTCTGCGGCGAGGAGAGCCGCGGCATGATACTCTGCGCCTCAGAGGGCGGCAGCCTTACCATCGTTACCCCCGAGGCCGATATGCCCCTCGGCAGCGAGGTGAGCTGATGTTCGACACTCACGCTCACTATGACGATGAACGCTTTGACGAGGACAGGGGAGAGCTTCTCGCCTCGCTGCCCGAAAAGGGCGTCGAGCTGGTAATCAATGTCGGCTGCGATATTCCATCCTCCAAAAAAAGCGTCGAGCTCGCTGAAAAATATCCGTATATCTACGCCGCCGTTGGCGTCCACCCGCATGAGGCAAAGAGCTACAGCTCCGAGGCCGAGGCTGAGCTTCGCGCCCTTGCGGAGCATAATAAGGTTGTAGCTGTGGGCGAAATAGGGCTCGACTACCACTACGACTTTTCTCCGAGGGATGTTCAGCGATGTGTTTTTGCCCGACAGATAGGTCTTGCCAAGGAACTTGGCCTGCCTTTTGCCGTTCACGAAAGGGAAGCCTGCAAGGACTGCCTCGACATACTCAAGGCCGAGGGAGCGGGCGAGAGGTCAGGCGTTATGCACTGCTTCGGCGGGAGCCGTGAAACTGCGAAAATCCTGCTCGACATGGGTATGTACCTTTCGGTCGGCGGGCCGGTGACTTTTAAAAACAACGTGAAAACCGTTGATATGGTGGCATACGCTCCAATTGACAGGCTTTTTATCGAGACCGACAGTCCCTACCTTGCGCCTGAGCCCTGCCGCGGCCGCCGCAACGACAGCTCACTTGTGCGCTATGTGGCTGAAAAAATTGCCGACATAAAGGGCATGGACGCCTCGGAGGTCATAGAGATAACAAAGGAAAACGCGAAAAAATTTTTTCGCATAGGTTAAAATGGCCACCGCGCTGTCATAGAATAGCATCGGGGTGATATTTACGGAAAACAAAAAATGCCGGTGCTATGTTACTTATGCCTTTGAAATGGACGAAATGCCTCCGCTCACGCCGCCGAGGGAGACTGCGGAAGCCTCGCCGCTGGGATTTGAGCCTGAATGGTTTCTCAACGCAAAGTTTCCCGAGGACGAATTTTGGGACGATGAGGAAGAAACAGAAAAATGAGAACGAGCGTGCCCCCGAGGTCGGCTTCTGCCGCAACCTTCGGGGGCCGTTTTCGGAAAAGATTTCAAAAAAAGTTAATAAATTTCAAAAAATATGTTGCAAATTTCACGGACATGGTATAAAATAAAAAATGAAGTATAACTATAAGGAGGAAAACAAAAATGGAAAAACTGTTCAAGCTCAAAGAGCACGGCACCAATGTCAAAACCGAAATAGTGGCCGGCCTAACGACCTTCCTCGCTATGGCGTACATACTGGCCGTTAATCCCAACTATCTCGGCGGCATAGAAGGGGCCAGCCCCTCGGCTATCTTTACAGCCACGGCCATCTCCGCGGCTATCGCCACGCTGTGCATGGCCTTCTTCGCCAACTATCCCGTCGCGCTTGCCTCAGGCATGGGCCTTAACGCCTTCTTCGCCTTCACGGTTTGCGGCGCTATGGGATACAGCTACAAGGTGGCTCTTACGGCGGTTCTTGTCGAGGGCGTTATCTTCATGATTCTCTCGCTTTTCAAATTCAGGGAGGCCCTCGTGAACCAAATCCCCGCGAACCTTAAGCTTGGCATAACGGCAGGTATCGGGCTTTTTATCACGATAATCGCGCTGATAAATTCCGGCGTTGTTATTAATAACGACTCCACCCTCGTCGGCGTGGGCGACTTCGCCCGTCCCGAGTTTGTGCTCTCTATTGTCGGCCTTGTAATTATAGGAGTTCTCCATCACTATAAGGTGCCCGGCTACATCCTGCTCGGTATTCTCGCCACTTGGGTGCTTGGCATAATTGCTCAGCTCATAGGCTGGTACGCGGTTGATCCCGCAAACGGAGTTTATTCGCTCATACCCAGTTTTACTGCTTCCAGCTTCGCGGCCCCTGCGATGTTCCAGTTTGACTTTGCCTTTGTGAAGGACAACATTGCCTCGTTCTTGTTTGTGGTGTTCACCTTCCTTTACACTGATATTTTCGACACCGCCGGAACTCTTATCGGTGTGGCCGAAAAGGGCAACCTCCTCGACGAGGACGGCAAGCTGCCCCGCGCGGGCGGAGCCCTCATGGCCGACGCCGTTGGTACTGTAGTTGGCGCGTGCCTTGGCACATCCACCGTTACGAGCTATGTTGAATCGAGCGCCGGCGTGGCCGCGGGCGGCAGAACCGGCCTAACCGCTGTTACCACGGCTGTAATGTTCCTTATCTCGATAATCTTCGCGCCCATATTCTTGGCTATACCGTCCTTTGCGACTACTCCCGCCATGCTCTATGTGGGTCTGCTTATGCTCAGCTCCGTTAAGAAGATGAGCTTCGACGGCGATATCGCTGATGTTATCGGCGGATTCCTCGCCATCGTTATCATGCCATTTACCTATTCCATTGCCACCGGCATTATGTTCGGCATGATCGCTTGGGTAGTTCTCAAGCTCTGCACCGGCAAGGTTAAGGACATCAGCCCCATAATGTGGGTATCTGTCGCTCTGTTCGCAATTTACATTGCAACTCAGGTAATGAATTAAGGAAAGGTTTTTATCCGTATGAATTCGTACAAAATGACAATTGCAGGCGTGGAACGCACCCTGCCGCTTTTCCCTGTCGCCGGCGGGCTTCAAATCGCGGCCTTTATTATGTTCGGAGATGTGGAGATTACCATAGCTTCGGCTAAGGCTCTGCTTGAAAAGGCTCCTGAGCACGACATTCTTCTGACAGCCGAGTGCAAAAGTATTCCCCTCATTTACGAGATGGCGCGTCAGGAAAAGGCCGAAAACTACATTGTTGCCCGCAAGGGTGAAAAGCTTTATATGCGCGATGTGCTCAAAACTCCCGTTCACTCCATAACCACCGCCAACGAGCAAATTCTCTGTATCGGCGCGGACGATGTGGAGGCCATAAAGGGGAAAAAGGTGCTCATTGTGGACGACGTAATCAGCACCGGTGAATCTCTTGCCGCGCTGGAGGAGCTTGTGACCAGGGCCGGCGGGAACATTGTCGGTAAAATGGCCGTTTTGGCTGAGGGAGACGCTGCCAAGCGCGACGATATAATCTTCCTTGAGCCGCTGCCACTCTTTGACGTGGCAGGCCGGCCAATAGTAAAATAGATAAACTGGGCCCCGCAATGCGGGGCCCAGTTTATTGTTAAATTACTTTATCAGCATTACTCCGCCGCTTCCTCACTGACAAAAAGCGGACGCAGTGTTGATTTATCCCATAGAAAGGCGCGTACCCTCAAGCTATCGGCGGCCTCTATTTCAACGGAAATGGAGTGGCCTTCCATCGGTGCGGATTTTATCTCCACTACCTCATTTCCGTCGTTATAGGCCGCTACAAACAGCCTTAAATTTGGGACAAGTTTGTTTATGACGGCCTCAGCCTTAACGACGCCGCCATCACGCGTCAGCGTTAAAGAGTCAGCCATATTGGTGTAATAACCGACCGCCTCCGGACAGGCAGCCATATCGGCTATATTTTCGCTGCGAACAAGAGTATATTCGCCTATTTTTTCGGGGAAGGAATAGCTGTCATAAGCTTTTTCAATTTCAATCAGCACGGGGGATTTAATTTCCTCTCCGGTAAGTATGTCGATAAATTTGGCTGTGGGCTTTGTGCCAAGCCGCTTTACCGTATCGGCGGAAAGCGCCTCGGCGTAGATACGAAAATCCGCAATATCGGCGTTTATGTCGGGATTGGCGTTGGCGCTTTCGTTAAACGCATACCACATCGTGCGGCCTATAAAGCTGCCATGAGGATTAAAATAGTCGTTTATGGTTTCGGGCGAGGGGTGAACGGACGGGTCGGCGTATTCCTCGGCGGCCTGTACGCCGTTTATGTAGAGTCTGAGATGACCGCCGCTATAGCTCGCGGCAATGTGCGTCCATTCGCTGCCGAGACCCGCACCCTTGGCGTTCGCTGTCTTGATACTTGTGTCAGAGTTGTTCTTAATGCTCGAGGTCGTAAGGTTGGGCGTGGCATTGGCAAATACGCTGGCGCGCTGATGCCTTCCGATGTCAAACAGTCTGGCGTCGTTTTTGCAGCCTTCGTTCAGCTTCACCCAAGCCGATACGGTGTAGGCTTTTATATGCTTCGTAAGCCCGACGGGAAGCCCGAGAACATTTCCCGGGGTGAGCGATGCCATGCCTCCGCCGACGACGGGGCTGCCAATTGGCACGGCGTCAAGGCCGCTGCCGCTGATATCGGCGAGAGGGGCCTCTCCGGAAAAGCCGTAGCGCACGAGCGGTAGGGGAGCTGCTTCAGGCACGGCCTCGCCGGTATCTGTGAGGGTAAACTCGCCGAGCTCGGTCACCTTGGCCTTGAGCAGACCGTCCGCGCCTGTCTCGCCAAGCAGCTCGCCGCCGCGGTAAAGCCGCTGTCTTTTACCGCCGGAACGGATAATAAGCTCCATTTCTCCGCCGAGCGCACCCTCGGAAAGTGACAGCTCGAGGCTGTCGCCATTTTGCTTTGCCGAGAAAGCCGCCCCAAGCGGAATGTTATCGTTGCTGCCTGTGAGAGTAACCGCCCCGTCCGCAGCAGAATATACGCCAGGCGTGTATTCACGGTTTTTCTTGGCCAGAAGTTCGACTGCCTTAGCGTTGAAATCACCTGCGGCCGTGGCGGCGTTGTCCACCATCAGCACCGGCAGCAAGTTGCTCCATGCGTCAAAATCTTTGTCGGTCAATATTTTAATGTTGTTGGCGTCGGCGTCGTTTATGAGGTCGAGACTTGTGGTCTGAGCCTGCATAATCCTGAGCCTGTAGTAAAATTTATTGCTGTTTGATTTTATATAATCTATCTCATCCGCCAGAGCGGCGCGCATATCAGCATAGTTAGACTTTTTTGTCCAATACGAAAGAATGTATCCGTCGCCCTTTTCCTTGTATGGATCAAGTCCGTCTTCCGGTTCTTTCACAGGGCCGCGGTTTATAAAGCGGTTGTCGGCAGCCGCTCCGGTCACCTGTCCGAAAAGCACAATCGCGGGACGGGAGCCGTTGCTTGTCAGACTGCCGTAGGTAACGGATGCAATATCGCCGTTACTTGTGTGTACATACTGCGCCACGCCGTCGGACGAAAGCTTGCTCATCAAATCCTTCCATGACTGCTGTGTGGCTCCGCCGTTTCCGGTTTCGATATCGAATAGGCTTTGGAAGTCAAGCACAATAAGCTCGCCGGGGTGCGTACCTGCCCAAGCGGCTATTTTACGGGCTATACCGCCCTCGCCGGTGAATTGATCGGAGACACGGCCATGTACTGTGTAAAATTCGCCGCCTTGCTTATAGCGCGAAAGACGGATATCAAAATAGCGTACGCCGTTGTTAAGCAGCGTATCAACGTCGGCGCTTTGGGCGCGCGACATTTTTAGCACTAAAGACTTCCAAAAAAAGTCATATTCTCCGTTCTCTCCATGCGCCGAACTAACGGCGCCGGAGTCTCCGAGCTTTATTCCCGCGTCGTCCTGATCGGAGTTTTCGTTCAGACCGGCGGTAAAGGCGTCGTGCGCGCCGAGAATATGTATGTCGATAAGCCGCGCGTCATTGGAGATGTTGTTTTTGAAAAACCACTCTCCGACGCCCTCGGCTCCGGCAGATACGGCGACAAAGAGCGCGGCGGCAAGGGCAAAAACAAATTTTTTCATTCCTTTTTCTCTCCTTTATCTTCTCCGTTATTCAACCCCGTCAACTCTAGAACCGCATCCCACGCGTCGTCGCGGCCAAGGCCGGTCTCTGCGCTGAATGGAATGAGGATATCTTCGTCGGTGAGGCCGAGTGTATAATAAATATCGTCAAGGTGTTCGTTAAGTTTGGTTTTTGCGACTTTGTCACACTTGGTGGCAAAAACAAGCGCGTAGCCCTGCGCCGCTTTTATCCAGCCGAGCATTGAAATGTCGTCGGCGGTGGGCGTGTGTCGGGCGTCCACCAAAAGGGCCGTGCATTTGAGCTGTTCGCGGGTGGAAAGATAGGTTTCTATCATAGAGGCCCATTTTTTCTTTTCCTCCTTGCTGACCTGAGCGTAGCCATAGCCGGGCAGGTCCACAAGGTAGAGGGCGTTGTCTATATTATAAAAATTAATGGTGGCCGTTTTACCGGGCTTGGAGCTTGTACGGGCGAGGCTTTTGCGGTTTAGCAGACGGTTGATGAAGCTGCTTTTGCCCACGTTGCTCCGCCCCGCAAAGGCTATCTCGGGAAAGGAGGTTGCGGGATACTGCTTTGGACTGACGGCGCTTATGGTTAAGCTTGCGTTATGAATATTCATGGCGCGGAGCCCTCCTGTCTATACGTACGTCCATCTCGGGAAGGACGGGCTTGGCCTCGGTCGTCAGCAACGCCTCGCGCAGTACCTCACGGCAGTCCCTGACGGGGATGAAGCGCACATTTTCACGCACGCAGGGAGCGAGGTCGTCATAGTCTTTGATGTTCGCCGACGGAATGATTATCGTTTTTATGCCCTTACGGTAAGCCGCAAGCGACTTTTCACGAAGGCCGCCGATTGCGAGCACCCTGCCGCGCAGAGTAATTTCGCCGGTCATTGCTATGTCTGAACGGACGGGCCTGCCGCTGAGCGCGCTGGCGAGAGCAGTCGCGATTGTAATGCCGGCGCTTGGGCCGTCCTTGGGCGTTGCGCCCTCGGGCACATGGATGTGAATGTCCTTTGTTTTGTAAAAGTCGGGGGCTATCATCAGCTCGCCGCTCACGGTGCGGACAAAGCTGAGCGCCGCGCGGGCGCTTTCCTTCATAACGTCGCCGAGGGAGCCCGTGAGTTCGAGCTTGCCGGAGCCATCCATGACGCTGACCTCGATTTCCAACGTGTCGCCGCCGATACTCGTCCATGCAAGGCCGTTCGCCACGCCTACGAGCGGACGCTCGTTCCTGTCAGTGTCAAGGTATTTGCGCACGCCAAGATATTTTTGTAGATCCTTCACGCCGACAGTTATGCTGCGCCTTCCGCCGCCGGCAACCTCGGCCGCCGCCTTGCGGCAAAGAGCCTTTATCTCGCGCTCAAGCTCGCGCACGCCGGCCTCTGCGGTGTAGCCGTCGATTATCCCATCAAGGACGCCATCCTTGATTTTGAGCATTGATTTTTTTAAGCCGTGTTTTTCCATCTGCTTTGGCAGCAGGTAGCGAGAGGCGATTTCGGTTTTTTCGTCATGAGTGTAGCTCGACAGCTCGATTACCTCCATGCGGTCGAGCAGGGGGCGGGGAACGGTGTCGAGCGTATTTGCGGTGGTTACGAACAGAACCCGCGATAGGTCGAGCGGGAGCTCGAGAAAATTATCGCGGAAGGTTGCATTCTGCTCTCCGTCAAGCGCCTCAAGCAGAGCGGCCGCCGGATCGCCGCGACCGTCGCAGCCCACCTTGTCTATTTCGTCAAGCAGAATCAGCGGATTCATGGACTTGGCCTGCTTTATGGCCGCAACAAGCCTGCCGGGCATCGCGCCCACATAGGTGCGGCGGTGGCCGCGTATCTCAGCCTCGTCGCGCACTCCGCCAAGACTCATGCGGGCAAAGGCGCGGCCCGTGGCCTCGGCCAGCGAGCGGGCAATTGACGTTTTGCCTACTCCCGGAGGGCCCACAAGGCAGAGCACGCTGCCGGCCGGATCATTTGTGAGCTTCAGCACCGCAAGCTGTTCGATTATACGCTCCTTGACCTTATCGAGGCCGTAGTGGTCGCGGTCAAGTATCTCTCGCGCGGCGGCTATGTCGGTGTTTTCCTCGGTATAGGATTGCCACGGAAGCTCAAGAATAAGGTCGAGGTACGCCCTTGAAACCGCGTTTTCGGGCGAATTCGGCGCGGAATGATCCATGTGCGAAAGCTCCTCAAGGGCGGCCTCACGCACATTGTCTGGAATGTTCGCTGCGGTGATTTTGTCGTAATATTTGTCGGTTTCTTCGGTTTCGCCAAGCTCCTCGCGGATGGCGCGAATTTGCTCGCGCAGGAAGTAGTCGCGATTGTTCTGCTCCATCTGCTCGTTTACTCGGTCGAGAATTACAGACTCAGCCTCAAGCACCTTTAGCTCGGTAGATATAAGCTCGATAAGACGGCGTATCCTTTCGGACACGCTGAGCGTTTCGAGCAGTTCCTGCTTATCCTCGCAGCGAATGAGCACGTTGCTGGCAAGGCTGTCCGCCATTACTGAGGGCTCACAGCGAAAAATCAGATTAAAGAAGCTTTCGGGCGGGAGCCCTGCCTCGTTTGTCATGCGAAAGGCTTTAAAGGCGTCAACAAGGGTTTTAAGGCGGCGCACAGAAGCCTCAAGCGATATTTCGTCCGTGTCGTTTACGCTGCTTTTGTATACCGCCATAGCGGTGGGGAAGGGGCCGCTTCCGCAAAAATCCGTCATGGCCGCGCGTGTTACGCCTTCGATATGTATCCTGACGCCGCCGTCGCCGAGCTCGACCTTTTGCTTAATTTTTGCAACGGTGCCGAAGGCGTAAAGGTTTTCCTCGGTTATATCCTCCGTAAATTCGTCTTTCTGCGAAACAAGAAAGATTGTTCGGTCGCCTTGGAGCGCCTGCTCCACCGCGGCCACAGATTTTGTTCTTGCCACGTCAAAGCTGAGATTCATGTAGGGAAAAACCACGAGGCCGCGAACGGCTATCAGGGGAAGGGTTTTTCTTCTGCGAGTTTCTCTTGCCATTTTCACAAAGCCTTTCTATGTATAATACTTAATACTCATATTATACCCGTTTTGTCTGGGATTGTCAAGCACAAAATGCTCCCGAAGGCCTTACCGTGGAATAAGAGAATTTTTTGCAACATAATAATTGACATTCGCTGAAAATTATAGTAAAATGTAGAAAGTAAATTTATACGGAGGAATAGAAAATGGCAAACGACACATATCAGAGCCCTCTTAACTCAAGGTACGCCAGCCGAGAAATGCAGTACCTGTTTTCCAACGACATGAAGTTCCGCACATGGCGAAAGCTGTGGATAGCCCTCGCCGAGACGGAAAAGGAGCTTGGTCTGCCCATCACCGACGAGCAGATAGACGAGCTTAAGGCCCACGCCGACGACATAAACTACGAGGTTGCCATTGAGCGCGAAAAGGTCGTTCGCCACGACGTTATGAGCCATGTTTACGCCTACGGCGTTCAGTGCCCCAAGGCAAAAGGCATAATTCACCTCGGCGCGACAAGCTGCTATGTGGGCGACAATACCGATATAATAGTGATGACCGAGGCCCTGCGTCTTATACGCAAAAAGCTGATAAATGTTATATCCCGCCTTGCTGATTTTGCGATGAAATACAAGGATCTGCCGACGCTCGGCTTCACGCACTTCCAGCCGGCGCAGCTTACAACCGTGGGCAAGCGCGCAACGCTGTGGATAAACGACCTTGTTACGGACCTTGAGGACGCTGACCACCGGCTCTCGAAGGCGAAGCTGCTTGGCAGCAAAGGCACAACCGGTACGCAGGCCAGCTTCCTTGAACTTTTCGAGGGCGATCACGAAAAGGTTAAGGAGCTTGACCGCCGCATTGCCGAAAAAATGGGCTATAGCGCTGTTTTTCCGGTATCGGGCCAGACATACGCACGCAAGCTTGACACTCAGATGCTGAACGTCCTCGCGGGCATTGCTCAGAGCGCATACAAGTTCAGCAACGACCTGCGCCTGCTCCAGCACCTTAAGGAAATGGAGGAGCCCTTTGAAAAGAGCCAGATAGGTTCCTCGGCAATGGCCTACAAGCGTAACCCCATGCGCAGCGAGCGTATATCTTCGCTCGCGCGCTACGTAATCGTGGACGCGCTGAACCCCGCCATCACCGCCTCGACACAGTGGTTCGAGCGCACGCTGGACGACAGCGCCAACAAGCGTATCAGCGTGGCCGAGGCCTTCCTTGCGACCGACGCTATCCTTGAAATATACATCAATATTACCGAGGGCATGGTTGTTTACCCCAAGGTTATCGAAAGCCGCATAATGAGCGAGCTTCCGTTCATGGCGACCGAAAACATCATGATGCAGGCCGTGAAGAAGGGCGGCGACCGTCAGGAGCTGCACGAAAGAATACGCACCCTTTCGATGGAGGCGGGCCGCAACGTGAAGGAGAACGGCGGCAAAAACAACCTTATCGAGCTGATTGCCGAGGACGGCGGCTTTAATCTCGACTTGGAGGCCCTTAAAGCCATACTGAGGCCCGAAAACTACGTCGGCCGCGCGCCCGAACAGACCGAGGATTATATAAACGGCGTCGTTAAGCCCATACTTGAGGCGAACAAGGAGCTTCTCGGCATCAAGGTTGAGCTTAACGTGTAATATTCTTAATCTTTATTAAGAATTCTGATTTTTGAAAAAAACATGGAACTTTTTCCGGAGCCGCTCCGTCTATACTATATACTAAAGTATAGGAGGAAACTATTATGAAAAAGCTGATTTTTGCGCTTTTGGCGGCGCTTATCCTCGCGGCCCCGGCCTTCGCCGCCGAGGCCGAAACGGCCTCGCTCCCTTCGTTCAAGGTCACGCTTAACGGCGTTGAGGTGAAAAACGAATACCGCGAGTACCCGCTGTTTGTTTATAACGGCATAACCTACTTCCCGATGACGTATTTCGACTGTCGTTTTCTCGGCCTCACAACGGAATTTGAAAAATATACGGGGCTAAATATACAAAGGGAAAACATCAGCGGAATGTACCGCGACTATGCCGCCGACGAGAGGAACCGCTCAAGCTGGAATGTCTTGCCCGTCGTCGTTCCCGAGGATTTTGATTTTAGCACGGAACACGTGTCGCGGGCGCATTTCCCGGCTTTGATAAACGGAAAAAGGGTCGATGAGAGCGGCGATTATCCGTTCTTGAGCTTTCGCGGCGTTACGTATTTCCCGCTGACGTGGGAGTACGCCCACGATATGTTCGGCTGGGAGTACGGCTTCGGCGAGGACGGCCTCGTCATCAACAGCGCGAACGCCGCCGCAAGGCCCCTCGCGCTGCCCTCGTACAACGGGCGGGCCATCGCCCACGACGGCGTGTGCGTCTATTATCAGGGCGCGGACGGCGATATATACCGTGCGCCGATAAACGACCCCTCGCGGGAGGAAAAGCTTGTTACCGTTGCCGAAGTGGACAACCATTATGACGAGCCTTACAAGCCCGTCGCAGAGCTTATGAACGACGAGGGAACCGTTTACGCTTGGTATCACACCGGCGGCGCGACTATGGGAACCGACTTTGCGTATATCCTGCGCCCCGAGGGCGAAGCCGAGCCCGTAGAGGACTACTGGCGCACGAACAACCATAATTTTTGGCTTTACATGAACTTCTTTAAGGAGCTGCGTTCGGGCGGCGGCGCGTTCAGTTGGAACAACAATAACGGCGACGTTCGCATGACTTACGGTGGCGAGTTTGTCGAAGGAAACTTCAGGGGAAAAGGGGCGGACGCCGACCGCAGACAAAACTGGGACGTATCCGAGGTTTCTGCCTTTGGAACAAAGTTTTACGCGGCTGTCGGCAACGACGCCGAGGCTGTTATATGCTCGTATGACGCAGCATCCTTCACGGCCATTGACTCGCTTGTCAAGACTATCGACCCGAACAGGCATATACGCGCCGTGGACGGCGGAGTGCTGTTCAATAGGGGCGGCGACCTTTGGCTGTGGCGCGAAAGCGAGGGGAGCGGACTTGACTCCGAGGTTCGCCTTATCGGCGGCTTCACGCTCATCGACGGGGCGAAGCTCCCCGGCGGCATTATTGCCGTGGGCAGAACGGCGGAGGGCAAGCTTCGGGCGATTTCGGTTGACCCCGACTCCGGCAGGATGACCGTGCTTTTTGAAACCGAAGCCCCCGGGGTAAACGCCACCCAAACCGACGAAGCGTTCTGCGTCGCAACAAGCGAGGAGGTTCCCGACGAAAACGTCCGTCTGGCAGTTTTCAGCCTTGACGGCGGGTTCGCCAATTACTTCTCCTGCGATATGGCCGCGTATCCGTCCGTGCATAACGGCATACTTATCTACGCCGCCGACGGCAAGGCCGCCGTTGTGAATTTGGATATGCCCGCCGCCGCTTTGGCGTCGGCAAGCGGCGACTGCGGCGAAAACGGCGGCGACAACGCCAAATGGGAGCTTTCCGGCTCGACGCTGCGCATTTACGGAAGCGGCAAAATGGCCGATTATATGGCCCAAAACAACTTCCGCGTAAACGCCGCCCCATGGTACGATTACAGGGACAGCATTACCGATGTTGTTGTGGAAAGCGGCATAACCACAATCGGTATGCACGCCTTTAGCGGCATGAAAAACATAACGAGCGTGACGCTGCCCGAGGGCCTGACCGAAATCAGAATGTCGGCCTTTGAGGGGTGCGGCTCGCTCGGGGCCGTGAGTCTGCCCTCAACGCTTAAGGAAATCGGCGGCTTCGCCTTCTTGGAGAGCGGTGTGGCAGGGCTCAATTTGCCGGCAGGCCTTGAAACAATCGGCAGCTACGCCTTCGCGATGTCGGGCCTAAAGGAGCTTTACATTCCCGACGGCGTGTCCTTCGGCGACTGTATTCTGCGCCAATGCCCAAACCTTGAAAGCGTGCGTCTGCCGGAGGGGCCGACCTCTGTACCGGAATACAGCTACATTCTGTATAACTGCCCGATTTTGGACTCGGTCACGCTGCCCGACAGCCTTGAGGAGCTCGGCACATACGCGATTTTTAACTGCCCGAAGCTGAAAAATATAGAGCTGGGCGCAAAGCTGAAAAAGCTTGGCTATAACTTCTCGGGCTGCGGCATAGCGTCCTTGACGCTGCCCGACGGCCTGACGGAGTTCGACGGGCCGAAGGATATAACCTATTATTGCTCCGAAGGCTCGCCCACATGGAAGCTGCTGAACGAGCAGGGAATAGAGCCTAAGCGAAGGTAGGAGGAATAGTATGAAAAAGCTGATTTTTGCACTTTTCGCGGCGCTTATCCTCGCGGCCCCAACCTTCGCCGCCGAGGCTGAAACGGCCTCGCTCCCTTCGTTCAAGGTCACGCTTAACGGCGTTGAAGTGAAAAACGAATACCGCGAGTACCCGCTGTTCGTGTATAACGATATAACCTACTTCCCGATGACATATTTCGACTGCCGCTTTCTCGGCCTCACAACGGAATTTGATGAAAACATTGGGCTGAACATAAAAAGGGAGAGCATCAGCGGTATGTACCGCGACTACGCCGCCGACGAGAGGAACCGCTCAAGCTGGAATGTCTTGCCTGTTGTCGTTCCCGAGAATTTTGATTTTAGCACGGAACACGTAGAGCGGGCGCATTTCCCGGCCCTAATAAACGGAAAAAGGGTCGATGAGAGCGGCGATTATCCGTTCTTGAGCTTTCGCGGCGTGACGTATTTCCCGCTGACGTGGGAGTACGCCCACGATATGTTCGGCTGGGAGTACGGCTTCGGCGCGGACGGCCTCGTTATCAACAGCGATAACTATCACACCGAAATTCTTGACCTTCCCGGCTTCGACGGCGAAGAAAAGACCCCGTACATTACTGCGGGAGCGAACGTTGCTCTTTACGGCGGATATTACTTCTATCAGGCCGGGCAGGACATATTCCGTGCGCCCGCGGATAACACGGCGGCCGCCGAAAGTATATACACTATGCCGCTGCCGCCGTACTTTGAGGGGGCAGCGATGGGTACAACCGCCCGCCCCGCCGAATTCAGCGTCAGGGACGGGGAACTCCGCGTTACCTTTACCGACGTTGACACCGCGACCTTCACCAATTCCTATAACATTAAATATGACCCCGCTAAGAATACCTTTGTGGAGGACGATAAGCCCGAGAGCGTCAGTAACGCCACGGGCCCCAGTCCCCAATATTGGTATGCGGACGACTTCAAGGTAGAGAAGGCCTATTACATTTCATACCAAAAGGGTGAGGGCGAGAGAGTTTACCTTAAAAAGCTTGGCTACGCCAAAGACTGCCGGCTTGTGGGCCATGTGATTTATGCCGGCTTTGGGGAAGACTATAGCGGCCCAATATCATTGGGCGTATACAAAATTAACATGGACACGGGCGAAATAACGCGGATTGCCGGGGATGTAACCTCGCTATGGGCCTTTGCCGGCCCAAAGGAGGACTTGATTTACACCTATACCGAGGGCGAGGGTCTTTCGTGCCTCAATACCGGCGAACGGATAATTTCCGGCCCCGATGAAATACGGGACGTTGCCCTTGTGGGCGAGGAGCTGGCCGTTGTCAGTAAAGCTGATGGCCTCACTCGGCTGCGGGTTATCCCCGAATATGGCGGCGGCAAGGCCCGTGAGATACTTTCCACCAAGTCTTACGCTTATTACGGCGGCTTTGACGGCGGCTTTTATATGAGATTGGGCGAAGAACTTCCCGATGAAGAGCGCCGCCTTGTTGTGCTCAAAGAAGGTAAGGAGCCGTTTATCAGCTCGGATTATGTTGGCGGATTTAGCGAGAAGATATTTGCCTGCGGCGAAGATTTTATTTATGTCACCGACGGTAAGGCGGTTCATGTGACTCTCGACCGCCCCGCCCGCTGATATTTTATAAACAAACAGAAAGGAAATCAGAACATGAAGCTTGGAGTTATCGGAGCCGGCAACATCGCCGGCGCAATCGTAAAAGGCGTGGTGAACACAGGCACTCTGCGGCCCGAGGACATCATCATCAGCGACGTATTCCCCGGCAGACTGACGGAAATCGGCAGGCTTGGCGTACATACGACGGCCTCGAATGTGGAGGTGGCCGAAAACGCCGAGATCGTCCTCCTTGCAATTAAGCCCAACGTGGCGCCACAGGTACTTAAGGAGATACGTCATGCCGTCACCGGTAAGCTGCTTGTCAGCGTTGTGGCGGGTTTCAGCCGCGCCAGCATAGCCGAGCTACTGGGCGGCGACGTACGTATCGTCCGAACTATGCCCAATGTTCCCGCGCTTGTGGGCGAGGGCATGACGGTGCTATGCCGCACCGACAACGTCAGCGATGAGGATTTTGCGACCGTAACTTCTATCTTTAACGCCATAGGCAGAACGTCCGTCCTCGGCGAACACCTTTTTGACGCCGCTACCGCCACAAACGGCAGCGGTCCGGCCTACGTGTTTGTGCTTATCGAGGCTATGGCCGACGCGGCGGTGCTTCAGGGCATACCCCGCGACATAGCCTACCTGCTTGTGGAACAGACGATACTCGGCTCGGCCAAGCTTGCCCTTGAAACCGGCGAGCACCCCGGCAGGCTTAAGGACATGGTCTGCTCGCCAGGCGGGACTACCATCGAGGCCATATACAGGCTCGAAGCCAATGGCCTGAGGGCGACAATGATTGACGCAGTGAACGCCTGCGCCAAAAAATCGGCTGAGCTCGGCAAAATGTAATAACTCCCCCTTTTGCGAAATAGACTGCAAAAGGGGGATATTTTTGAAAAACGGGTTTTATGAAAGCATGGAGCCCTCGGCCCTGCTGTTTTTTACGGTATACGCCGTCGGCCTTACCGCAGGCTGCCTCATCACGGCGGGGGAGGGAGGGCTTATTGTAAAAACGGAGCAAGGTCTCGGATACGGCGCGGGAGCCTTTTTCCGTGCGCTGCCGTTTTTCGCGCTGGCGCTGCTCCCGGGCGGCAAACGCCTGCGCTCTGCGGCGGGACTTATTTCAGCGGCGGCCTTCGGCGCTGTAACGGGCGCGGCGGCGGTGCAGGCCCTCCTTTCCGCCGAGCCGCTTAAAGCCGTGCTCCTTTGCGTTCTTCCAAGGCTCCTATCACAATTGCCCGCTCTTATACTCACGCTTTGCCTCGCCCAAAAAATGCGTGAGACTTCGCTCGGTTATCCGGTACTCTTGGCACGGCTCGTTCTTTCTGTTCTGGTCTGCTTGCTCTCCTCTTGTGCCCAATTCGCAATTTTTACACTTTTTACACAAGTCTATTGATTTTTACCACAAATTTTTTTAATTTTTAGTGCATATCGCCAGTTACATTTTTGTTTTCTTTGGTGTAAAATGAAGAAGTGTGCTGAAAAAGCGCGCCGAATTTCTTATTACAGAGGGCACCGAAGTGAACACTTATATTGACGATTACGCCGCGCGGCTCGGCACGAGGGCAAGCGAAAGCACCGTCGCCTCGTACCGTCGCGATATCGAGCTTTTATATAATAGGCTGTCGGTGACCGATTCCGGCATTACGCGCCTGGGAACGGAGCAGCTTCAGGAATACTTGGCCTCTCTCGCCGAGGAAGGTCGCAGCAACGCTACCATTCTCAGAACAGCGTCCTCGCTGCGGAGCTTTTTTGCTTATCTTGAAGGCAGCGGACTCATGGATGAAAATCCTGCGGAGTATCTTTCGCTGCCCAAAAAAGCGGCGAAAGAGCCCGTTATCCTTACCACCGAAGAAATTAATCTGCTGCTGTCGCTCCCAAAAGGCGACGCTAAGGGTCTGCGTGACAGAGCCATGCTCGAACTTCTTTACGCCACCGGCGTTAAGGTTTCGGAACTGATATCCATTCAAATAGGCGATATTGACCTTAACCGCGGCGTTCTCATTTGCCGCGGAACAGCCCGCGAAAGAGCAGTGCCTATTGGCCACGCTGCGGCCACAGCCGTCGCCGGATATTTATCCTCGGCGAGGAGTGAGATGGTTGGCAGTGAGGGCGCAGCCGCGCTGTTTGTGAACTGTCAGGGCCGCCCTATGACGCGGCAGGGCTTTTGGAAAATTGTCAAGGGCTACATTGCCGAGGCAAAAATTCAAAAGGATGTAACGCCTCAGACTCTGCGTCATTCTTTTGCCGTTCATCTGCTCACAAACGGAGCCGATATGGATGACGTTTCTGAAATGCTCGGCTTTAATAACCGCGGCTCAGGCAGCATATACAGAAACATGGTCAGCGAAAAGCTGAAGAAAGCCTACAAAATGGCCCATCCGAGGGCATAGGGGATAATGTAATGCCGGATATTGATAGGGTCAGGCTGAATGAGGCCCGACTCGATGAGGCGCGGTCCGCCGTTTCTGAGCTGCTCTCGGCGCTTGAAGGCTACAAGGTAGCTTTGCCAAAAATTGCCGCTTTGAAGGAATATTACAGCGACGATTGGAAAACGGACGCCGCTGACGACGACGCCGGACTTTTCCCGCCGGATTTAAAGAGGGGCGTCCTTTCGGAGGACGCGGTTTTTGGCCTTCTTGCGTCAGACGCCGCAATTCGTGAAACCGCGGCGGAGATATTTTCAGATTTACAATAAAGCAAACGGCCCGCATAGCGGGCCGTTTTTACTACTTTTACCTTTCCATTTCGGACTGAGGGCCTTCCGCCTTATGTGAGCGGATTATACTCTCGATTTCCTTGATACTGCTGGCGCACATATCGCCCTCGATAGTGTTCTTAACGGCGCTGAGCGCGTTGCCTATCTCCAGCGCGTGCTGAACGTCGCGGCGGCATACAAGGCCGTAAAGCACGCCGGCAACATAAGCGTCGCCGCTGCCTACGCGGTCAACAACTTCTATGCCGTTGTAGCTCGGCTCCTCGTAGAACTGGCCGTCGAAGTAAATTTTCGAGCCAAAATTATGGCGCGTGGGGCTGATGGCCTCGCGGCGGGTTGTCGCAACGAGCTTACAACCATAATCCACGGTGTAACCCTTCATTATCTCCTCAAGCGTGCCGGTGCGCTGCAAGCAGCGGCGGCTTGTTTCCTCGGAAACAAAGAGAATATCTATCATCGGGAAAATTTTCTCAATAACGCTTCGGGCTTCTTCCTCGCTCCAGAGGTTGGCGCGGTAATTGACGTCGAAGCTGATAACGGCCCCCGTTTCCTTCATGCGGCGGATGACCTCAAGCGCTGTCTCGCGGAGACCGGTGCCGAGAGCGAGAGTGATCGAGCTGATGTGGAAAACGCTGGTTTTGCCGTACATACTCGGGTCAAGCTCGCTGAGACGGAGCGTAGTCATCGAAGAGTGAGCGCGGTCATATATTACCGATGATTTTCTGGGATAAGCACCGCTCTCGTAATAGTAGATTCCAAGGCGCTTTTCGGGCGTGTCGTCAAAAACTATGTAGTCGTCGCTGACGTTGCCGTAGCGTATCTTATTGCGTACAAAGCGGCCAACCTTGCTTTGAGGCAGCTTTGTAATTATCGCGCCGCGCGCGCCAAGCATGGCCGCGCCGCTGACAACATTAAGCTCGCTGCCTCCGGCATTTTTGTCGAAGGTTTCCGACTGTGAGATTTTCTCCTTGCCGTCCGGCGAAAGACGAAGCATTACCTCGCCCATGCCCACCATGTCAAATTCTTTGTCCTTAGGAATGAAGTCCAAATTCATAAAATTCCCTCCTGTTTTTTATTTTTTACAGCACACCGGCTGTTATTTAACTATCACTCAAAAGCGTCAAAATATACCTTGCCGTTCTCCATGCCGCCGCGTTTATACTCCAGCAGCTCCTGCACCGTCACGAGCTGATATCCCTCTTTTATAAGGTCGGGTATGACGCGGACGGCCGCCTCGACAGTGGGCTCGTGGATATCGTGCATAAGTATTATCGCACCGTCGTAAACGTCGGACATTATCTTATTATATGTGGAGTCGGCGTTGCGCGTTTTCCAATCGAGGGTGTCAATAGACCACATTATTGCGGGCAGGTCAATCGCGGCAAGCACGTCGCTGTTATATGAGCCGTAGCACGGGCGGTAGGTGGGAGTGGGCTTGCCCGTTATTTCTTCAACCTTGTCGCTGGTTTTTTTGACGACAGAGGCCGCCGTCTCCGCGCTGACAGCAGTCAGATTTGTGTGCTCCCAAGTGTGATTGCTAACCTCGCAGCCGAGCTCAGCCTCGCGCTTAATAACGTCGGGATATGCCTCGTCAAGGTAGCCCAGCGTGAAGAACGTAGCGACGCTGTTGTTCTGCTCAAGGCAGTCCAGCAGGCGGTCGGTAAACTTGCCGGGACCGTCGTCAAAGGTTAGAGCAACCATAGGTTGTTCGGGGTCGATCACGCGCTTGATGATTTCCCAGCCGTCCTTTTGGTATTTTTCAACCTCGTCGTTAAAGATGAATTTTTCTTCGCCCTCGGCGCTGACCATCTTTTTTGCAACGTCAAGCAGACGATCGCTCCAGCCCTCGGCGAGCTTGGATTCGACCTCGGCGTTCATAACGGTTATCTTGCTGCCGTCGGACTTATAGAGCGTCTTTGTTATGTCGCTGAGCTTGTCATACCAGCCCTTGGCGGTATATGTACTTTTAACGCTGTTAGGAACGTACAGCGTGTCGCCGTCCTCGCTGTAAAGCGTGGTGAACGCGGCTGATTTGTCGAGGCTGTAGCCTTTTTCTTCGAGTGACTTGACGTCGCCCCTGACGGCGGTTATAATACCTCCGTCCTCGGCGTACATGGTGACGGGAGCGATATCAGCCGCGTCAGAGTACCAGCCCCTGGCGATGTAGTCATCCACATCCTTTTCAGGAACCGCCTTAACCGAGCCGTCGCGGTTATACATCACAGTCGCAGCGGGGGAGAAGGCGCTCACGGCCGCGCTGATAAGCGCGAGCGCGGCGGCTATGACAACAATCAGCAGCAAAAGCTTAAAGCCGTTTTTGACTCTGCGCTTTTTCTTCCTGCCGCCGGAGCGGCGGGGCTTAAGGTCGCGGAGCTCGGGGTATTCTTCGTATATATCATAATCGGAAGCCAAGGCTATCACTTCTTTCGTTATTTGCCGTTAGATTTTCTCCTGCACTTTTATTATACCATAAAATTTTACAAGTTTCAATAAAAATAATTGACGAAATGAAATTTTTTTGGTAAAATGAAGATAATGTTTGTTTAAGGAGGCGGTCAGCCGTGAAATGCCCATACTGCGGCAAGGAGCTTTCAGAGAAAAAAACCTACTGCCCCGAATGTGGAGGCAAGCTTAACAAGACCGATAATTCAAAGGACGACACCCTTCGTCTGCCGGATTTAAGCGGAGTTCCGTTAGGAGGCGCGCCCCGCGCAAGGCGGACTCCTCCGGCGAAGAAATCCGGCGGAGGAGGTACCGCCGCGCTTGTGGTCGTCGCCCTTATCGCGGCAGCGGTGGCCGCGGCGGCAATAGTTTTCATAATGCGCGAGCGCGAGCCGTCCGAACGGCCCGTCGTTGATATTGGAGAGCCGGACACGGTCGTCGACGAGCCCGATTTTGACCTTCCGGACGCCGACCGCCGCGCCGAACCCGAGCCAAAACCCGAAAAACAGGAAACGGGGCAAAGCGCCGGCGAAGATAACGTCACCGCAGACGACGCCACCATATACCCGACTGACGAGGACAGTGCGGACGATGACTCGGAAAACGGTGATACCGTGAACGAGGATAACGAAAACAGCGGAGAGGAAGCCGACAAGCACGCCGTAAAGGATACGGATCCGGACGAGCCGCCTAACGATGCGGACGAGTCCGCGCCGGATACCGAGGACGGCTCCGACAGCGTGTCTGTCTCAATGCCGGAATAAGGAGAAAAAACCATGAGCTATGCTGATAAGGTATTTATTGATAATTGCAGGGACATACTCGAAAACGGCTTCAGCGACGAAGGGCTGGACGTGCGCCCGCACTGGGATGACGGCTTGCCGGCGCACACGGTGAAAAAGTTTGGCATCGTCAACCGTTACGACCTTTCAAAGGAATTCCCGATAATGACGCTGCGGCGTACGGCCCTTAAGACCTGCGTTGACGAGCTGCTTTGGATATGGCAGAAAAAGAGCAGCAATATTAAGGACCTCGGCAGCAGAATATGGGATCAGTGGGCCGACGAAAGCGGCAGCATAGGCAAGGCATACGGCTATCAGCTCGGCGTTAAGCATAAGTATGCGGAGGGCGAGTTTGACCAGGTCGACAGGGTTATTTACGACCTTAAGCACAATCCGCAGAGCCGCCGCATACTGACGAACATATATAACCATCACGACCTGCACGAGATGCACCTCTATCCCTGCGCCTACAGCGTTACCTTCAACGTGAGCGGGAACGTGCTGAACGCCGTGCTCAACCAACGCTCACAGGATATGCTTACCGCAAACAACTGGAATGTGTGCCAGTACGCCGTACTGGTTTACATGATGGCTCAAGTCAGCGGCCTCGTGGCGGGCGAACTGGTTCACGTCATTGCCGACGCGCATATCTACGACAGGCATATCCCGCTTGTGGAGGAAATGCTTGAAAAAGAGCCTTATGACGCGCCCGAATTCACGCTCGACCACTCTGTGACCGATTTTTACGCCTTCACAAAGGACAGCGTGAGCCTTAAAAATTACAGATATCACGAGCTTGCGGGCAAAATTCCCGTGGCCGAATAGAAAGGAATCTGGAATCTTATGAAAGCGATTCTCTGTGCCTCCGAAAACTGGGGGATAGGCAATGGAGGCGGACTCCTGTTCCATATCAGGGCGGATATGAGGTTCTTCCGCGCCCAAACCGAGGGCGGCATTGTAATAATGGGGCGTAAGACCCTCGATTCCTTCCCCGAGGGAAGGCCGCTGAAAAACCGTGTGAACATCGTGCTCACGCATGACGCATCTTTCGCGCGGGAAGGAGTTATCGCCGTTTCTTGCAAAAGCGGGGCCCTTGCCGAGGCCAAAAAGCACGACGGCGAGGTATATATCATAGGCGGCGGCGAGATTTACTCTCTCTTTCTCGAGGACTGCGACCGCTGTCTGGTGACAAAGGTTGAAGCCCGCCCTGAGGCCGACGTCTTTTTCCCCAATCTTGACGAAAGCCCCAACTGGCGAATAGCGGAGGAAAGCGAGCTCTTTGAGGAGGACGGGCTTAAATTCAGATTTGTGACATACGAGAGGACGAGATAAATGGCAAAGGTAACATGGAAGGGCGGCGCGATGCTTGCGCCCGTGCCTCCGGCGCTGGTTTCCTGCTCCCACGGCGGGAAGGATAACCTTATAACTGTGGCGTGGACGGGGATAATCAACTCCGACCCGCCTAAAACCTATATTTCCGTGCGGCCCGAGCGGTTTTCGCACAGCCTTATAAAAGAAAGCGGCGAGTTCGTCATTAACCTGCCCACGAGCCATATAATACGCTCAATCGACTTCTGCGGCGTCAGAAGCGGGCGCGAGATTGATAAATTTGCCGTCTGCCGCCTCACTAAGGAGGCCGCGTCGGCGGTCGGCTGTCCTTTGGTCGCCGAAAGCCCTCTCAGCCTCGAGTGCAAAGTGACGGAAATTTTGAGCCTCGGCAGCCATGATATGTTTATGGCTGACATCGTCGCCGTGGACGTTGACGAACATTATATTGACGAAAACGGAAAATTCCGCATTGAAAAATGCGCTCTCGCGGCCTACGCACACGGGCAGTATTTTGCCCTCGGAAAAAAGATAGGCTCGTTCGGTTATTCGGTGAAGAAAAAGAAAAAATAAGAAAAGGACTGATACAAATGTGGGCATACGAGAGTGTGTTTTATCAGATTTACCCGATGGGCTTTTGCGGAGCGCCGCGCGTGAACGACGGCGTAACCGTAAACAGGATATCAAAGGTGGCCGAGTGGATTGGCCACATTAAGGCAACAGGCGCGGACGCAATCTATATGTCGCCCGTCTTTGAGAGTGACAGCCACGGCTATGACACGAGGGATTTCCGCAAAATTGACTGCCGTCTTGGTTCCAATTCCGACTTTGCAGCTCTGTGCGCCGAGCTGCACAAAAACGGTATAAAGATCGTGCTGGACGGCGTGTTCAACCACGTGGGACGCGGCTTTTGGGCTTTTGAGGACGTTCGGCAAAAAAAGTGGGACAGCCCATATAAGGACTGGTTCAACATCAATTTCGGCGGCAACAGCGGCTATAACGACGGCTTTTGGTACGAGGGCTGGGAAGGACATTACGAGTTAGTTAAGCTGAATTTGCGCAATAATGCCGTAGTGGAGCACATTTTTTCCTGTATAAGACAGTGGGTGGAGGAGTTCGATATCGACGGCCTGCGCCTCGATGTGGCGTACCTGCTTGATCAGGACTTTATAAGGCGGCTTCGGGCCTTTTGCGATAGTCTCAAGCCCGATTTCTTCCTCGTAGGCGAGATGATACACGGCGACTACAACCGCGTGGTTGGCGAGGGACTGCTTCACAGCTGCACCAATTACGAGTGCTACAAGGGGCTTTACAGCAGCTTTAACTCGATGAATATGTTTGAGATAATCCACTCGCTCAAGATGCAGTTCGGTCCGGAGCCATGGTGCCGCTACACCGGCAAGCGGCTGATGTGCTTTGTCGATAATCACGATGTTACCCGCGTCGCGTCAATACTTAACAACGAGCGGCATCTGCCGCTGATATACGGATTGTTGTTTGCCATGCCGGGCATACCCTGCGTATACTACGGCAGCGAGTGGGGAGAGAAGGCTCAAAAGCAGTCCGGCAGTGACGACAATCTGCGCCCCTGCTTTAACGCACCCGTCGAAAACGAGCTTACCCGCACGATTGCCGTTATGGCAAAGGCTCACAGGGAAAACCCCGAGCTCTGCTACGGCGATTTTAAAGACCTTGTGCTTACCAACAAGCAGTGTATCTTTGAAAGAGCCGTTGACGGCAAGCGTATGATGATAGCCATAAATGCCGACAGCGAGCCTTATGTGGCCCATTTTGACGCCCGCGCGGGTCGCGCGATGAACGTGCTCACCGGCGAGTGGCACGACTTCGGCGGCGGCAGCGAGCTTGCGCCGTACAGCGTGGAATATTGGAAGGTTGTGGATTAAAATGCTTGTTATCGCAAACTTGATAATGTGCTTCGGGGCGATGGGCCTGCTCGTCCTCCCCATAGCCGCGCGGGGGCCAGTGATGTGGGCCGTTTTCATCGCGCCCTGCGTCGTTCAGCTCATCGTCAACGGCCTGTTTTACCGGCGAATGCAATTCCGCCGCGCACTTGGGTTCGAGTCGGTTTACCTGATGTCAAGTTTCCTGTTGTCGCTGATTTTCAGGCTCGTGCTGAGAGGCTCAAGCCTTGAAAGCTACGGCTCCGCCCTAAGCTGCTTTATGTTCTTCATAGCGTATAACGCTGTACACTGGATTTTTGCCTTTATCTGCCTCGGCGTTAAGCGCCGCCGCGAGGGGCCTCCCGCGAAAAAGCCCGAGGATTTACGTTACGGCCTTATACGCGACGAGGGCAACAAGGACGAACTGTAGAAAGGACTAATATGAAAACTAAAAACCTTATTATCTGCGCCATGATGGCCGCCGTTATGTGCGTATGCTCCATGTTCACGATTCCGGCGGGCGTTGTTTCGATAACGCTCAGCGTGTTCGGCGTGCTGCTTTCGGCCGTTATCCTCGGCTGGAGGCGCGCCGTAATAGCAACGGCGGTATTCGTCCTGCTCGGCGCGGTAGGTCTGCCGGTGTTCAGCGGTATGCGCGGAGGGATAGGTATGTTGACCGGCCCCACCGGCGGCTATATCTACTCCTACATACCCATGGCTATAATCACCGGCCTCGCCTCGGACAAGGCTAAAGGCAAATTCCGCTTTTTTATCGTTTTTGCCGCCTGCGTACTCAGCGCGGTAATATGCGACGGCCTTGGCTCGGTACACTTTATGCTTGTGACAAAAACCGATTTTATGGCCGCGCTCGCCGCCTGCTTCGCGCCGTTTATTCTGCTCGACTGCGGCAAGGGCCTCGCGGCGGCCGCGCTGGGAATAAAAATCAGAAAAATACTCAAAATTTGAACGGAGGACTTGAACCGATGAAATTTATCTCATGGAACGTCAACGGCCTCCGCGCCTGCATGAATAAGGGCTTCGCCGAGTTTTTCGCCGAGGCGGACGCCGATTTTTTCTGCGTGCAGGAAACAAAGCTTCAGAAGGGCCAGCTTGATTTTGCCCCCGAGGGATACTTCTGCTACTGGAATTACGCCGAGAAAAAGGGTTACAGCGGCACGGCTATCTTCACCAAGCACGAGCCAAAATGCGTCAGCTACGGCATAGGAGTGGAGGAACACGACCACGAGGGCCGCGTTATAACCCTCGAATACGAAAGCTTCTATGTCGTTACCGTTTACACTCCCAATTCACAGGACGAGCTTAAGCGTCTCGATTACCGCATGAGCTGGGAGGACGCCTTTCTCGCGTACCTTAAGGGCTTAAACGAAAAAAAGAAGGTTCTTTTCGCGGGCGACCTGAATGTGGCTCACAAGGAGATTGACCTCAAAAATCCCAAGACAAACCGCCGAAACCCGGGCTTTACGGACGAAGAGCGGAGCAAGTTTACCGCTGTGACGGAAAACGGCTTCAAGGACACCTTCCGCGCCCTTTATCCAGACCTTGAAAACGTCTATTCGTGGTGGAGCTACCGCTTCCATGCCCGTGAAAAGAATGTGGGGTGGCGAATAGACTACTGGTGTGTGTCGGAGGATATGCCAATCGTTGACGCGATGATTTACACCGACGTTTACGGAAGCGACCACTGCCCCGTGGGGCTTATAGTCGATGAGAAGGAGGCCGGCCTCAGTGTATGACCTGACCGACCCTAAAATAATAAAATACCTGTGCCGCCGCCACGGCTTCACGTTCTCGAAGAGTATGGGCCAAAATTTTATAACCGACCCTTCGGTTTTGATGTCCATTGCCGAAAGAGCAACTGACGGCGCCGAGGGCGTTATCGAGATAGGCCCCGGCTTTGGCAGCCTTACGGCCGCGCTGGCCACGCGGGCAAAAAAAGTGGCCGCCATTGAGCTTGACAGGCGGCTGGAGCCCGTCCTTGAAGAAACGCTGGCGGGTTTCGGAAACATTGACATTATCTGGGGCGACTGCCTTAAGGTTGATTACCCGAGGCTGCTGAACGAGCGGTTTTCGGGCATGAGCGTCAGTGTGGCGGCAAATCTGCCGTACTACATCACAACGCCCATCCTAATGCACCTTGTTGAAGGCCGCTTTCCCTTCAAACGTATCATAGTAATGGTGCAGAAGGAGGTGGCCGAGCGGCTCTGCGCCGCGCCCGGCGGAAAGGACTACGGAGCTGTGACGCTTGCCGCGCAGTATTATACCGAGCCAGAAATTCTTGCAGTGGCGCCGGCGAAAAGCTTTATTCCCGCCCCGAAGGTGGACAGCGCCGTCGTTTCAATGGAGGTGCGCTCCGCTCCCGCTGTCGAGGTCAAGGATGAAAAGCTGTTTTTTTCGCTGATAAAAGCGGCGTTTTCCCAGAGGAGGAAAACACTGGCAAACAGCCTTTTTAACAGCGGCAAATTCGCTTCAAAGGCGGACGTTTCTGCGGCGGTGGCTTCCCTCGGCCTTGGCGAAAGTATTCGCGGTGAGGCACTTAGCATAAAAGATTTCGCCTCTTTGACCGATTTTTTTGTTGAAAACGTAGAAAATGCAAACTAATTGTGAATTAGTTAAAAAACCGATAGACAAATCCGAAAATTTGGTATATAATGATATACGGAAAAAGTTGGACACAATATGTGCCGATTTTTATGAAAGGAGATTTGTCATGACATCAAATCAGAAAGTATTGACATGGCTCGAGGAAATGAAGGCCCTCACCCAGCCGGACAGCGTGGTCTGGATAGACGGCAGCGAGGCTCAGCTCGACGCCCTCCGCGCCGAGGCCGTTTCCACGGGCGAGCTTATCAAGCTTAACGAGGAGAAGCTTCCCGGCTGCTACCTTCACAGAACTGCCGAAAACGATGTGGCCCGCGTGGAGGACCGCACATTTATCTGCACCACCAAGAGGGAGGACGCCGGCCCCACAAATAACTGGATGGCGCCCGCCGAGATGTACGCTATGCTTAAGGAGATTTATAACGGCTCCATGAAGGGCAGAACAATGTATGTCGTTCCCTATATCATGGGCCCCGCAAGCTCTCCCTTCAGCAAGGTCGGCATTGAGCTGACGGACAGCATTTATGTTGTTCTCAACATGAACATAATGACGCGCATGGGCCAAATAGCCCTCGACGAGCTTGGCGACGGCGACTTTGTTAAGTGCCTGCACGCCAAGTGCGACGTCGATCCCGAAAAGAGATATATCGTTCAGTTCCCCGAGGACAACACGATATGGAGCTGCAACAGCGCCTACGGCGGAAATGTGCTTCTGGGCAAGAAGTGCTTTGCCCTGCGCATAGCCTCCTACATGGGCTATAAGGAAGGATGGATGGCCGAACACATGCTCATTCTCGGCCTCACCAACCCCAAGGGCGAGAAAAAGTACGTTGCGGCTGCCTTCCCGTCCGCCTGCGGCAAGACAAATCTGGCAATGCTCATTCCCCCTGAGATTCTCGGCGATTACAAGGTTGAGACCGTCGGCGACGACATAGCGTGGATCAGAATAGGCGAGGACGGTCGTCTGTGGGCCATCAACCCTGAGGCCGGTTTCTTCGGAGTGGCTCCCGGAACCAGCGAAAAAACCAACTACAACGCCCTTGAGGCCACCAAGAAGAACACCATATTCACCAATGTTGCGCTTATGGATGACGGCACCGTTTGGTGGGAGGGCCTCACTAAAGAAGCTCCCGCTCACTGCATTGACTGGCTTGGCAATGAGTGGACACCCGAAAGCGGCACTAAGGCCGCTCATCCCAACAGCCGTTTCACTGCACCCGCTGTGAACTGCCCCTGCATTAGCGACCAATTTGAGGCTCCAAAAGGCGTTCCGCTGAGCGCCATCATCTTCGGCGGCCGCCGCGCGAAGTCCGCTCCGCTTGTATACCAGTCCTTCGATTGGAACCACGGTGTGTTCGTAGGCGCCACAATGGCCTCTGAGACCACAGCCGCCGCCGCCGGCGCCGTAGGCGTAGTACGCCGCGACCCGATGGCTATGCGCCCGTTCTGCGGCTACAATATGGCCGACTACTTCCAGCACTGGATCGATATGGGCCATAGGAGCGAGCTCACCAATCCCCCGAAAATCTTCCACGTCAACTGGTTCCGCCGCGACGACGAGGGCAACTTTATGTGGCCCGGCTTTGGCGACAACCTGCGTGTGCTCAACTGGATACTTGACCGTTGCGACGGCAAGGTTGACGCCACCGAAACGCCCATTGGTTACGTGCCAAAGAAGGAAGACCTTAATGTTGAGGGCCTTGATATCGACGATAAGACGCTCACCGAGCTTCTTGCTGTAGATAAGGACGTGTGGAACGCCGAGCTCCCCGGAATTAAGGAGTATTTCTCCCAGTTCGGTGACAGACTTCCCAAGGGTATACAGGAGCAGCTTGACGCTCTTGAAGCCCGCTTAAAGTAACAATCTTAAAATGCCCGACGTTTTGCGTCGGGCATTTTTTATGGATTTATCATCCGTGTCAGCAGCCGATATTGTGCATTTTTTTCTGCGCTAAGTATTGACTTTGAGACAAATATGTAGTATGATAATGTAATGGAAAAAAGTGTTTTTACGTGCGCAAGAAGGAGAATTTATGTTTGCAGATACCGCTCAGATTCATATTAAGGCCGGCAACGGCGGCAACGGGCTTGTGTCCTTCCGCAGGGAGAAATACGTCCCAAACGGCGGGCCGGACGGCGGCGACGGCGGGCGCGGCGGGAACGTCGTCTTTACCGCCGACAAAAACCTCACAACGCTTCTGGATTTCCGCTATCGCAGGGATTACAGGGCTGAAAATGGCGGCGACGGCAGGGCCAAGAACTGCTTTGGTAAAAAGGGTGAGGATTTAGTCGTGCGCGTGCCTGTCGGCACGATACTGCGAGATAAGGAAAGCGGTAAAATAATTAAGGATATGAGTGAGCCTGACGAGGAGTTCATTGCGGCAAAGGGCGGCAACGGCGGCTGGGGCAATGTTCATTTTGCGACGGCGGTTCGTCAGGCGCCGAAATTTGCCAAAAACGGTATACCCGGGCAGGAACGCGATATTGTGCTTGAGCTTAAGCTGTTGGCGGATGTGGGCCTCGCGGGATTTCCGAATGTGGGCAAGTCAACACTGCTGGCATCAGTCAGCGAGGCAAGGCCCAAAATTGCCAACTACCACTTCACAACTCTCGAACCAAACCTCGGCGTAGTTGACGCGGGCGAGGGGAGGAGTTTTGTGCTGGCCGATATTCCCGGCCTCATTGAAGGCGCGCACGAGGGCGTGGGCCTTGGGCACGAATTCCTGCGCCATATTGAACGAACAAGAGTCATAATCCATGTGGTGGACGTCAGTGGAATAGAGGGGCGCGACCCGATTGACGACTTTGAAAAAATTAACGCGGAGCTCGCGCTCTATAGCTCCGCTCTGTCCGAGAGGCCGCAAATCGTAGCCGCGAACAAGACGGATATAATGACCGATTCGACGCTGCTTGACAGATTTAAGGATTATATAAACGAAAAAAAATTACCTTTTTTTGAGATTTCGGCCGCCAGCCGCAAGGGAGTACGCGAACTGATAAGCTATACGGCGTCTCTGCTTGAAACGCTGGAACCCATCGCCGTTTTCGAGCCTGAGTTTGAGGAAGAGGACGAGCTTTCCGGCGAGGACTTTACCGTAAGCCGCGACGGCGAGCGCTATATTGTGGAGGGACCGTACGTGGAAAAGCTCCTGCGTGGGGTGAATTTTGACGACGACGAGAGCCTCCAGTACTTTCAGCGGGCGCTCAGGCGCAAGGGAATAATAGACGCTCTCCGCGCCCAAGGCTGTGGAGAGGGCGATTCGGTGCGTATGTACGAGCTGGAGTTTGATTTTGTTGAATAGGGAGTGCGGTTTATGGCTTTGACCTCAAAGCAGAGGGCCTACCTGCGCGGTATCGGCCATGTGCAAAGCGCCATTTTTCAGGTTGGTAAGGGCGGAATAAACGATAATTTTATAAAGCAGATAGACGAGGCCCTTGAGGCGCGCGAGCTAATCAAGATAACGGTGCTCGAAACCGCTTTAACGAGCGCCCGTGCCGTCAGCGAGGAACTTTGCGCGGCCACCGGCGCAGAGCCGGTACAGTGTATCGGCAATAAGCTGATAATCTACCGCGAAAGTGAGAACAATAAAAAGATAGAGCTCCCCTCCGCGAGCAAGAGGTGAGGGCTTTGGGCAGAGTTGGGCTTTTCGGAGGGGCATTCGACCCCTTTCACAACGGACATCTGGCCGTATGCGGCGCTGCCGCACGCGAGCTTTCGCTTGACAGACTCATCGTTATACCCACGTGGCGGCCTCCGCACAAGGACGGAGCGATGGCTCCGTTTGAGGATAGGCTTGCGATGACGCTCGCCGCCCTGCGAGGCACGGGTTTCGCGGTCTGCGATTATGAGTACCGCCGCGGAGGCGTGTCGTACAGCGCCGAGACGGTCGAGGATTTTGCCAGGATGTACCCCGCCGATGAATTATTCTTCATTATCGGCGGTGATTCGTACCGCGATTTTAACAGTTGGTATCAGCCGTGGCGCATAACAGCCAAGGCAACGCTTGCCGTTTATCCGAGGGACGGTCTTACGGCAAGCCCGCCGGCAATTTCAATAGACGCCGGAAATATTGATATATCAAGCACGCTTCTGCGCGAACGGCTTGGCAGGGGAGAGAGTATAGCCTCGCTTGTGCCGAAAACGGTGGAGGAATATATAATCGAGCATAAACTTTACGGACGAGGTGCTTTATGACAGAGGAGCAAATGATAGCCCGCTTAAAGACCGAGCTCAACGAGCATAGGTTCAACCACACTCTTGGCGTGGCGGCCGAAGCGCGCCGGTGGGCGCCGCTGTACGGCGCCGATCCCGATAAGGCTTACGTCGCGGGGTTGCTCCACGATTGCGCGAAAAATTTTTCGCCCGAGAGGACGCGAGAATACTGCGAGAAATACGGCGTTGAGCTCGACCCCTACTGCATGAAGGAAAAGGCGCTCATCCACGCCTTTATCGGCCCCACCGTCGCAAAGGCGGATTACGGCGTGGACGACGCGGAGATACTAAGCGCCATATACTATCATACCACGGCAAAGGCCGATATGACGCCGCTTGAAAAGGTGATATACATAGCCGACATGACCGAGCCCGGAAGGAAGATGGAGCAGTCGGCGGAGCTAAGGCGAATGCTGGAACAGGGCGACGCGGACGGCGCGCTCATACACGGTATCAGCAGCTCAATCTGCTTTGTGATAAAGAAGGGCAGCCTCATCCATCCGGATTCGGTTTACGCCCTGAATTTCTTGATTGAAAACAGGAGGAAGTCAAATTAATGAACGACAGGGAAAAGCTTGCTAACCTCGTCAGGATTCTTGACGCGAAAAAGGCCGGTAACATCAGCGCCATCCGCGTTGAGGAGAGTACCATAATCGCTTCTTATTTTGTTATCTGCACCGCCGGCAGCCTAACGCAGCTTAAGGCGCTGGCCGACGAGGCCGACGAAAAAATGAGTGAGCTCGGCGAGCCGCCGCGCAAAATTGAAGGAAAGAACGAAAGCGGCTGGATACTCTGCGACTTCGGCGGCGTTATCCTGCACATTTTCACCGCTCAGAACCGCGAGTTTTACGACCTTGAAAGACTTTGGAGCGAGGCCGAGCGGGTAGATATAAACGAATTTCTTACAAAGGACTGATAAATTGCCGCCACGGGCGGCGGAACGGAGGACCCATCATGGACTATAATTTTAAGGAAATAGAGCCTAAATGGCAAAAATACTGGGAGGAGCACAAAACCTTCGAGGCCGTTACGGGAAGCTCTAAGCCTAAGTTTTACGCGCTTGTGGAATTTCCGTATCCCAGCGGGGCGGGTATGCACGTGGGCCACATAAGGGCTTATTCCGGCCTTGAAGTGGTGAGTCGCAAACGCCGCCTTGAGGGCTATAATGTGCTGTTTCCGATAGGCTTTGATGCCTACGGCCTACCCACCGAAAACACCGCTATCAAGACGGGAGTTCACCCTCGCAAGGTGACTGACAACAACATCAAAAAGTTTACCGAGCAGCTTAAGAGGGTAGGTTTTTCTTTTGACTGGTCGAGGGTTGTAGATACAACCGATGAAAATTACTATAAGTGGACTCAGTGGATATTCCTCAAAATGTTTGAAAATGGCCTCGTATTTCGCGACAAGACGCTTGTCAACTACTGCCCGAGCTGCAAGGTCGTCCTCTCTAACGAGGACTCGCAGGGCGGCAAGTGCGATATATGCCACAGCGACATTGTTCAGCGCACTAAGGAGGTCTGGTACCTGCGAATAACGGAATATGCCGATAAGCTGCTCCAAGGCCTCGAGGAGGTAAACTACCTTCCCAACGTGAAACTCCAGCAGCAGAACTGGATAGGCAAATCGACCGGTGCGTTCGTAAATTTCACCGTCAAGGAAAACGGCGAGACGCTTCGCATTTATACCACCCGCCCCGACACGCTCTATGGCGTGACTTTTATGGTAATCGCGCCCGAGCATCCGATGATCGAAAAACACCGCGCCAATATCTCCAACATAGCCGAGCTTGACGCTTACCGCGAGGAATGTGGCAAAAAGAGCGAGTTTGAGCGCACTCAACTCGTCAAGGACAAAACCGGCGTAAAAATAGACGGCCTCACCGCCGTAAATCCCATAAACGGCAAGGAAATTCCGATTTATATTTCGGACTACGTAATGATGGGCTACGGCACGGGCGCGATAATGGCCGTGCCCGCCCACGACAGCCGTGACTACGACTTTGCAAATAAGTTCGGCATAGACATAATAGAGGTAATAAAGGGCGGCGACATATCAAAGGAAGCCTACACCGGCGATGGTGAAATGGTCAATTCCGGCCCGCTCAACGGCATAACCAACAAAAAGGACGCCATAGAGAAAGCGCTCGCCATACTTGAGGAAAAAGGCTGCGGCGAGAGAGGCGTACAGTACAAGATGAAGGACTGGGCCTTTAACCGCCAGCGTTATTGGGGCGAGCCGATACCGATTGTTCACTGCCCGCACTGCGGAATAGTGCCTGTGCCCTACGACGAGCTGCCCCTTCGTCTGCCGCCGGTCGAAAACTTTGAGCCCGGCGAGGGAGGGGAGAGTCCGCTCGCTAAAATCGACTCGTTTGTGAATTGCAAGTGCCCAAAATGCGGCGCTGACGCCAAGCGCGAGACCGACACCATGCCTCAGTGGGCCGGCTCGTCGTGGTACTTCCTGCGCTACTGCGACCCGAATAATTCCGAAGCTCTCGCATCCGAGGAGTCGCTCAAGTACTGGATGCCTGTAGACTGGTACAACGGCGGAATGGAGCACGTTACCCGACACATGATATATTCCCGCTTCTGGCATAAATTCCTTTACGATATAGGCGTCGTTCCCTGCCCTGAGCCCTACGCAAAGCGCACCGCACAGGGACTTATCCTTGGCCCCGATGGCGACAAGATGAGCAAGTCAAAGGGAAATGTAGTCGATCCTAACGACGTTGTGGACGTTTACGGCGCCGACGTGCTGAGGATTTACGTCCTCTTCATGGGCGACTACGAGCAGGCCGCTCCGTGGAGCGATAACGGTATTAAGGGCTGCAAGCGTTTCCTTGACAGGGTATGGGCGCTTTCGGATAAACTTGTGGACGGCAATGAGTACCGTCCGGAGCTAATGACCGCCATGCACAAGACTATCAAAAAGGTCAGCGGCGACATTGAGGCTATGAAATTCAACACCGCAATCGCCGCTATGATGTCGCTTGTGAACGTCATATATGAGGTTGGCAGCGTTAATCATGCCGAGTACAAAACGCTGCTCACGCTGCTTTACCCCTTTGCGCCCCATGCGGCCGAGGAGCTTTACAGCAGTCTTTTTGGAACTGTGCTCAGTAATCAGAGTTGGCAGGAATTCGATGAAACCAAGACCGTTGACGACGAAATTGAAATAGTTCTTCAGATAAACGGCAAGGTTAAGGAAAAAATTATGGTTCCCGCCGGCCTTGGCAAGCCCGAGCTTGAGGCTATTGCCCTCGAAAGCGAACGCGTGAAGGCTTTGACCGATGGCAAGACGGTTGTTAAGGTCATCGCCGTTCCCGATAAGCTTGTGAACCTCGTTGTAAAGTAATTGAAAGGTAATGATAAAATGAAGTATAACAGCACCCGCGACGAAAACGTAAGCGTAACCTCGGCCGAGGCCATTGTCAAGGGTCTCGGGGCCGACGGCGGCCTCTTTGTTCCCGATTCAATTCCCGCCCTCGCCCTCAGTGACATTGCGGAAATGGTGTCCATGAGCTATAATGAGCGGGCTAAAAGGCTGCTCGGCCTGTTTCTGACCGACTTCAAGGCTTCGGAAATTGAGGATTGCGTGAATAAAGCCTATACCAAGGCAAAGTTTGAGACCAACTCCATCGCTCCGGTGTATAAGCTGGACCAGAGCCGTTATATACTTGAGCTCTGGCACGGTCCTACCTGTGCCTTTAAGGATATTGCGCTCCAGATTTTGCCGCATTTACTTACGACAAGCGCAAAAAAGACCGGTATGGACAAGGAGATAGTCATTCTTGTTGCCACCAGCGGCGATACGGGCAAGGCCGCCCTTGAGGGCTTCAGAGACGTTGAGGGAACAAAGATAGTCGTGTTCTTCCCCGATAACGGCGTCAGCAGCATACAGCGCCTTCAGATGTGCACGCAGGAAGGAGATAATGTTTTTGTCAGCGCCGTTAACGGCAACTTTGACGACGCGCAGACGGGCGTTAAAGAGATTTTTACGGACAAGGCATACGAGGCCGAGCTCTCAGCCCGCGGCAAGGCGCTTTCCAGCGCAAACTCCATTAACTGGGGCCGCCTTGTGCCGCAGATAGTCTACTATTTTTCTGCCTACTGCGATATGCTCAAGGCCGAAGAAATCACTATGGGCGACGTGGTTAATATATGCGTGCCGACCGGCAACTTCGGCAACATTCTTGCGGCTTATTTTGCTAAGATGATGGGTTTGCCCGTGGGTAAACTGATTTGTGCGTCCAATGCCAACAATGTGCTGACGGACTTCATAAAAACCGGCACATACGATAAGAATCGTCCGTTCTACACGACCATTTCTCCGTCTATGGACATACTCATTTCCTCAAACCTTGAGCGGCTGCTATACCTGCTCTCTGGCGGCAACACCGCAGAGATAAAACGCTGCATGAACGAGCTCAAGGAAAACGGAAAATATGCAGTTTCGCCTGAACTGGCAGCCCTCGTGGCCGACAATTTCTATGCCGGCTTTGCCGACGATGACAAGTGCCGCGAAACAATTAAGAAAACTGAAGCCGAATTCGGCTATGTAATCGATCCCCATACCGCTGTGGCTGTTTCCGTGCATGAACGCTATATGGAGGAGACCGGCGACAGCACTAAGACGATAATTGCCTCCACCGCCAGCCCATTTAAGTTTAACTGCGATGTGCTTGAGGCTATTCTCGGGGCCGAGGCCGTTGAGGATAAGGACGAATTCGAGCTGCTGCGTCTTTTAGGCGAACGCTTTTCGCTCAGAATACCGAATAGCCTTGCCGGACTTGAGTATAAGGACGTTCGCTTTGAGACTGTGTGTGATAAAACTATGATGAAGGGCGTAGTAAGCGAGTTTTTGTCTTAAAAAAGAGCCGCTGAGGGCGGCTCACTGGCGAGATTTACTTTTCGCTGTCCGTGGAGGTTTTGTCGCAGCAGCAGTCCTCTTTGTTGCAAAAGGTCTCGCAGTCGGTCTGCTGGCTGGTGGAGCTGTGCTTTGAACCTACGTGTATGCCGCTGGCGCTGCATTTGTCATCGGGCGTGTGGAAATCGCAGGCAGCGACTTCGCACTTTACGCCGTCGATAGTTTTGTCTGTTTTGTAAGCTTTGCTCATGGTTGTTACCTCTTTTCAAATTTTTCGCATAAGCACAGGGGAATCAAACTCCTGACAGTTTAAAGCGGCGAAATTTCTCACATGCGCGTTAAAAAATGCTCGGCAGGCGTCAGTATTCCAAGCGGTTCTTTGACGTAGCATACGGGATAATAACCTCCTCACGGCGTACGGGGTTCGATTCCACTGTGCTTATGCACGTGTTTAGTTTCTGTATTTAATAAAAAAATATGTGAGGAAAAACATGGCAATTTATGCGATGAGCGACTGGCACCTTCCGTTGGGTGTGGATAAGCCGATGGACGTTTTCGGCGGGAATTGGGACGGCTATGTTGAAAAAATAGAGCGCAATATGCAGGCGCTTTCCGACGACGATTACATTATTATGAACGGCGATTTTTCGTGGGCAATGCGGATGCGTGACAGCCGTCCCGATTTTGAGTTTCTCGCAGCTCTTCCGGGTATAAAACTGATGAGCAAGGGCAACCACGATTACTGGTGGGAGAGCAAGGCTAAGTTCAACGCCTTTATGGATGAGCTTGGCATAAAAAACGTACATTTTTTGCAAAACAACGCCTTTGACTGCGGCGACTGGACCGTGTGCGCTTCCCGTGGGTGGATTTCCCCCTCGGATAAAGAATTTACCGAAAGCGACATGGTAATATATAAACGTGAGCTAATACGCCTCGAAATGGCTCTAAAGGACGGCGAGCAGCTTGGCAAGCCTATAATTGCCGCCCTGCATTATCCGCCGGACGACGGCTTTCTGGACCTTCTCAGCGGCTACCGCGTGCACACATGCGTTTTCGGTCATCTTCACGGCCAAGCTGCACGGCAGTATCGTCCCAAAGGGACGGGATGTCTGCTTGTTTCTGCTGATTATCTGGATTTTGTTCCGCTGAAAATAGCCGATTAGCCGGCGGAGATATGTATCGCTATTTTATAAAATATACAACTGTTAACAAACTTTTTTCAAAAAGCACTTGACATATTTTTATTTTATGTTATAATTATTATGTTACTATATGCGGTTACTTTTCCGTTGTAGCTGCGAGGGGAGGGTTAAAGATGTCTGAGGTTAGAGTCAAAGAGAATGAGTCTTTAGATAGTGCCCTTAGAAGGTTCAAGCGTTCGTGCGCTAAGGCCGGCGTGATCTCCGAGGTTCGCAAAAGAGAGCATTACGAAAAGCCCAGCGTAAGGCGCAAGAAAAAGTCCGAAGCGGCCCGCAAGCGGAAATTCAAATAAACTAATATTTGAAGCATCGACGCCCACATACAGCCAAATGTATGTGGGCGGTGTTGTATATTATGAGGTGTGTCAATGACGATTAGAAGGATGTATCCAACCGAGTGCGGCAAGCTGGCAAAGCTACTCTATTCCTCGGTGCATACGCTCTGTACGAATGATTACACCCCTGACGAGCTGGAGGCGTGGGCGCCGCTCAACATGGATATGAAAAAGTTCCGTCTTTCGCTTATGCGCAGCTTCAACTGGGTCATGGTGGAAAGAGGAGAGATCATTGGCTTTGTCTGCGTGGAGGCCGACGGCTATGTGAACCGCCTGTTTACCCACCCTGACTACGTTCGCCGCGGCGTGGCCACCGCTCTTATGGATAAGGTAGAGGACTGGGCAAGAAAGCGCAATCTTGGCAGGGTGCGCCTTGCCGCCAGCAAAACGGGCCGCCCATTTTACCTTGGGCGCGGCTATCGAGTGGCCGGAACCGAAAGAGTTACGCGCCGCGGCGTAGACTTTGAAAATCAGATCATGGAAAAGTATTTGTGACGATAGTACGGAGGATAGCAATGGTTAAGCTTGGCAACGACTGGGATGAGGTTATTGGCGGCGAGTTCCGCAAGGATTACTACCTTCGCCTGCGCGCCTTTTTGAAGGACGAATACTCCCGAGGCGAGGTTTACCCCGATATGTATGATTTGTTTTCGGCCCTTAAGGTCACATCGTACAGGGCCACAAAGGTCGTGATTTTGGGGCAGGATCCATATCACGAGCCCGGACAGGCGCACGGGATGTCGTTTTCGGTGCGACCGGGCGTTGCCGCGCCGCCATCGCTTATGAATATGTATAAGGAACTGCGCGATTCGCTTGGATGTTTTATTCCTAATAACGGCTATCTTATGCCATGGGCGCAGCAGGGCGTGCTGCTGCTCAACAGTGTGCTCACCGTGAGAAGGGGAGAGGCCAATTCTCACCGCGGCATGGGCTGGGAGACCTTTACCGATAAAGTAATAGCCGAGCTCAGCGCCCGCCGCGACCCTGTTGTTTTTCTGCTTTGGGGCGGCAACGCCCGTAAAAAAGCCGAACTCATAGACCGTGAACGCCACTTTGTTTTTGAAGCTCCGCACCCGAGTCCGCTCTCCGCAAGCCGAGGCTTTTTCGGCTGCGGGCATTTCCGTAAGGCAAATGAGGCCCTTATAAGCGTGCTTAAATCGCCCATAAACTGGCAAATACCGAATATTTAGCATAAAATCGCCCGCTCCGCAAACAATACTCTTGAAGAAATCAGAAAGAAGGTATTGACTGTGGACTATGTAAAAGCGTTTATAGTGGGCGGGCTAATCTGCGTTGTCGGACAGATCGTTATCGACAAAACAAAGCTCACTCCCGCAAGGCTGCTCACGGGCTACGTTGTGGGCGGAGTACTGCTTTCGCTTGTGGGGGTGTATAAGCCCTTGGTGAAATTTGCCGGCGCGGGCGCCAGCGTTCCGCTGCTTGGCTTCGGCCATGCCCTGTTCGAGGGCGTTAAGAAGGGGATAGGCGAGAACGGTTTTCTCGGCATATTCACCGGCGGACTTTCCGCCACCGCCGGAGGCATTGCCGCCGTGGTGCTGTTCGCGCTGATTGCGTCGCTTGTGGCGAAGCCCAAGATGAAATAAAAAGCGGCCCTATGGGCCGCTTTTTTATCAAAAAATTTTCATTTTACCTGTTGTAATTTTTGGCAGTCTGATATATAATAGTAGACAGAGATTTTCGGCAAAGGAGAATACCCCATGAAGCTATACAACACTCTTACGCGGCAAAAGGAGGAGTTCGTTCCCATAACTCCCGGCGAGGTAAAGATGTATTCCTGCGGGCCTACTGTCTATAACTTCTTTCACCTTGGGAACGCCCGTCCCTTTATAGTTTTTGACTGCCTGCGCAATTTTTTGGAATATATCGGATATAAAGTGACGTTTGTGCAGAATTTCACCGATGTCGACGACAAACTCATCAACAAGGCGAGGGAAGAAGGCTGCACCGTTAAGGAGATAGCCGACAAATACATAAAGGAATATTTTGTTGACGCCGAGGGCCTTGGCGTCAGAAGGGCCACCATCCACCCCCGCGCTACCGAAAATATAGACGCAATTATCGACACCGTCAAGGTATTAATAGAGAAGGGCCACGCTTACGAGGTGGACGGCGATGTGTACTTTGCGACGAAAAGCTTCAAGGACTACGGTAAACTGAGCCACCAGCCTCTTGACGATCTTGAAAGCGGCGTGCGCAAGGAGCTTGAGCCTGGCAAGCGCGACCCGATGGATTTTGCTCTTTGGAAGAAGCGCAAGGACGACGAAATAGGCTGGGAGAGTCCTTGGGGAGTAGGCCGCCCGGGCTGGCACATTGAGTGCAGCGCCATGGTGAATCGCTACCTCGGCAAGACCATCGACATACACAGCGGCGGCTTTGATCTGATTTTCCCGCACCACGAAAACGAGATAGCCCAAAGCGAATGTGCCAATGACGCGCCATTTGCGCACTATTGGCTCCACAATGGCTTTATAAACGTAAACAACGAAAAAATGTCCAAATCGCTGGGAAACTTCTTCACGATACGCGACATAGCGCAAAAATACGATTACGAGGTCATTCGCTTTTTCATGCTTTCGGCCCACTACAGAACGCCGATTAATTTCAGCGACGAGCTTATGGACGCGGCAAAAGCCGGCCTTGAAAGGATGTATAATTGCCTCGGTAATCTGGAGCACTTAGCGAAAACCGCGCCGGAGGGAGCCCTTGACGAGGGTATATGCGCCGCGATGGACGGCTTTAAGGAGCGCTTTATAGCCGCAATGGAGGATGATCTCAACACCGCCGACGCCATATCCGTGCTGTTCGAGGCCGTGCGCTTTATCAATTCCGCGAAGGAAATGAGCTCCGCCGACATCGAACGCTGCGCCGATACGCTTAAGGAGCTTGGCGGAGTGCTCGGCCTGCTGCAAAAGGAGCGCAAAGCCGACATCAGTGCCGAGGTTGAGGCCTTGATAGCCGAACGCGCCGAGGCCCGAAAAAATAAGGATTGGGCTAAATCCGACGAAATACGCGACCGCCTTAAGGGCATGGGCGTTGTGCTGGAGGATACACGCAGCGGCGTTAAGTGGCATATTGAAGCTTAGGCACAAAAATAACGGCATGGCAAAAGCCATGCCGTTAGGTGCTAAAATAGGGCGGAGGGCTCAGATTTTGCCGAGCGGCCCGAGAATATCCATCATTTTATGATAGGTATCCATAAGCGCGGCGACCTTTTCCTTGAAGGCAGGCTCCAAATCGTCCGCCTCTGAAAGCGTCTCGATGAAATGCTTCAAGGCGTGTACGTCGGCGGTGCTGTCGGCGGCGTTGGCGTGAGTTTCCTTGCCTTGATACTCGCCGTGCTCCTTTACGTAGGACTGCTCGGCCTTGTAGATAACGTCGTCAAGCTTGCCCGCGGCGTGGAGACTTTCAATCTCCTTTTCAACGTCCTCAAGCATGGGGTTGAAGTCCTTGCCGGCCTTGGCGGCCTCGCGGAACTTTTTGAACACGCCCATAACTCCGTCAATAAAACTCATAACATTTTTCCTCCTTTGTTATATTCTATATTTTTATTATATCACGCCTAAGAAGCACATTCAAGTTTTTTTGTAGAAAATGGTGAAAATATCTTGACATTCGGGGAGATATGCGGTAAAATAAATACAGGTAATTCAACAAAATAAAAATTTTGTTGAATTGGGGATAGGAATTTTTGGAGGGGAGATTACGCGGCTATGCCTAAAAGCGTGTTCAAAGAGGACGACTTGCCGCGCTCGGCAAAAAGCTTTTTGAGCTATATGAGCAACATTAAGGGCAAGTCTGACAAAACCGTTCATGAATACTATTACGATTTGCGCACTTTTTTCAGATTCATGAAATGCTCGCGCGGACTTGCGGATTTTGATGATTTTAACGAAATAGACTGCTCCGACATTGACGACGCGTTTCTGCGCGGCGTTACCCTTGACGATATGTACGAGTTCCTTACATATACGAACCGCCTGCGTGACAATAACGCCAATTCACGCGCCAGAAAGGTTTCCTGCCTTAAGAGTTATTTTAATTACCTTTCTACCAAGGCCGGCGTGCTTGAGGTCAATGTCACCAAGGAGCTCGAATCTCCCAAGCTTCCGGCACGGCTGCCCACTTATCTCACACTTGACGAAAGCAAGCGTCTGCTCGAGGCCGTTGACGGCGAATTTAAGGTACGCGATTACTGTATTATCCTACTTTTCCTCAACTGCGGTATGCGTCTTAGCGAGTTAGTGGGCATTAATATTAACGATATTTCGGGCGATAAATTAACAGTTATTGGTAAAGGAAACAAGCAGCGCATAATATACCTTAATTCGTCCTGCGTTGAGGCAATAAACGAATATTTAAAAATTCGTCCCAAAAACAATCTTAAGGACAGGAACGCCTTGTTCCTGAGTAAGCAAAAATCCCGCATTTCCAATAACATGGTTTATAAAATGGTACAGAAAAATCTGCTGCGCGCGGGACTTGACCCGAGCCGCTATTCGCCGCATAAGCTGCGTCACACGGCGGCTACGCTGATGTACAAGCACGGCAACGTCGATGTTCGCGCACTTCAGGAGATATTAGGCCACGAGCAGCTTTCCACAACGCAGATATATACCCACGTGGACGAGGAGGAGCTTCGCGGCGCAATTGAGCGCAATCCGCTCGCCGATTTTAAGAAGGGAGAACAGTTATGAAAACTATTTATCTTGCAGGGGGCTGCTTTTGGGGCGTCCAGAAGTATATGGATCAGTTTGACGGTATAATTTCAACCGAAGTAGGCTACGCGAACGGCAATACCGCCTCCCCCACTTACGAGGACGTTAAAGCCCAGAAAAGCGGCCACGCCGAGACCGTAAAGGTGGACTATGACGAAAGCGTCATTTCCCTCGAAGACGTCTTAAAAAAATACTATATCGTTATCGACCCCACCTCCCTCAATAAGCAGGGCGGCGACGTCGGCATATCCTACCGCACCGGCATATACTATACCGACCCCGCCGACCTCGAGGTAATAAACAAGGTCACGGACGAGGTTCGCGCAAGGAACAAAAAGCCTGTTGTCGTCGAGATTGAGGAGCTTAAAAACTACTATCCGGCCGAGGATTACCACCAGAAGTATTTGGATAAAAACCCCGGCGGCTACTGCCATATAGGCGCTTGCTTTTTCGGCGCGGGGAAATAAAAATTGCAGGCTTCTGTAGCTTGGAGGTACGGGGCCGGCCGAAAAAATCGCGCAGAACGAACGAAAATCAGCTCGCGCAGGCTGCTTTAGCAGCCGAGCAAGCACTCCCGACGGCGTACATAAGTACGCCGAGTGGTGATTTTCGTTCGTAGTTCGAGGGCTTAAAATAACGAAAATCCGCTCATTTGAGCGGATTTTCTACATTAACTTATCGCTTTTTACTAAACACATAATGCTCAAAGCGGCTTTAAATCAATACATTCAGCCCTTGAACGGTCTGCGCTATTTTTTTACGGCCCCTTTGTTATAAAGTAATGGTTACGCCGTGTACTGTAACGCTCACAAGGTCGTCCACGTCATGTATTTCGTCAAAGCGACGGCCTACGGAGGTAATACCACCGCTTCTCTCGTCTTGAAAGCTTGAAAAGCTGAAGTTGCTTTTTTCGGCCTTGCCGCCCGAAATACTCTGCCTTATCTCGCTGCCGTCGCTGAATGTGTACACCGGCTCTACCGCAGACATAACGTCGTCGCCCTCGAATTTCAGCCAAACCGACAGGGGCGAAACCTCGACCTCGGTCAGCGTCGCGCTCCTGCCGTATGCCTCGGGGAAGTCGATTTTTACGTTGGGGTGAACGATTTTCGTGGAAACGCTGTAATCAAAGGCCCAGTCCATCTTAACCTCGCCTTCCCATACCGGAACGAACCAACAGTCGGTTTTGTCGTCGTTCCAAGCGTAATACCCAAAGTTTTTAAGCTTGAACGTCAGCTCGCCGCTCTTAAGCTTATCTCTGCCCGAAATTTCGTCCATAAAGATGGCCTTGTTTTCGTCGTGCGACAGCATATTGCACCCCTCTACAACCGTTCCTAAGGTCGAGCTGTCGCAATCGTAATCGGCGTTAAGCGAATAATGCTCGAAATTCATTTCGTCCGTTATTTCCGTCCCTTCGGGATATTCGGCCTCGAACAGCACATAAAGGGCGTGGCTGTCGGTCACGGTTTGCAGTACGTTAAACGTCCAGCCGCCGTCCGACGCGCTGACCTGCGGGAAGCCGGACGCGCCGGTCATTTCCTGTTCCTGCTCGGGCGTTGCGCCGATAAATTCCAAAAACCTTTCGTTCCACCTAAAGGCCGCGCCGAGGGCCGTCAGCCCAAGCGCGACTATTACCGCCGCGGCGACGACCGCGGCTCCTATGCCTTTCACGCTGACCTTCATTTCCGTATTCTCCTCTCTTAAATCCGCCTCGGGAGACGCCGTGTTTTCGCGCATGATTTCTCCGTGCAGCTTCATTCTGTTTTCAAAATCATGAAGATTCATTCGTCCGCATCTCCTTCCAACATCTGCTTAAGCTTTTCCAAAGCCCTTTTCGTTCTGAATTTTACGGTAGATACAGGCTGACGCAGCGAGCGCGCCGCCTCCTCGTATGTGAGACCGCCGTAAAACCGCAGCGTTATGTATTTGGCCTCGCCGCTATCCATTCGGCAAAGGCAGTCCACAATCTCAATTTCCTCGTCGGGTATGCGCGAAAACGCCCCAATTTTGTCGGAAAGCTCGGGCGCGGCGCGCCTAGATCTCAGCGCGGCCTTACACTTATTTATGAGTATCCGCGTCAGCCATGTTTTGAAATACTCGGGATTTTTTAACCCCGACAGTCCCTTTAGCGCGGCCAGCGCCGCCTCCTGAACCGCGTCCTTCGCGTCCTCGGCGTTGTGCATATACCCGACCGCAATGAGGAAGAGCGACCTTTCGGCTTCCCTAAAGCCGGCCTCAAAGTCAGATTTTTCCATTGGTCTCCCCTACCTCCTTTCGGTTTGTTTCGTAAAAGCCTTTACACTTATTAGACGCCTGAAAAAAGAAAAAAGCCAACCTAAAATAAAAATTTTGCCCCGCCGAAGCGGGGCAGTTCATTTATTTCACAGTTATTTCCATGACGGAGCAGGGCGGAATATCAAAGCGCAGGCTCTCGCCGTCGAGCCTGAAAGCGTCGAAGGGCTTAATTTTGACAAGTTCGGGCTCATCGAAGGTATTGTGGTCGTTGGCCCTCGCGCTCGCAAGAATGCGTCCCGTGACGGCCTCTCCACTCTTTCCGACAAACGAACAGTCAACGGGATAAGTTTCCGTTAGGCTGGCGTTGGATATTGTGACGGTGATAACGCCGTCCTTTTCGGAGGCCGAGGCGCTAAGGTTGGGGCAGGTAATTTCAGGAGCGAAGGGGTGCTCGCCCATGCGTGCGCGGCCAATTTCCTCGGTTTCGAGCCAGCTATCGAGAAGAACCGCGTCCTGATGGGCCTTATAAAGGTCGAAAACATGGTACGTGGGCGTAAGGAGCATTTTGTCGCCCTCGGTCAGAATAACGGACTGAATGACGTTCACTATCTGCGCAAGGTTCGCCATGACAACACGGTCGGCATGGGAGTTAAAAATGTTCAGCGTATAAGCGGCCACAATGGCGTCGCGCATAGTGTTCTGCTGATAAAGGAAGCCGGGGTTCGTGCCGGGCTCACAAGTGTACCACGCACCCCACTCATCAATGACAAGGCCTACGCGGTGCATTGGGTCATAGCGGTCCATTATGCCGAGGTGGTTTTTGATGAGAGTATCCATGTAAACGGCTTTGGCAATAGTAATGTAGTACTCTTTGTCGTCGAAGTCTATCGAGGGGCCTTTTTCCGCCCAGCCGCGGGGATGAACATAATAGTGAAGCGAAATGGCGTTCGTATGGCGGCCGGCGGCGCGCATAACGGCCTCGGTCCAGTGGTAATCGTCCACATTGGGGCCGCAGGCAATTTTATACACCCTGTTTTCGCCGTAGTTACGCACATAGGTCGCAAAGCGGCGGTATAGGTCGGCATAGTATTCGGGACGCATATTGCCGCCGCAGCCCCAGTTTTCATTGCCGACGCCGAAGTACTTCACCTTCCACGGCTCCTTATGGCCGTTTTCCTCGCGGAGCTTAGCCATTGGCGAAAGGCCGTCGAAGGTCATATACTCCATCCATTCGCTCATTTCACGCACGCTGCCGCTGCCGACGTTGCCGTTGATATAGGGCTCGCAGCCGAGCTGGCGGCATAGCTCCATAAATTCGTGCGTACCGAAGGAGTTGTCCTCAACAACGCCGCCCCAATGGGTGTTTATCATTTTTTTGCGGCTTTCCTTGGGGCCTATGCCGTCCTTCCAATGGTATTCATCGGCAAAGCAGCCGCCGGGCCAGCGAAGCACGGGGATCTTTATGGCCTTAAGCGCCTCCACAACATCGGTACGCATACCGTTCACGTTAGGAATATCGCTGTTTTCACCTACGTACAGTCCGCCGTAAATGCAGCGCCCAAGGTGCTCGGAAAAGTGACCGTAGATATTTTTGTTAATGGTAGCTTTTTTGTTATATGTATTTATAAGGAGCTTACTCATATTATCACCTCGCACTAATTATACTATAACGGTTTAAAAAAGTAAATAGGTTTTTATGATATTTTTTCATAATAAAAAGAGGGCTTTCGCCCTCCTTTTATTATTTGTCGTTACAGCCGCAGCCGGAATCACCGTCAGAAAAGGCATCCTGCTGAGGCGGGAAGAATTCATCAATGGGGAAGCTGATCTTTTCGAAAAGATCACAGGGATCGTCGGGAGTCGCCGCGGCAACACATTCCTTTTCGGGAATGCAGAAGTCGTAAGCGGGAATAAGAAGCTGAACATTACGTTCAAGCTTGATGATAGAGAACAAGCCGAGAGAAACGTAAATCCTGCGCTGTTGGTCGCGGCCGCATATAAAGCGGTCGTCAAACACACGGCGCACGCAGTCGGGAATGTTGCCGAGGTCAACGGCGTCATCGTCGTTGTACTTGCAGCAGCCCTCGCCAAGCTCGGATATCTTTGTGCCGAGGCATATAGGGTCAACGACTTCTGCCGCTGACACGGCTTTTAAGGATCTCCCCGGCGAGGGCAAAATCTTCGTCGCTGATTATTCTTAGCTCCGGACGGCTATGACAAAACCACTCCTCCCTCGGAAGCTCCCTTCTTTTGCCTGTCAGAAAGTCCGCCGTTGTGGTTTTATGATTTATCAGCAGTCCGATATAAATAGGGTTCCGAAGCATACGGCTAATGGTTTTCTGCGTCCACAGCCCGCCGAGCTTGCCGCTTACGCCATTTTTATTGAAAAAATCCGCTATAGCAGAACAGGAGCAGTTTTCATATATGTAAAGTTCAAAGGCTTTACATACTACTTTGGCCTCGTGTTCGTTGATTTTGAGTGTAAAGTTATCCACCTTGTCATACCCGTAAACCACTCTCGGCATCCTGCCTCGGCGGGCGGTTTCGGTTTTGCCGAAAATTATGCGCCTGCTCAGATTTTCACTTTCCTGCTGGGCGAGTGCGGCGTAAATGGTAAGTATGAATTCCGAATCGGTTGAAACGGCTGAATTGCTCCCAAGAAAGCGCACGTCTACCCCAGCCGATTTAAGCCGCCGTATTCCGCTCAAAAAATCACAGGTATTTCTCGCAAAGCGGCTTACGTCCTTGACGGCGATAAGGTCGAACTCTCCCCTCTCCCCGTCTCTTATCATTTCAAGAAAGCCCGCGCGGTTTTTCATCTGTTTTCCGCTTATTCCTTCGTCGCAGTATACCCGAACGAGCTCAAGGCCGTTTTCCTCGGCGTATTTTTTATAGAAGCAGCGCTGGTTCTCTAACGACAGCTTTTGCTCCGCTTTATCGGTCGAAACCCTGCAATATGCCGCAAGACGCAAAAGAACGCACCTCCGTTTTAAGGTACGCTCGTTTTGGCTTTGTTATGCTTATTTGGCGCACGAGGCCCAAACCTCGCCTATTATCCTCGCCGCCTTCTCAAGGCCCGCTTTGTCCTCTTCGGTGAAGCGGGCTAGGCTCGGGCTGTCAATGTCAAGCACGCCGACCACGGCTCCGCCGACGGTTATCGGAACCACTATTTCGCTCCTGCTGGCGCAGTCGCAGGCTATGTGGCCGGAAAATTCGTGAACGTCCGGCACAAGCTGAGTTTCGTTTTTTTCCGCCGCCGTACCGCACACACCGCGCCCCAGAGGGATATTTACGCAGGCTGTTTTCCCCTGAAAGGGCCCGAGATAGAGCCTGTCCCCTTCAAGCAAATAAAAACCGGCCCAATTAATACCGTCGAGGCTCTCATTTATAAGGGCGGAGGCGTTTGAAAGGTTTGTAATAAGCCTGTCATCCGCCGAAAGCAAAGACGCAAGCTGCCTGTTCATTTTTTCATACATACTGTTCATTTTTTTTGCTCCTTTGTGTCACTGACATCAACCACTGCCTTGGGCATATTCGTTTTTTGCCAAAGCTGGGGGTCAAAGCTGTCTTCCTTATACTTAGAGGAGAATATTTTCGCACTGCCCTCGCTGCCGAAAAGCACTACCTTTTTGTTGAAGGACGAAAGGCCCTCTACGGTTACGGGGCGGGAAACTCCTGTGTATACTTCAAGGGTTATTCTGAAAAAGTATGTCAGATCGACGGTGTAGTAACCGCGGTTAAAGCTGAGGGGCTCGACATTCGGGAAAACCCAGATTACCTCAGCCTTGCGGCATTTCACGTCAATCGCCCTATCCACGATTTCCTGACCGGTTTCGGTAAGGAAAACCCGCAGACATTCAATACACTCCTTGCTGCGGCAGCTGTCGTATATCTGGTCGGTCTGTATGCAGACCTTTTCGTCACAGCCAAAGGAGCTTGAAATTCTTTCCTCCATGGAAGCATCCTCCTAAAACTATATATTATGGAACATCCACAGTACATAGTATGAAGGCTGTCGCTTTTTGCTACCGCGTCAAATCAGAAATCCGCCGTCTACACCGATTACCTGACCGGTGATGTAGCGCCCTCCTTCGCCCGCCAAAAACAACAGCGTGCGGGCAACGTCAATAGGTCTGCCAATGCGGCAAAGTGGAATTTCTTCGGTAAAAGCCCCGATATCCTCCTTGCTCAGATGAGCGTTCATTGGCGTATCTATAAGCCCCGGCGCCACGGCGTTTACTCTTATGCACGAGGGCCCGAGCTCCTTTGCAAGGGCGCGGCTGAGGCCGATTACTCCGCTTTTTGCCGCGCTGTAGTGCACCTCGCACGAAGCGCCGCTTACCCCCCATATAGAAGAAATGTTGATTATAACTCCGTCCTTACGGGATATCATCTGCGGTGCAACTGCCCTGCACATCAGGAAGCAGCCCTTAAGGTTCACGCCAATCATTTCGTCCCAGTCGTCGTCGGTAATATCTGTAAAGAGACTTTGACGGGAAATACCCGCGTTATTTATCAGTACGTCAATCTTGCCGAAACGCTCCGTTACGGCGCGGACGGCCTCATTCACGCTTTTGGTATCCGATACGTCGCACTGCACGGAAAATACGCTCGGGCCGGCAAGTTCTTTGGCTTTCTTTGTATTTTTATAATAGGTAAAGGCCGTGTTACAGCCTTCTTCTGAGAACAGCCGAACGGCGCTTTCTCCTATCCCGCCGGTGCCGCCGGTTATAAAAACCGTTTTTGTCATTTTTTCACCTACTTCCCAAGATAGGAAAAGTGCATATAGTCCTGCGGGCTGCTCCACGCGTCTCCGCCCCAAGTAAAGCCGTGACTGACAAAGGCAGTCCAGCAGTCGCCGAATTTTGTTATGGAGTACGGGTTTTCACCCGGCTCATAAAGCGAACCGACAGTGGAGCCGTCGGGGTATACGCAGTAGTTTTGTTCAGGGTTTATGTCTATAGCAGTGCCGGTTGCGTGCTCCGAAAGACGGCTCGATGTCGCTGTGGTCCTAAAGGAATAGCAATAGGTGCCGTATTTGTCAATAGGAAATTTTTCCGGACCGTTATATATGTCGGCAAACACAGCCCTTGTGGCCTCTGCTATATTTTTATGGACAGTGAGCGTCATTTTCCCCGGAACCTTTTCTCCGTCTTTAAGCTCCCATATATCCACGGTTATTTCGGTCATTTGCGCATCGGCTTCCTCCTTGGTAGTTATGGGACCGTCGGTAAAGACCTCAGCCGGATCGTTATCCTTATATTCGCCGTTATATACGTAATCACCGGTCACGATAATTTTATCCGACATCGCGGGCAGCGCCGCGTCGGGCACAGCGGCGGCGTAAAGTCTGGCCAGAACGACTGCGGCCTGTTCAACGCTGAGGCGTTCGGCAGGAAGAAAACGGCCCATATAGTCGCCCGTCAAGCAGCCATAAGCCGAGGCTTGGGCAACATACTCCGCAGCCCATGGCGAAACGCTGCCCATATCGATGAATTCATCGGGCGTATATTCGGGCTCAAGCGCGATATAGCGCGCCAGATTCACAAACAGCTTGGCGGCCTCCTCACGAGTAACAAGACCGTTCGGGTCAAAAATTCTGTCCCCTCGCCCGCTTATGAGGCCGAGGGCGGCCGCGGAATTAACCGCGGGAACGTCGGTATCGGCAAAGAACTCGTCCTCCACATCAGGGAAGGGAACGCCTGTCACGGCCTCGCAAAGTTCAGCCTCAAGCACACAAAGCTCGAGCCTGGTTATCGGGGAGGAGTAATCGCCGTGCTCCTCCACGGCCACTCCCGCTTCACGAAGCAGCGCAAAGCTCTGCTCAGCCCATGAGGCCGGAGCTTCAGCCGCAAGTGCTGATGAAGCGGCAAAAATGAGAATAAGTGATAAAAATGCAGAGGTAATTTTTTTCATGAAAATCATCCTTTTATATACGCTAGCATATCCGTTAGGTTCTTGACTGCCACAAGCTCCAGCCCTACGCGGTCAATACCGCCAAGAGAGTCGAAGGGCAGCATACAGCGCTTGAAGCCCATTTTTTCAATTTCGGCGAGCCGACGGGCTGCCTGCGTTACGGTGCGAAGCTCGCCAGTCAGTCCCACCTCGCCGAAAAAGGCCATATCCTTCGGGAGGGAGGTGTTGGTCGCGCTGCTGGCCACAGCCGCCGCAACGGCAAGGTCGGTGGCGGGCTCGTCCAGCCTGATACCGCCGGTCACGTTTATGTACGAATCCTGAAGCGCCAAATCAAGATTGGTACGCTTGTCCAGCACCGTTATGATGAGCGAGGCGCGGTTATAATCGAGGCCCGAAGCCATACGCTTGGGGTTGGGATAAACGCTTTTTGAAACGAGGGCCTGTATTTCGGCGAGGATGGGCCTTGTGCCTTCCACAGAGCACACGACCGCAGAGCCAGGCACGTCCACAGGACGGCCGGAAAGCAGCGTATGCGATGGGTTTGGCACATCAATAAGACCTTTGTCGCACATCTCAAAAACGCCTATCTCGTTTGTGGAGCCGAAACGGTTCTTCACAGCGCGGACTATGCGGTAGCTCTGATGGCGCTCGCCCTCGAAATAAAGCACGCAGTCGACCATGTGCTCAAGTACTCTTGGGCCGGCAATACTGCCCTCCTTAGTTACGTGGCCCACGATAAAAAATGTTATGCCGAGGTTTTTTGCAGTGCGCATAAAGCTCATTGTACATTCGCGCACCTGAGTTACGCTGCCCGGCGAGGACGGAAGGTCGCCGTTATATATGGTTTGAATCGAGTCAATTATAACGGTTTTTGGCTTTACAGCTTCGATAGCTTCATTTATGGCTCCGAGATCGGTCTCGTTCGCGACAAGGATACCGTCGCACAGAGCGCCAAGCCTGTCAGCCCGCAGCCTGATCTGCCGCTCCGACTCCTCGCCGGAGATATAAAGCACAGTTTCGGTTTTGGCAAGATACCTGCACACCTGAAGAAGCAGTGTGGATTTGCCTATACCCGGCTCGCCGCCGCAGAGTATGAGCGAGCCGTTAACCGCGCCGCCTCCAAGCACACGGTCAAGCTCGTCGCTGCCGGTCGAGGCGCGCTCCTCGGTATCGGTGGAAACAGAGGTTATGCTCCGAGGCATGGCAGGGCCTCTGACGCTCTTTGCAAGGCCGGCCGAAGGAGCGGCCACGGCGGAGCTTGTCCTCTCGATTTTTTCCTCAATATAAGTGTTCCACTGCCCGCAGCCGGGGCATTTACCGAGCCACTTGGGCGACTCGTTGCCGCACTCTTTGCAGACGAAAACCGTTTTTGACTTCATACGTATCGCTCCAATCGCTTCTATTTTACCATACCGCGCAGCGATTTTCAAGAGTAATTTTTTTGAGAAAATGTGATATAAATTTAGCTATAAACAGTAATTTACCTTTTTAAGAATTAATGATATAATTATTTTAAATAAAAAGGAGGTACAGAAAATGAAAAAATTTCTTTCATTGGTTGTCGCTTTGGCGATGGTTTTGGCGGCGGTTCCGGCAGTCATGGCCGAAGCGGCAACGGAGGAGGGCAGCATGGATAATGACCTTTTAGCCTACGTGAGCTTCGACAAATGGCTCGAGCCAGAGGCCGGCGGCGCCGAGGCCCTCGGGACCGCATCGTATCTTCCCGCGCTGTACGGCAACGGCGCTTATTTCAGCGGAAGCTACGCCAACAGGGTAATGATAACCGACGCGCAGGGGAATAATAATCTGCTTGTCGGCAAAGACGCGGTTACGATTTCCTTTTTTGAAAACCGCTACGGCGATAAGTGGCCGCTGTTTATTTCGCCAACGACGAACGATCAGGTGTACAGACAGGAAAAATATATAGCGCTCTATGATGACGGTAATGAAATTAAGATTGAACGCTATGTCGGCGACAGAGACGATAAAACCAAATCTTCGGTTGCGGGCGTTTCCGGCGAAAAATATCCTTCCGCCGCCGCGAAGGACGGCTGGCGCCATGTCGCCATTGTCCTTACAGATAAAAAGACCGACCTATACGTCGATGGGGAAATGGTTGCCACAGCGGAAAGCGGCTCTAAGCTTTCGGACCTTTTTACGTCCGAATCCTATATAAGCATTGGCGGCGGCGACTGGCCGATAAAAAAAGATGATAAAAAGGTCGCAAATGAAACCTTTGAGGGTCTTATCGACGAGTTCCGCATCTACGGGCGCGAGCTTACAGCAGATGAAATAGCTTTACTCGCCGCCGCTCCGACATATACCGCCGAGCAGATTGCAGCTTCCCTCACTATCCCAGACGAGAACGGCGTGCTGGACAATCTCGACCTTCCCACCGAAAAGGATGGCGCGAAAATAAGCTGGAAATCGAGCGATACGGCCGTTATCACCGACGAAGCCGTTACGAAGGACGCGTACACCACTCCCGCAGGCGTTGTGAAGCGCGACGGCAGCGACCACAGCGTAAAGCTTACCGCCACCGTGTCGCTTGACGGCAAGACTGCTGAAAAGACCTTTGACCTCACGGTAAAGGCCCTCGAGCCAATAAAGGACGAGGACATGGCGGCCTACCTTTACGTTTATTTCCGCGGCAATGTAAACGAAAGCCCCGAGCACCTTCAGATACACATGGCCACCAGCGAGGACGGCTACCACTGGAAAGACCTCAACGGCAACTGGCCCGTGCTTACGTCTACTTTCGGCACGCGTGGTCTGCGCGACCCCTATTTGTTGCGCAGCCGCTACGGCGATAAGTTCTACCTTATAGCCACCGACCTCGACACCGAAGCCCCGTGGGATTCCACAATTAATAAATGGGGGCCGTGGAGCCTCGCGGGCAGCAAGCACCTAATGGTTTGGGAATCGACTGACCTTGTTCACTGGTCTGAGCAAAGGGCCGTTAAGTTTGCCAATACGGACATAGGCTGCGCTTGGGCCCCCGAATCTATATACGACCCCGATACAGGTGAGTATCTCGTCTATGCTTCGGGCAAGGACATGGCGCTCAAGGCCAAGGAAGGCAAGGAGCTCGATACGGTTTTCGTGGCCCGTACCCGCGATTTCCGCTCCTTCAGCGAGCCAGAGATATTCTTTATACCCTACAATGAAAAAGGCGAACGTGTTGCCGCAATCGACTCCACAATTATTCATGCCGACGACGGCAAATTCTACCATTTCTTCAAATATAACGGATTGATCCACATGATGGTCAGCGACCACGCTTCCGGCGAGTATAAGAATGTGGATGCCTTTAACAGCAAGAATATCGGCGGCGAAGGCCCCGCTATATATAAGGTGAACGGCACCGAACAGTACGCCCTGTGCGTCGATAACTACAGCGTATATGTTCCCTATCTCACCGAGAATATTTCAAGCGGTGAATTTGTCAAGAGTACGGGAGAGGTAGTTATGCCCACCGGCTCCAAGCACGGCGGCATGATACCCATTACCCGCAAGGAATACGAGGCTCTGCTTGCCGAATACGGCCCCGAGTCCGAAAGCGAAAACGGAAGCGGCCCCGACCTGAGCTATAATTTTGAAAACGAAAGCATCGTCAAGGACAGGCTCAAGGGCAGCGCCGCTATAACTGAGGAGGAAGGCCACGGCAAGGTGCTCGGCCTTGACGGCAGCAGCGGAACATATTTTGAATTCCCAAAGGGCACCTTTGACCGCCGCGATTCTTTTACTCTGATTTTTGACCTTAAGAGCTCAATGGAAGGCAACTTCTTTACCTTCGCTCTCGGCAATTCCGATAACGATCCGCAAAATCCGATGCACTACCTCTTCTTTAGGGCGAGGAAAAACAATTTGCGTATTGCAGAAACGATTTCCGGCAACGGTTACGTCGGCCCCGGTCAACCTAGCAAGGGATTTGAAAAGGAAGCCTATACCGACGCCGAGGGTGTAAACGGCAAATGGGCAAGGATAGCCCTTGTTGTGAAGCCCGGCTATCTCGCCATATATAAGGACGGCAAAATCGTGGCCGAGTCTGACGGGCTTACCGTCGCGAACGGCAACGGCGGCGTGTTCACAACCTCGCACATCGGCACGGAGGGGCTTGTGGCCTACCTTGGCAAGTCGCTGTTCGCCGGTGACCCGTATATGACCGGCAGCTTTGATAATGTTGATCTCTATTACCGTTCTCTCAGCGAAGCGGAGATATTCCTTGACGCCAACCCCGACATGAGCGACGACGCTATAATTGACGCGGAAATTGAAGCCATGTCCGTATCGGGCGGCGCGGTAAACGACATTAACCTTCCCACCGAGGGCCGCTACGGCACGGTTATCAGCTGGGCAAGCTCGAACGAGGCCGTAATATCGGCCGACGGCAAGGTTACACGCCCCGCCACCGAGGAGGGCGACGCCGAAGTAACCCTTACCGCAACGTACGAGTATAACGGGCAGATAAAGACCGTTGCATATAAGGTAAAGGTCAAGGCTAAATCCGCTCATGAGCAGACCTCAACCGCCGATTGGACCGGCAGCGACATAGGCGGCCCCGTCACCGATAAGGCCTACATCGAATTTGACCTTATTCCAAATAAAGATAATATCGACGGCTTCATCGGAATAAGCTCCTCCGCGGTTACCCCCGCCGGCTGGGGCGATTACGCAATTGCGGTTCGCCCGAACACCTCCGGAAAATTTGACGCCCACAACGGCACGGAATACAAAGAAAGCAACGAAGCGACCTATACCGCCGGCAAGCTGTACCACTTCACCATCGTTGCCGACGTATCAAACAAAAAATATTCGGCTTGGGTCACGAACGACGACGGCGAAACGGTTCAGATAGCCGATAATTTCAGCTTCCGCTCAAAGGCCGGCAGCGATCTTTCCAATGTTACGGTTCGCGGCGGCAACGGCATTGCGGCCGGAGAATTTTCCGTCGAGGACTTTAAGCTCACTAACGGCCCGACCGCCGAGGCTTCGCTCGGCTGGGACGGCGAAAATTTTACAATTAACTTTACGGCCACTCCTGCCGACGCCATCAAGATTTATTCCGAAGCAGACAAGGGAACCGACCTTGGCAAGCCCCTTTCCGGCGAAGAAACGGGCATAGCCCTTTCCACCGCCGACACCAACCGTCAGTACAGGGCGGCTGCGGCTCTCGGCGAATTTGTGGGCGACGCTACGGCTCCCGTGAGCATATACAGCCTTGTGGCACAGGCGGTTGTGGATTATGCCTTTGACGGCGAGATAAACCCTGCGCAGCTTAAAGCAGCGAAAAAAGTTCTTGACAAAGGCGGCGTATATATTGTAAAAGACGCCGAAGGGAACAAGGCTCTCACGCCCGAAACCGCTAAGCTGATGGCCATTGTCGATGATACGGTAAAACTCAATGAAAAAGCTGTAAACGCCGGCCTTCGCTTTGCAAATGTCAGCTACGCTGTTGGCGATGGTGACATTGCCGAGGCTGCTGTCAGCGAGGACGGAACATATATCACCATAGCGGGTTTGAACACTATGGATGCAGAGGTTGTCTATCTTGAGGAAATCGAATTTTCCTTTGATGAAGATTCGATTGGCGAAATAATGGATGAAGACGGCGGCGATCCGGACTTCGTTGAGGAAATTTAAGGAGGGTGCGTAAAATGAAAAGAGTGTTTGAAATCCCGAAAATATGTGCGGCTGAGCTCTGTGCCGAGGATGTTATGACGGGCTCCGAGCTTGTCAAAGCGAACACAGCCAAGCTCGGCAAGGCCGAGGACCTCACCCCCGTTTCCACCGAATTGTGGAGGGGTACGGATGATAACTGGATAGATTAAAATCTGAAAAAAGGCTTTCCGCAAAATCGGAAAGCCTTTTTTATTCCAAAAGTTATTTGCCAAGTTCACGGTCGAGCTCACGCCGCCAATAAAATAAATACTGCTGGGCAAAACCGCTGTACGGGCCAAAAAGGCGCTCGCCCTCGCTCTTTGCGGTTTTGACGGAGGTAGCGCCGAAGCGCTCTGCCATAACCTTATTTATCCACGTATCTGTAGGGAAAAGGTCATATTTACCGAGCGAAAACAATAAAACGCAGTCGCAAACCTTATTCCCCACTCCCTTGACCTCCATCAGCAGCTTTCGGGCCTCCGACGTCGGCATGGCGCATAGGGCAGCCTCGCTCAGCTCGCCCGAAGCTACAAGCCGCGCGGCGCCGCTTATGTAACGATCCCTAAAACCGGCGCCAAGCGCTCGGAAATCAGCAGGTTCAAGAACCGCAAGAGCTTCCGGCTTGGGAAAAGCATAAAAGGTTTCGCCGCCGAAATCAAAGCCCGTGCCGTAGGCGGAGCATAGCCTTTCCACAACGCGCTTGATATTAGGTATGGAATTGTTCTGCGATATTATGTAGGATATCAGCGTTTCAAAAAATTCTTGCCGTAGCAGGCGTATGCCCGAGCCGTACTCCACAGCGGAGCACATCACGTCGTTGACGGATACGGCCTTTTTGATTTTGCCGTAGTCGCGGTCAAGGTCAAGGTACTCCCGCCAAAAAGCGTCAAAATCCCCGTCGTCACACTCAATGACAATGTTTTCCCCGTCGCGGCTGAGACGTGCGGCCCGCCCGCCGGCCACACCGGTGTAGCTGCCGTCCTCTCCCTTTTTCCAGCGGAAACACTGGCCGCAGTCAAATGTGTGTTCAAGATCAAAGTCCCGCGCAGGAATAACGGTTTTTGTAATTCTTCCCATTCTATTTCTCCACGATACTACACCGCTCATTGGCGCAAAGCGACTCGATTTCGGCGCGACGCGCCTCATTGCTATTCAAATATTCGGCAGTATAGTTTTTCTCAATTTCTTTGATTTCGTAAGGGATTTCGAGAGCTCTCAGCTCGTCCTCGACATCAGAGCGGGTTTTGCCCTCGGTTTCGACAGCAAAGGCCGCAGTATAGGCCTTATCGACGGAAAAAATCACTGTTTTGGCAATAAGTTTAACCGAGGCTCCGCCGCCGGATGCTCCCCCGCCGCTGCCGCCGCCGCGTCCGGAGTTTGAACCGGCCGAGGAAACGGCTGAAACATCGTCGGCCTTATCGTTTTGATCGGTTGAAAATGTCATACCCGGTATAATAATGCCGTTGTCGCCCATGGGCTGATTGCCGCTGTAATTAGCCGGCGATACGGCTTCTTCCACAGCCTCCTCCGTATTCTTCGGGACGACCGTAACGGGCTTTTGCGCGTCGTCTGCGGCTACGGTCTTGGCCTTATCCCCGAAGCTCTCCTCGTTACTTGGCTCGGCTTCGTCCTGCTGTGCGGTGGTCTCCCCTGCTTCGGCATGTGCCGGCATGGCGTCTTCTTTGAACGGCTGAACCGTCCTTGGCGATTGAGCGGGCTTATCCTCATGCGACGGCTGAAGCTGCTGCGACGGCTCGGCCTCAGCGGCCTCAGGCTGCTCTGGCGCTATGCTTGGCGCAGTTGGCTCGACGGAATTCGTCTTAGATTCGGGCGTTGTGACCGTGTCGTCATCAGACGTCGCCACGAGCGCGGCATCGTCAGCATCGGAGATTTCCGCCTCCGACGGCGTATCCTGTAATGGCGTTTTTTCTTCAATAAAAGCGACCTCAGAAGCGTCCTCGGTGGCGGCCTTATTGTCGTCGGCAAAACGCGATTCAAGAGCGGGGCGCAGCGCGACCGCACCGGCGGCAAGTATTACAGCCGCAGCCGCGGCGGAGCAATATTTTATTACACGATTAAAGCCCCTGCTTTTATCGGCGTTTATACGCCTCATAACATTTTGCAGCAAGTCGTCGGGCGCCTCGGCCTCGCCGGCAAAGCGGAGGGCTTCCACAAGGCGGAGGTTTTCCTCGTATTCCTTCCGGCAGTCAGCACATTCGGAAACATGCCTCAGCGCCTCGGCTGCTTCGTCCGCAGGCAGTTCCTGAGACACAAGCTCAAAAACAATGCTTTTGAATTTTTCACAATTCATGCCGGCCACCTCCTTTTTCATAATTTAGACGTACAAAGGTTAAAAAAGTTCCCCGTTTTCCAATAAAATTTTTTTTAGTTTTTCCCTTGCCCGTGAGAGGCGCGAACGAAACGTCCCGAGGTTTAGCTTCAGCGCCGCCGCGGCATCTTCGTAGCTCAGCCCCTCGATGTCCCTTAAAACAATTACCGTGCGCATATCGTCCGGCAGCCTTGCGAGAGCCTGACGCACCGCCCTTACCTTAGCGTTCTTATCGGCTATTGACTCGGTGGTTTCCCCCGCGGCGACATCGTAGGCCTCGTCTATATCAACGGTGGGCTTTCGGGAGCGGAGCATATCGAGGCAGGTATTCACGGCTATTTTCGTCAGCCACGTTTCAACCCGACTTAATCCCTTAAATAAGGCGGCGGTTTTATATGCCTTGAAGAAAGTCTCCTGAGCGGCGTCCTGAGCGTCATGAGGATTTTTCAGCATATTAAGGCATACCGCGTAGATTTTATTCTGATTTTCACGTATAAGCTGCTCAAAGGCCGTTTTATCGCCCCTTGCAAGTTTTTGCTCAAAGGTCGCCACTCCGTCGCCTCCTTTCCCTTTTGTAAAACTCTGACTATTCTATCGCTATTTCACCGTCTTTAACGACGGCGCGCAGCTTTTCCTTTCTTTCGCCGGAAATGATTATATCCGCAAGCTTATCTTGAAGATTGCGGCTTATAGCGCGGCGCAGCGGCCTTGCGCCTAAGCGCTCGTCATATCCGCGCTCAAGCAGAAGCTCCTTTGCTTCGGGCGAGACCTCAAGGCCCATGCCTTTTTCGGCCAGCATATCGTTGAGATCAGAGAGCATAAGGTCAAGAATCCGCATGAGTTCATCACGGGTGAGGCTTTCAAATACCACAATCTCGTCCACTCTGTTCAAGAATTCCGGCCTGAAATGTCGTTTCAGAGCGTCGGTAAGCTTGGATTCACTCCGGGCGGACTTTTCCCTAACAAAGCCTATGCCCTCGCTTTTCCAGTCGCTGCCAAGGTTCGAGGTCATAACAAGGACTGTGTTCTCAAAGCTTACCACTTTACCATGGCTGTCGCTTACGCGGCCGTCATCCATGATTTGGAGCAGCACGTTCAGCACTTCGGGGTGGGCCTTTTCCACCTCGTCAAACAGCACCACGCTGTATGGCCTGCGGCGCACCTTTTCGGTGAGCTGGCCCGCGTCGTCGTAGCCGATATATCCGGGGGGCGAGCCGATGAGCTTAGCCACAGAATGTTTTTCCATAAATTCGCTCATGTCAACGCGAATCAGAGCCTCCTCGCTGTCGAACAGCTCTATGGCAAGCTGCTTTACAAGCTCGGTTTTGCCCACGCCCGTTGGGCCGGCAAAAATAAAGCTCGCGGGGCGGCGCTTCTTGGAGAGAGCGGCGCGGCTTCTGCGTATGGCGCGGCTGACGGCGCTGACGGCCTTATCCTGCCCTATAACGCGCCTGTGAAGCCTTTCCTCCAGCGACATAAGACGCTTGGTTTCCTCCTCGGTTATCTTTGTAACAGGTATTTTTGTCCAACATTCCACCACGTAGGCTATGTCTTCGGTAGTGAGATAAACATTTTCGAGCTGTTCCTCAAGGTTGGCCTTTTCAGCCTCAAGTTCGCATTGGCGGGTACGTATCTCAGCGGCCTTCGCGTAGTCAGCCTCGCCAAGCTCCTTCCCGTCGTAAATGCCGTCAAGCTCGGCTTTGGCCTCGGCAAGGTCCTTGTTCACACTGTCAAGGGCTGCGAGAGCCGCGTTTTTGAGGTTGCTTCGGCTGCCGGCCTCGTCAATAAGGTCAATGGCCTTGTCGGGCAGGAAGCGGTCGGTTACATATCTCTCCGAAAGTACGGCCGCCGCGCGGATGACCTCGTCGGTTATTTTGACACGGTGGAAATTTTCGTAGTAATCCTTTATTCCTTTTATGATTTCAACGGTCTCCTCAACCGAGGGCTCGTCCACGGTTATAGGCTGAAAACGACGTTCCAGAGCGGAATCCGCCTCAATGAATTTACGGTACTCGCCAAGCGTCGTCGCGCCGATAACCTGAATTTCACCCCTTGCAAGAGCGGGCTTGAGTATATTTCCGGCGTTCATGGCTCCCTCAGCGTTGCCGGCGCCAACAATATTGTGTAGCTCGTCTATAACCAGTATCACGTTGCCGCGGGCTTTGGCCTCGTTCAAAATACCCTTGAGGCGGGCCTCAAATTGGCCGCGGTACTGTGTTCCGGCCACAATGGCCGTAAAATCAAGAAGATAAACGTCCTTATCTTTGAGCTTGGACGGAACCCTTCCCTCGGCAATGCGCACGGCAAAGCCCTCGGCGATGGCCGTTTTTCCGACGCCGGGCTCGCCAAGGAGCACAGGATTGTTCTTGCCGCGGCGGTTAAGTATCTGAATAAGGCGCTCAATTTCGCGCTCTCGGCCGATAACTCTGTCCACCTTGCCGGCCTTGGCCTTTTCGGTCAGATTATCCCCGAAGCTGTCAAGGAGCGATTTTTTCCTGTTCTCCTTTTTAGGCTTAGATTTTTCGTCCTTGTCCTGCTCGGGACTCTGCTGTCGGCCGCTGTTTTTATCGCCGGAAAACAGTCCCATAATATTCTTGAACAGGCCGCCAATTTCCTCGTCGGCTTCAACTTCCTCGCCGTTTTCTTCGCCGAGAAGCTCATTCATCTGGCCGCCAATCTGTTCGGATATATTTTCAAGCGTCTCCTCGTCAAGGTCCAGCCCGCCGGCCATCTGGCGCAGAGGGTTAATCCCGAGCTCGCGTGCGCAGGGCAGGCACAGCCCCTCGCTTACGCGCTTTTCGCCCTCCAGCTTAGAGATAAAAAGCACGGCTACATTTTTGTTGCATCGTGAACAAAGCATTTATTCTTCTCCTTTATCAAAAGCGGGTATATTTTCGACAAACATTTTATTAAGTATATCACATTTTCCCTGTAAAGTAAACACAAAAAAATAAAAAAATATTAATTTTAAAAAAGGTATTGACACATTGCTCAATATATGCTAATATAATCATGTGAGCAGTTGTTCACATGATAATCTGTGGAGGCGATTATATGAACGAAAACATCAAGCCCCTTGAAATGAGGGACGAATGTCAGATTACTCAAACTCACGATGAAAAGGTGGCTCGGGCTAAAAGCCTTCTGCCGGAAGATGATAAGCTTTTCGAGCTGAGTGAGTTTTTCAAGCTATTCGGAGACAGCACAAGGATAAAGATACTCGAGGCTATCAATGGCAGCGAGCTCTGCGTGTGCGACATATCCGAGGTGGTGGGCGTCAGCAGCTCCGGAGTGAGCCATCAGCTCCGCATACTACGCCAAAACAGGCTTGTCAAGGCAACAAGGGTTGGCAAGGAGACCTACTACACCCTTGACGATGACCACATTGGCGACATAATAAGGATAGGCTACAACCACATAAACGAAAGGAGGGGCCTTATATGAACGTGCGTGAATGCTGCGCGGAAGGGAAGCACGAACACGAACACGGCTGCTGCGGCGAGGAAGGCGAGGAAAAGGAAACGCTGCTTCTCCCCCGCCTGATCATTGCCCTGATTTTGCTTGGAGCGGCCCTTTATACAAAGCGGCTGCCGCTTTATATAGCAGCTTATGCAGTCTCGGGTGCGGACGTGGTTATAGCGGCCGTGAAAGGCCTGTTTAAAGGCAAAGTCTTTAATGAAAGCTTCCTTATGACGCTCGCGACCGTCGGCGCGTTTATAATCGGCGATTACGCCGAGGGCGTGGCCGTAATGATATTCTACGGCTTTGGCGAGTACATTCAGGACAAAGCCGTGGATAAGAGCAACGATTCGATAAACGAGCTTATCAGCCTGAGGCCGGACCGAGCACGCCTCGTGGAGGATGACGGTGAAAAAATTGTCGCTCCGGCGGAGGTAAAAGTCGGCGATATTATATCCGTGCTCCCGGGCGAGCGCGTTCCGCTCGACGGCGTGCTGATTTCAGGCTCCGCTACGGCCGACACCTCAGCCATAACAGGCGAAAGCCTGCCGAGGGATTACAGCGAAGGCGAGGAGATATGCTCCGGCGTGATTGCGCTCCGCTCGGCGATACAGCTTAGGGTCACAAAAAAGCTGGAGGACTCCTCCACCGAGCGAATTTTCCGCATGGTGACCGAGGCGAGGGAGAACAAAAGCAGCGGCGAACGCTTTATCACCCGTTTTGCGGTGGTTTACACTCCGGTAATCGTGTTTGCAGCGCTGATACTTGCCTTTGTTCCGCCGATTTTTGTGGGACATCTCGCCTCGTGGATACACCGCGGGCTCATATTTCTTGTGGCGTCCTGCCCCTGCGCGTTGGTTCTCAGCGTACCGCTGACATACTTTGCCGGCATTGGACTTGCCTCGCGCAGCGGTGTGCTGTTCAAGGGCTCTGTGTTTATGGAACGGCTGGCAGGCGTGGATACCGTGGCTTTTGATAAGACCGGCACTCTCACCCGCGGAGAACTCTCGCTCGTTGATTTTGACGGAGAGGACAGGGAAGAGCTGTTCCGCCTTGCTGCCTGCGCCGAACGCGGCTCCGAGCACCCTATTGGCAGGGCGATCTCCCCTCTGTATAGCGGCGAGGCTGAAATCACGGACTTTGAAGAGCTTGTGGGCGGCGTTTCGGCCACGGTTGACGGCGTGAAGGTCGTAGCCGGAAATACGGCGCTGACCGGAATCAGAAGCAACTCCCCCAATACGGCGGTACACGTGCTCAAGGACGGGAAGTACATAGGCTCCCTCTATCTCGCCGATACGCTCCGACCCGAAAGCCCCGACGCGGCCTCCGAACTGGCAAAGATGGGCATAAAAACCGCGCTCATTACCGGCGACAGCACTCCCGCGGCCGAGGCGGCGGCAAAGGAGTTGGGGATAACCGAGGTGCACTCATCCGTGCTGCCCGACGAAAAGCTTAACATTATAAAAGGCCTCGCCGGTAAAACAGCTTTTGTCGGCGACGGAATAAACGACAGTCCGGCCCTCAGCGGAGCAGATGTGGGTATCGCCATGGGCGGGATGGGCCGCGAGGCCGCCATGGAGGCCGCTGATGTGGTTATAATGGATGACAGTCCGGCCAAGGTGCCGCTGGCTGTGAAAATCGCAAGAAAGACGCTTAACACGGCTGTTATTGTCGTAGCCTTCGCTCTGCTCGTGAAGCTTGCGGTGCTTGTCTTAGGCGCGTGCGGCCTTGCAAATATGTGGCTGGCTGTGTTCGCAGATGTGGGAGTTGCGCTTATCGCTGTAGTAATTGCGGTGCTTATGTGCAGAAAAGTATGATTCTTGAAATCACTCTTTTTATCCTTGGAGCATACCTTAGGGTAAGGAGAGTGATTTTTTTGAGCGTGACTCTTGCTCTTGCGGGGAACCCTAACGTCGGAAAATCCACAGTTTTTAACGCTCTGACCGGCGCGCGCCAGCACACCGGCAATTGGGCCGGCAAAACCGTCGAACTGGCCGAAGGCAGCTTCTTAAGCGGCGGAGCGGACATAAAGGTGGTGGATCTGCCCGGTACATACAGCCTCCTTGCGGAATCGGCCGACGAGCGGGCCGCCCGCGATTATATATGCTTTGGCGGACACGACGGTATCATACTCGTGTGCGACGCCACCTGCCTTGAACGAAACCTTATCCTTGCCGTACAGACCCTTGAAATAACCGGCAAAGTGGTTATATGCCTGAATATGATGGACGAGGCGGCAAAAAAGGGAGTCTGCGTAGACACAGAAAAGCTCTCCCTGCTGCTTGGCGTGAAGGTTATTCCCATGGCAGCCCGCAGCGGAAAAGGGATAAGGGAGCTAAAGGCCTCTGCGGGAAAAATCAAAGATAATCCGCCGCTGAAATTAAGTTTCGGCCCCTCGATTGAGGAGGCGGCAAATATCGTGTCCGAAGCCATTTCCGGCTCCCCGTGCGGCGGCCTTGACCCCCGTTGGGTGGCTCTGCGTCTGCTGGAAGGCGACACAGGCTTTGCCGGAAGTCTGGCGGAACATTTAAGCTGGAGCGCCGCCGCTATCGAAGCGGCGGAAAGCGCCGCCGAAGAAGCGCGAGCAAGGCTTAGAGAAAAGGGCATCGCTCCCGAGGATATCCGCGGCCGAGTTATGAGCGGCGTTATAAACCGTGTGGAGGAGCTCACGGCGGCCTGCGTCAGCAATAAGGGCGTCCAGTCCTCGGACAGGAGGCTTGACAGAATATTTACGGGCAAAGCCTTCGCCGTACCTGTAATGCTCGCGATGGTGCTTGGCATAATGTGGCTGACAGCCATAGGAGCAAATTACCCTTCCTCGGCGCTCAGCGCCATCTTTGGCCGGCTTGAGGAATATTTGTATACATTTCTCTCCGACATTCACTGTCCGGAGGGACTTTGCTCGCTGCTTGCCTGCGGCGTTTTCCGCACCCTTGGCTGGGTAATATCAGTTATGCTGCCGCCGATGGCAATATTTTTCCCTCTTTTTACTCTGCTTGAGGATTTCGGATACCTCCCGAGGGTAGCTTTCAATTTGGACGCTGTATTCCACCGCTGCGGGGCCTGCGGGAAACAGGCTCTGACCACATGTATGGGCTTCGGCTGCAATGCCGTCGGCGTGACGGGCTGCCGCATTATAGACTCACCTCGGGATAAACTTCTGGCCATGCTCACGAATGTTTTTGTACCGTGCAACGGCCGTCTGCCCTCGCTTATTGCAGTTATAACCATGTTCACTGTCCTTGGCGGCGGCTTCCTGCGCGCGCTGCTGCTGACGGCAACAATTCTTGCTGGAATCGGCCTGACGCTGGCTGTTTGCACCGTACTGAGCCGCACGCTGCTCAAGGGCCTTCCCTCTTCCTTCGCGCTGGAGCTGCCGCCCTACCGCAGGCCTCAGTTTGGCAAAGTTATTGTGCGCTCCGTTTTTGACAGAACGATATACGTCCTCGGCCGTGCGGCCGCGGTTGCCGCTCCGGCGGGACTTATAATATGGCTGCTCGCAAATATAGGCGCCGGCGGGGAAACGCTGCTCGTAAAGCTGTCGTCCATGCTCGACCCGCTTGGACGGCTTATGGGCCTCGACGGCGTGATCCTCCTCGGCTTCATCCTCGGTTTTCCGGCCAACGAGATCGTCATCCCGCTTATCCTTATGGGCTATACCGGCGGCGGAACGCTTGCGGGATACGAAAGCCTTGCGGGGCTGCGAGCAGTGCTTACCTCCAACGGCTGGACGCCTATAACCGCTGTGTGCTTCGTAATTTTCACGCTTTGCCACTTCCCATGCTCCACCACCTGCATTACGATATACAAGGAAAGCCGCAGCCTGCGCTGGACGCTGTGGGCAATGGCAATTCCCACAGTTGTCGGCGCGTTGCTCTGCACCGCGGTGAATCTTATTTCTCACATATAATACTTGAATTTTTCCGCCCACTGTGATATACTGGTAGGCGGAGATGATATAATGGATGTTTTAGCTCTCACCGATGGCGAGCTCGCCGAAATAATAAACGCCGACAGATATGACGCCGAGCTCCGCGCTCAGGCTGACGCCCTGCGGCGCGAGCATTACGGTATTGACGTATATATTCGCGGCCTTATTGAATTTACGAACGTATGTAAAAACGACTGCCTGTATTGCGGCATCCGCCGCGGCAACGCATCCGCTGAGAGATACAGGCTTGAGTCCGAGGATATACTCGGCTGCTGCGAGACCGGCTACCGTCTCGGCTTCCGCACCTTTGTGCTTCAGGGAGGCGAGGATCCGCACTATACGGACGAAATCGTATGCTCCCTCGTTTCAGAGATAAAAAGGCGGTTTTCGGACTGCGCCGTAACGCTTTCAATAGGCGAAAAGGAGCGCGACAGCTACGCCGCGTATAAGGCCGCCGGCGCCGACAGATATCTTCTGCGCCACGAAACAGCCTCAGACGAGCACTACAAAAGGCTTCACCCTAAAGAAATGAGCCTATCTCACCGCAAGCAGTGTTTATTCGATTTGAAAGAGCTCGGCTATCAGGTGGGCAGCGGCTTTATGGTCGGCTCCCCATATCAGACGGCGGAAAATCTCGTTGAGGATATCCGCTTTTTGCAGCAGCTTAAGCCTGACATGATAGGCGTCGGCCCATTTATCCCCCACTCTGAAACGCCGTTCGCCTACTTTGCCGGCGGCGGACTCGAGCTCACGCTCCGTATGTTGTCGATCCTGCGCTGCTTTTTCCCGAATGCGCTCATTCCCGCTACTACGGCGCTCGGCACCATTCACCCGCGAGGGCGAGAAATGGGGCTTCAGTCTGGGGCGAACGTCGTTATGCCAAACCTCTCCCCCGTCAGCAAGCGTAAACTCTATTCCCTTTACGACAATAAAATCTGTACAGGCGAGGAGGCTGCCGAATGTCTAAAGTGTCTCGCGGGCCGCGTTGAAAGCGTGGGATATAAAATTGTGGTCTCCCGCGGGGACGTAAAAAAATAAAGGGCCATCGGCCCTTTATTTTTTATTTAAGCTCCGCCCACTTATCGGCATCAAAACCCACAAGAACAGTTTTTCCAAAGACTGCAATTGGTCTTTTCACAAGCATACCGTCGCCTGCGAGCAGGCGGAGCTGTTCTTCATCGCTCATATTTGGGAGCTTCTCCTTGAGCTTAAGCGAACGGTAAAGCAGACCGCTTGTGTTGAAAAGCTTTTTTAACGGTATGCCGGCCTCGTGCCAAGCCTTCAGCTCATCGTATGAGGGGTTCTTTTCCTTTATGTCACGAAGCTCGTATTTTACTCCTCTACCGTCAAGGAATGCCTGCGCCTTTTTGCACGTTGAGCATTTGGGATAGCATATAAATTGCAACATAGTTAATCACTCCGTAATCATTTGTGGCTGACACTATTTCCGCCACACTTTTTATCCAATCGGCTTCATGGTGGGGAACAGCAGCACATCGCGGATTGAGTAGCTATCGGTCAGGAGCATGACAAGCCTATCCACGCCGATACCGAGACCGCCCGTGGGGGGCATACCATACTCAAGAGCGGTGAGGAAATCCTCATCAAGCATACTGGCTTCGTCGTCTCCGGCAGCGCGAAGCTCAAGCTGCTTCATGAAGCGCTCTCGTTGGTCAATGGGGTCGTTCAGTTCGGAGAATGCGTTGCCAAACTCGCGGCCGGTAATAAACACCTCAAAGCGCTCCGTAAGCTCCGGCTGAGAGGGCTTGCGCTTGGCAAGCGGCGATATCTCGACAGGGTAATCGGTGATGAACGTAGGCTGAACGAGTTTGTCCTCAACATATTCGTCAAAAAACAAAGCGATTATATCACCGCGGGTCTCCTTTGCCTTTTCGGGCTCGAGCCCGCGGGCTTTAGCGAAAGATACGGCCTCCTCGTCGGTTCTGATTTCGTTAAAGTCCACGCCAGCGTACTTTTTGACCGCGTCAATCATGCTGAGCCGCTCAAAACGGCTGAGGTCTATATCCTGCCCCTGATAGGTGATTTTCGTCGTGCCGCAGACGGTTGCGGCGCAGTGGCGGATGAGGTTCTCGGTCAAATCCATCATATCGTTATAGTCGGCGTATGCCTCGTAAATCTCAATAGAGGTAAACTCCGGATTATGCTTTATGTCCATGCCCTCATTACGGAACTGGCGGCCCATTTCGTATACCCTTTCCATACCGCCGACAATAAGGCGCTTAAGGTGAAGCTCTGTCGCTATTCTAAGATACATATCCATATCCAGAGTATTGTGGTGCGTTACGAAGGGACGGGCAGCGGCCCCTCCGGCAATCGTATTTAGAATAGGAGTCTCAACCTCAAGATAGCCGCGGCTGTCAAGGTAGTTGCGAATGGCCGTTAATATTTTCGAGCGCATGATAAAGGTCTTTTTTACGTCGGCGTTCATGATGAGGTCCACGTAACGCTGACGGTAGCGGAGATCCGGATCGCTGAGACCGTGGAACTTTTCCGGCAGGGGAAGGAGCGACTTTGAGAGCAGCGTAACCTTGTCCACGCGCAGAGAAATTTCGCCAGTCTGCGTGGTAAAAACCTCGCCCTCGGCCCCTACAATGTCGCCGATATCAAGCTTCTTAAAGCGGTTATACTCATCCTCGCCGAGGATGTCCCTCTTTACAAAAAGCTGTATCTGCCCGTCAATATCGGCAATATGGGCAAAGCCAACCTTGCCCATGCCGCGTTTTGACATTATGCGGCCCGCCACGCTGACCCTCTGCCCATTGAGCGGAGATATTTTCGCGGTAACTTGCTTTTCGCCCTCGCGGGTTTCAACAATGCGCTCCTCGGTGGTATAGCCCTCGTAAATATCACCCGAGGTGTGAGTGCGCACAAATTTGGTTATATGAAATGGGTCGCGGCCCTCAGCCTGCAATTCGGCAAGCTTGTCGCGGCGAACCTTCAGAAGCTGCTTCATATCAGGTTCCTGCTGAGGATTTTGCCGGTTATTTTCGTCTGCCATTCCTTTGTCAATCCTTTCGGTAGCATTATTAGGTTAATTATACAATATTAATCCGAATTTTGCAAGAGCTTTTTGAAAAAATATGGGCCGCACAGGCGGCCCATATTTTCAATCGGTATATCTCATAATGTCAACAAGGTGCAAGAACTCCGTCCTAAAGCCGAGCTCGTCCTCGCCTATCCCGTGCTTTGCCAGAGCAATAACACTGTCGAAGCTGCTCGTACCTTTATATTCTGATTCGTTCAACGCCATGCCGAGCTCGGCAACTGCCGCGGCGAACTTAAAATCAACACTGCCCTCGCCCGCCTTGCCCTCTATCGGGAATGTGATCAGCCGGCTTTCGTTCCCAGCGGGTTCTTTATACCTGACATTGACGCTCATCGGGGCGGAACCGCCGGCCTTTGCCGGAAGTATTTCGTATAGCGCGACTACGCATGAACCGCTTTGCAGCTCGCCGGCGTCCTTTTTGTCGTTGGCAAAGTCCTCCGCCTCAAGATTGCGGTTCTCGTAGCCAACAAGCCTGTATTCGCTGACATATTCGGGATCAAACTTCACTTGAATTTTGACATCCTTGGCAATAGTATACAGCGTTTTCGGCAGCTCGTCAACAAATATACGCTTAGCCTCTCGGGCGCTATCAATATAGGCATAAGCGCCGTTGCCCTTGTCGGCAAGGGTTTCGAGGCGATTATCCTTGTAGTTTCCCATACCGAAGCCCAACACCGTAAGAAAGATACCCTTGTCGCGCTCCGACTTTATCAACTTTTCAAGCTCACCGGTAGAGGACGGACCCACGTTAAAATCGCCGTCGGTGCATAGAATGATACGATTGTTTCCATTAATCAGGCGCTTTTCGGCTTGTTCGTACGCAAGGCTGAGACCCGCCGAACCATTGGTCGCCCCTCCTGCCATAAGGCTGTCGATGGCGGACTCTATTTTCTCCTTTTCGGAAACAGGCGTGCTCTCAAGCGCGACACCCGTACCTGAGGCGTATGTTACAATGGATACGGTATCGTCCGCGCAAAGCTCGGAGAGAAGCATTTTCATGGACTTTTTTACAAGCGGCAGCTTGTTAGGACTGAACATTGAGCCCGAAACGTCAAGCAGGAACACGAGGTTCGACTTCTCCGGCTCAGACAGCTCCTCGCCCTTTATGCTTATCATTGTGAGAAGATTGTTTTCGTTCCACGGGCATACAGAGGTCTCGGAGGTGACGGAAAACGGCATATCACCCTCGGGCGCGGGAAGGTCGTAGTCAAAATAGTTAATAAGCTCCTCAGTCCTTATCGAACCGTTTGGCGGCAGATTACCGCTCAGCACATAGCGACGCATATTGCTGTAGGAGGCGGTATCGGTGTCAATCGAAAAGGTTGAAATCGGTGAAAGCGAAACGCTTTTGAATATGTTTTCCTCGGTTGACGTATATTCCTCGGTATTGAAATAGCCGCCGGAGGAATATCCGTACGAATATTCCTCCGCAATTTGCGGTATTGCCAGGCGGTTTGCCGAGGGCATTAATGCTCCGCCCCCGCCGCCCGAGGACGAGCCTGTAGTCATAGTATAAACCATGTCGGTTGTTATGGCCTCATCATCGCTCTTCACCGTTTTGGCGTTTTCTATAAGTCTCTCAGCCTGAGACAACGTAAGCGCATCACCGGAGGTGGCCGTAACGCCGTCGGATATGCCGATTTCGGCAGCGCGGAGTAGGTAATCACGGGGATATTCATACCAGTCGCGGCTTTCCGTCATGCGGAGTACAAGATAAATCGCCTGCTCAAACAAAACAGGCTCGTCAGGCCGTAAGGTGCCGTCGCCGCAGCCGTTCATTATTTTTGCCGCCGCAAGAGCCGATATATATCCCGCATATTGGCTGTCGGCCGATACGTCGGCAAAGCTTTTTGCGTCGGCGGAGGCTTTAAAATCAAAGGCTTCGCACAACATTTTTGCAAAGGCCCCGCGCGTCAATTCCGCACCCATGGGATCATCCGCGAGAGCAGAGCCGCGGGCCATGAGGAGAAGCAATGCAGCCATAATAACAGCGAAATGCTTTTTCAACATAATAATTCCTCCTTTTATTATTTAGACGGACAATCTGGCAAAAAAGTTCCCGTTTTTTCCAAAAAAATTGCGGCCATAGGCCGCAATTTTTTACTTAATTGGCTCAAAGTCGGCAGCGCCGTGCTTGCATAGGGGGCAAACAAAGTCATCGGGGAGTTCGTCGCCCTCGTATACGTAACCGCATACCTTGCAAACCCAGCCCTTTTTTCCCTCGGTTTCGGGCTTTGGCTTAACATTAGACTGGTAGTAGGCGTAGGTCATGCTCTCTTTATCGTTAATCACACGAGCCTCGGTTACGCTGCATATAAACATACCGTGGCTGCCCATATCAACGTAGCTGTCAACCTTTAGCGAGATAAAGGCGTTGATGTATTTGTCGAGAAACGCAAGGCCGTTGTCGCTGCGGCAGTTCACTCCATCATAGAATTTATCCGCGTCACGGCCGCTGTGAAAGCCGAAGCGCTGGAACAAGCTGAAGGGCGCGTCTGTGCTGAGGCAGTTCACGTTCATTATGCCGGTGCGCTTGACGATATCGTGTGAATAGTTGGCCTTGCTGATACTAACGGCAAGACGGTCGGGCCCGTTCGACACCTGCGACACGGTATTCACAATGAGGCCGTTGTCTTTCTCTCCATCCTTGCAGGTCACAACATAGAGACCGTAGCCGATTCTGAACAGAGCGGTCATATCGTTTTTATTTGCCATTTCCTCGCTGCGGGCAATGTAGTCCATACAGAGTTCGTCGGCAAGGGCGTCGAGCTGCTCAATATTTTCACGCTTAACGGCGGATTTGATTGTAATCGCGGTCTCGGCAAATGAAATATCCTTGCTATTAGCAAACATACCCTTTATGACCTTTGCCGCCATCGGAGCCCACGAGCCGTTTTCAATAATTGCAACCGTACGCTTCTGATATGCGCGCTCGGTCAGATGCTCAATAAAATCACGCATATAAGGGAAAATACCCGCATTATAGGTTGTCGTGGCAAGTACAAGCTTGCCGTAGCGGAAGGCGTCCTCCACGGCCTCGGCCATATCGTCGCGGGCAAGATCATGAATTGAAACCTTGGGACAACCTCGCTTTTTCAGCTTTTCGGCCATAAGCTCAACGGCTTTCTTCGTGTTGCCGTAAACAGAGGTGTAGGCAATCACTATGCCGTCGCTTTCTATCTCGTAAGACGACCATGTATTGTAAAGGCCGATGTAATGGCCGAGATTTTCCTTGAGCACAGGGCCGTGCAGCGGGCAGATTATTCGAATATCGAGCCCCGAGGCTTTTTTAAGCAGAGCCTGCACCTGCGGACCGTACTTGCCGACGATGCCAAAATAGTATCGCCTGGCTTCACAGTCCCATTCTTCGTCCACGTCCAACGCGCCAAATTTGCCAAAGCCGTCGGCGGAGAACAGCGCTTTTTCATAACTGTCGTATGTCACCATTACCTCCGGCCAGTGAACCATAGGCGCAAAAACGAAGGTCAGCTCATGCTTCCCAAGCGAGAGTGTTCCGCCGTCGGCCACAATAACCTTGCGGGCCTCGATGTCAAAATCCTCAAAGAAGTTGGCTATCATATTAAAGGTCTTGGCGTTGCCCACGATTTTCGCCTCGGGATAAACCTCGGCAAAGGCGCGAATGTTGGCCGAATGATCGGGCTCCATGTGCTGAACTATGAGATAGTCGGGCTTGCGTCCGGCCAAAACATTTTCAATACTGCCCAACCACTGTTTGCCGAAATTCTGATCAACTGTGTCCATAACGGCAATTTTATCATCTATGATAACGTATGAGTTGTATGCCATGCCGTTTGGCACATCATACTGGCCTTCAAAAAGGTCAACTCGGTGATCGTTCACTCCCACATAGAGAATTTCATTTGTAATTTTCATGAGCTCTCATCCTTTCCGGAAAATTCTTCATATTTAATCATACTACAAATTGGGGCGTTTTTCAAGTGTGCTGCCTAAATTTTTTTAGCAATTTCACGAACGGCCTCTCCTGCGGCAATAAGGCCAGCCACGGCGGGCACGAAGGCCGTGCTCCCCGGGATAGAGCGCCTGCCCGAAGCGGCTTCCTCTCCATAATCTCCATCGGGCGCGAGAGGCGGTTCGGTGGAGTATACAACCTTAAGCTCAGTTATCCCGCGCCTTCTCAGCTCATGGCGCATCACCTTTGCCAACGGACAGACAGACGTTTCGTATATGTCCGCAACGGTTAGGCGCGCGGCGTCAAGCTTGTTTCCCGTGCCCATGCAGCTTATAACGGGCACGCCCGCTGCTTTGGCCCGCGAGATTATTTCAAGCTTGGCCGTGACCGTATCAACAGCGTCAATAATGTATGAATATACCGAAAAATCATACTTTGCGGAGTTCTCCGGCATAAAAAAACAGTTGTGAGTAATTATCACGGCTTCCGGATTAATATCTGCGGCGCGCTCCTTTATAACGTCCACCTTCGGCTTCCCGACAGTACTTTGCATGGCGATTATCTGGCGGTTGATATTAGTCAGGCTTACGGCGTCATTATCAAAAACGTCAATCGCTCCGACGCCGCTGCGAATAAGGGCCTCCACAGCATAACCTCCGACGCCGCCGACTCCGAATACCGCTACTCTGGCAGCCTCTAACCTTGCCATTCCGTCGCCGCCCAGAAGCAGCCTTGTCCTTGAAAACTGATCCATTCCGCGCCTCCCGCAATTTATGGGAATATTATAGCAGATTTGTTTGCCGTTGTCAAGCGCGGCCCCTGTCAAGGAACTTAAAAAGGCCGAATATGCCGAAAATAAAATTTTTCAAAAACTATTGACATTACATCCCGATTGTGTTATAATACCATTGTTCGGAGATTTCCGTTATCAATATCGCGGGGTGGAGCAGTTTGGTAGCTCGTCGGGCTCATAACCCGAAGGTCATGTGGTTCAAATCCCATCCCCGCAACCAATGCGAGTGTTCTTACAGGATTTGTGAGAACACTCATTTTATTTTGCTTTAAACGGCATACTTAACGTCTACCCCCTGTCTGGTGTGCAGCGAAACATTTGTTATAGGAAGTTTCTCAAGATTTGGCACCGTGATTGGCCCGATACAGTTATAGTGGATTTTTATTTTCTGTATTCGTTCTCCGTTCACCTGCTCCGCCTGATAGACTGGATGTATACTAAAAAAGTGGACAAAAAATAGGAAGTGGTATAATAATAGACACGAAAGGAGAAGTAATATGTCTACAAATAAAAAATATACACCAGAATTCAAAAAAACTATTGTCAATCTGTTATCATTTAGGGAAAAACTGTTCCCAAATCAACACCGAATACGGCATATCAACCAGTGCTCTATCTCGTATGACGGCATGATACAGTCTCTTGCTGACAAATTTCATCGTCCCCATCATCACCTAACCAACACACTCACGAAGAACTTAACCCTATATCCGGCATGAGTAATGAGTAAAAAGATTAAGAATACCGGTCTGATGGTATTCTAAGTGAAATTACGTCAACGCGGATATACCCTCTCCATTACCAGACTCTATCGAATCCTGTTAAAGACAGGTCAAACTACCGTAAAGTTGCCCAAGCCGAAGTACGTTCCCAAGCCTTACGAACAGGTGATGTTTCCATGGCAGAGAGCGCAGATAAACGTTAAATGCATTCCCACCTCCTACTTGGTGTAGGAAGTCAAGGATGAAAAATAATATCTCAGCTTACAGCCATTGATGAGTATTCTCGTTACAGATATTTTTAGGAGTTCAATGGCCTCAGTTCCCACTCGGCTTCCAAGTTTGTAAAACATTTGTTAAAAAAATTTGCTTTCAAAACGTTGTGCGTTCACACAAAAAATGGCAGCGAGTCTACAAACCGTTTTTCAGGCAGCGACAAAATGACCATGTTTCAAAATACGCTGAAATCTCTTGGAATAGAGCATAAGCTCATTAAGACGTTTACTCCTATACATAACGGAAAGGTTAAGCGTTCGCACAGAAAATAAAACGAATACTTTTAAGCGTCACATAAGTTTTATTCTTTTGATGACTTTTTTAACTATATATAATAGTTTTCCCACACGGCCGCTCCGTTGGTATTCTTCACAAGACTATATTTCCCTCTTATGTACATTTTTTGGATTAACGCCTGCGGCCCAAAAAGCAGAACAATCCGAAAACTGCGAGATCCACAACGACAACGCTCGCGCCGACCGGCGTCTCAAAGGCATAGGACGCGACCATGCCAAAAAGAAAGCAGCAAAGGCTAAGACCGGCCGCGCAAAGCGCCACCGATTTGAAACGGCGGCACACACGCATGGCGGATAACGCCGGAAATATGACGAGGCTGGAAATTAAAAGCGCTCCCATTATTCTCATGCCAAGGACTATCGTCACGGCGGTGAGCAGGGCTATCACGGTGTTGTAAAGACCGGCGCGGACGCCCGTCGCGCGGGAAAAGCTCTCGTCAAAGGTGACGGCGAAAATTTTGTTATAGAACAACGCGAAAACCACAATTACTATTACGCTGAGCACAACGCTCAGTGCAACGTCGCTATCGGTCATGGCGAGAACGCTGCCGAACATAAAGTTGCATACGTCGGTATTTAGGCCGGTCGTCAGGCTCGTTACAATCACACCGACGGCCAGCGCCGACGAGGATATCACAGCAATGGCCGCGTCGCCGCGGATACGGCTGCTTTCGCTGAGACGAAGCAGCAGAAAGGCCGCCGCCAGCACCACCGGCACCGAAAGAGCAAGCGGGGCGACGTTAAGAGCCGCGGCCACGCTCATAGCGCCGAACGACACATGTGAAAGGCCGTCGCCAATCATTGAATAGCGCTTAAGCACTAGGCTTACGCCGAGCAGAGAGGCGCAAAGGCTGACAAGCGAACCCACGACTACGGCGCGGGTAATGAACGAATAGGAAAACATTTCAAGCAGCATTATTCGTCCCCTCCCAGAAATTTTTTGCCCAGCTTTGTTTTGACATAATCCGCCGTTTCGCCGAAAAACATTGACTCCATCCCGCCGAGGTGCAGCACCCTATTCGAGTTTTCAAGCGCGCCGGCGGTGTCGTGACTGACCATAACGACGGTAACGCCGTCGTCACTGTTCAGGCTCTCTATTATGCGGTAAAACTCCGCTGTGGACGGCGGGTCGAGAGCTGTGGTGGGCTCGTCGAGCAGAATCATTCTGTCGGCGCTGCAAAGGGCGCGGGCCAAAAGCACGCGCTGCTGCTGTCCGCCGGAAAGATTTCTGTAGCACTCGTTTTTTATTTCGGTTATCCCAAGCCTCTCCATTGCCGAGGCTGCTCTTCGCTTCTCGGCTCTGCCGTAAAACGGCTTTAGCCCCATCGCTCCCTGACAGCCCGACAGCACCACCTCGAACACTCCGGCAGGAAAATCGCGCTGCACCTCAGTTTTCTGCGGCATATATCCAATCTCGCGGCGGCTGAAGCCCTGAGCGAAGTGTATATGGCCGCTGTAGGCGCTCTTAAGGCCGAGGATGGCCTTAACAAGCGAGCTTTTGCCACTGCCGTTTTCGCCGAGTATGCAGAGGTAGTCCCCCTCGGAAATATCAAAATTCAGACCGCTGACGACCGGCTTTCCGTCATAGCCTATTGTAAGGTCACGTATCTCGATAAGGTTCACAGTAATGCCTCCCTCAGGTTTTCCGCGTTCTTTTTCATAAGCTCCACATACGTCGCTCCGGCCTCAAGCTCCTCACCCGTGAGATTGTGGCAGGAATGCAGCAGCAGCGGCTCAGCGCCGGTTTCATCGGCAATCAGACGGGCCACCGAATTGTTGGAAAGCTCCTCATAAAACACAGCCTTAACGCCCTTTTCACGCATTTCGTCTATCATGGCGCACACTGTCCTCACCGAAGGCTCGGTATCGGACGAGCAGGAATCGTAGGCCGAAACACAGTTAAGACCATACTCCTCGAGAAAATAGTTCATGCTGAACCGCCCGCCGTGATATATAGTCTTATCCCGCGCGGAAGCGGCAATCTCGCGGAAGTCCGCGTCAAGGGCAAGGAGCTCGTCCTTTAAAGCCCGAGCGTTTTCACGGTAAAAACCGGCGTTTTCGCCGTCTCGCTCCACAAAAGCCGCGAGGATATTGTCAACTATAGTGAGGCACATCACAGGGTCGGTCCATATATGCGGATCGGTATCGTGACCGTGGCCATCGTCATGGTCGCGGTCATGGCTGAGCTCAAGCCCATCGGAGGCATTAACTACAGCGGGACCGCTTATTCCCTCAAGCACGCCGCTTACCCATGGCTCCATGTAGGGAGAGGTATAGACAAAGACATCACATTCGTTTATACTTATCACATCGCCGGTCGAGGGCTCGTAGCTGTGGCTCTCCCTGCCCGGAGTGAGCAGTAACTCCACCTCCGCCCTGCCCCCCGCTATGGCCCGCGCAAAGTCGTATGTGGGGAAAAGCGTTGTAACGACGTAGAAACCGTCGTGCCTCTCCCGCCTTGGCGAGCAACCGGCAAGAGCGGCCGATAAAGTTAAAGCAATAGTAAGCGCAAACGCCCCCAGTCTTTTCATTCTTCACCGCCCCCTTCGCGGCAGCGGCGGCAGAGGCCGTACATCACTGTACGGGAGTTGTCAACCTCGAAGCCGTGGTGTTCCAGAATGTGCGGGGCGAGAGCGTTCAGATAGGAGCAGTCCACATGAAGCAGCTCGCCGCAGCGCAGGCATTTGAGGTGAAAATGCTCACGGCAGTCTTCGCTTTCACCCACATACTGGTAGCAGGCTCCGCCGTCAAGCGCAAATTTGCGCACAAGGCCGCTCTCCACCATACGCTCAAGCTGGCGGTAAACCGTGGCAATGCCTATCTTTGCTCCCTCGGCTCTCAGATGCAGCACAATGTCCCCTGCCGTGATATGCGGCAAGGGACAGCTTTTCAAGTATGAAATTATCAGCTCACGCTGCTTGGTTCTGTAATCAGCCATAACGCGCCTCAAAGAATGAAATTGATTCTCATTTTCATACTATAACACGTTTTGGATAATTAGTCAATACCCTTTTTGCGTTTTTTCAGGACAAATTTCGCGGCGAAATGCACAGCCGTGACGGCGGCGCTCACGTATGAGTTGACGCCGTAGACAAAGCCGATTGCCCCCCAGCGCTTGATAGAGCTGAAGAAAGGGCGGGCGAAGGCAAAAAGCTCCTCAATTTCGCGCCCGCTAAGGGAGTTGACGCTCTCTTCGGCCACCTTGGCGATGTTCAGGTCAGACAAAAGCGGGCCAAGGCCGCCGGCCAAAGCGTCCACCGCGGAAGAAACCGCCTGCCGCGCCGCGCTGTCAATGAATTCGTCGGACAGAACAGCCGCCGTGCCGGTCACAGCGCGCGCCGCCATATCGCGAACGGTTCCCGACGGAACCGCTTCAACGACAGCGGTCAGTCTGCGGCAAAGCTCGTCCTCGGGTATGATGTCGGAAACGGTAAAATCAAGTCCGCAGCGTAGGTTTTCGGTGAGCCGACATCTGAAATCCGGCGCGGAAAAGCCGCGTGCCAACATCTCCACCGTCTCAGAGGCGGCGGAAGCGAGGAGCTCCGCCAGCCCATCCGGCGGCGGAGCGCTCTCCAAAGCGGAACGCACAGAGCCGAGAAAGGCCGAAAGCGCGCCGCCCATCCTTTCGTCGGCCTCGGCAAAGCTGCGTATATGCAGCAGCTCCATGTACTCTCCCAGCGGCCTCGCGGCAATCTCACGGTAGAATTCGCGGTAAACATAGCCAAGAGCGGGACGCACCGTGTCAGCCCGCCGTCCGCCGGTGAGCAGGTCGTTAAGAGCATAACCCAGCTTGACCCCGCCGCGCAGACGGAGCTCGGCGAGGCGCACGGGATATACGTATGTGACGAGGAGCTTGTCCGTCAGGGCCTCTATCGCCTCACGGCGGCGTTCCATAAAGCCGTCAAGCTCGTTTTCGAGGGCATAGTCGAGTATGCCGCCGACGATCCCTTTTACGTCGATAAGCAGAGAAGCAAGCGGGTGCTTTCTTGTAATGGCCGAGGTTATGGCCTCAACCAGGGTCTCGCGATTTTTAACGGCGGTTTTTGCCAGCCATTCGCAAAGTCTGCGCGTTATAGGCCCGATTTGTCCCGAAACCGCCCTCTGCACGATACCGCCGAAGGCGTCGCCGATGGTCGCGTCCTCGCCGGCAGAGTCAAGAAAGGCCCCGAGCTTCGCGGCCAAAATACCGGCGGTCTCAGCACGGCAAAGAGTCTCGGCGGTGGAGGCCGCAAGCCTGTCACAGAGCGATGCCGCCGTCTCGGCCGGCAGAAGGTCGGGCAGGCGCCGCTTTGCAAGGGCCGCCCAAAGAGCCTCAGGGTCGGCAGCTATGGCTCTTAATGCGCTTTTAAGCCATGCGTCGTTATTTTTTATATAATTCTCAGCAAAATCCGCCGCGGGCCGCGAATTTTCGCCTAACGCACGAAGCGCTCTGTCCGCAAGAGCGCTGACGGAGCTCATATTTTTCGCCGCTATGGCGCGTGCCGCTCCCTCGGGACAGCCGCGAAAGGCGTTTTCTGCCCGTTCGCCCCAGTCCGCCGCGTGTTCGCGGACAAAATCGCGCATGGAAGAGCGGTTTTCGCTCACCCAATCCACTGCGGCGCTTTTTATTTCATCAGCCGAGGCCTCGTAATGCTTGCGCAGCAACTCGGGGTTAAGCAGCTCGCGCTCGGCCATTTCGGCGGTCTTTTTTGCTATAATCCCTTTGTTCGCCGGAAGAAAGCCCTGCATGAACAGCCGCCGCTCGTAGGGACGGAACAGACCGTGAAGGGCAAGAATGTTTGTAACTACGCCAATCAGCGCGAACACAGGCGCTCCGGCCCAAACCGGCACGCTGAAAAACAGCTCTCCCGCGCCGAGAGCCGCGCCTACGGCCGCGCCGAGCCCCGCGCCAAGCCAGCACAGCGGGCGCAGATTTTCGCCCATAAAGCTCTCGACCATGGAGCAGAGGGCGTCCATGTCCATACCGTTAATTTTTTCGCCTATTATCTCGCGCACGCGAAGCAAGCGAGACAAATTCTCGGTCAGCGCCTTATCGCGCAGCCAGCGGGCGAAGCGTTTGACGGGCTTTCCTCTCGTTAGGGCAAGGGCCGCGCGATCCGCTCTTCTTTCACCAAGGAGCGAGGCGGCCGAGCTTAGCAGTTTCTCGGTTTTATCCTTATCAGAAATTAGCTCTTTGAGGTTTTTATCAGGTCTTATCAGCTTCCATATATTCGCCGCCAACGGCCTCGCCGGACGGCGCAGCCATTGACCTATCGCCTCGGCTATGGCCGAGGCCAGCGGGGCCGCCGAGGCGCTGACGTCCCCTCCCCCACTTGCCGCAAAATGGGAAAGCGCCCGTGCCGCGGGGGTGAGGTCGGGTATCTCAAGGGCGATAAACCGCTGCCAGAGGCCGTCGGGAAGCGAGGCGCTGCGGCTCCTAATAAACGACGTCAACGCTGCGGGCCCGTTCCTCAGCAGACCGTGACTTACGGCAGAGGCAGTTATCTCGGCCAGAGTTTTTTCACGCAGGAAAGCGTCCGCGGCGGAGGCAAGGTTTTCGCCAATTTCATCAGGGCTCAGACGGTTTTCAATATAATCGCGGACGGCCTTCATAACCGCACCCCTGCCCGAGGCCTTGTCGATGATTATCTCCCGCACAAAGCCAATCTTAGTCAGCGCTCCGCCGAGACCGGCGTTAAAGGCGTGCTCGGCGCCCCGCTCGATTATGCCGCTGATGTCCTCGTCGCAGCCCTCGATAAAGGCGGCGATTTCGGGCAGGACCGCCGCCGAAAGGCGGACGCACACATCCCTGAGGCCATCGGCAAAGTCCTCCGGTAAGAGCTCGGCGGGATGTATATCGGCCTTGAGCAGCCAGTTCACAAGCTCGCTGAAAAGTCCCTCGACAAACCGTTCAAAGCCCGCCGAGGCTGTAAATGAGTTCAGAAGTCGGGCGAGTTCGGCCTTTACGCGTTCGTCGTCTCCGCTGATAAAATCGGATATTTTGCGTCCCCTGAGCTTTTTCGCCGCGGCCAAGGCCCCGTCCGCCGTGAGCGCGGAAACGTACGCCGCGGCTTCGGCTCCGTGAGAGCGAAGGAATTCCTCCAGCGCGGTCTTAAGGACGCCGAGCGCGCCCGTCGGTAACAAATCGGAAATGATGACCTTGTCCCCGTCAGGGAAAAGCGCGGCGGCAAGCCTTTCAAAAAACTCGTCCGCCTCGTCGGACTTTACGAGGCCTTCAAGCCTCAAACCGCCGTCCCCGACGCAGCCCGCGGCGGAGGCAAGTATCTCCGCGAGCAGGGCGCAGAGGGCGCGGGAATCCTCTGTAAATCCGTCAACCTCGTTAAATTTAACCTTCAGCCCGCCAAGGGCGTCGAGGGCGATATCCTCAAGGTGGGCGGCGGTACGCTCCGAAGTAAGGGCGTCCGAAAGAGCCTCTCCGCGCAGCAGCTTGTCATCAACCATGTCGGCAAGGCTTTCGGCGAGCGAGGCCCGCTGTTTCGACACAACGGACTTCACCGGCCCAAAATCCATAAATATATGCTTAATGGCGTACTCGTTGGTTATGTATCCAGCAAGCGCGCCCCATATACACTGCATAAGCGGACGGAGCATTATTCCACCTCCGAAAAATTATTGTCAATTTATTGTACCTTTTTTTAGAATAAATGTCAAGATATTAAAATTAGTCTTGCTTTTTTTCCGCACGGCTGATATAATGATAAAAAACCCGAAAGGAAGCTTGCTATGCTGAGCTATGAAGAGATAATCGAAAATATACGCCGTGCCAACGGCTATTGGCAAAAAACCGTCGGCCCCGCCGAGGAAACCAACGGCGTACCCGTCCCCTTCTGGGACACGGCGGCCTACCACACCGGCAACATGGAGGCATATTTTACGCTTAAGGACGAAGCCTATCTCGCCTATTCCAAGGCGTGGGCCGAGCACAATAACTGGTCAGGCCACCCCACCGATGCCCCGCCCGAGGAGTGGACCTTCGCCTACAGCCAAGACCCCGCGTCAAAGGCCGCGCTGTTCGGCGACTGGCAGACCTGCTTTCAAACCTATCTCGACCTTTACCGCATTGACCCCTCGCCCGAAAAGATAGCCCGCGTGAAGTACGTTATCGACTATCAGCTCTCGACCGAGGAAAACGGCTACTGGTGGTGGGCCGACGCGCTTTACATGGTAATGCCCGTATACATAAAGATGTATGAAATTTTCGGCGACAAAAAGTATCTCGACGCTTTATACCGCTTTTTCAAATTTGCAAAGGAACTGATGTACGACGGCGAGGACGGTATGCCGAAGCCCGTCGGCGGCGGATACGCGCATTTGTTTTACCGCGACGGAAGCTACGTCGGAAGCGAGATAAACGGCGCGAAGAACTTCTGGGCGCGAGGCGACGGCTGGGTTTTCGCCGCCCTCGCCAAGGTTTTGGCAAAGCTGCCCGAGGATTACGAGCATTACGAATACTTTAAGCGTACCTACCTCGAAATGGCGCCCGCGATTATCGCCTGCCAGAAGGTTGACGGCGAGGGTCGCGGCTTTTGGACGCAGTCCATGCTCGCGAACTACCCTTTGAGCGCCGAAAACCCCGAGGGCTACGAAACCAGCGGCACAGGCTTTTTTGCCTACGGCCTGTTCTGGGGCATAAACAACGGCTTTTTGAGCGAGGCGGAGTATCTGCCGGCGGCGGAGCGCGCGTTAAGGTACCTTTCCGAGGCCGCCCTTCAGGCGGACGGCAAGGTCGGCTACGTTCAGCCCATAGGCTCAAACGCCGCCGAGGCCGCGTCGAGGGAGCGAACCGTGAATTTCGGCGTAGGGGCGTTTCTTCTCGCGATGTGCGAGGCGTCACGCTTTGCGAAAGAATAAAAAATGATAAAAAAGCGGGAACTTTTTCCGCTTTTTTTCGTCTAAATTTCAAAAGACCGAACGCAAGGTCGATGGGAGGAATTGATATGAAAAAATTTATCGCGGCCCTATTTGCCCTGCTGGCGCTTTCGGCGGCGGCCTTAGCGGCGGAGCCTGTCGCCGCGGAAAAATACGGCGGCAAGCTGACGCTCAACACCATTGAGCAGGACGGCAGCGAATACTATGTTTACCGCAACATTGTCTATATCCCGCTCGACGATTACCACCGCGCCGTTTTGGGCGTGGACGTTTCGGCGGACGGGCTTAAGGTGACGAGCAGGCCGAGCGGCGGCGAATTTATCCGCGCGGGTGAAAAGGCGCAAATCGGCGAGCTTACCGAGGAAACGCGCCCTGTCGCCCTCAACGGCCTGCCCGCCTCGCCGGACTATCCGTTCCTGCGCTCGGGCGAGGTTTTGCTGCTGCCGCTCACGTGGGACAACGCCTCGGCCATCGGCTGGACGCTTCCGCAGGGAGTCAACGGAATTAAGGTTTTCGCGGACAGCCGCTTTGAAATTTACACTAACAAAGCCCCCGAAAACACTTGGCCCAACTCGGACGATGATTTTATCGTTGTGAAGGAACTTCGGGCCGCGAAGGTGCGCGAATATAACAACCGATTTTTCAGCGGAAGGCGGCTCTATATCTACAGCGGAGAAGAATACGAGGATATTATGAGCAAAAACTACACAGATGTAGGACTTAGAGTCCCGTTTGGCAGCTTTCAGCCCGAAAACCTTGAAATAAACGGCAACGAGCTCACCGTCACGGCCTACACATATTTGACAGACAATAAAATGTCCTACCTGCCCGACCACGCCGCAGGCAGCGACGAAGGTCGGTATTCCGAGGTTTACGAGGCGCGCTTTGACATCGACGCCATGACCCTGACCGACACCCGCCTGCTCAAAAAGCGGTGGTTCAACGAGCTTTACGGCTCCTTCGAGGAGGATGACGGCAGCATAAAATGGGATTTACTTACGGACAGCGAAGCGATGTTCGGCACGAAAAGCTATTTCCAATATGACGGCGGGCGCGTGATTTTGAACGGCTCGATGATGCGCAGCTACTCCGCGATGATATACAAGGTCACCAAATACCGCCCCGACGGCGGAATTGAATCCTCGGGCGCGAGCCGCGACAACTACTGGATATGCGCCGAGGATCTGGAAAATTACGGCTACGACATGGCGGTGGACTATGAGAACCGCGCCACGTACTTCACGAGGAATCCCGATAAGCCTATAAACCCGATGAGCCTTGACGGAACCAACGAGCATATTGCAGTCGTACCCTCGGATTGGAAGATATACATCGACGGCAGAGAGCCCAAGCAGTATTTCAATATCGGCGGCTATACGATGATAAAGGCGGGCGAGCTGGGAGAATGGGAAGACGGCAGCCTTGACGACGGCTATCACGTCTGCTTTGTGACGACCCCCGACATGGAAAAGGTCAGCCCCAAGGTAGTGGGCTATTACAGCGCGGACGTTTTCGACGAGCCGGTGGAAAACCTGCGCACCGAATATCTGACCGACGTTATGTACGCCTTTATCCTCCCCGAGGCGGACGGCTCGCTGACCGTGCCGAGGCCCGAAACACTTAAGGCCGTCGTCAAAAAGGCCCATGCCGACGGGGTGCGCGTCCACGCCTCGATAGGCGGCTGGGGTACGGCGGAGCGGCTGAACGTGACGTACTTCGAGCAAATAGCGAAAAGCCCCGAGCTGACGCGAAAATTCATCGAAAACTGCGTGCTGCTCGCGCGGACTTACAACCTTGACGGCGTGGAGATAGACTGGGAACACCCGAACGCCTCCACCGCCGACCTTTATGAGGATTTCATGCTGAAGGTCTGCGCCGACACGCGCCTGCCGAGCGTCAGCGCGTCGCTGTGCGGCTGCGGAACGGACGGCACGCCGGTATCGGCCTCGGCGGCGGTGTCGGACAAGGTGATTGACTCGCTCGACTTCATCAACGTGATGTGCTACGACACAAACGACGCCGACCACAGCCCCTACGCCTTCTCAGAAAGCTCGCTCAGGTACTGGCTGGGCCGGGGAGCGCCAAGGGAGAAGCTCATTCTCGGAATACCGCTTTACGCGAGGCCCAGCTTTTGGCAGTACCGCCAGCTGCGCGAGGCCGGCTTCGACGTGGAACACAGCGACTTCGCTCAAACGCCCTACTCCGTATCGTATTATAACAGCCTCGACACGATAAAGCGAAAAATCAACCTCGCCAAGGACATAGGCGGCGGAGTTATGTTCTTCGACATACACGAGGACACGGCGGACGAAACCAGCGCCGCAAGGGCCGCTTGGGAGATACTCTGCCCGATAAAAACCGAATAGCGTGACCGGGCCGCCGCTAAGCGGCCCGATTTTCGTATACGAGCAAAAAGTTATGTAATATTTTTTTGGAAAAGCACTTGACAGCCTTGGGATTTTATGTTATATTAATATACTGCACCATGCTGAAATTATGATGGCATAGTGTGCGTAAAAGCAGTGACAAATGCAACAGTTATCGACATTTTGCGCCCGTTCACATTCTATGGGCCGGCGCGGCAAGCGGGAAAAATTCTGTCCCCTGCGCTTATCCGAGTGCATTCTACACAGGAGAGGCGGGTTGAGATCGACCGTTGCTCGTCTGAACGGAAATCAAATTAATTGATGAGGTGATTTTATTGAAGCCGACCAAGACCAAATTGGAACAAGCCAAGAGAATCAAACCTGTCAGGCTGGGCAAAAACGAGAGAATGACCTTCGCCAAAATCGACGAAGTGCTGGAAATGCCCAACCTGATCGACCTTCAGAAGAGCTCCTATGACTGGTTCATTAAGGAGGGCCTCAGGGAGGTTTTCCGCGACGTATCGCCTATAACAGACTACGCCGGAAACCTTATCCTTGAGTTCACGGACTACAGGCTGGACGATCAGCCCAAATACAGCATCGAGGAAAGCAAGGAGCGCGACGCAAACTATGCCGCCCCTCTGCGCGTTAAGGTGCGCCTTATCAATCAGGAAACGGGCGAAATCAAGGAGCAGGAAATTTTCATGGGCGATTTTCCGCTCATGACCGAGCAGGGCACCTTCATTATTAATGGCGCGGAGCGCGTTATCGTTACCCAGCTCGTCCGCTCCCCCGGCATTTACTATGAGCAGAAGTTCGACAAGGACGGCAAAAAGCTCATCAGCGCCACCGTTATCCCCAATCGCGGCGCGTGGCTCGAATACGAGACCGACAGCAACGACATTTTCTATGTCCGTATCGACCGCAACCGCAAAATTCCCGTCACCGTGCTTATCAAGGCTTTGGGCCTTGAAAGCGACCAGGCTATAATTGACCTTTTCGGCGAGGATGAGAAAATACTCGCCACCCTTACGAAAGACGCCTCCACCGACAACAGGGAAAAGGCTCTTTTCGAGATATACGCGAAGCTCCGCCCCGGCGAGCCCCCCACATTCGACAGCGCGAGCTCGCTCTTAAACAGCCTCTTCTTCGACGCCAAGCGTTACGACCTTGCGAAGGTGGGCCGCTACAAATACAACAAAAAATTGGCCGTAGGCGCGCGCATAGCGGGCCATATTTCCGTTGAAACCGTGGCCGATCCCCGAAGCGGTGAAATTATCGTTGAGGCCGGTTCAAAGATAACCCGCGATATAGCCGAAAAAATTGAGGCCGCAGGCATAAACCGCGTTGTGATAAACACCGGCGAAAAGGACGTAGTCGTTTTCGGCAACAACATGGTAGACCCCGAAAAGTACGCCGGTATCAGCCTTTACGAGGTCACGCACGAGAAGGTGCGCAAGGTCGTGCTTGACAAGCTTCTTGAAGAGGCCGGCGGCGATATTGACGAAATCCTCCGCCTTGCCGACAGCCGCCTTGACGAGTTGGTGCCCAAGCACATCGTTGAGGACGACATTTTTGCCTCTATCAATTACTGCGCCAATCTGGCCCACGGCGTCGGCACCGACGACGATATTGACCACCTCGGCAACCGCCGCCTGCGCAGCGTGGGCGAGCTGCTTCAGAACCAGTTCCGCATAGGCATATCCCGCATGGACCGCGGCGTCCGCGAGAGAATGAGTATTCAGGAGCTGGACATCGTTACCCCTCAGTCCCTTATAAATATCCGCCCCGTTGTGGCGGCGATAAAGGAGTTCTTCGGCTCCTCGCAGCTTTCTCAGTTCATGGATCAGAACAACCCTCTGGCCGAGCTTACCCACAAGAGAAGGCTCTCCGCGCTTGGTCCCGGCGGCCTTTCCCGAGAAAGGGCGGGTTTCCAGGTGCGCGACGTTCACTATACCCACTATGGCAGAATGTGCCCCATCGAATCCCCCGAAGGACCCAACATCGGTCTTATCAGCTCGCTTTCAACTTACGCGCGGATAAACGAATACGGCTTCATTGAGGCCCCCTACCGCAAGGTTATCAAGGGCAAGGGTATAATTACTGATGAAATCGACTATATGACAGCGGACGTTGAGGACAACTATATTGTGGCTCAGGCGAACGAGCCCCTTGAGGAGACTCCCGACGGAATGCACTTCGCCAACGCCAAGGTTTCGGCCCGCTGCCGCAGCGAAATACTTGAGGTTCCAGCTGAGAACATCGACTACATGGACGTTTCGCCCAAGCAGGTCGTTTCCGTGGCCACGGCTATGATACCCTTCCTCGAGAACGACGACGCCAACCGTGCCCTGATGGGTTCGAATATGCAGCGTCAGGCCGTTCCGCTGCTCCAGCCGCAGTCGCCCATCATCGGCACGGGTATGGAGTATAAGGCGGCCAAGGACTCGGGCGTTGTTGTGCTCGCCAAGCGCGACGGCGTTGTCGAAAAGGTAAGCGCCGACGAGATTGTCATTAAGACGAAAAAGGGCGAGCGCGACAGCTATAAACTGCTCAAATTCATGCGCTCCAATCAAGGCACCTGCATTAACCAGCGTCCCATTGTGAACGCCGGCGAGGTTATCAAAAAAGATGAGATAATCGCCGACGGCCCATCCACCGATAACGGCGAGATAGCTCTCGGCCGCAACGTGCTCATCGGCTTCATGACATGGGAGGGCTACAACTACGAGGATGCCGTCCTGCTAAACGAAAATCTTGTGCGCGACGACGTTTTCACCTCCGTTCACATTGAAAAGTACGAATCCGAATCCCGCGACACCAAGCTTGGCGCGGAGGAAATAACCCGCGATATTCCCAACGTGGGCGACGACGCCCTCAAAAACCTTGACGAGCGCGGCATAATCCGTATCGGCGCCGAGGTTCACCCCGGCGATATCCTTGTGGGCAAGGTAACGCCCAAGGGCGAGACCGACCTCACCCCCGAGGAAAGGCTGCTGCGCGCCATATTCGGCGAAAAGGCCCGCGAGGTGCGCGACACCTCGCTGCACGTGCCCCACGGCGAGGCCGGCATTATTGTTGACGTTAAGGTGTTCACAAGGGAGAACAACGACGAGCTGCCCCCGGGAGTGAACGAGCTTGTGCGCGTTTACATCGCTCAGAAGCGCAAGATAAGCGTCGGCGACAAGATGGCCGGCCGCCACGGCAACAAGGGCGTTGTGTCCCGTGTGCTTCCCGTGGAGGATATGCCCTTCCTGCCCGACGGACGACCGCTCGATTTGGTGCTCAATCCCTTGGGTGTACCCAGCCGTATGAACATCGGTCAGGTGCTTGAGGTGCACCTCGGTATGGCCGCCAGCAAGCTTGGCTTTAAGGTCGCCACCCCCGTATTCGACGGCGCAAACGAGCGCGACATCGTTGAGCTGCTCGACGAGGCGGGCCTCAACCGCGACGGCAAGACCATCCTTTACGACGGACGCACCGGCGAGCCCTTTGATAACCCCGTAACCGTCGGCTATATGTACTTCCTCAAGCTGCACCACCTTGTTGACGATAAAATTCACGCCAGAAGCACCGGCCCGTACTCGCTGGTTACCCAGCAGCCGTTGGGCGGCAAGGCTCAGTTCGGCGGACAGCGCTTCGGCGAGATGGAGGTTTGGGCCCTCGAGGCTTACGGCGCGGCCTATCTCCTTCAGGAGATACTGACCGTCAAGTCTGATGATATTGTCGGCCGCGTAAAGACCTACGAGGCAATTGTCAAGGGCGAAAACGTGCCCGCCCCCGGCATACCCGAATCCTTCAAGGTTCTGGCCAAGGAGCTTCAGGCCCTCGCTCTGGACGTCAATGTGCTCGACAAGGACGGCAATCCCATCGAGCTTACGATTGACGACGACGACGAGCCCAATATCGAGGCCTACCATGAGGAATTTAAGCAAGTAAACGACGGCCTTAACGGTTTCCGCGAGCTGGACGCCGCTGAGGAATTAATGCGCGAGCTGCTTGAAAACAAGGAGGAAGGCGTGCTTTCCGTTGACCTTGACGACGAGGAAGGCCCCGACGACGAGGAGCTCTTTGCCATGGAGGACGCGGAGCTCGATATGGACGGCGAGGACGACCTTGACGACCTCGACGACGAAGAAATATAAGGGAGGAGTTGTGTTATGGATTTCAATATGTTTGATTCGATACAGATTGGTTTAGCGTCTCCCGAAAAAATTCTTGAATGGTCCTACGGCGAGGTAAAAAAGCCCGAAACCATCAACTACCGCACACTCAAGCCTGAGCGCGACGGTCTCTACTGCGAGCGAATATTCGGCCCCACAAAGGATTGGGAGTGCTACTGCGGTAAATATAAGAAAAACCGCCACAAGGGCGTTATCTGTGACCGCTGCGGCGTTGAAGTAACCCGCGCAAAGGTGCGCCGCGAGAGAATGGGCCACATCGAGCTGGCCGCTCCCGTGAGCCATATCTGGTATTTTAAAGGCATTCCCAGCAGAATGGGAGTGCTGCTCGACATCTCGCCCAACGTGCTGGAAAAGGTGCTTTACTTCGCTCAGTATATTGTTCTCGACCCCGGCAAGGCAACCGAGTTCGTCAAGAAGGACGCGCTCAACGAGCAGGAGTACGAGAAGTACCGCGAAAAATACGGCGACAGCTTCCGCGTCGGCATGGGCGCCGAGGCCATTCTTGAGCTGCTCAAGGAAATTGACCTTGACAAGCTCAGCGCTGAGCTCCGCGACGAGATAGCCACCTCTCAGGGACAGAAAAAGCAGAAGGCCGCCAAGCGCCTTGAGGTCGTTGAAGCCTTCCGTAAGAGCAACAACAAGCCCGAGTGGATGATAATGACGCGTATTCCCGTGCTTCCTCCGGAGCTTCGTCCCCTGCTTCAGCTTGACGGCGGCCGCTTCGCCACCAGCGACCTTAACGACCTTTACAGAAGGGTCATCAACAGAAACAACCGCCTTCACAGGCTGCTTGAGCTCAACGCCCCCGACATAATTGTGCGCAACGAAAAGCGTATGCTTCAGGAGGCCGTGGACGCTCTTATCGACAACGGCAGGCGCGGCCGCCCCGTGACCGGCGCGGGCAACAGGGCTCTTAAGTCCCTGTCCGACCTTCTCAAGGGCAAGCAGGGCCGCTTCCGCCAGAACCTGCTGGGCAAGCGCGTGGATTACTCCGGCCGAAGCGTTATTGTCGTGGGCCCGCAGCTTAAGATATACCAGTGCGGCCTTCCAAAGGAAATGGCGCTCGAGCTGTTCAAGCCTTTCGTAATGAAGCGTCTTGTCGCGAACGGCAGCGCGCAGAACATCAAAAACGCCAAGCGCATGGTCGAGCGCGCCAAGACTGAGGTTTGGGACGTTCTCGAGAGCGTTATCAAGGAGCACCCCGTGCTGCTTAACCGCGCTCCCACGCTGCACCGTCTGGGCATACAGGCATTCGAGCCAATTCTCGTCGAGGGCCGCGCGCTCAGGCTTCACCCGCTGGTCTGCACAGCCTTCAACGCCGACTTCGACGGCGATCAGATGGCCGTTCACGTTCCACTTTCGCCCGAGGCTCAGGCCGAAGCCCGCTTCCTCATGCTTTCGGCCAATAACCTCCTTAAGCCTCAGGACGGCAAGCCCGTTACCGTTCCCACGCAGGACATGGTTCTGGGCAGCTATTACCTCACGCTCAGCAAACCCAAGGAGGTTCGTATAACCGATTCAGGCGACAGCGCCTATCTCGAGGGACAGGTAGTGGAATACTACAGCCAGCTTCTCAAGACTAACGCCGAGCTCGAGGCCGAGGGCAAGCGTCCCGCGCAGTTCACCGAGGAGGGCTGCTTCGCGGGCGAACAGGGCGAGGGCCATTTATTCAGCGATATTGACGAGGCTATGATGGCCTATGACAGCGGCGACGTGGGCCTCCACGCCCCCATTAAGGTGCGCATATATAAGGAAATTGACGGCGAAAAGCGCTGCAAGCTGGTAGACGCCACCGTAGGCCGTCTGATATTCAACGACATCATTCCTCAAGACCTTGGCTTTGTAGACAGGAGCAAGCCCGAAAACGCCTTTGATCTGGAGATTCAGTTCATTGTGGACAAGAGCAAGCTCGGCAAGATAGTTGACCGCTGCATTCGCACCCATGGCGTGACGCAGACGGCCGTTGTACTTGACGACATCAAGGCCTTGGGCTATAAGTTCTCCACCAAGGGTGCAATCACCATAAGCGTAAGCGACATGGAGATTCCTGGTTCCAAGCAGGAACGCCTTGAAGAGGCCGAAAAGCAGGTTGAGAGCATTACCAAGCTTTACCGCCGCGGCTTTATCACCGACAGCGAGCGCTACACCCGCGTTATCGAAACGTGGCAGAACGCCAACGACGCCATCACAAAGGCCCTTATGGCCAACCTTGACAAATACAATCCCATTTACATGATGGCTACCTCCGGCGCCCGCGGCAGCATAAACCAGATTCGTCAGCTCGCCGGTATGCGCGGCCTCATGGCCAGCACCGACGGCCGCACGGTCGAAATACCCATTCGCGCCTCTTTCCGCGAGGGTCTTAACATTCTGGAATACTTCATCTCTACCCACGGCGCGCGCAAGGGTCTGACAGATACGGCGCTCAGGACGGCCGACTCGGGCTACCTCACCCGCCGTCTGGTTGACGTTTCTCAGGACGTTATTATCCGCGAGGTGGACTGCGGCACACGCGACGGTATTACCGTTTCCGCCATTTACGACGGCAAAGAGGTCATCGAGTCCTTGCGCGAGCGTCTTGTCGGCCGTATTCCCTGCGCCGATATTGTGAACCCCGAGACCGGCGAAATCATTGTCCGTGAGAACGAGATGATAACCGAAGAACAGGCCTCCGCCGTTGAGGCGGCGGGCATTGAGGCCGTGAAGATCAGGAGCGTGCTGGCCTGCCACAGCAAAGTGGGCGTCTGCGCTCACTGCTACGGCGCAAACCTCGCCAGCGGCGGCGACCTTGTCAACGTAGGCGAGGCTGTAGGCATAATTGCCGCTCAGTCTATAGGCGAGCCGGGCACTCAGCTTACGATGAGAACCTTCCACACCGGCGGCGTAGCCGGCGACGATATCACTCAAGGTTTGCCCCGCGTTGAGGAGCTTTTCGAGGCCAGAAAGCCCAAGGGCGTGGCCATTGTTTCCGAAATCGGCGGCACCGTCGCAATCCAGCGCGACAGGCAGAAGGTCACCGTTATCGTCACCGATGAAAGCGGCGATATTCCTCAGAGCATATCCGTGCCTATTCCCTTTGGCTCGTCTCTGCTCGTCAAGGACGGCGACGTTGTTGAAAAAGGCGGCGCGCTGACAGTCGGCAGCATTAACCCCCACGATATTCTCAGGATAAACGGCCTCACGGCTGTTCAGGAATACCTTGTAAAAGAGGTTCAGAGCGTTTACCGCTCGCAGGCCGTTGATATCGCCGACAAGCATATCGAGGTCATTGTCCGCCAGATGATGCGCAAGGTGCGCATTGAGGACGAAGGCGACAGCAACTATCTTGTGGGCGAAACAGAAAATCGTATTCAGTTCCAAGAAATTGTGGACAAATACAAGGCCGAGGGCAAAAATCCGCCTGTGGGCAAGGAGCTTCTGCTGGGCATAACCAAGGCCGCCCTGGCGACGGATTCCTTCCTTTCTGCGGCATCCTTCCAGGAGACCACCCGCGTGCTGACCGACGCCGCTATCAAGGGCAAGATCGACCCGCTGGTTGGCCTTAAGGAGAACGTTATCATCGGCAAGCTCATCCCCGCGGGCACCGGAGTCCCGATGTATCGCAACGTGGAGATAGAGGTAGATAAGGTGGACGAACCCATAGTATCCCCCACCATCAGCTTTGACGACGAGGCTGAGGAAGCTGCTCCCGACGATTTTGAGGAGGAGAACGTATACGAGGACGAAACAAATATGTCCGGCATGATAGACGAGCTTAATCTCCACTTCAACGACGGCAAGTCCGGCGAAAACTGATTTTAATTATGAGGGGCCGAACCCGAAGGACGGCCCCTTGTTTCCTTTGAATTATCGTGCTATCTCTTTTGAAAGGGGTAAATATTTTGAATATAGAGCACCACTCCCGTAAAATCGCCTACCGCAACCCCAAGGGCGCCGTTTGCTGCGGCACCACAATAATGCTGCGGGTAGCGGTGGAGAGCTATACCATACCCGAGGCCGTGGAATGTATTATCGGCGGCGAAACGGTGCGGATGTACTATATCATGGAGATAAACCACAACCGCATTTTCGAGTGCAAAGTCAAAATGCCTGCCGAAGAAGGTCTTGTGTGGTATGCCTTCCACGTCCGTGCCGACGGCGCCGACGCTTGGTGCGGCAACAATCCGGAGTTTCTCGGGGGTATAGGCCGTACCTACAGCGAACGGCCCGACAAATTCTTTCAGATAACCGTTTATGATAAGGACTATAAGACGCCGGACTGGATGAAAAATGCCGTCGTTTATCAAATTTTTCCCGACCGCTTTTACCGCGCCGGCGAAACGCCGTTTCATGGTATCCGCCGTGAATGGGGCGAAATGCCCTACTACAAGGCGTCCCAGTTCGGCGGCGAGTACACCAGCGACGACTTTTTTGGCGGCAACTTTCAGGGGCTGCGCGAAAAGCTTCCATACCTTAAAGAGTTCGGCATAACCGCCGTATATCTGAACCCTATCTTTAAATCACCGTCGAACCACCGCTACAATACGGGCGATTATGAGACCGTAGACCCCCTTCTGGGTACTAACGAGGAGTTTGAGGACTTGGCAGAGCTGTTTATGAAAAACGGCATCCGCCTTATTCTGGATGGAGTTTTCAGCCATACGGGCGATGACAGCCGCTATTTTAACAGATACGGCAGCTACAATAGCGTCGGCGCTTATCAAAGCGAGAACAGCCCCTATTACGACTGGTACAACTTCTCGGACTGGCCCGACAAGTACGAATCCTGGTGGGGTTTTAAGAGCCTTCCCAATGTCCACGAGATGACAAAGAGCTACCTTGATTACATTGTGCGCGGAAAGAACGCCATTGTCAAACGCTGGCTAAAAAAAGGCGCCTCCGGCTGGAGGCTGGACGTGGCCGACGAACTGCCTGACGAGTTTATTAAGGAACTCAGAAAGGCCGTCAAATCCTGCGACAAAAACGCCGTGCTCATCGGCGAGGTTTGGGAGGACGCCAGCCACAAGATAAGCTACGGCAAGCAGAGGGAATATTTCTGGGGCAAAAGTCTTGATTCCGTCATGAACTACGTCAGCCGCGACGCGATTTTAGGTTATGTCATGTCTGGCGACGCTCCGCTGTTTCTTAGACGTCTCAGCTCCCTATACGAAAACTACCCGCACGAGGCGCTATATTCCTGCCTTAATCTCTTATCCACCCACGATGTGCCACGCGCTCTGACTATTCTCAGCGGAGCGCCCTCGGTTGACGCAATGACCCGCGAGCAGCAGGCCTATTACGTTATCCCGCCGGCGGAGCTGGCCGTCGCGGAACTCCGGCTGCGCATGGCCGTGGCCATACAGATGACGATTCCCGGCGCGCCCTGCGTATACTACGGCGACGAGGCCGGAATGAGCGGCTACACCGACCCCTTTAACCGCGCCTGCTACCCATGGGGCAACGAGGATAAGGATATGCTCGCCTTTTTCAAGCGGCTCATCGCCCTGCGCGAAAAATACCAATGCCTTCGTACAGGCGGATTCCTCGGTGTGTTCTCATACGAGGACATGGCCATTTATATGCGCTGCATTAGCGGCGGCAGAGATGTTTTCGGCAAAAAGGCCGAAGACGGCCTTATACTTGTGGCCGTGAACCCACTCGAAAGCGGCTCCGACTCGATCACTCTCGCGATGGACCGCTACGGCGTCACCGGCGCGGCCAACGCGCTGACCGGCGAGCCCATCCCCTGCTCCGACGGTATACTGGAGCTTAAAATTAAGCCTATGAGCTTTGTTATCGCCGAGCTAAAGCGGAGCGACAACTCGCCCATTTTACTTGACTGAGGATGTTCGCATGAAAAACGACCGCCTTATTCTCGATACGGTTGACATCGGCAGCGACGGCGAGGGCATTATGAAGCGCGCCGACGGCTTCACCTACTTTGTTGCCGGAGCGGTTCCCGGAGACAAAGCTGAAATTCTTGTACTGAAGGAAAACAAAAGCTTCGGTTACGGCAAACTGCTGCGCATTGTAGAGCCTTCTCCCCGACGCGTGGAGCCCGCTTGTCCGGTTTTCGGCAAGTGCGGCGGCTGCACTATGCTCTGCTGCAATTATTCACTTCAGCTTGAGCTGAAGGAGCGCAAGGTTCGCGACTGCCTGACGCGGCTCGGCTGTATTGAGGCTCCGAACGTCGCCCCCTGCGTGCCAAGCGAGCCCGCCCTCGGCTGCCGTAACAAGGCTCAGTATCCCGTGGCCGAATCCGGCGGCAGCCTCGCTGCCGGATTTTATGCGCCGCACAGCCACAGAGTCGTCCCTACTCGCGGCTGTCCGTTGCAAAAGAGCGAAATAACGGCCCTTGTAAACGCCGCTGTTGACGCAGCCGCAAGCCTCGGGATAGAAGCCTACGACGAGAAAGCAGGGCGCGGCTGCCTGCGCCACATTTATGTGCGCTCCGGCGAAACCGAAGATATACTCGTGCTTGTGGCCGCCCATGACAGCTCCGCCTTTGACACTCTCGCCAAACGGCTTTCAGCCGATTTTCCGCGGCTCGCCGGCGCAGTGCTGAACCTTAACCCCAAGACCACAAACCTTATACTTGGCGGCAGCGACAGGCTGCTTTTTGGGAGGAACTATATTGTTGACCAAATCGGCGGAATTAAATATAAAATTCACTACCTCAGCTTCTATCAAGTGAACCCTTACGTCACAAAACGGCTGTACGATAAGGCGGCGGAGTATTGCGCCCTCACAGGCAGGGAAACGCTTTTCGATTTATACTGCGGCGTGGGGACGATAGGACTGTATCTCGCACGCGGCGCGAAAAAGATCATCGGCGTGGAGACAGTGCCCGAAGCTGTGGAAAATGCCCGTGAAAATGCGCGGCTGAACGGAATTGTTAACGCAGAGTTTCACACAGGCCGCGCCGAGGACGTGTGTCCGCGCCTTATTGAACGCGGCGAACGCGCCGACGTTGTGGTGCTCGATCCTCCGCGAAAGGGCTGCGACGAGAGCCTGCTGAGGGCCGCGGCAGCTATGGCCCCCGAACGGATAGTTTATGTATCGTGCAATCCGGCTACGCTGGCCCGCGACGCGAAAATACTCACCGCCGAGGGATACTCTCTCGCCGAGGCAACCCCCTTCGACCAGTTCCCTCAAACCGCCCACGTGGAGACTGCGGCGCTGTTTTTGAAAATTTAAAGTCTCATCACGCCGCGCCTCTACCAATAAGCAAAATGTTATTTTAGATTTTAAATAACAAAAGGGGCCAAAAGGCGCTTCAACGCCCTTTGGCCCACTTTTTTTGTTTATCTGGCCGAGGCCTTCCCTATCTCACGCATTTTTGCCTCTATTTCGTCGAATTTTTTAGATATGGCCTTCGCCCTCGTCTCGGAGACATCGGTTTCGGCAAGCTCGTCGCACAGCCCAAGGAATTCGCGGTAACAGGCCCCGTACACTCCGATATCACTCTGGGAGGCATTCAGCGTGACGTCGTTAAGATACCCCTGATAAAGCTTGGTTATGTCCTCGGTACGGAGCAGAAGCTCATCTACGTCCACTGCGTCGGCCTGAGCCTCGTCAGCAGCCTTGCCGTCGTCGTCATCATACGACACGGCCACGTCGCTGGCCTCGGTTATCTCCATGTTGCGGTAGTCCGCGCCGGTGTAGATATTGGCGTAGTTACCCTTGCCTATACGCAGAACATCGAGCATTTCCTTGCAGCGCTCCAGAAAGTCCTTCGGCACAGTTATGGTTTCATCGTCCTGAGTTATGTATTCGCCAAGAATCGGTATCGGCGTACACTCGTCGCTTATGAGGCCGAGGTCGTCATAGAAGGTCTCGCAGCCGCAATTTCCGCAGACAAGGCTCTCGCCTGTATCGGTGAAATGAGCGCGGACGCCTTCATTGTAGTAGCAGCTGAGGCAGTCGTCAAAGGCGAGACGATAACTGCCGTCCGAGGCTTTCACCGCTATTATTTTGGTGGAAAGCGGACGAACGCTCTTAAAGTATGCCCCATCAGTAATTTTTGCCTTGCTTATTTCTACGTCCTTGACCGACGAGCCGATGGTTTTTTCCATCATAAACGCCGTAAGCGCCACGGCCAGAACACACAGCAGGGCGAGGAATATTTTAAAATAAGGGAATCGCTTTGCCTGTTTTTCATCCATTAATATCACCTCAATTGTATTATACATCATGGCAAAAAAATAATCAACCGTTTTGTTCAATTTTCTTTATTAAATTTATTGACCTTTGGAAAAAATTGTTGTAAAATAAAAATATAAATTTTCGAGAAAACAGGGGGTGAGGCTTTTGCAGCCGATAGCGGTCATTGACCTTGGCTCAAATTCGGTTCGTATGTCCATAAACGCGATATGCGAGGACGGCAAATGGCAGAATCTCGCAAAATACAGGGAAACCGTTCGTCTCGGGCAAGGCATGGAAAACGGTCTGCTCCGACCGGAAGCAATAGAACGGGTGGTCGCAGCGCTTGAAAAATTTGCCATTGCGGCTGCGGCCGCCGACTGCGGCGAGATAGTGGCCACGGCTACAGAGGCTGTGAGGATAGCCAAAAACCGCGACGACTTTCTCTCCATGGCGGAGCAGCGTGCGGGCGTGCATTTCCGCGTTTTGAGCGGCGAGGAGGAAGCGAGGTATTCGTTTTTAGCCGTAAAAGAGTCCCTTCCTATAGACAGCGGCCTCATCTTTGACACAGGCGGCGGCAGCACCGAAATAATGCTGGTGAAAAATCGCCGTCTTTTACACAGCGTCAGCACCCCATGCGGCGCCGTCATGTTGACTGAGCGCTTCGCCGGAAGGCCCCAAAGCGAGCTTTACGCCGAGGTTGCCTCCATTGTCGGTGCGATTCCGTGGCTTAACGAGGCCATGGGGATTCCACTGTACGGAGTGGGCGGCAGCGCGCGCACGCTGGGCTGCCTTTTTAAGGGACGCAAGCTGAAGCTGCCCGAGATAAACGGCCTTGAAATAAGCGCGGGAGCCGCCTCGGCCATATACCGCCGCGTTGACGAAACGCCCGCGGGCGAAAGGGCCGCCATAAAAGGAATGGACGTCTCCCGAGCGGACGTTATCCTCGCGGGGCTTACGCCGCTCAAGGTGATGATGGATATGCTAAAAAGCCCGAAGGTCGTGCTTTGCGCCTTTGGCGTTAAGGAGGGCGTATTTTTTGAGAAGAAAAACGAGATAATAAAAAAAGAGCCCACGCTCAATGTGGTACTTGTGGAGCCGGAAATACCGCAGAACACCGGCAATATCGCCCGCACCTGCGCGGCGGCGGGCGCGGCGTTGCACCTCATTAAGCCGCTGGGCTTTGAGATAAGCGATAAAAATCTCAAGCGGGCGGGGCTGGATTACTGGAATCTGCTCGACGTGCACTACTATGACAGCCTCGACGATTTTTTTACCCGCACGGACGGCCGTTATTTTTACGCCACCACAAAGGCGGCCGCCGCATATACCGGCGCGGCCTACCAAAAGGGCGACTACATACTTTTCGGCAAGGAGACGGCGGGCCTCCCCGAGGAACTGCTGCGGGCTCACCCTGAGCGATGCGTCCGTATTCCGATGGTAAACGGGGCGCGAAGCCTCAATCTCGGCAACTCCGCAGCTGTGATAGTTTACGAGGCCCTGCGCCAGATGGGGTTCCCAACGCTCAGTGAAACGTCGGACTACTTAAATAAATGAAAGGGAGATAAAAAATGATTGAGCTGACAAACGAGAATTTTGAAACCGAGGCCCTCGGCGAGGGCGTTGTGCTGGCGGATTTCTTCGCAGAATGGTGCGGCCCCTGCCGTATGTTGGCCCCCACCGTGGAGGAGATAGCCGCCGATTACGAGGGCAAAATCCGCGTTGTAAAGGGCGACGTGGACAAGCTGCCTGAAATTGCCCTTCGTTACGGCATAATGAGCATACCGACGCTGATTTTGTTCAAAAACGGCGAGGTTAGCGGAAAGCTGATAGGGGTGTGCGAGTATGAGGAAATAGCCGATATGATAGACGCGGCCTTAGAATAAACCGAATATCAAAAGCAGCGCCGGTTGGTGCAGCAGATACACAGCCAGCGAATGGCGGCCCAAGAATTCCAGCGGCGGCACGCAGAAGCGTTCCGCCGTTTTTTCGTTGAAGCCAAGCTCCATCGCCGCCCGCCGCAAAAATGCGCCGGCGAAAAATAAAAACGCCCACGGCAGCAGCGGAAAATAGTCCGCTGATACAAACTCAGCCGGCGGGAAGCCCAAAAAAATCATCGCGTTATTATAAAGGAATGCCGGCAAATCAACCCGAAGTGCGCCAAAGCCCAGATATCCACGCCATGCGTTGTAAAACGCGAGGAACAGTGCTATACAGGCCGCGAGCCCGACCCACGGCGGGCTTTTCTCTACCGCCCTTCTGAGCGGCACGGCCGCCAACATACACGAGCCGAGAAGCGTCAGTACGCCGCATATTATCCGAATATTTCCAAACGGCAGCGTCACGGCGGTTATAAGCGCCCCGCAGGCGAAAACCGTCAGCCCGCGGCGCAAAAGCCTTTTACCTATATAACAGCAGAACCCCGAAAGCAGGATGAACGAGCAGCATACACTGAGCTGCCACGCCGTCCCAATCGGGCCGCTGTACCAGCTTATTTTAGCTCCGCAGAATGAAACCGCGTCCCACACTGCGTGGTAGGCCGCCATACTCACAAGAGCCAGCCCTCGGACGCTGTCCAATATCCTGTACCTCATTTCATCTCACCCGCCTTTTATTTTATAAAAAATCCGCCTGTTTGTCAATAGTTGGAAACAACTTTTCTCTTAACCCGCTCTACTGCTTATTTTGTGTCTGTAACAAAAAAGTAACATAGATATTGTGGTTTTTATGTTGACATTCATCAAGATATGGTGTATAATAATCTCAGTTTTAAAAAAGGATGGGGAAAACCTATGAAAATTATTAAGAGAAACAAAACAGAAGTCGATTTCGATATCAACAAAATTTCCGCTGCCGTGACGAAGGCAAACAACGTCGTCGAGGACGACGTGAAGATGACTCCGCGGCAAATACAGCGTATAGCCGAATCGGTTACGCGATCTTGCGAAAAGATGGGCCGCGCCCTCTCCGTTGAGGAGATTCAGGACCTTGTTGAAAAGGAGATTATGGCCCACGGCGCATACGAGGTTGCGAAACGTTACATAACCTACCGCTACACCCGCAGTCTGGTGCGTAAGTCCAACACCACCGACGACCAGATACTGACGCTTATCGAGTGCAACAATGAGGAGATTAAGCAGGAGAACTCCAACAAGAACCCCAGCGTGAACAGCGTTCAGCGTGACTATATGGCCGGCGAGGTCAGCAAGGACATCACCGAGCGCATACTCCTGCCGCAGGATATTGTGGATGCCCATAAGCAGGGCATAATCCACTTCCACGACGCGGACTACTTCGCGCAGCACATGCACAACTGCGACCTTGTCAATCTGGAGGATATGCTCCAGAACGGCACCGTCATCTCCGGCACTATGATAGAAAAGCCCCACAGTTTTTCCACGGCCTGCAACATCGCCACCCAGATAATAGCACAGGTGGCTTCCAGCCAGTACGGCGGTCAGTCTATCTCGCTGACGCACTTGGCCCCCTTCGTGCAGGTTTCAAGGGACAAAATTTCCGCCTCTGTTCGCAATGAGCTTTCGGCCCTTGGCCCCCTCCCCTCCGAGGAGAAAATCTCCGCCATAGTGGAGAGCCGCCTCAGAGAAGAAATCGAACGCGGCGTACAGACGATACAGTATCAGGTGGTCACCCTCATGACGACAAACGGTCAGGCCCCCTTTGTAACTGTATTCATGTATCTGAACGAGGCCAAGGACCCTCAGCTCAAAAAGGACCTCGCCATGATTATCGAGGAGGTTCTGCGCCAGCGGTATCAGGGCGTCAAGAACGAGGCGGGAGTTTACGTTACGCCCGCATTCCCCAAGCTGATTTATGTGCTTGAGGAGGACAACATCCATGAGGATTCTCCCTACTTCTACCTCACCCGTCTTGCCGCCAAGTGCACTGCCAAGCGCATGGTGCCGGACTATATTTCCGAAAAGATGATGCTCAAGCTTAAGGTGGACAAGAACGGCAATGGCAACTGCTATACCTGCATGGGCTGCCGAAGCTTCCTCACCCCTTATGTGGACGAGAACGGCAAGCCAAAGTATTACGGCCGCTTTAATCAGGGTGTTGTCACTATAAACCTCGTTGACGTTGCCTGCACCGCCATGCGCGACGACAAGGGCGAGGCCGGCTTCTGGAATATCCTTGATGAAAGACTTGAGCTTTGCCACAGGGCGCTCCAGTGTCGCCATGAAAGGCTCGAGGGCACGCTTTCCGACGCGGCCCCCATACTCTGGCAATACGGCGCGCTGGCCCGCCTAAAGAAGGGCGAACCCATAACCAAGCTGCTCCACGGCGGGTATTCCACCCTTTCGCTGGGCTACGCCGGTCTTTGGGAGTGCGTTTACGCCGTCACCGGCAAAAAGCTCACCGAGCCCGAAGGAGAGGAGTTCGGTCTCAGGGTAATGAAGGCTCTCAACGAAGCTTGCGCCAAGTGGAAGGCCGCGGAAAACATTGACTATTCACTCTACGGCACCCCACTCGAATCCACCACATACAAGTTTGCTAAGGCCCTTCAGCGCCGCTTCGGCGTCATAGAGGGCGTTACCGACAAAAACTACATCACCAACAGCTATCACGTTCATGTTACCGAGCCCATAGACGCATTCGACAAGCTGGCGCTGGAATCCAAGTTTCAGGCTCTCTCGCCCGGCGGGGCCATCAGCTACGTTGAGGTTCCAAATATGCAGCAGAACGTCGAGGCCGTCGTTGAGGTGATGAAGTTTATCTACGACAACATCATGTATGCCGAGCTCAACACAAAGTCCGACTACTGTCAAGAATGCGGATACGACGGCGAGATCCGCATAGCCGAGGAGGACGGCAAGCTGATATGGAAGTGCCCCAACTGCGGCAACACCGACCAGAGCCGCATGAACGTAGCTCGGCGTACCTGCGGCTATATCGGTACTCAGTATTGGAATCAGGGCCGTACACAGGAGATTAAGGAGCGCGTGCTGCACCTGTAAGAGCAGATTAAGGAGTGACCCCCGTGTACTACGGCGAAATTAAAAACTGCGACATTGCCAACGGCGTTGGCGTGCGAGTTACTCTGTTCGTGTCGGGCTGCACAAATCGCTGCAAGGGCTGTTTTCAGCCACAGACGTGGGACTTCAATTTCGGCAAGCCCTTTACCGGCGAAACTGAGGACGAGCTTATACGTCTGCTCAGCCCGGGCTATATACGCGGGCTGACCATCCTCGGCGGCGAGCCCTTTGAACCGGTGAACCAACCGGCGCTTGTACAGTTGCTGCGGCGCGTAAGAGCCGAGCTGCCAAAAAAAGACGTTTGGATTTTTTCCGGCTTCCGATACGACGACGAACTCACCCGCGAGGGAGCCTATCCCTGCCGTACCGAAACGGAGGAGCTGCTTTCTCTTTGCGATATTCTGGTGGACGGCCGCTTTGAGGAGGATAAAAAGAACATCAGCCTCAAGTTTCGCGGCTCGGAAAACCAGCGCATAATAGACCTTAACGAGACTCGCCGTCAAGGTAAGGTAGTCCTTTGGGACGAGCGGGGCTCGGATAATTAAGCCTTCCTTTATTTTAAATAAAACACGGCAAAGCAAGGGCCAAATGCTCACGCTTTGCCGTGTTTTTTGCGGAATTTTTTACGACGCGCGCATATCGCGGCGCCGCAGTCAACAGAAAGTTCTTTTCATGTCAGCCTTCCTTCAGTTCGCTGACGGAATAGTCACAGCCGCCCGTCTCCTCGGCGAGGAGAACTGCCTCATCGGCGCTGCCCGCGCAAACGAACAGGGTAAGGCATTTTTCCAGAATAAAGCCCTCGTCGGAAGCCTCTCTCATCGCCGCTATCAGGCTGTCGTAATAGCCGTAGGCGTTATAGATGACGATGGGCTTTTCATGGCGGCCGAGCTGTTTAAGGGTCAAAATCTCAAAAAACTCCTCATAAGTGCCAATGCCGCCCGGAAGAATAATAAAGGCTTCTGCGGATTCCTCCATGAGGCGCTTGCGTTCACGCATGTCCTCGGTGAGCGTTAGCTCGTCACATTCGGGATATATGGACTCGATGTCCTCATCCTTGAAAAACCTCGGGATAATGCCGTGAATATGCGCGCCTCCCCTCTTGGCTCCGCGGGCAGCGGCTCCCATGAGGCCCCTCGCCCCCGCGCCGAAAACCATGCCGTGCCCGCGGCGGGCCAAAGACTCGCCAAGAGCCTCGGCAGCGGCAGTATATTTTTCGTCAATGCGCGGCGAAGCCGCGCCGTAAACGCAAATGCTTAGCGCCATATTGTGTCCTCCCTGAAATCTTATCATTTATATTATACCCGTATTTTGCCGTTTTGTCAACAAAAACAAAAGCCGGAGCAAGGTCCGGCTAAAAATGCAAAAACCAGCTTCTTCTACTCCTCTTTCTTTTCTTTCGTTCCCACAAACACCTTTACCGAAAGGACGCGGTTCATGTCGGCGCGGTTTATAACTATGCGCAGGTGCTCGTAATTAAAGCTTTCGCCCTCGGAGGGAATCTTGCCAAGCTGGTGCGCGGCAAAGCCTCCGACAGTGGTTATGTCGTCCACGGGCTCGCCGTCAAGGTCGAATTTCTCAAAGAAGTCATCTATTCCGGCCGCGCCGTCAACTATGTAAACGGTGTCGGTGATTTTGCGGAATTCGTAAACCTCATCGTCGTGCTCGTCATATATCTCGCCCACAAGCTCCTCAAGCACGTCCTCCAGCGTCACAACGCCAACGGTGCCGCCGTATTCGTCCTGAACAATAACCATGTGGCTCTTGCTGTCCTGAAGGAGCTTCAAAAGGCGCGAGACTTTCATCTCGGCAAATACGTACGTGGCCGGACGGACAAGCTCGTTCCAGCTAACGCCCTCGTTTTGACCGAAAAAGTCCTTCTGATGAAGTACGCCGCAGATGTCGTCGGGGGTATCGTCATATACGGGCAAACGCGAAAAGCCGGTGTTGTTGAAAACCTCGGCCACCCTTTCGCGGCTCCAGCTTATGTCAACGCCCTCCATATCGACGCGCGGAGTGAGGATGTCGGTAACGTCAAGGTCATAAAACTTGACGGCGTTTTTGATTAGCTCGCCCTCCTGCTCCTCTATCTCGCCGTCCTCGGTAGCTTCGTCAACCATGGTGAGCAGCTCCTGCTCGGTTACAGAATCATCCTCTCCGCCTATATGGGATGAAATGAATCTTTGCCATGTATTGAACACGGCGGCCAGCGGCGTAAGAAGGAACGACACAAACGACAAAATTGGCGCTGCAAAGCGCACAAAGCCGTCCGGGCGGCGTTTAGCCATGGTTTTGGGAGTTATCTCACCGAAGATGAGCACCAGTACCGTCATTACCACGGTAGACACCGTTACGCTCAAATCCTGATTGCTGATAAGGTGGGCGAAAAGCACCGTTGAAAGAGAGGTCGCAAGAATATTGACTATATTGTTGCCGATAAGTATTACCGAGAGCAGTTTGTCATAGCCGTCGGCCATGCGCAGGATACGCTTAGCCTTTTTGCTGCCCTCATCGGCCTCGTTCTTCATTTTTATCCTGTTAAAAGCGAGGAACGCCGTCTCGGACGAGGAAAAGAATGCCGAGAACAATATCAATACCGCTATTGCTGCAATTTGCAGCAACGTACTGCCGTCCATTAAGGACACCATCTCCTTAAAAATATAACTCCATTGTATATTATTGTGAATTATATCATATTTATCCACGCTTGTCAAGACAAAAATACGCTTTTTCTTGACATGAGAGTCAATATATGATAGAATAACAGTGTATTTTTGAGTAAAGGAGGGCCGTGCCATGGCAAATGGATTTTCCTGCTCGGGAGCCGGTTACAACAAGTCGGAGCACGACGGAATATACTTCCGCTGGACAGGCGCGGACTACCTTCTGCTATACTTCTCCTCCCCCGCTCTGGTGGCCGGAGCCGAAACCGCGCCAAACGCCATGCTTGTCTACGGCCCGAATGAAACGCGCGATTACGGCAGCTGCGGCGGCTTTGTGAACAGCTACTGCACGTTTTCGCTGCCGGCGGAGTCCTTTGACGGCTTTGGCCTTAAAACCGGCACGGTTTTTTATCCGGACAATTTCAGTACAATAAACAAGCTCTTAAAAAAAATCACAGAAGAACGCGCATTTTCCCGCCCGCTAAGCGAAAGCATGATTTACGCGCTGATTTTGCAGCTTCTGGCCGAAACTGCCCGTGGGCAAATCTCCGCCGAGGAGCCCCGCGCAGGCAAGGAGCAGCAGCGAAAGCGCCGCTTTGAGGAGATACGCGAGGAATACCTTTCGGATCTTGTCAATCCGCCGGAAATAAAGGAGCTGATAAGCGAGGAGTTTTTCTCTCCCTCACAATTTTACAGGCTTTACAAAAAGTATTTCAGTGTGACGCCCAACGAGGATTTGCTTCGGGCGAGGCTGGACTACGCCAAGGATTTAATGCTGAAAACCGAGCTCAGCACCGCCGAGATTGCCGCCATGACCGGCTTTAAGACGCCGCTGAACCTTTACCGCTGCTTTGGCAAGCGGTCAGACTGTACGCTTAAGGAATGGAAGAGGGCGGCGAAAAATAGGGAATAATTTATACATAGCGGCGATCTGCAAAAGCGCAGAGCTTCCATACGGTGCGCGCGGATTCCATGGTATTACAGGGCCCCTTACGGCCGCCTAAATTGACAGTTACTATTTTTTCAAAAAATCCCGAAAGCGTATTGACTTTTTTGAATATCCATGCTATAATATGTGTATCAAGCAAAGAAAGCGAGGTGGACAAAATGAGTAACTTAACACTGATAAAGTCAACTGCCATTTTGTCCGCTGTCTAATATAACGTTGCTTCTTAGATCAGCTTAAATGCCCTTGATTTTATCAGGGGCATTTATTTTTTGAAAGGGGCAGCAAAATGAAGGAAATCATTACAATTCAAACCAGCAGATTTTTATCGAACGAACTGGCGGAAAAAATTGTCTATGCGCAATGGAGAGGAACTCAGGTCAATCGTTCAATGCGGTATGTATTTGACGAGCTCGTCAACCACAATGACTGTTTTGACGCAGTGGCTGTAAACTCAAATAACGATGTGGTTGGAAGGCTTCACTGCGTAAAAAATGAAATCAATCCTAAACTTTGGTATTATGGGGATCTGTTTGTCATACCGGCTTACAGGCGGATAGGGATAGCCTCTCAATTGGTTCGGGCGGCAATGAGCCGCTTATCCGAAATGGGCGCAGTCTCACTTTGCTGTTATGTGGAGCCGGACAATATTCCAAGCCGAAATCTTCAGTTATCACTCGGTTTTTCACAGCAGCCGTTCAGGGCCTTCAACAATTTTATAAACGACGGAGAGATAATGTACGAGGCAATGGTTTCGAATATTCTCACAGTTATACCTGCCACAGCAAACGAGGCCTATTTTGTGGGAATATTATTTGCTCAAAACAAAAGAAAGCTGAACACGGAGGATAATATAAGCTTGAGTGAATGGAAAGAGCTGCTTTCGGCAGATGATACCGACGAAAAGCACTTTCTTGTATTAAAGGGTGCCATGCCCGTCGCATATATGAAGCTTAACGGACTTGAGAGCACAAGCGAAGCGTGGATATCCATGCTTTTTGCAGCAAAAGATTTTCAGCATCAGGGAATCGGTTCTTTCGCCATAAAATATGCGGAAGAATATATAAGGGCAAAAGGGATTGCCGCAATAGCAGTTCAAACCGATAAAGACAATTTGCCCGCGCAAAACTGCTATTTGAAATGCGGATATTCGGTTTTTGAAAAAGGGGCAAAAATAAAATTTCGCAAAATACTCATTTAAGTATTTACATAAAGCCCATGCTCATTCGGAGCAGGACTCAACTCCCATGCATTAAAAAAAAGCGTATCATTTAACGATGATACGCTCTTCCATATTTCGTCTACAAAATCTTTTCCATGCCTATCTTCTGCGGGGTAAGGCCGCATTTTTCATAAAAACGCAGAGCGCTCTTATTTTCGTACCACACGTTCAGCGTGACGTTATAACAGCCTATCTCCTTGGCGTAGCCCAGCACGTGCTCGTAAAGGGAGCGGCCTATATGCTTGCCGCGAGCGGTCTCGTCCACGCAGAGATCGTCGATGTAAAGGGTCTTTATGTCGGTCAGCACATTATCGCCGATATGCTGCTGAAGCACGCAGAAGGCATAGCCCAAGACAACTCCGTCCGCCTCGGCAACAAACACGGGGCGGCTCTCGTCGGCCAAAATGCCGGCCAGCTCTGCGTCGTTATATTTGCGGCAGCCGGGCTTAAACAGGTCGGGCCGGCCCTTGTGGTGAACCATAAGCACCTGATCCAGCAAATCCGCGAGGCGCGGTATGTCCTTAATTTCCGCTCGTCTTATTACCATTTTTTCTCCTTGTAAAAGCGGCCCTCCTTGCGGAGGGCCGCATACCGTATCTTATTTTATTACCCTAACTTTGATAACGCCGTCAAGTCCGGCAATGCCGGCGGCGAGAGCGTCAGCGTCGCCGCAGACGTCCATGATGGTGTAGGCGTAGTCGCCCTTGCTCTTGTTGACCATGTTCTCGATATTAATGCCCTTTTCGGCAAAGGCATTGCTGAAACGGGAGAGCATATTGGGAACATTCTTATGCAAAATGGTTATCCTGTCAAACTCGGTTCTGGGAAGCTCACAGTTGGGGTAGTTCACGGAATTGATGATGTTGCCGTTTTCCATGTACTCAATGAGCTCCTGCGCGGCCATAACGGCGCAGTTGTCCTCGCTCTCGGCGCTCGAAGCGCCCAGATGAGGAATGGCGATGACATTCTCCATTTCCAGAACCTCGGCGTCGGGGAAATCGGTCACGTAGACGGATACAAGCCCTACCTCAAGAGCGGCCTTAAGGGCGGCGTTATCGACCAACCCGCCGCGCGAGAAGTTGAGGAGCTTCGCGCCCTTCTTGACGGAGCTCTTAAACACCTCAGCGTTCATCATGCCCTTTGTATCGGGCAGCAGTGGCAGGTGCAGGGTGATGTAATCCGCGCCGGAAAGCGCATCCTTGAGCTCCTTGGCGATGGTAATGTGGCTGTCGAGACTGAGAGCCGACTTCACGGAAATGAAGGGGTCGTATCCTACAACCTTCATGCCGAGCGAGTGAGCGGCGTTGGCCACAAGCACGCCTATCGCGCCGAGGCCCACCACCGCGAGGGTCTTACCCTTTATCTCGCAGCCGGCGAAATTACTTTTGCCTTTTTCAACGAGCTTGCCCACGGCGTCGCCCTCGCCCTTAAGGGTTTGAGCCCAGTTCACGCCGTCAACGATTTTTCTCGAGGCGAGGAGCAGGCCGGCAACGGTCAGTTCCTTAACTGCATTGGCGTTGGCGCCGGGAGTATTGAATACAACAATACCCTTTTCGCTGCACTTATCAAGCGGAATGTTGTTCACTCCGGCGCCCGCGCGGGCTACAGCCGTGAGAGACGCGGGCAGTTCCATCTCGTGCATGGAAAAGCTGCGCAGGATTATGCAGTCGGGATCGGCGCAGGAATCGCTTATCTCATACTTGTTTTTATCAAAATTATCAAGGCCGCAAGCGGCAATCTTGTTCAATGTCAGCAGCTTATACATCTAACTTACCTCACTTATTTTCGGCTTCAAACTTCTTCATGAACTCTACCAGAGCCACAACGCCCTCCTTGGGCATTGCATTGTAAATGCTGGCGCGCATACCGCCGACCGTGCGGTGGCCCTTGATGTTGACGAAGCCCGCGGCTTTTGCCTCCTTGACGAATTTGGCGTCAAGCTCCTCGTTGCCGGTAACGAAGGGAACATTCATAAGCGAGCGATCCTTGGGAACGACGGTGCCCTTAAACAGCTCGGAGCTGTCAAGGTAGTCGTAAAGTATCTTGGCCTTTTCGACGTTTATCTTCTCCATGGCCTCAATGCCGCCCATCTCCTTGAGCCACTCGAGCACCAGCTTGCATATATATATGCACCAGCAGGGAGGAGTATTGTAAAGAGAGCCGTTGTCGGCTTGAATTTGGTAGTTGAGCATGGTGGGAGTGATATCCATCTGCCTGCCAAGAAGGTCGTCGCGAATAATGACAATAGTTACGCCCGCGGGAGCCACGTTCTTCTGAGCGCCGGCATAGAGCAGGCCAAATTTCTTAACGTCAATCTTCTGAGAAAGGATGCAGGAGGAAATATCGGCCACAAGCGGCACGCTGCCGGTATCGGGCAGTTCGGTATATCTTGTGCCGTAAATTGTGTTGTTGTATGTAATATGGAAGAAATCGGCCTCCGGATCGAAGGTAGAGGGGTCAAGCTCGGGAATGTAGGTAAAGGTCTTATCTGCGCTGGAAGCAACGCGATTCACCTTGCCGTATTTCTCAAACTCACTCGCGGCCTTCTTAGACCACTGTCCCGTAATAACGCAGTCGCACTTGCCGCTGCCGGTCATAAGGTTCATGGGTATCATAGCGAACTGAGTGGACGCGCCGCCCTGAAGGAAGAGAACCTTGTAGTTGTCGGGTATCTCCATAAGCTCGCGAAGAAGGGCCTCGGCCTCTTTAATGATAACGTCATACTCCTTGCTTCTGTGGCTCATCTCCATAACGCTCTGACCGCTGCCGCCCTGATCAAGAAGCTCAGCCTGCGCTTTTTCAAGCACGGGAAGCGGGAGCATACTGGGGCCCGCCGAAAAATTGTAAACTCTGGACATAACGTTTCCCCTTTTCTTTTATAGTCTTATATATTATACCGCTTAAAGCCTGATTTGTCAACTGTTTTCTTCATTTTATCAATTATTTGACGGTTTTCGTTAAAGCGAAAACAATTTCGCGCACGCCCGCCGCCGCTACAAAGCCGCCGAACACTCGCCGCAGCAGCTCCGCCGGCAGCCGCACGGCCATGTACGCCCCCAAAAGCGAAAATAAAATTCCCGAAGCGGCAAGTCCCAGAGCCGGACGGAAGGCCACGTTTTTGTTTTTGATATGGATAATGAGCGCCGCCGCGGCCGTGGGCAGGAAGTAGCATAGATTCACGGTCTGCGCGGCGTGCTGCCCCACTCCCTCAAGAATGGTAAGGGCGGGTATCAATATCATCCCTCCCCCCACTCCCATACCGCTCAAAATGCCCGCAAAAAAACCAATGAGAATTATCATCATAAATCTCACCCACCTCCCCACTCATCATTCATAATTCTTCATTCATCACTCATTGTTCTGCATTCACCTAAATATCATTCTCACTCCGGCTGCTATCATAACGCCGCCGAAACCCATTTTTATATACTTTTTCGGCAGACGAGCAAGCAGCTTCGCTCCGACGGCGGCTCCGGCCACGCCGCCCAAAGCCGAACGCCAGACAAGGCCCCAGTCGATAAAGCCGCCGAGTCCGTAAACCACCAGCGACGCCGCCGAAAACGGCAGAATAACCGCTATAGCCGTAGCGTGAGCCTTTTTTGTTTCCACGCCCAGCGCCTTTTCCAGCACCAGCACGGCTACAATGCCCCCGCCAGAGGCCAGAAATCCGTTTATTAAACCCGTCAGTGCGCCGAATAGAAATGTCATAGCCGCCTCCGCACAAAAAAGCTTCCTCTTATGAGGAAGCTTTTCCAAAATTGCGCGTTTTATTCCGCCGCAAGGGTGAAACGGCTGCGGTACTCGTTCACAAGGGTATCGTAAAGTTCGCCATTCTCCTGACGCAAACGCTTTATGTACTTATGGGCGTCGATGTCGGTTTCAATATTACCGAGCTGCTCAATGGAAATGCCGACATTGCTGCAATGGTCTGAAATACGCTCAAGATTGTTCACAATGTCGAGGAAAGCAATACCGCTGCGAACACTGCAATTATTCTCCACAAGGCGCTCCACATGACGGTCCTTAAGGGTGTCGCGCAGCTCGTCCACCACGGCTTCGCATGGCTGGATACGCATGGCGCGGCCAGCGTCGGCATACCTCAGACCGTCCACTGCGAGAACAAGCGATTCGCGCACAGCGTCGCCCATGACCTTAAGCTCGCCGAGGCCACCGGCGGAAATGGCGCTGCCGGCCTGAATCATATCGCGCACGCAGTAGCAGATATTAAGCACGTGGTCGCCCACTCTCTCAAGGTCGGTCACCACGTGGAGTATGGTGGTGGCGGTGTGCTTTTCGGTGGGAGTCAAATGCTGAGCCACTATCTTAGTTACGTACTGGGAGATACGGCTCTCCATTTTGTCGATGTCGTTCTCGATTTCTTTGACCTGATCTATGAGTTCCGTCTCGTTATGCCGAACAACCCTGATTGCCATATCGTAGCCCCTCAGCGCAGTTTCGGCCATGGTTACGATACCGCTCATGGCCTGACGTATAGCGATGGCAGGCGCGAGCATGAAGCGTTCGTCCAGTATGGACTGGCTCTTTTTTTTGCCGGTCTGCTTTTCTTCATCGGGGATTATCAGGCACGAAACCTTAATGAACAGTTCGCAGAAAGGCAGCAGCACAACGGTGCTGAGTATGTTGAAGCAGGTGTGTATGTTCGCCACGCCGTTGGTGGTAAGCACATTCTCCCAAAAACCGAAGTGTAGGAACACGTCCAGCCCATACATTACGGCTGAGCAGAGCACCACGCCGGTGATTTTGAAAATGAGGTTCAGTATCGAGGCGCGGCGGGCCTCCTTGTTCGCGCCCATGCCCGACATTATGGTTATAACGCAGGCGCCGATATTTGCGCCCATTATCATGGGAAGGGCGTTGCTCCACGTTACAAGGCCAGTGGCCGTGAAGGCCTGCAAAAGGCCGACCGAGGCGGAGCTTGACTGGAGCAGGGCCGTGATGACAGCTCCCGCGAGTATGCCAAGGAAGGGATTGCTGATACCGGTGAATATCGTGCGCATAATGGGCAGGTCCTTCATGGCGGAAATGGAGTCGGTCATGATACCCATACCTACGAAAATCGCGCCCAGACCGAAGATAATTTCGCCGATATACACGCGGTTCTTATGCTTTTTGCCGACAAACATTATCAGAATTATGCCGGCTACCATGAGGAAATTCGCCAAGGTGGACGGCTTGAGCAGGCGTATGTACCACATATCGCCGCTTATGCCCGAAAGCGACAGTATCTGCGCGGTTATGGTGGTACCTATGTTCGCGCCCATTATGACGCCCGCTGCTTGGCGCAGCGTCATCATGCCGGCGTTTACAAAGCCCACAACCATTACCGTCGTGGCTCCGCTGGACTGTATCAGCGCGGTGACGGCGGCGCCCACCAGCACGCCCTTAATGAGGTTGCTGGTGAGGTTTTCGATAAGTCTTTGCATACTGTCGCCGGCGGCTTTTTCCAGACCTCCGCCCATTACGTTCATGCCGTATAGGAACAGCGCGGCGCCGCCGCACATGGTGATCAGGCCGAAGATAATGTCTGTCAGCGTCATAGCTTTTCCTCCGTTGGAAATTTTCCGCATAAAAGCCCAAAGTATGAAATGCTTTGGGCTTATGCGTTTAACGCGGTGTCATTATTGATAGAACAATATATCGGAATAAGTCTCCATGGGCCAGAACTCCTTGGCGACAATGAGCTCAAGCGCGTCTGCGGCAGAGCGCACGGCGTCCATGGCGGAGATTACGTCATTTTTATATGCCTTGGCCTTAGCATCGAGGCCTTCCACGGCGGCGCAGGACTTAATGGCCGCGTCAAGGGCTTCGGTGGCCTTATAGAGTTCCTCGTAAAGAGGCGAAACCTTGGCGAGCTGCTCCTTCTCGACAAAGGCGCTGACGCCGGTATCATCCTTGAGCGTCTTAGCCTCGGCAAGGTGCGCCACATAGTCGCCCACGGCGGGAATAATCTCCTGACGGGCCATATCGAGCATGGTAAGCGCCTCGTAGTTGGTGGTCTTGACAAACTTTTCGACCTTTACCTCGTAGCGGCTCATGAGCTCTACCTCGCTGTACACCTTGTGCTCGCCGAACATCTTCTTGGCCTTGTCGGTGATATAGGCGGGGTAAGCGTCGATTGACTGGGGAAGATTCGGCAGACCGCGGCGCGCGGCTTCGGCAACCCATTCCTCACTATAACCGTCGCCGTTAAAGATGATTCTCCTGTTGGCTGTGAGCATCTCCTTAATAACGGCCCGAGCCTCAGCCTCAACGTCGGAGGCGGCCTCAAGACGGTCGGCTATACGCTTGAGGCTGTCGGCCACAATAGTATTTATAACGGTGTTGGGGCCGGCAATGGAGGCGGATGAACCAACCATGCGGAATTCGAACTTATTGCCGGTGAAGGCAAATGGAGATGTACGGTTGCGGTCGGTGGTGTCGCGGTCGATATTGGTAATGGCAGCCACGTCGAAGGCCATTTCCTCCTTGCCTTTGACGGCGGCCTCCTTGCCCTCGATGGCGGCGTCCACAACATCGGCCAGCTCATCGCCCAGATATACGGAAATTATGCTCGGAGGAGCCTCGTTGCCGCCCAAACGGTGGTCGTTGCCCACGTTGGCGGCGCTGGCGCGCAGAATGTCGCCGTGGAGGTTTACGGCCTCGATAACGGCGGAAAGGAAAAGCATGAAGCGCGTGTTATGCTGCGGGTCCTTGCCGGGACGGAGCAGATTGTCGCCGCCGTCGGTGGAAAGCGCCCAGTTATTGTGCTTGCCGCTGCCGTTAATACCGGCGAAGGGCTTCTCGTGGAGCAGGCACACAAGGCCATGATGACGGGCGACGCGCTTAAGCGTCTCCATAACAAGCTGGTTATGGTCGGTAGCTATGTTCGACTCGCTGTAAATGCAGGCGAGCTCGTGCTGGCAGGGAGCAACCTCGTTATGTTCTGTCTTGGCGAAAACGCCAAGCTTATAGAGCTCCGTGTTGACCTCGTGCATGAAGGCGGAAACGCGGTCGCGTATAATGCCGAAATAGTGATCCTCCATTTCCTGTCCCTTGGGGGGCTTAGCGCCGAACAGCGTCCTGCCGGTGATGATAAGGTCCTTTCTTCCGGCGTAGGACTTTTCGTCAATAAGGAAGTATTCCTGCTCCGCTCCGACGGTGGAGATAACCTTCTGCGTTTCCTCGTCGCCAAGGGCGCGGAGCACGCGGACGGCCTGCTTGCTGAGAGCTTCGGAGCTGCGGATGAGGGGAGTTTTTTTGTCCAGAGCCTCGCCCGTATAGGAGCAGAAGGCCGTGGGTATGCAGAGAACAGTGGTGCCCTGATCCACCTTCAGGAAGGCGGGAGATGAGCAGTCCCACGCGGTGTAGCCTCTGGCCTCGAAGGTGGCGCGAATGCCGCCGGAGGGGAAGCTGGAAGCGTCTGGCTCGCCCTTAATGAGAGAAGCGCCGGTAAAGCTCATGATGGCGCGGCAATTGCCGTCAGGCTCGATAAAGCCGTCGTGCTTTTCGGCCGTGACGCCGGTGAGGGGCTGGAACCAGTGGGTGTAGTGAGTTGCGCCGTGCTCCATCGCCCAGTTTTTCATGCACTCGGCGATGACATCCGCTACCTCCTCGGGAAGGGGAGCGCCTGACCTTACGGCCTTGTTGAACTCCTTGTAGACCTTCTCGGGAAGCCGGTTGCGCATAACGGAGTCGTTAAACACATTGCATCCGAAAATAGAAGTGATGTTTTCTGCCATTGTATTATCCTCCTATATGCGGGACTGGCCCGCTTTAGCGTATACGCCCTTGTATACACCATTTTCATTATAATCTATGTTCGCCCTTTTATCAATGTTAAACTTATACAAAAACTTATGTTATTTTGCTTTTTTTGTTGTTATTTTTCCGCCGATTGTTTTGGGTGATGGACAAGAGCTGACTTTTGTGATAAAATAATTTAAACATTTCTGCGCGAACATTGAACTTTTTTCGGTTTTCTCCGTCTAAATTAAAAGGAAAGGACGATTGCAATGAAAAAGCTGCTCATATCCCTCGCGGCAACGATGCTCCTTGCCGCTCCTGCGCTGGCTCTGGAGGCGGCTGTGCCTGATTTTGACGTATATATCGGCACGGACAAGCTCTCCTTCAAAAACGCCGACTATCCCCTGCTCACCTACAAGGACGTGACGTACTTTCCCATGACCTACGATTACATACGCTGGCTGGGGCTCACAAGCTCGTGGATAGACGGCGAGTTTTCGATAGCCTATTACAACTGCTCGCAGTATTACGCACCGGTGGGCAGCGCGGTTTGGCAGGTAAATCCCAAAACCGTCACCGGCGAGCTCGCGGCCTACGACATCTACGTCAACGGCAAGAAAATCGACAACTCCGCCGAGGAGTACCCGCTGTTCAACTACGGCGGTATAACCTATTTCCCGCTGACATGGCGCTTTGCGACCGAGGAATTTGGGCTTGACATCTCATGGAACGGGAGCCTTCATATCGACAAAAATTACAACGAAACGACCTTCGCCCTCTACAACGTCGAAAACGGCCGCGCCTATTTCGAGTTTTACCCCATAGTAGAGGACGGCGTGCAGACCTTTTCGCGCGAGAACCGCGTTTCGGCCTATTTTGACGGCACGGCGAAAAGCTTCGCCCTCGGCGAGACCGGCTTTTCCGACGAGGTGTGGAAAAGCGCGGAGGGCCTCGCTCTCGACGGGAAAACGCTGACTTATAAAGGCGCCGCCGTCGCCGACCTTTCGGACTACGGAGCCGAGGGCGCGGAGCTTATGTGCTTCGGGCGCGAGCAGACCGTCGGCGATACGACGATAGTCTGGGCGCAGGTCGAAGAGAAAAATCAAGGCATGATGGCTCCGGGCGTCGCCCGTTATCGTTCGCGCCGCAACGTGGCCTTCGCCGTCCGCGGCGGGGAAATAATCCTCCTTTCCGACAGCGGCGGCGACCTGAGGCAGAGCTTTTCCATCGAGCGCGCGGAGGAAATCGGCGGGCAGATATACCTTTCCCTCAAGCGCGGGGTCGATACTCTCGGAGAAAGCTACAATCTGCTTTCGCTCTCGCCCGAGGGCAAGGTGACTATCTACGCCGACGCCGACCATGCCAATACCGAGCTTTTGGGCCAGATCAACGGCAAGCCCGTTGTGCGCTGCACATGGCAGAGCTCGGGGAGCCGAGGCCTCGTTTCGGCCGTGAACGACGGGTTTTTCGTCATCGAGCCCGACGGCCGCCGCACACGGCTTTACCGCTTTGTGGATGCCGGCCCCTGCTTTACGCTTAACGACAGGCTGTATATTTCCGTCGAGCGCACCGGCCGTCTGCTCGACGCCGCCTCCGGCGAAGAGTACGATTACGCCGCGTGGATGAACGAGCAGGCAAGGCTGATGAATAGGCCGTAAAACGACGATGTAAAGAATGACCGCACGGGCAAAGCTTAATTAACGCCAAGAAAAAGGGCCGCACGAGCGGCCCTTTTTTACTATTACTATTCGGCTTCCTCGATATATACTCGTCTCGCGTCGTTGTTCCAGTTTACCTCACAGCCAAAGGCCTCGGCCACAGCGCGGGCGGGAACCATAGTAGAGCCGTTGATTATCTCAGCGGGAACGTCGAGGGTCTTAGCCTCGCCGTTCACATAGAGCTGATCGGAGCCTATGGCAAGGCTTATCGTAACGTCGCCGCGGGCAGCCGTAACGGTGCGGGTGTCGTTGTTCCAGTCAACGGTTGCACCCATAGTCTCGAAGATGGCGCGCAGCGGAACGAGCGTTCTGCCGTTCTCGATAACGGGCTTCTGGCCGTAAGGCTCGAAGTCGATATTCTTCCTATCGTATCCGACGAAAATCTCATCGGTGGGAGTATACTGCACGTCAACGTGGCTGACGGGCTTACCGTAAATGGCAACCTCCTGCGGCTTGCCGCCCCAGAGCGCGGACTGGTTCTTGTTCTGGATATTCTTTACGTCCAGAACGGTTACCTTGACGTACCTGTATGGAGTTGTATCGGTAACCCAGCCCACATGGAAGCCGCCGTCGTCGTCGTCATCATTGGTAACGTCGGCTATCTGCGTCCAGTTATTCTGGTCATTGCTGCCGTAGGCCTTGTAGTACGAGGCGCAGACGGAGCCCATGTAGATGTCGTTGGTGAGGTTGACCTCGGTGATGACGGTGGGCTCCTCAAGGTCAACGATGATATCAAAGGGCAGACTGTCTACCTCGGCCACGGGTGAAGCCTGAAGCTGAAGATTATCTGTCAGCTCGGGAGCCGGACGCCCGTTGATAGTGGCCTTCTTGCCGAGGGACACATACTCGCCGGACTGCACGGCAATGGCGCCCCAGTAGGGGTCGTACTCCATGCGGTAGCACCAGAAGCCTGTGGCGGTGCCTTCGTTGATGGCAAGGTGGAAGAAGCGCTGATAATTGGTCTTGCGCCATCCGCCTGTCTGGCCCCAGTTATAGCCGTGCCCGCGCTGCACAACTCTGCCCGAATCGCTGCCGTAGCCCCACACTCCGTTGCCCTGTGTGCCGAAGGTGGAGGTATTGGCGACCTCACGCAGAGGCGTCCAGTGGCCGTCAAGGGTATGGGCGCTGGAGTAGCGCGCCTGACTCGGGAACCAGCCGTTGGTGGTGGAGGTGTAAACATAGTAGGTGTCGCCTTCGTGGAACACGGACGGAGACTCCTGATGCTGACCCTTAAGGATAACATTCATAACCTTATCGGGGAGCACCCAGTTATCCTGAAGCTTGAGGATGAGGGTATCCTGATTGCCGTTTGTGGCGCTGAAGGTATAGAGGTCGTCGCCGTCAAGGAAGCGCACCATATCCCTCGAATCATAGCCGAAGGGACGGCCCACGTACCAGCCGGAAAGCTGGTTTTTACCGGGGTTGTCAATCAGCTCGGACTGTTCCCACTGGTCGGCGTAAGGTATAATGCGGCCGGTAGCGGCGGTCACGTAGTAGGGCTTAACGTTCTCGGAGCCGTCGCCGGGGCGGAAGGTGGCGAAGAACAGCTTGGCACAACCAAATCCGTCTCCCTCGGCGTGAGCCGAGAACGAGAAGGTCTCGCCGTCGGGCATGAACTGCGTCTGCTTGCCTTCAAGGCGCATATCAACGATAAGGGGATAAACGAACTGCCACTCGTCGGGCCAGTTAAAACCGTCGTCGCTCACCTTATAGCGAATGGAGGCGACGGAGCAGGCTTTATCAAAAATCGCGGTGTCGAAGCCAAGGGCCGCGAACTCCTCTTTTTTAACGCTGTCGAAGGACGTGGAGTAATATTTGCCGTTGATGAGGCGGCCGCTGGGCTGCGGCTCGCTGACATGATCGGGATTGGGCTTCCAGCCGCCGTTTACGTTATCGTCATAGCCGGTGGAGCCGGTGGTTGCAAAGGTGAGCACCGTATTGGTAACGCCTTCGGCAAGGACGTTGTTCCCGCCGTCAAGGGCCTTTACGGTATAGGTAATATTCTTGTTTACCGGAAGGTCATACTCGTCAACGCAGTCGCCGGTGGTGGAGCCAATCAGTACGCCCTCGCGATAAACCTCGTACTTGGACGCTTCGGGGTAAAGCGCCCATGCAACCTTTACGTTATTGACGGTGTTCTCGCCCTCAATGCGGTATTCGGCGGCGGTAGGCGACCAAGGCTGAGTATAGGCCCATACCTCGGCCGTCTGGCTGACAGAGCCGTCGGGGAGGACGGCGCAGGCCTTGACATGAACAGTGCCCTTGCCGTAGAAGGGGCCGGTATACTTGGTGGAGCTCGCCGAGGGCTCGCTGCCGTCAAGGGTGTAGTATATGGCGTCGTCGCCGGCCGGATGGCTGATGGATATAGCCTCGTAGGTATCGACGGGATTATCCTCCGAGCCGCCGTTTACGCTGAGCGTGGGGGCAAACTTATCGGTAAGGGCGCGGAGCTCGTCGCTGTAGCGGCGGGCCTGCTCCTGAGGGATAAGGCCGTTTATAAAGCGAAGATCGCGGTAGCAGGAATCGACGTTCACCGTGTTGGAGCTGGTAGCGCGGTTAAGGCGGAGCACATCGCTGCCGATATCGTCAGGGCCAATGCCGTTCGAGGGCACGCTGGCGGCCTGCTCGCCGTCAACGTAAACGGTAAGGCTGCCGCCGGCCGAGCCGTCAAGCGCTATGGCGTAGCTGTGCCACTCGTCCTCGGCCGGACGGGGGAATACGGCCCTGACGGCGTCCTGCCCGTTCTGCACAAGCACAACGGAGGAAGTATTCTCCTCCCCGAAATAGCGCAGGGTTATCGCGCTATCGGAATAATCCGACTTGCCAAAAAGGAAAATCGTGCGAACGGAGGCTTCCTCAGAGGAGGAGGGCGTTCTGGACTGTTTTTTGTCCACCTTCGCGTTAAAAGCGAAGGAAATCTGGTCGCCGGTGACCTTGGCGCCCTTGTAGTCCGACACCATGTGGCCGGTATTATCGGGGTTTCCGGCGCTGCTGTCGCGGTAAAGCATAAGATAGTCGTGGCCGACAACGGCATGGCCGTCGCCGGGAGGGGTCAACGCGGCTCCGCCGAGGGCATTGTTAAATTCAGCGCTGCCATACAGCGGAAAGTAGGCGATCACGTTTGCGTCCTCGGCCGCGAATGCGACGCCGCCAAGCGCGGATATCATCATAGCCGCGGTCAGAAGGATTGAAAGAAGCTTTTTCATTTTTCCACCTCGTAGTACATATTTTTGGGAAATCGTCCCGTCGGACGTACTCCACTTATGGTAATTATAACACATCTCCTATATAGATTTCAACATTTTTTATTGAATTTGCCGAAATTTTTTTCTATTAGGCGGCGGCTGTTGAGCATTCGGGCTGTTTTTTAGACTTTATTATATTGCGCTGCCGGTCAGCGTCCGTCTCCTACAGCTACGTTTCCCCCCTCAATAAAATATTTTTATTCATACTTGAATTGACGTATAAACCATGATAGAATAAATATACAACAAGACATATAAAAAAACGGAGGGGAAAATATGGGAAAGGAACGCCTTATGGCCTTCACGGACGCTGTGCTAGCCATTGTTATGACGATTCTCGCGCTTGAGTTAGAACGGCCGGCCGCCGCCACGCTGGAAGCCCTGTGGGAAATAAAGGAAAGTTTTTTTGCATACGCGCTGTCGTTTTTCTGGCTGGGAACAATGTGGGTGAATATCCACGAGGAGTGGCACGGCGTAAGTCACGTTTCACGCTCGGTAGTGTGGTGGAACATGGCGCTGCTGTTCTTTTCGTCGCTGGTGCCCTTTGCGATAAGCTTTGTGAACGTGGACTACCACAGCGGCGTAGCTCAGGGGTTTTACGGTATTATTGTGCTGCTGGTGTCCTTCGCGAACGGCGGGCTCGGCATGGCGCTTGAAAAAATCCACGACTCCGACGCCGACGTGCAGCAGAGCATTGCCGAAAGCCGGCGCAGGCTGTACTTCGACATAATTGTCAAGGTTCTGGGGTTTATTGCCGCAACGCTGTTTTACCCGCCCGCCATGATGGCGGCCGTACTTATCACCATGGTAATGTGGCTGATACCCTCGGGCAAATGGGTTGAAGAATAAAATCTTATATTTGTGCGTACATAAAAAAGCGGAGTCCAATGGGCTCCCTACAGACCGTTCGTTTTGAGGTGCAAACCATGGGCGCAAAATGCGCGCCCATGGTTTTTTGTGCAAAATTCATTTTTCAAGAACCGCTCCGTTTGTACGGATGACTTCACGGTAAAAATCCGCCGAATCCTTTGGAATACGCTTTTGCGTTCCGAAGTCCACATAGACAAGTCCAAACCGCTGGCCGTATCCGTCGGCCCACTCAAAATTGTCGAGCAGCGACCACTGGAAGTAGCCTCCCACATCTATCCCCTCGCTTGCGGCCCGCATAAGGCCGCACAGATGAGAACGCAGGTACTCGGTGCGCTGCGGGTCGTGGCAGCGGCCGTCGGGAGTGAGCGCGTCGCAGTTCGACATACCGTTTTCGGTAATATAAATCGGCAGTCCATAACGCTCATTAAAAAATCTTGCGCCCCAGTAGAGGCAGTCGGGCGTGACGGGCCATCCCATCAGAGTGCGGGCGTGACCCGCGCCATGTTCGGCGATGACGGGCTCGCCGTTCTCGCTTTTTATCTCGTCGGCCTGATAGATATTTACGCCGCAGAAATCGGGCTTTTCGGCAATTACTTCAGCCTCTGCCGCGCTCGGCTCGCCTAGGGCAATGGCAAGGGTTTCGGGGTAAATGCCAAGGTACATCGGATCCATCCACATACGGTTGTCCCAAAGGCCGCAGCCGCGGAACATCCATTCGCGGGCGGCGTTTATGTCGGCCTCGGTCTCGGTTTTTGGCATGGCCGCCCCTACGCACGAAGCAAAGCCCAGCCTCGCTCCGGAGACCTCGGCCCTAAGCGCCCTTATGGCCATGCCGTTCGATAGCAGCACGTTGTTGACGCAGCGGTAGATATCCGGCTCGCCAAGCCTCAACCCGGGGGCATGAACGCCGCTGCCGTGGCCCAGACCGATAAAGCACTGGGGCTCGTTAAAAGGAATGTAGTTCCTTACAGAGTCCCCGAAAAGTCGGCCCACCGCCGCGGCGTACTCCCCGAACCACTCTGACGAATCGGGATTAAGCCAGCCGCCGCGCAGGTACAGCTCGTGGGGATAATCCCAGTGAAACAAAGTGACGTACGGCTCTATACCGTTTTCGAGCAGCCCGTTCACAAGGGCCTTATAATAGTCCGCGCCCTTTTGGTTGAGCCTTCCGCGTCCCTCGGGGAAAAGGCGGCTCCATGACAGGGAAAAACGGTATGCTCCAAACGCCAATGTCCTTCATCAGGGCAATATACTCCCGCCAGCGATGATAGCTGTCGCAGGCTGTGTCGCCGGTGTCGCCCTCAAACGTGGCGCCCCTTTGGTGCGAGAACACGTCCCACACCGATAGGCCTCGCCCGTCCTCAAATGCGGCGCCCTCCACCTGATAGGCAGCGGTGGCGACGCCCCAGACAAAATCCTTTTTGAACATTTTACTCACCCCTGTTATTGTTTTTCTTAGCTAAAATATAATAAACATTTTTAAAAGTCAATGTCGAATATAAAAGCGGAGCACGGCCCCGCTTTTATATTCAATTTATGACCTATCCCCAAGAGGCTTGGGTTCGGTTTCTTCCCAGCCGACAACATAAAACGCCGCAAAGCCCTGCTCTTCGAGACGGTTAAGCAGCTTTCCGAGCTTCTTTGGCCTCTCTATCAGGGTAACGTCGCAGTCCGCGCGGCGCTCCTCAGCGTAGGCGTTGGCGCGGACAAAGTCCTTCTCTTCGTAAATAACGGCCAGCCGCGGCCTTCCGGCAGCTGCCCCGAGGCCCTTTTCGGTGAGAATGGCGGCTATTCGCTCAAATCCTATGGAAAAGCCCACCGCGGGAACGTCCTCTCCGATAAATTTGCCGATGAGCCTGTCGTAACGGCCCCCGCCGGCTATGGCCCCGCGGAAGTCGGAGCTGACGACCTCGAAAACCGTAGCGGTGTAGTAGCCCTGCCCGCGTACGAGGCTCAAATCAAATTCAATATCCACGCCGCCGGCTTCGGCTATGGAGTCCATTATGAACTCAAGGTCGCTCACGGCCTCGCAGTCTACCCGCGCCTTAACGGCTTCGAGCCCCGCGCCCTCCGTCAGCAAAGCGCCAAGTCCGCGCACAGCAGCCTCGGGGCAGCCCTTTTCCAGCATTTCGGAGGCCACGCCTCCGGCGCCAATCTTATCGAGCTTATCAAGAGCTACGCACACTCCGTCAAGGCTGTCCTCCGCAAAGCCAAGGCCTATGAGCAGCGCGCGCAGCAGACGGCGGTCATTTATCTTAACAGTAAAATTATCAAGCCCCACGGCACGCAGTGCCTTCGCGGTGGTCAAAATGAGCTCCAGCTCGGCCGTGCGGCTTTCATCGCCTATTATGTCGATGTCGCACTGGACAAACTCGCGCAGACGGCCCTTTTGCGGACGCTCGGCGCGGTACACTCTGTCGGTTTGAATGACCTTAAACGGGCTCATCAGCGAAGCGCGGTTGTTGGCGTAATAGCGCGTCAGCGGCAGCGTCAGGTCGTACCTGAGACCCATATCGCACAGCTCTCCGCCCTCGGCGAGGGCCTTTTCCAGCTTTTCGCCGCGCTTCATGATCTTGAAGATGAGGGCAAGATTTTCGCCCCCGTCGCTTTTGTCAAGGTTTTCTATGTCCTCGATTATGGGAGTATATATGCGTTCGAAGCCTGCCGCGCGGTAAGTTTCGAGAATTTTTTCCTGTAAAAAATCGCGGACGCGCGCCTGATTGGGCAGGTAATCGCTGGCGCCCTTTACGGGTGTGATTTTCATAGCAAAATTCCTTCCTTTGCGGTTTCGGCGGCGAGATATCTCCTGAGCTCTGCGCCCCTCTCCTTCGCGGTTTCATAGCCAATGCGGTAGAGCTCGTCAAGCTTGGCCCTGTCGCGCTCGAGGCGATCCACATGGAGACTGCCCTTAGGCGGGCGCAGAACAAAAATCTCGCCGGAGGATTCCTTTTCATCTATGTAATCAAGGGTTTCGTTATACATGATGTGGCGGTTTTTCACCGACTCGCTCAGCCTTGGGTGCAGCGGGTGCATAATTCTCGTCATACGGTAGGCCATGCTCGGCTCCTTTACGTAGCCCGCCTCACGCGTCAGCACTGCGACGATTTTTTGGCAGCCGTCTGCGGCAGCCTTTTTTACGGGAATCGAGTCGGTCATACCCCCGTCGAGGTATTCCCCTCCTCCGGCCTTAACAATGCGGCTGAGGCCCGGCAGCGAGGCCGAGGCCCTGACGTAATCGACCTCGGTCTTAAGGTCACGGATACGTCTGTACGCTGCCTCGCCGGTTTTGCAGTCGGTCATAACGACTTCAAAATCACCCTTGTACGCACGGAACGCATCGTAGTCGAAAAGGTCAAGCCTGTCGGGAATGGTGTGGTATATAAATTCGGGCGAGAACAGGTTGCCGCTGAAAATCAGTTTCCTATAGCTCATATATCGCGGGTCGTTTATGTAGTCGGCCACAATGCGGTAGGCTCTTCCGCGCTGCTGCGAAATGTAGCTGCAAGCGTGGCAGGCGCCTATCGAAACGCCGTATATATGGTCAAACATCAGCACCTCATCCAGAAAAAAGTCCGTAACTCCGGCCGAGAAGGCCCCCCTCATACCGCCGCCCTCAAGCACGAGAGCGCCGGAAGTAAGAGTGTCTATCACTTTATATCACCTTTGCTTTTAAATCTCTCTGCGGCCCTCCATGGCCCTTGCCAGCGTCATTTCGTCGGCAAACTCGATGTCGCCGCCGACGGGTATGCCGTGGGCTATTCGCGTCACTTTTATGCCCATGGGACGTATCAGCCGTGCTATGTACATAGCCGTGGCCTCGCCCTCGACCGTGGGGTTCGTGGCCATAATAACCTCCTCCACCTCCGGAGTGAGGCGGCTCATAAGCTCCCTTATTTTTATGTCCTCCGCGCTGACGCCGTCCATTGGCGAGATGGCGCCGTGCAGCACATGATAAAGTCCCTTGTACTCGCGGGTCTTTTCCATTGCCGCGAGGTCCTTCGGACTCTCCACCACGCATATACAGCTTCGGTCGCGCTTCGCGTCGGAGCAAAGGGGGCAGGGCGAAGAGTCGGTCAGGTTCTGGCAGGTTTCGCACAGCCTCACCGTGGCCTTTGCGTTCAGGACGGCGTCGGCAAAGCGGCGAGCCTTTTCATCCGGCACGCCCATTATGTAGAAAGCCAGCCGCACGGCGCTTTTATGGCCTATGCCGGGCAGCTTTTCAAATTCTTCGATAAGCGCCGTCAGCGACGGCGGATACAATGAGGACATGGCTGCCTCCTATCAGTAAAATTTAAAACAAGCCGGGTATGTTCATGCCGCCGGTAATGCCGGAAAGCGAGCTGGCGGCGGCCTCGTCGGCCTTGCGCAGAGCCTCGTTCACCGCTGTGACGAGCAGGTCTTGGAGCATTTCCACGTCGTCGGGATCCACCGCGTCGGGACTGATAGCGATGGAGAGAACCTCTTTTTTGCCGTTCACCTTCACGCTGACGGCTCCGCCGCCAACGCTGGCTTCAAGCTCCTTCTGCTCAAGAGCCTCCTGAGCCTTCTCCATTTCCTCCTGCATTTTTTTCGCTTGGCGCAGCATATTGTTCATATTGCCGCCCATGCCTCCCATTCCTCTGGGGAAACCGCCTTTTGCCATTTTTATCAATCCTTTCTCATTCTTTTATCTCGGTTATCGGAAGTCCAAGAATGTCGTCCAGCGGATCGACCTGCTTGGGCCGCGGTCTCTTGGCGAAGTCAGCGTCGCACTTGACTGTGACGGCACAATCTATGCCGCAGTGCCGCTTGATGAGCCCCGCGAGATAGTCCGTATCGGGCGAAACCATGTCTCGAAACTCGGCGAAGCCGCTGTCGGCGAAGGTCAGGGCGAGCTTGCCGTCAAAATCTCTGAGAGTGCAGGTCTGAAGCGCCGTAAACAGCATAACCCGATTGTCGGCAAATATATTTTCCATTATCTCCGGCCACTTGACCTTTACGGCGTCCACAAATTCCAGCTGCGAAGCCAGCGTCTCGCGCTCGGGCTCCTCGGGCGGAGCGGCCTCCTCGGGGACGGGCGGAGCGGCCTCGGCCGGAGCGGACGATGGCGCCTTTGGCGCGGCAGGCACGGCCACGCCGCCGGCAATTTTTCGCTCCAGCTCGCCCACGCGGGCGAGGAGCGCGTCATAAGAGCCGTCGCTGCCGCCAATGCAAAGCTTGATTACGGCGGCCTCGAATATCACCGAAGGCAGCGAGCTCTGCCTTGCCGACCACAGAGCCTCGGACAGAGTCTTTATTGAATATATAAGCTTTTCCGCGCTTATTCCCTCGGCGATATTGCGGAGCTCGGCGCTTTCTTCGGGAGAGAAATCGCTTCTCGGGCTGCGGACGGACTTTGACACGAGCATATCCCTCAGAGCCTGAATAGCAGTCTCGATAAAGGCCGGAAAGGAGCGTCCGCGGTCGGCCACAGCGTCAAGGCAGGCCACGGCGGAGGCAGTGTCGCCCGCTGCTATGGCTCGGCACAGCGCCACGGCGGCCTCGTCGGACGAACGGCCAAGAAAGTCGGCCACAAAGTCCGCCGTCACCTCGCGGCCCGCCGCGGCGCAGGGGTCGAGATACGAGAGCGCGTCGCGCAGCGACCCGTCGGCGGCGCGGGCTATCATTCGCAGCGCCCGTTCCTCGGCGGCTATGTCCTCGGCCGAGCATATATGGCTCAGCCTTTGATATATGTCCTCGGCGGTAATGCGCTTAAAGTCGAACCGCTGGCAGCGGGAGCTTATCGTGTCCATAACCTGATGGGCCTCGGTAGTCGCCAACACAAACTTGACGTGCTCTGGCGGCTCCTCAAGGAGCTTTAAAAGCGCGTTAAAGGCATTGTCGCTGAGAGCGTGAACCTCGTCGATGATATAGACTTTGTATTTGGTGACTGCCGCGCTGTAGGCGGCCTCCTCGCGGAGGGAGCGTATATTGTCCACGCCGCTGTTGCTGGCGGCGTCGATCTCGGTTATGTCCATTATGCTGCCGTCAAGTATCCCCTTACAGGTGGGACATTCGTTGCAGGGGTTGCCGTCCTTCGGGTCTTCGCAGTTTATGGCTCGGCTGAAAATCCTTGCGGTGGAGGTTTTACCCGTCCCGCGCGAGCCGCAGAACAAAAAGGCGTGACCCACCGCGCCGTTTTTAACCTCGTTTTTAATTGTGTCGGTGACGTGCCTCTGCCCAACCACGTCGTCAAATGTGAGGGGCCGCCACTTTCGGTACAGAGCCTGATAAGCCATATCTATCACCGGCGCTTTTGCATAATAAAAATGTCGTACACCCCGAAATCGACAACAAACCATGCACGGTATGGCCGCAGTTAGCTCGGACCAGGCGCCCTCGCGGCACATACGGGTTACCGCTTATTGCTGCTCGGTTCCCCGCCTGACAAGGTTCACGGGCCCGCATTGCGCGAGACCCGGCCGTCAACGCCACTTACAGCCGCCTGCTGCACAGAATTATTGCCTCAATCAGGGAGTTAGCCCCCGCTATAGCGGATTGCGGATACAGGGCGCCGCTGCCTCCCCGGTTAGTACGACACAAGTATTATACTATAAATTTATCAAACTTGCAAGGGGTTTTTGAAAATTTTTTTCGACAGTTTTAGTAAAACCTGTAGCTTTTTACGTAGGCGCTCACGTCCTCGCCCATGGATATGTAATAGCGCAGGAGCTCGGCGGCGGCGTGGGCGTCGCTCATGGCGTTATGGTGGTCGAGCGCTATGCCGAGGGCGGCGCACATGGTGTTGAGCTTGTGGTTCGGGAGATAAGGCAGCGCCCTCCGCCCTATACGGCAGGTACAGGCGTAGGGCGCTTCGCCGCGCCAGTCTATGCCGTATGCGCGCAGGCACTTCGCCAGCACGCACATATCGAAGGGCGCGTTGTGCGCCACCAGCACCCCGCCTGAAAAATACGGCTCCAAAGCGGGCCACAGCTCGCCGAAGGTCGGCTTGCCGCGCACCGCCTCGGGCGTTATCCCCGTAAGGGCCATATTAAAGCCGTCGAACCACTGCTCGGGGTTAATCAGCCATGCCCGCTCGGCCGTTATCTCGCCGTTCTCCACAACCGTAATGCCGAGGGCGCTCATCCTGTCATTCAGACGGTTAGGGGTCTCCACGTCAAAAACCGTATATCGTTCAGTCATTTTCATTCTCCTTCGACTACATTATACATTTTCGGCGAAGATATGTCAAGAGCAAACAAAAAAGCGGCTGTAAAAAACTCGCTTCGTAATTTGGCCTTACGGGGACGGTCGGCATCGGAGCAGTCTTCACAGCGGCATAAAACAGGCAATCGCCGAGGATGATTTTTATTCATAGTTCAGGGGCATAAAACACAAAACATCCGCTCGTACGAGCGGATGTTCCACATTAACCGAAACAAGCTGTATCGAGCTTGTGACACGCCGGTCTGCGCGTATTTTTTCGGCCCCTTTTCGCCGTCATTTTTCATTTATTCTCCGCCACGGCGAGCAGCTTCTCCAACTCGGCCCGATCAAATTCGTAGGCAGTGTTGCAGAAGTGGCAGCGGAGTTCCGCACGTCCGTCCTCGTCGATGAGTCGGCGCAGCTCGTCCGCGCCTATGCTGATAAGGGCGCGGGCCATACGCTCCCTGCCGCAGCCGCAGAGATACTTGGTTTCCATGTCGTCAAAATAGTCTATCTCATAGCCCGAGAGCAGCCTTTCCACAATGGATTTCGGCGTCGCGCCTTCGCTCAGCATTGTAGTGACGGCGGGTATCTCGGAAATGGCTTTTTCCACGCGCTCTATGTCGGCCTCCTCCGCTCCCGGAAGAAGCTGGATAACAAAGCCGCCGGCGGCTTTGACGCTGTAGTCCCTGTCCACCAGCACGCCGAGCGCAACCGCCGTGGGGAGCTGCTCGCTCGAGGCGAAATAGCTCGTCAGATCCTCGGCAATTTCGCCGCTCACAAGCGGCACCTGCCCGATGTAGGGCTCCTTCATGTTAAGGTCCTTCACCACAACGAGCCTGCCGTCCCTGCCGACAGCCCCGCCGACGTCCAACTTACCGTCAGGCCGCAGGGGCAGGTCCACAAGGGGGTTGTCCACGTAACCCTTGACGTTGCTCCTGCCGTCGGATACTGCTACGACGCGGCCTATGGGGCCGCCGCCGTCTATCTGGAGGGTGACGCTGTCGTCGTAGCCCTTGAGCATCCTACCGAGGATAGACGCGCCCGTCAGAGCGCGGCCCAGCGCCGCGCAGGCCACAGGGCTCATATTGTGAAGCCGCCGCGCCTCGTCCACAAGGGCGGTGGTATCGGCAGCGATAACGCGGATACTCCCCTCGTGAGTTATGGCGGAGGCTATATAGTCCTTCATTCGTATCACCCTTTACAAAGCGGTTTCTATCATTTTTGCCACAAGCGCCGCCGTATTTTCGATGTCGTCAATATCGGCTACCTCCTGCGGCGAATGGATATAGCGAGTGGGAATTGATATCGCGGCGGCGGGTACGCCCGTCCGGCTGAGGTTTATGGCTCCGGCGTCGGTGCCGCCGTAGGCCGCCGCCTCAAGCTGATACGGTATGCCGGCACTCCGCGCGGCGCCGAGCATAAAGTCGCGGGCCGACGGATTTGCGATAAACGATGCGTCCTTAAGCTTGAGGCCAGGCCCCTTGCCCAGCGAAAGTGAGGCAAAGGAGCTTTCGGGGGTATCTCCCGTCATGGAAACGTCAATGGCAAAGCCCATGTCCGGCTCCACGGCATAGGCCGCCGTTTTAGCCCCGCGAAGGCCCAACTCCTCCTGAACCGTGAACACGGTGAAAAGCTCATTTGGGCAGTCCTTAGCGGTCTTGAGCCCCTCAATCAGCGCATAGCAGCCGACGCGGTCATCAAGAGCCTTGCCGGTGACGCGCCCTCCCATAACGGAGAACTCGCCTTTATATACGGCCATATCGCCTATCCGCACCTTGCTTTCGGCCTCGGCCCTGTCCCTCGCGCCAATATCGATATACATTTTAGCAAGCCCTGCCGAGGCGGGCTTTTCCTCGTTTTCGTAAGAAATTACGCCAACGGCGCCGTTCTCAAACTCCACGGCGCGGTTAAGGCAGTTGAAGGCGGAAACGCCGCCCACATTTATGAACCGCAGAAAACCGCTGTCCTCAATGTGCGTCACCATAAAGCCTATCTCATCTATATGGGCAGCAAGCATAAGCCGCTTGCCCTTCCCTGCCCTTCGGCATATTAGGCTGCCCATGGCATCGGTATAGACGTCGGTGACGTAGGGCTCCACCTCGGCTTTTATAAGCTCTCTGATTTTATCTTCCCTGCCGGAGGGCGAAAAGCAGCGGGAAAGTTTGTTAAGAAGCTCCATTAAAATTCTCTCCTTTCAATCTCGCGAAGCACGGCTTCGGCAAGGCGGCCGAGGCTTTCAAGGTCCCGCTTGCTCATCACGCTGACAGGCGAATGGATATAGCGGCAGGGCACGGCCAGCACGGCCGTTTTTACGCCCGCGCCGCTGCGCTGTATGCTGCCGGCGTCGGTGCCTCCCGCGCCGGTGCGCTTTATCTGGAGGGGTATGCCCTCGCGTTCCGCGACCTCCTTTATCATCTCAAAATACCGCCTGTCGCTGACGGCTGCGCTGTCCATAGCCGTCATAACCGCGCCGCCGCCGAGCTTAGTCACGGTCTGGTGCGGCTTTGCGCCGTGAACGTCGTTGCAGGTGGTACCCTCAAGTACGAGGGCGAGGTCGGGCTCTATACGGCGGGCAGCAATTATCGCCCCGCGAAGGCCAACCTCCTCCTGAACGGTGAAGGCGAAATACATATCGTTTTTGTAAGTTTTCTTCATAAGCTCAAGCATGACGGCGCAGCCCGCGCGGTCGTCGAGGGCCCTGCTCTTGACAAGGCCGTCTCCGAACTCGGTGTATTCCCCCGCAAAGACGCCGTAATCTCCAAGGGAGAGCAGCTTTTCGGCCTCGGCTTTGTCCTTGGCGCCGATGTCGATATACAGCTCCTTCATCGAGGCCGGCTTTTTGCGTTCCTCCCTGCTTTGAAGATGGACTGCCTTTGAACCAATTATGCCAGGCACCTTTTTTTCGCCCAGCAAAACCTTTTTGCTCACAAGCACGGTCGTCATTATTCCGCCGACGGTTTTGAACCTCACAAAGCCGTCGTCGGTGAAGCCGCTGACGATAAAGCCCACCTCGTCAATATGGGCGGCCACCATAACCTTTTTGCCCTCTCCCCTTTTATGGGCTATAACGCCGCCCATGGTATCGACGGTTATTTCGGCCTCGGGGACCTCGGCGCGTATTTTTTCTATTATGAATCTGCGCGCCTCGTCCTCACAGCCGGAGGGGGCGCAGAGGGAACAAAGCTCCTTTAATAGCAAAGCTGTTCACCGCCTTTAAAGCCAAGTATATAGGCCGCGATGAGACGGGCGGCCGTTTCCATGTCGTTTGCGTCGCCGACCTCGTAGTCGGCGTGCATATACCGAAGCGGAACCGAAAGCAGCGCCGTGGGAACGCCGGTACCCGCCACCTGCACCTCCCAAGCGTCGGTGCCGGTGTCGCCTCCATCCACGTCTATCTGCACATCGAGGCCGCTTTCCTTCGCGGCGTCAAGTATGCCTCTTGTAAGCTTCGGATGAAGGTTCGGCCCCACGCTCACGACGACGCCCTTCCCCAGCGGGAAGGCATTGTCGCCGACGCCCGGGCTGGTTCCGTGGCACACGTCGATAACTATTGCCGCGTCGGCCTCTATACCGGCGGCAGCTGTTCTCGCCCCGCGCAGGCCAAGCTCCTCCTGCACGGCGGCGACGGCCACTATGTCACATCCGAGCTTTAGGCGGCTCGCGAGTTCAAGCGCGCGCACAACCACGGCGAGGCCGCCGCGGTCGTCGATGCAGCGGGCAGCCACCGCGCTGCCCGAAAGCTCGGTAAAGCCGGTGTTTATGGTGATTATATCCCCCACGCGGACCAAACGCTCGCTCTTTTCCTTATCAAAGCCGATATCCACGGCCATATCGCTGATTTCGGGGCCCTTTGCCGGCCCCTTGACGAGGTGCGGCGGCGTCGCGCCGATAACGCCGAAAAGCGGGCCGCCCTCAGCGTGGACTGTCACCTCCGTGCCGGGGAGGGTTTTCGGGTCGAAGCCTCCGATGGTCAAAAAGCGCAGGCTTCCTTCGTCAGTTATCCCGCTGACCATAAGGCCGAGCTCGTCCTGATGAGCCTCAATCATCATCACGGGAGCGTTCTCCCGCCCGCAGCGGAGCGTGCCTATGACGCTGCCCAGCGCGTCGGTGCGCACCTCGCCGCAGTATTCGGCGAAAAGCGCGGAAATCGCCGCGCGAATTTCCTCTTCGTGCCCGCTTACGCCCAATGGGGCGTCGAGTCTTTGAAGTATTTCTTTTATTTCCATAATATCCTCACAGTTTGTTGACTAAATCCTTGAACAAATTGCCACGCTCTTCGAAGTTTCGGAACATATCGAAGCTTGTGCTGGCGTTGCTCATCAGCACAACGTCGCCCTCTCGGGCAAAGTCCGCCGCGAGACGCACCGCCTCCTCATAGCTTTCGCAGATTTTAACGGGAATATCCCCGCCGACGCCGGTCTTTTCGGCGTAATTTTCAAGCGCGTCCTTAATAAGGCCCGCCGTTTTGCCCACCAAGAACAGAGCCTTAGTCTTTTCGGCGAGTGACGGACCAAGGTCGTCGTATGGGATACCCTTATCCTTGCCGCCCGCGATGAGAATGACCTTATCAAAGACCTTCAGAGTGTTGATGGTGCGGTTGGGGCTGCTGTCAATGGAGCTGTTGTAGTAGCTTACGCCATCCTTAACGCGCACAAGCTCTATCCTGTGCGGCACGCCGCCGAACTCCCGCGCCACCTTGCGTATGGCCTCCGCGGACGCCATGTCGCCCACAGCGGCGATAGCCGCCATGTAGTTCTGCACATTGTGCTCGCCCGGAATTTTGATATCGGAGGTTTTCATAATCTCACGGCCGAAGGCATAAATCGCGCCGCCGCTTGAGTACACGTCGCAGTCCTCGCCGTAGCCGAAGGTGCGCACTCGCCCGAGAACGCCCTCGCGGCAGGCTATGCTTTCGGCGTTGGCGGCGTTGAGCACGGTTATGTCATCCGGTCCTTGGTGCAGGTAGATGTTGCGCTTTGCGTCCTTGTATTCCTCATAGTCCTTATGCCAGTCCAGATGATTGGGCGACATATTTGTAATAACGGCGATATGGGGGCTTTTTTTCATCGTGTGCAGCTGGAAGCTGCTCAGCTCCAGTACGACCGCGTCCTCCGGCTTTATGCTCTCAATCTCGGGAAGAAGGGGTTTGCCGATATTGCCGCCAAGATGGCAGGTGTAGCCGCCCTCGGTAAGTATGTTGTATATCAGAGTTGTTGTAGTGGTCTTTCCATCGCTGCCGGTCACGGCCACAATGGGCGCGGGGCAGAGCTCAAAAAACACCTCCATCTCGGTGGTGACAGGTATGCCGCGCCGCTGAGCGGCGAGCAGGGCCGGACTGTCAAAGCGTATACCGGGGGTTTTGAAGATGAGGTCGCCCCCGAGATCGTCCATATACCCCTCCCCCGTAACAAGGCGGACGCCAAGCGAGCGCAGCTCGCCGGCGGCCGCGCCGAGAGCCTCCTCGCTGCGCTTATCGGCGGCGGTTACTCCCGCTCCCAGCCGTACAAGCATTCTTATCAGCGGAAGGTGGCTTATGCCCACGCCCAGCACGGTTACGCTTTTGCCGTGCATATATTTTTTAAATTCTTCAAGCTTATCCATGGTTTCACCCTATCTTATGAAATTCGTCCTTATCTTCTCCTCCGGAGCGGGAGCGTCGATTCCGGCGGCGCGGCCCGCCTCTATGCAGCGAAGCAGCCACACGGTGTTCCGTCCAAGGGTACGCATTATCTGAAGACCCTCCTCGTCCCGCATTACTTCATCCGGGGTGTTGCCGTGAACCATATTCCAGTAGCCCGAGCTGACAATGGGCATATTGTTAATGGTAAAATACTTGTTAAGCTGGTCGAGCGCGGCGGTGGTGCCGGCCCTGCGCGCGCTGACAACGGCGGCGCCGGGCTTGAAGCGCAGCTTCCCTCCAGCGGCGTAAAACAGCCTATCCATAAACGATGTGGCCGCTCCGCTCGCCGCGGCGTAGTGCACAGGCGAACCGATTATAAGCGCATCGGCCCCGTCAAGCATCGCTATGGCCTCGTTCACGCAGTCGTCTGTAACGCAGCGGCCGGTCCTCGCGCAAAAGCCGCAGCCAAGACAGCCCTTTGTCGCGCCGCCTGCCTGAAATATCTCGGCATCCGCGCCGCTCTCCTTAACGGCCTCGGCCACCACGGAAAGAGCCGTATAGGTGCAGCCGTTTTTATGGGGGCTCGCATTGATTAAAAGTACCTTCATTTTTTATTCCGCCTTTCCTGAGATTTCGGGATATCTATGTAAATTTATTCCTATCCATATTATTGTAGCACAAAATTCTACGCGCGTCAATTAAAAAATCGTCCGTTTTATTTTCTGAAATTGTGGTTGACAAGCAAGACTTGTTAAGATATAATAGAATATGTATATTATATATAAAAAAGGAGGAAAATAATATGCAAAAATTCAAGCGTGCGCTTGCGCTTTTGACAGCGATTGTCATGGCGTTGGCGCTCACTCCGGCGGTCTCCTTTGCCGCGCCTGTAAGCGGGCCGCTTCAGGCCGCGCTGGACGCGCTGGAGATTCCCAATGCGGATGATATCCGCGGCAGCGTCTCGCTCCCCAAGACGGGCGAAAACGGAGCGGAGATTAGCTGGGCTTCCTCTAACGAGGCTGTCATAAGCACAAAAGAGATAGAAAACGAGGGCTACTTCCCCACTCCCGCGGGCGTGGTAACGCGCGGCGAGAGCGACGAAAAGGTCTCTCTTACGGCCACGGTTTCACTTGACGGCGAAACCGCGCGGAAAACCTTTGACCTCACCGTCAAAGCCGCTCCCGAAAAGGAGGCCTCGCTGGCCGAAGTGGGAAGCAGCGACGAGGGCGCATACCTGTTCTTCTATTTCACCAACAACGGTAAGAATGAGCAGCAGATATTCCTCGCATCGAGCAAAAACGGCCTTTCATGGCACACGCTCAACAACGGTCAGCCCATACTGACTTCCTCGAAGGGCGACATGGCCGTGCGCGACCCATACATAATCCGCAGCCACGAGGGCGATAAGTTTTACCTCATCGCCACCGACCTTGACGCCAGCGGTAACCAATGGACGGACTATCAGCTTAACGGCAGCAAGGACATAGTTGTGTGGGAGACTGAAAACCTCACCGACTGGAGCGAGCAGCGCAACGTCCGTGTGGCTGTTGACTACATGGGCTGCACATGGGCTCCCGAGGCCACATACGACCCCGTTACGGACGAATATGTGGTTTACTGGTCGTCAAAAATACAGGACGCAAACAGCCCCAGAAATCAGATACAGACCGTCTTTTACGCCACTACGCGCGACTTTGTTACCTTCTCGGAACCCAAGCCCTTCATCGAGGGCACCTTCGGCATGACCGGCGTTGTTCCCGAAGGCAAAAGCGCCGACGACCCCATTCCCGTTATCGACACCACGATAATTCAAGGCGACGACGGTAAATTCTACCGCGCCACCAAGCACGAGGGCGAGAGCAAGGTATTCCTTGAGGTCTCCGACCACCTTATGAACGGTTACGGTTTGGTTGAAGGCTCGAACGTCTACACAAACGAGGAATTCCACGGCGTTGAAGGCCCCGAGCTTTACCGCCTTGAGGACGGGCGTTACTGCCTGCTGCTGGACAGGTTCGGCAAAGGCGGCTATATGCCGATTGTCACAAACGACCTTTCCTCCGGCGTATTTGAGAAAATATCCGGCTTTTACTCCTTCCCCACGGCCCGCCACGGCAGCGTGCTGCGCATAAGCGACGAGGAGTACGACAGAGTTATGGCCGAATACGGCGATATCGCCCCCGAGATCGCCCCCGACGAGGCCGGCTCAGAGCCGTTCATAAGCTACGATTTTGAAAGTAGCGTGCTTGAGAACAACACCGTCGAGGACGCCTCCGGCGAAAACGACGCCACGCTTTTCGGAAATGCCAAAATCGTTACCGACAAGCAGAAGGGCAGCGTTCTCTCGCTTGACGGAACAAGCGGAACATACATGGAACTGCCAAAGGGTTCGCTGGACGGCAGAAACGAGCTGACCGTCTCGATGGACGTGCGCAACAACACCGAAGGCAACTTCTTCACCTTCGCCCTCGGGCAAAACGACAACACCTACCTTTTCACCAAGCTGACGAACGACAGCGCCAAGGCCGCGCTGACAGTCAACGGCTATCTGGCTGAGGAGTACGCCGAAAAGTGGGAAGGCAGCTATAAGGATCTTTGGACAAACATCACCGTAACGGTCTCCAAGGCCGACAGAGCCATCGTGCTTTACATAAACGGCAAAGAGCTTGCCCGCTGGGATAACCTTGTCAACTACATTTCCGACCTCGGCTCCGACACCCTCTCCTACATCGGCAAGTCCTTCTTCGGCACCGACAACTACGCCAACATGAGGGTGGACAACGTCGAAATTTACAACCGTACTCTTTCGGCGGACGAAATATCCGAAAAATACACCCCCTCGCCGGAGGACCGCCAACGCTACAGCGTTAATATCAACGCCGCCGAAAAGGGCGCGGGCATCACCGCGGGCACGGTCGGTCTGTTCTTCGAGGACATCAACTACGCCGGCGACGGCGGCCTTTACAGCGAGGCGGTAAACAACCGCTCCTTCGAGGCCTACGACGCCCGCGACAAGGTGGATAACCCCACCCCCATTCCCGACTACGGCTGGACGACTGTCGGCTCCGCCACGGCTGACTATTCGAGCAATGGCGAACCGCTCAACGCCAATAACAAAACCTACCTCACCCTTACGGCCACGGCGGCGGGCGACGGTATTGAAAACAACTGCTACGCCGGCGACGGCAAGGATAACCGCCCGCTCGGCAAGGGCCTTAACGCCGCTTTGAACGCACGCTACACCGCAAGCCTTTACGCGCGCGGCAATTACGGCGGGGCGATTAAGATGCAGGTAGTAAACGCGGATGGCTCGCTTCTCGGCGAAACCGAGTTTACCGGCGTCAGCGGCGATAAATTTACAAAAATGAGCGGGGTTATAACCATCGGCGCGAGCAGCGATGACGCCCGCGTACGCGTCGTTCTCGACGAGTCCGGCACAATAGATATTGATATGATATCCCTCATGCCGCAGGAGACCTTTAACGGGCGCGACAACGGCCTCCGCGCCGACCTTGTGGAGCGGCTCGCCGAGATCCATCCCGGCTTTCTGCGCTTCCCGGGCGGCTGCATAATCGAGGGCTATAACCTAAATAACCGCTACCAGTGGAAGCACACCGTAGGCCCCGTTGAGCAGCGCACCCAGAATTGGAGCCGCTGGCAGACCCACAACGAAACTCACGAGGGCAACGGTATGTTCGGCTATTGCCAGACCTACGGACTCGGCTTCTATGAGTACCTTCTGCTCTGCGAGGACATCGGCGCGGCCGCCGTGCCGGTGGTAAACGTCGGCTTGGCCTGCCAGTACCAGAGCGGCAAAAACGACCAGCCCATCGTCGAGGGCTACAACGTATCAAGCAAAGAAGATCTTTACAGCGTCTACATTCAGGATGCTCTTGACCTTATTCAGTTTGCGAACGACGAACCCGACGAAAATTGGGCGAGCTACGACTATTCCGCCGTGGACAGCACGAACCCCGCGACCTTCGGCAACAACTGGGCCAACCTCCGCGCCCTGATGGGACACCCCGCGAGCTTTAACCTCGGCTATATCGGCATCGGAAACGAGCAGTGGGACACCTCCGATTACTCGGATGACAAGGTGGACGAAAGCGGCTGGGCCAATAACGGCAACAATTTCTTCCGCCGCTACGAGGCTTTTGAGCAGGCTATACACAGGATTGACGAAAGCATAAAGCTCATCTCCACCTCCGGCCCCGACTCCGACGGTGACGCTTTTGACAAGGCTTGGTACTGGCTCAAGGGCCACAGCGCCAACGATGCCAAAAAGAGCTTCACTTACGCCGTTGACGAGCACTACTACCGCCTACCTGACTGGTTCTACAATAATGTAAATCGCTACGACGCCTACGACCGCGACCGCTACGCCGTGTTTGCCGGCGAGTACGCCTCCCGCTGGTGGGCAACGCCCGTGCGCGGCAATACTTGGGAGGCCGCCCTTTCCGAGGCAGCCTATATGACCGGCCTTGAAAGAAATTCTGACGTTGTTAAGATGGCGTCCTACGCTCCGCTGTTTGCAAGGGAAGGCGCGCACCAGTGGTCGCCCGACATGATATGGTTCAACAACGCCGAGAGCTACGGCTCGCCCGACTACTATATCCAGCAGCTTTTCAGCCGCAACAGCGGCAGCCGCAACCTCAAGACCAAAGTCGTTGACAAATTTGACGAGCGCGAATATAGCGGTACCGTCGGCGTAGGGACATGGCTCGCCTCCTCCACCTATAAGGATTTCAGTCTGACCGACGGGGAGGGAAGCCCCATAGACATTAAATGGCACAAGAACGACCCCGCTCCCGAAAAGTATAGCTATACCGTCGCCGATTATTCAAGCCAAGAGAACGACACAAATAAGGCCACAAACGTCAACGACGGCAATTTAGAAACTCGCTGGGCCGCTCAAGGCACCGACCAGTGGCTGCTGCTTGACCTCGGGGAGGCAAAGACTGTCGGCAAGATAAGGGTTGCGGCGTCCCTCTCCGAAGGAAGAGAATATTACTATGCTCTCCAGCTTTCCGAGGAAAAGGACGGTGAATATACCACCGTCTTTGACGGTACAAACGGAATGAACAACGCGAATTTCGCTGACCGTCTGGCTGGCAATACCAAGGCACGCTATATAAAGCTGCTGGCCAAGGGCAATTCCTATCATGATTGGAACAGTATTTCAGAAATCGAAATCTACGGAGAGTGCCGCCAGAGCGAGGATATGCTCGAAAGCGTTGGCGAATGGACCGTGAACGACGACGGCACCGTAACGCAGGCCAACAAGGACCTCAGCGGCAACATCTATATGTTCGCCGACGTTGAAGTTCCCGACGGCGACTTCACCTATAGCCTCACCGCTACGAAAAATGACGGCGCCGAGGGCTTCCTCATTCCCGTAATCGTGAAGAACAAGAACAACCTCATCCACCTCAACGTGGGCGGCTGGGGCAACACCAAGACCTCCTTTGAGGTGCGCACAAACGGGGAAAACAGCGGCGCAGTGGGTCTTACCTCCCCCACCGTGCTTGAAACAGGCAAGGAATACAGAATTGAGATAAAATTCCACGAGGGTATGCTCAGCGCCTATCTTGACGATGCGCTTGTGGCGCAGTATGTTGTCAAGACCGACCTCGGCCCCGTTTACGCCAATGCCGTGGAGGATGACGGCAGCGGCGATCTCATTGTCAAGCTGGTGAACAGCTCGGCCAACGAGCTTGAGGTTCCCCTCAATATCAGCGGAGCCGACGGCCTCAACGGCAAGGCCACGCAGTACCTGATGACCGGCGGCTTGCTCGACAAAAACAGCTTTGACAGTCCGGAAAATCTCGTCCCCGAAAGGAGCGAGATAAGCGTTAATGCCGGCGGCGCTTATACCCTGCCCGCATACAGCGTAGCTGTGCTGAGGCTCCACACCGGCGGCACGGCGGCCGTGAGTGAGATTGAACCCACAAGTCTCAGCGTCTACGTCGATACGCCGCTCACCCTGCCCGACAGCGTTAACGTGACTCTTGCGGACGGAACGGAAGAGGAAAGAAGCGTTAAATGGCGCATACCCGGCAATGGCGCCTTTGCAAACCCCGGCGCCTTCAAGGTTTACGGCACGGTAGAGGGCACCGAGCTTGACGCTGTTGCCATCGTAACGGTACTCGCTCCCGTGACCGAGGATAAGGTCATAACCGTAAACGGCGATATTCTGTCCGGCGAATCCTCCACTGTGGTATTCGCTCCCGCCTTGCTTGACGGCTTTGTTTTCGGCAAGACCTATACCGGCGTTATAGCGGTTTATAACGGCGACAAGCTTGAAAAAGTAATCACCGTCTCCTCCGCTTTGCCTCGCTTCGAGCAGAGATTCTCTCTGACCGAGGCCGAGGGCAGAACCGTTAAGCTCATGCTCTGGACGCAGGACGAGATTGCTCCCGTGACCGAGAGCTTAACCGTTTCCGCCGAACAGGCTGATACGGAATAATCCCGTAAATAAGCAAAAATACCGCGCTTTGAGACGGTACGATATAAGACAGTATAGTCAACAGTTTTATAAGTTCTGTCAATAAGCTGCAAGAAAAAAGGCATATCGCGATAAAAATTGCGATATGCCTTTTTCTTATTGTTACGCCATAGACCGCCTCAATTCCGGTAAAATATAAGGCTGCAAAACGCTGAAAGCGATTTGACGGCAATCAGCCTTTCTATAAATGCGGAATGAATGTTACATACATATCAGCCTGAAAAGGAGCGGGCATCCTCCATGCGATGTTAAAATTATACAAAATACAACTAAAATTTTGTTTATTATTTCCGGAGGATGGGGCAGTGTATTTCGTTGACAAAACTGCTTAAAAATGATAGAATAATATTGTTATTAATATCTAATCGGACCGGTAGAAGGTTCTTGATAAAGTCTACTGATGTCAAAGGGGATTTTGAACTATGGCTTTGTCGGGAACGCCGTTCATAGCAGCGTTAAAACATTTTTTAATATATTTTAATTTTTCAGATAAGAGGTGCGCTTATGAAAAAGCTCATATCCCTGATCCTTGTTGTGACAATGATGTTTGCGGCAGTGCCCGCGGCGCTGGCCGAGAGCATTGGCGAGGCGGTCTCCACCGTCGGCACGGCCGTGCTGAACGCAGTGGACGATGCGGGAGCGGCCCTGCTGTCCTATGAGGGTCAACCTTTGTCCGAGGGCAAGCTTGGCCTGCTGTATTATACGGTTTACGTGGATCACGTAACAATAACCGGATGCGACGTATCCGCCACGGAAGCGGATATACCGGCCGAAATTGAGGGGAAGCCGGTCACGGCTATTGGCTTCAGAGCCTTTTTCGGCTGCTCAAGCTTGACGGACGTGACCATACCGGAGAGTGTGACCACCATTGGCGACTATGCCTTTTACGGGTGCTCAAGCCTTGTAAGCGTTTCAATTCCGGACGGCGTAACCGAAATTAGCCAAGAGGCCTTTTACGGCTGTTCAAGCCTTGCAAGCGTTACGATTCCGGACGGCGTGACCACCATTGGCAGCAGCGCATTTAAATACTGCTCAAGCCTTGAAAGCGTTTCAATTCCGAACAGCGTGACAAAAATTGATGTAGAAGCCTTTTACGGCTGCCCATGTCTGCTTACAGCCGGTCCTGTAGGCGGCGGGTATAACATTGAATTTGGTTGGAGAAAAAATATACCCTCTAACGCTTTTTCCGGCTGCTCAAACCTGACGGATGTAACCATACCGCAGAGTGTGACCACCATTGGCGACTGGGCCTTTGAACACTGCTCAAGCCTTTCAAGCGTTTCAATTCCGGATGGCGTGACCACCATTCGCGACTACACATTTTACCATTGCTCAAGCCTTGAAAGCGTTAATATTCCAAACGGCGTGACCAAAATTGGTGCCTATACATTTTCCGGATGCTCAAGCCTTGTAAGCGTTTCAATTCCGAACGGCGTGACCGAAATTGGCCGCGGCGCATTTTCCGGATGCTCAAGCCTTGTAAGCGTTTCAATTCCGAACGGCGTGACCGCCATTGGCGATGACACATTTAACGGCTGCTCAAGCCTTGCAAGCGTTTCAATTCCGAATGGAGTGACCACCATTGGAGACTATGCCTTTTCCAGTTGCTCAAGCCTTGCAAGCGTTTCAATTCCGAATGGAGTGACCACCATTGGCAACTATGCCTTTGTAGGCTGTTCAAGCCTTGCAAGCGTTTCAATTCCGAATGGAGTGACCACCATTGGCAACTATGCCTTTGTAGGCTGTTCAAGCCTTGCAAGCGTTTCAATTCCGGAGAGCGTAACCGAAATTGGCGACAGCGCATTTTGGGGCTGCTCAGGCCTTGCAAGCCTTACGATTCCGAACGGCGTGACCACCATTGGCAGCAGCGCATTTGGAGGCTGCTCAGGCCTAATTACAGCCGGTCCTGTAGGCGGTGGATATAACATCGAATTTGGTTGGAGAGAAAATATACCCTCTAACGCTTTTTCCAGCTGCTCAAACCTGACGGATGTAACCATACCGCAGAGTGTGACCACCATTGGCGACTGGGCCTTTTCCGGCTGCTCAAGCCTTGCAAGCCTTACGATTCCGAACGGCGTGACCGAAATTGGCGACTACACATTTTCCGGCTGCTCAAGCTTGACGGACGTGACCATACCGGAGAGTGTGACCACCATTGGCGACTATGCCTTTCACGGTTGCTCAAGCCTTGCAAGCGTTTCTATTACGAATGGCGTGACCAAAATTGGCGACTGGGCCTTTTACGGGTGCTCAAGCCTTGCAAGCGTTTCTATTCCGAATGGCGTGACCGAAATTGGTGCCTATACATTTTCCGGCTGCTCAAGCCTTGAAAGCGTTTTAATTCCGGACGGCGTGATCACCATTGGCTACGAAACATTTTCTAGCTGCTCAAGCCTTGAAAGCATTTCAATTCCGGACAGCGTGACCACCATTGGCAACTATGCCTTTTCCTACTGCTCAAGCCTTGAAAGTGTTTCAATTCCGGACAGCGTAACCAACATTGGCAACAGAACCTTTGTAGGCTGCTACAATCTGACCCTGTACATATTCCCCGGCTCTTATGCCGAAACCTACGCTATTGAAAATAATCTGCCTTATGAGTTTGTTGGTAGCGAAAACTGTAAGCTGACCTTAAACGTGACAGACGAGAAGGGCTCGTACATAACAGGGGGCTATACCGTGAACTGGTACGACGGCGACGGTGCGCCGCTCGGCACAGGCAATACCCTGACGGCAACCGACAAGTCAAAAAAATACGAGTATGAGATAATTCTGGATGAAACACTGGGCGTGAGATACCTTCAGCCGCCAAGAGCCTCTGTGGGGGACATATTCGGAGACAAGACCATTACTGTCGCTCTTGAAAAAATTCCGACGGCAAAGCTCAGCGGCAAAATAACAGATGAAAGCGGCGCCCCCATATCCGGCGCGGCGGTGGCGGTCATGCAGACAGCCAACGGCAAATACGCCGTTTCAGCCGAAACTATCAGCGAAAACGATGGCTCCTTTGCAGTCGAGACTCTTTGCCTGACGGCGAAAATAACCGTCTCCGCCGATGGCTTCTATACCCTAACCGAAGCCGTGACCGTACCCTCCGGAGGTCTTGATATGGGCAATTTGGCGCTGACCGCCCTTCCCGACTCCAAGATCCGCCTCAGCCTTACCCTTCGCGGCAGCGCGGCGGCGGGGGCGACCGGCAGTCTTACGGCCTTGAGCGGCTTTTCCGGTCTGAACTTCACTCTCTCCGGCCCCAATGGGAAGAATGTACCCTTCACGGCTCAATATCCCGACCTTGTTATCGACAGCGATCTTGTTAAGGAGGGCGAAAAGCTGAGGCTCAGGGTCGAATCGGCAAATACCGCCCCAGCCGAGACGGAAGTGATCCTCGGCACCGGCGGCTCCGGCAGCTGCGCGCTGGAGCTCACGGAAAACGGCCGGCTTTCGCTTACGCCCACAGGGACCGGCGCGGCCGTGGTAATGATATTTGACGACGCGGGGGTTCTCGCAGCCAACGGCCTCGCATCCGCCGGCTACAGGAGTGACCCTCTTCCCGACGGCGGTTACAGCGTCATCGTGATCAAGGACACCGGTCTGCTTCGGAGTGCGGCCAGCCTCGAGGCATTTGAAAGCTATGGTCTTGTCAGAGGGACCGACTACGTTCTGCGGCGGGCGGATATTTCTGCCGGCGTTGTTACTGAGCTGGGAAAAATTGCTGTCCCTGACTTTGACGAGAGCGTGCTTTACTATACCGTACCGAATGCCACCTACTGTGCCGCCAGCTCATCTTCCTCAGTGGCGGGCAAGCTCATTTTAATCACTGCCAAGTATGAGATAGACGGCAAATATTATTCCTCCGGCGAAAGACTGACCTTCGGAATACCCGAGGGAATGGCTTTTATAAACGGAAGCCTGATCATGAACGGAGGCTTTGCCGACTATTCCGTAAACGGCGGCGAACTAACGGTGATGACCGGCGCCCCCTCCGGCATTGTGAAATTCTATGTTTCCGCTGAAAAGGCCGGAGATTATGCCGTAGACGCACGGCTCTCCTTCAGCCTTGAGGGCCGCACGGTAAACCAGCCCTTGGGCGCCGCGCGGGTTTCCGTGGCCAATATGAATCTGAACGCTCCTCATAGGACCTCACGCGAGACTGTTACTGTCAGCGGCTCCGCCATGCCAAGAAGCGAAGTGACCGTGTATGTGAATGACGAGGCTGTGGGCACGGCCACCGCCAACGGAAACGGCAACTGGTGGACGGAGGTGGAGCTACTGGATCATTATCTGCTGCAATACTACCAGATCAGGGCCGAGTCCACCAACCGCTACGGCATTACTGCTCAGTCCGACACCGTCGGAGTGTGGTATGACGCGGCGTATGTTCAGGTGTCAAAGATCACCATGTACAACACTGCGACTACAGAGTTTGAGACCGTGTTTGATTTCATTAATCCATCCACTGTATCACCCTATTACAATATGTGGCCGGGCAAGTATGTGGACTTCACATTTAAGATAGAGTTCCTCGGGGATGTGGACGATGTGGTTCTTTACGTCTACACCACGGGCGGCAATACTTACACCTACGACGCTCAGTATGACCCGGAAAGCGGCCTCTGGCTCGTCGCGGCCAAATTCTACAATTTCGATGACGCACCGGTAAACGTGGGTGTGGATTATACCGTCAAAGAGTCCGACCGGAAGCTTTCCCGTGAGGAGATTGATGATATTCAGGCAGAATTAAACGCTGTTGACGCTGAGCTTAAGGCTGATTATGAAAGCTTAGGATTACTGCTGACCGAGATGGAAAAGTTGACTATAGATGATTCTGATGACAGTAATACTGTATCCGAAAAAATGAGCGCATTTTTAAGTAAAATAGATGAGTATGAGACAGTTATGTTTGACGTAGATAGCGACGTGCCGGATGATACTCTGTCTGACCTTCCTGATTTAAAAAATATGACGGAAACGGAAGTAGCAAATTACATGGCCTCTCTTGAGGCCAAAATGGAGCAGACATTTGCCGCGATGGATCAACACATGAACGAATATGAAGCAATGAGTCCGGATTTAAATGTTGACTGCACCACAAAAAGCTGTGAAGGTGTTACTGAAAAAGAACTGATTGATAATGGGTTCGACTCCATAAAAGATGACGCCGGAAATACGTTCTATTACAAGGTTGACGGCAATGAGTGTCATTTGGTCGACTTTTCAAGTGATACTTATGCGATACTAAAAACTGACAGTGAGGAATTGCAGGAAATGATGTTGCTGGCTTCGGAAGCCAGCGAGCTTGGTCAGGCAGTGTTGATGGCGAACGATGAGGAGTTTGAAAGCTTGCTTGATAAAATCTTTTCTCTTGGGGAAAATGTATTGGATCTGATCAATAAGTTCAATGACATGGTAGATGGATTTTTGAACCTTGACGAGTATATGAAAAATACCGCTATTAAGGATATGCGGGAAATCAAGAGCGAAATAACAACTTATGAAAAAATTTACAATACCTTTAACGGTAATTCCGAGGCGGACAGAGCACTCCGAAATGCCGCAGAAAACGGCTTCAGAAACGGCCAAAATAAAATGAGCGCCAGATATCAAAAGTTAAAGGCGTGGAGAGCACCGTCAAACCAATGGAAGGTAGGAAAAGGCTTCCGAAAGCTCGGCGTAGGAAAAATTCTCGGTAAGATTTTTTCTTTTGGCGGTTTGATTATGGATTTGGTCGATTATTGCCCAACACTTTACTCTTTATATCATATGCTTCCGGGAGAATGCGAATGCAATGCGGAAATGCGGGATATTATAAAGAGAAATTTGAATGTTATTGCTTCGTCGATTATAGTGTATTTAACATCGGGAATAGTTTTATTTACAGTAAGTTGTTTCAATATTATAATTAATCCCGTATTATGTTTTACATCTATAGCGGTACAAATAGCGGCCTCGTTTATATTTTCATACGAAACGGAGAAAAATGTAAACAAAGAGAAAGAAAATGTTTTGAAAATGAAAGCATTGTGCGCGAATTGTAATTGCGAAAATGAAAATTGCCCGGGACAGTACGATCCTGATGACGACCCGTTCTCCAATCCGTTTCCCCGTGAAAAATACCCCGGCCCCTATCCCACTCCTATATGCGATCCCTCCGGCTATGTGTGCGAGGCGGTTCCCTCGAACCGTGTCGAAGGGGTAACAGCCACGGCCTTTGTGATGGTTGACGAGCTGGATGACTTCGATATGCCCACCGGAAGCCAAAAGCCTCAAGAGTGGGACGCCGCCGACTATAACCAGATCAATCCATTAATCACCAATGCTAACGGCGAGTACGCTTGGGACGTTCCCGAAGGCAGCTGGGCGGTAAAGTATGAAAAGGAAGGCTATGAGACCGCATGGTCAGATTGGCTGCCCGTACCCCCGCCACAGACGGAAGTAAATATCGCTCTTGTGTCCACCGAGGCCCCCGCTGTCGAGTCCGTCAACGCTTTTGAAGACAAGGTGAGGATCGTATTCACCCAGTACATGGACATCCCTACCGTCAACAGCGAAACCGTAAATGTCAACATTGACGGAAAGGCGGTCACCGGTACAATAACGCCTCTTGACGCAGAGGCATCCTTTGACGACCCGGATATAGAGTATGCAAGAACCTTTATGTTTACACCCGAAAACGAAATTTCCGGCACAGCCCTTGTTACCGTCAAGGGAGCCGTCAATTATACCGGCAGGGTGATGGATTACAACTATGCCATGCCTTCCACCGTTGTCGTTGAGCCCAAGGATATAGAAGCTCCTGAGACTATAGATGTGACATACGGATCCGGTACGCTGGCCGAGATACAGCTCATGCCCGGCGCCGCCGGTGCGGGACATACAGTCAGGGCCGTTTCATCCTCGCCAAGTGTGATTTCCGTAGTAAACGAAACTGCCGTCACAGATGAAAACGGTCGGGCCAACATTATGCTCGCCGGTAACCTTCCCGGCGGCGGAGAGATAACCGTCACCGTTGAGGGTACCGATATCAGCGCCGTGATTAAGGCCAACGTGGGCGGAGTAATAGTCCCTGTTCGGCCCAAGGCCGCCAAGGTCACCGCCAGCGTTCCCAGCGGCACAGCGCTGAAAAAGGGTGAAAAAATTGAACTTTTCACCGAAACAGCCGGCGCCGATATATATTACACTCTCGACAGCACCGATCCATGCGCGCCGGACAATCCCTCGAGGCAGAAGTACACCGGCCCCATTGAGATACAAGGCGATACTTTCATAATTGCTTATGCGGTAAAGGACGGGTGGGATGACAGCTCCACGGCGGGCTTTACATACACTGCGATAAACGACAGAATACTGTTGAACATCGACGGCTATACTGACACGGATATAACCTTGATCGCGGCGGTATATACCGCAGAAAACAATATGATCGACTGTAAGTCCTTTAGTCCTTCGGGCACGGGTCACGACGAGGTGATTTTCGAGCTCGGAGACGAGGAAGTTGCCTCTATAAAGGTATTTGAGTGGTCAAATCTTAATGATATGACGCCGCTGGACAAAGCCACTGTGCAATACCTGTGATTTAACTAAATCGGGCAGCAGTATTTCCCAAACCGACCAATGTCATTAAGCTAAATATCCATGAAAAAAAGGTGCATCTTCTAACAAAAAGATGCACCTTTTTGAAAAATAAAAGGAACTTTTGCGGTATTTCAGCTAAATAAAAAGCGCCTATTGGGCGCTTTTTCTGTATTCGCTGGGCGACATTCCGGCATAACGCACAAAGGCCTTTGTGAACTCCATCGGATTGTTATAGCCCACAATATAGGCTATCTCGCCCACACTGTACCTCGTGCGGCGGAGCAGCTCCATTGCCATATCCATGTGCTGGCGAACGATATACTTTTTCGGCGGCATACCCACATATTTTGTGAAAATCTCGGTGAAGTAATTGCGCGAAATATTCAGTTCCCTGCAAACGTCCTCCACGGTAACCTTGCGGCCTATGTTCGCCTGAATAAAATACACTGCCTGCTGAGCGTAACGCTCCACATGGCTCATCTCATGCTCGCTTTCCGAGCTGAGCGCGTCTATAAACCGCCAAAATTCCGACATAAGGCCCGCGGCGGAAATTTGGCCGCCGTCAACAATAGCTTTAAGCGCCTCTCCGATTTTCCCGCTTTCGTCGCTTATAACGGGATTTTCCACCGAAATGCCCGCCTCCGGCAACAACCACCGCATACCCGCTCCGTAAAACTCAATCCAGCGGTATTCAAAGGGGTCGTCCTCGTCGGCAAAATAGTTGGCTATCTGGCCTGGAAAAATGATAAAAAGCTGGTTTTTCTCAACAGGTATCTTTTTTCCGTCCGCATACAGCGTCCCCCTGCCGCTATACACATAGTGCATAAGATAATTCTGCCATATATTCGGCTTTTCGCCAAAGCCGGAAGCGCAGCGGCGATATCCGTACTGAACCACATTGAAATCAAGATTGCGTCTGGAATAATTAATAAAATTACAATGCTCCACTACGCCCGTCATCTCCTGTTCAGTTTATTGCTATATTTTCGGCAAAGTCACCGATCATTATGCGCGCCTCCTCAAGGCTTGAGGCTCTCTTGCCGTCTATGATGACATTGCTGAAGGTCACGCCCGTTACCGGACTGTCGCCGCTGTAGCCGCTTACGACGGAGGGCTCGCCCGCGCAGCACGCGCTGATGTTCTCAAAGATTACGTTTTCAACTTTTTTGCCGGAAAGCTTATTATAGTAATCATTTTTCACCGTGCGGACGTCAAACAGCCTTCCTCTTTCAATGTACTCCACTGTTATATTACTGTACCTCACATTCCTCACGGCTACGCCGTCGCCGGCATTTATGGCCATAACGCCCATATAGTACTCTTGAGGTTCGTGATGGTTAAGCACGGTTATGTTCTCAAAAGATACATTTTCAATAACATCGCCGGCCATGCCATGCCCGCCCATATTCATGGGGTGTGCCACATCCGCCCAAAGCACGCTGTTGCGAACGGTAATATTTTTAGTACCGCCCAAATGCTTCCAGCGGGAGGCGTAGACGGCAATACAGTCATCGCTGTTGCGCATAAACAGATTTTCGCACAAAACATTTTTACAGGCCATCATATCAATGCCGTCTGACCAACCCTCGCAGGAAAAACACTTTACTCCATCTATATGTATATTTTCGCTGGAGGCCAGATAAACGCTGTAATGCGGAGGGTTGACGATGGTTATCCCCTCCACGGTCACATCATTGCAGCCGGTTATTTTAACGCCGCGAAAGGCGCTGTACCGCGCAAAGCTATGCAAATCAATCACGCCGCCGCCGCATATTCTCACTCCGGAAACACCGTCACAGACAATGCTGCCCACAAGCACGGCCCCTGCCGCAAGAAACACCGTTGAACCGTCCGCTGCGGGGAGCAGCGTCTCCTCTATATAGTGGAGCCCCGGCATGAAAACAATCGTTTCTCCCGCCGCGGGAGCGGCGTCCTCGACGCGGTGCACCGCCGGCCAAAGACGACGGCCCTCAGGCATTTCGGCGGGCTTTTCCGCAAACAAATGCAGGTTATTGAATCTGTTCCCGTCAATCTCCACGCTCAGCCGAACCGGCCTGTCAAGCCGAAGCACAAGCTCGCTGCCATCTATGGCGTACTCTATGTTTTCGGCCATGGGCCTTATGTTCACAAAGTTAATCGGGATTTTTTTGCGGCTTATCCTCACCTCACACGGGCCGTTATACTCGAAGCGGCATACGGCGGCAGTATGCCTGTCGTGCATATCCACCCGCACGTTATGGACAAACTGTCGCTCGCCGTTCACTGTCACAGTATAGTCCCTGTTTTCAAAATCAATGTCGTCCCATGGCCGCAAAGGCTCAAGGTTCTTAATATCCATACTTATCTCCTTTAACGTCACAAACGGATTTCGGCTGTTTTTGAGGCGTCGTTCCAAACGACATCCGCATTCAGGGCCTCGGCCACAAATCTAAGCGGCACAAGGGCACGCCCGTCAACGATTTTCGCGGGCACGTCAAGCGGATAAGGCACGCCGTCAATCCTTGCGGCGGACTCGCCCACGCAGAGCACCACCTCTGTACTGTCCTTACGGCCTATAACAGTGCTTGTACCGGCGTTCCAAACCACTTCGGCGCCGAGGGCCTCAAATATGGCCCTCATCGGTACGAGCACACGGCCGTTCTCCATGATTGGAGCTACGTCGGAAGCAAGATACACGCCGTTTATGGTCACATAAACCTTAGAGTCGTCCGTCACGGGCTGTACGGCGGCAATATCCGCCCCACCGGCGGGTTCCAGTTTCCACTGCTGATTCTGTCCGAGCGTATACACCCACTGTATAAGGCCGGCGCCGTCATCTCTGCTGCCGTTCTGCACGTCTATAGCCTTGCTGCAATGCACGGCAGTAATCCTGAACCATTCGCCATCGGCGGGGAGGAAGGCAAAAAGCTGGCTGTTACGAGCCTGATACGGCTCCTGAACGATTTTCGCGCCGCTGTCCCAAGATTCGTTTTCCACCGTAAGCGCAAGACCGGTCTTGAGATTGGTAACGGTGTACTGACCGCCGCCCACATGGGATATGGCCCACTTCTGGCCGTCGTCATCGGACGGCGAAAGCTGAATCACGCCGTTCTCATCCTCTCCGCCCGCGCTTATGGCCTTGCCGGACATACGCGAAACAATGCGGTATACCCCGTCGGCCACGTTCGTCTCGGGCGGCTTGGCGGCGACAATGCCGCCGGCGGGACGGGTATACAGCAGCGTGCCGAAGCCCGGCTGATCAAAGGTGGTAGCGTGGCCGCCGGCGCCGCCCTCGGGGCGGCTAAGCGCGGCGCGTTTTTCTATGTTGGGCACACTGTAGCCCATTCGATTATGGTAGTGATTGTATATCATTTCCCATATAGGGCGCATCTCTCCCCTGCCGCCCTCGGCCACAACCGTCTGCTTCATCAGGTTGCCCTTCTGGCCGGTGTGCCACTCGTAAACAGCAAACGGCACATCCTCTCCGTTATTATAGCGGGCCACATACTCCGCCGCGTACATAAAGCGGTTGTTGGCCCATCCGTAAAGGTCCAGCCCCTGATTCCAAGCCATTTCGCAGGCACAGGCCATAAGGCCCACGCCTAAATTGGAATGGCCTTGGTCGCGTCCGGACTCCTGCCACTGAGCCAGCGAGCCCGGAAAAACCGCCGGCACGGCGTTATAAATAGCTCCGTTCCCCGCACCGTACATGAAGTAATTCACGCCTTTTTCATAAATCTCGCGGTCATCGCAGAATATGCCGATGGCTATCGTCGCGGCAAGATTGCACAAATCCCAGTTCGCCCAGTAGTTTTGAATGTGGGCGTCGTTATGGTCGCGGCCAAACTCGTTGCTGAAAAGGAAACGCTCGCACAGCGGTTTATAAAACACGTTCATAAGCATATCCTGCATGGCCTTAAGGTCAAAGCCGGAATAGTCGCGCATAAGCTCGGACGCATTGGCAAGCTGATATCCGAACAAGCCGGAAGCCAGATAACGGTCGGCGCTGCCTGTCACGGTTTTAAGAGTAGAGCTCCATGCGTTAAGTATATTTTTCGCGGTTTCTCCGCAGGCGGCGTCGCCGGATATCTTCCAGCGCAGAGCGCACTGATAGGCGCGGGCCACGTCGTTATAAAGCAAAGACACGTTGTCGCCGTCGGCGCCGCGAATAACGGTTTCCACAGCTCTGGGAGACCAGTCGGGGCTCGAAAACGGGCTTTCGAGCAGTTTTTCCCAACCCGAGTAAATAGGCTGCTGACCTGAGCTTATCGCGGCCTTAATGCGTGCGAAATCAGCCTCGGTGTGGAGCAGCCCGGGATGAGTGAACTCCGCCGCGGAGGCGCCTATCCCAAAAATAAATATCGCGGCAAGAGCCGCGACAAATGAAAGCCTGATTTTCATCTTTATTCCTCCCACTTGCCGTTTTACACATTTATAATAACATAAAAACAGACAGAGGGGCAATGCCATTTTGTACGGTGAAATTGTCAAAACACAACAGCCGTCAGATAAACAGGCGAAGATATTCTTCCGGCGTTATGCCGAAACGCCTTGTAAAGCCCGAAACAAACTCCTTTTCCGAAGCGAAGCCGAGATATCGGGCAACTTCGCCAAAATTTCGACGGAAGCAGACAAAGGGCTTACTGCGCTCGTAGCGGAAATAAACATTGTATTCGTCCACGTCCATGTTAAAAACGCGGATAAAAAGGGCGTTAATTTCGGGCGGAGCGCCTATTTTTTCTCCGGCCTTGTAATTTTCAAAAATGTACTTTTCGTATACGCGAGCCATGGCGAGAAGGGAACCCTTCTCATTGCCGTTTTTTCCTGAGATTTCCTGTCCAAGCATTATCAAAACACGGTAAAGGCAAAGAGAGGTATTTTTGTTTTCCGAGGCGGCGGGGTCGAAGCAAAGGCGGTAGAGCTCACGGAACAGGCGCAGAAGCTCGTCGGAGCAATTGTCAAGCAGGTGGAGCATACCGCTGTCAAAATAGTTTTGCAGGTGCGGAGCCATGGCGGTATCGCAGGCAATTTTTTTAAAAGCAAGGCCCTCTTCTGTGCGTATGCCGCAGCTCAGGCCCGGCTCGGCGCAAAAGAGAGCGCCCTCGCCAAATGGCGTTTCCACGCCGTTTTCCGGCACAAGAAAGCCGCTGCCTCCCTCGCAGAGAAAAAGCTGCGTAAAGGGGAAGTTATAGATTACAGCGCAGCGTTCCACAATTTCCTCCGCGGCGTCCACGGTACGTACTAAAAGATTATTGTTCGTCAATCTGGGCATCGTCTACACCCCTCCCCGTGTATCAAAATAGGTGTTCGCCGCACGGTACTCGCGGGGCGTAAGACCGGTGTAACGCTTGAAGGTCTTGCCGAAGTAAGACTTGTCATTAAAGCCGCAGCGTTCTCCTACCTCGCGGGCGGTAAGCGAAAGGTCGGAACAAAGAAGCTTCTGCGCGTTTTCTATACGGGTGCGCATAAGGAAGGCAATCGGCGAAACACCGTAAACCGAACGAAACAGCTTTTCGAGGTAGGTTGCGTTATAGCCTGAGCCGGCGGCAAGCATATCAAGGGAGATATCCTCGTAGAAACGCTCGCGAATATAGGCCACCACAGGTTCGAGCTTGCGGCGGGCAGGATCCGTCCCCGGTACGCGGGCGCTCTCGCCGAGCGTCATCAAAAGCTCGTACATCAGGTAAGAAAGCTCGGAATTGGCAAGACGTCCGCCAATTTTGTTCAACTCCACGATATTTTCAAACATGGCGTTCACTTCGTCGTAAACACCGGCCGAACGTGTAGCAATAACTCCGCTCTGTGAAAAGCCGAGACAGTCCATCAGCCGACCAAGAGCCTCTCCGCCGCACATTATGTATTTGCAGGCCCAGCCGTCAGTCATTGGATAATACTCCACCGGCGTATCCTCGGTGAAATAAAACACGTCGCCCGAGCGTACTCGGTGCTTATTGTTGTTATGGTCGATAAATATGCCGCTGCCGGCGGTGAACAGCGAAAACTGGCTGCAAACGGCGAAGCCGCCGGGGTATTTTTCTGGCTTCTGGTGTTCAAGGCGGTTTGAGCCTAAAACAAAAACAGGCAGCAGCTTAAGCTCATTGTCGATAAGCGGTGTGAACACGGCGATTCCTCCATAGTGAATTTTTTTGCCCGTCGCTATAAGCCGTGGGAGCGCATTATTCGCCCTATCCCTTATTTATTATACCCCCGCGCAGGAGCAGTGTCAAGAGGCTTATGCCGGAATAATTACACGCATAATAATCCGCCCCGCGCCCGAATTGGGCGCAGGGCGGCTCCGGCCAAAGCCGGAGAAAGGGGGATTAATTGGCTCGCGGCAAGGCAGAGGCGCGGCGCGATTCGCCGCAGCGTGCCCGGGAGGTAAACCGCGAATCAAGGTAAACTCGAATCAAAACCAATCCTTATCCTTCCATGTTTTCCATATTTTGTATTCATCTGTCGCTCTGGTAATGTTTATAATCCTCACATTGTCGGCGACGGGAGTTTTGCTGAGAAGAAAAGCGGTCATAACATTTTCCTCAGCGTTGAGAGGCATAAAGTTGATTTCGGGTTCGGTAAATGTTTTCATTTTTCTCACATTCCTTATATTTCTTCAACAAATTCCGTCTCACCCGAAGCGGCGTCGTCAATTATATCCATCAGCCCCTCGACAAACACGTGGTCGATTTCATCAAGGCTAATCGTAACCGTCTCCGCTTCGTCGGGCTCGGCTCCAAACTTATCGCCGAGTGTAGCGGTTCCGTTAGAAGAATCAATGGTTATGCTCTGGTATACGTCACTCTCATTCGCAGCGGCGGCGGTTGCCTTATTATCGCCAACGTATATTTCGCCGTCCTTATAAAGGAAGCCTATACCAAGAGTCTTAAATGGTTCTTTGATGACCACCTTATTTGTATCCTGTACTTCCATTATCTGCCCGCGCACCTCGGGATCAACTTCAAGGCCCGTAAGGCCGCCCTTGGCGATTATGGCATTGGCCGCCGCAAGTCGAGCGGGATTAAGCCGACTGCTTACATCGTATTCACCCGAGGCAAGGTCCTTGATAAGTTCCTCATAAAGAGTGGTAGCTTTACTGTTGCCATTAGATAACAACGACGCAGCATTATTCTTATGAGTATCCTTATAGTCTCTCTCGGCAGATATATATACGGGAACATTGGTATTAGAAGGGTTGATACCTACAGTAGCCTTGCCGTTTTCATCTATGGAAACATTTTGCACTACTCCAGCGTCACTATCCTTACTGTAAACATGAACCTTGTACTCATCTGAATCTGCGTTCACATCGGTAAACGCGGCCTTGGCATCACTAAAATCTATCACATACTCAATAAAAAGGCTGCCGTCTTCAGCCGAGGAGATAGTAGGTTCGCTGAAAGAAATCAGTTCTGTACAGTCAGCGGGTTTTTTTGCGGCCTCAGCTTGAACTTCTTCCTCCATCATTGCAATATTGTAAACCTTAAAATCATCAATATAACCATCAAAGGTGTTATACGACGAATCGCCGTTCCAACCTATATAGTTCTTATTGCCAATAAGGTTTGCCAATTCATATCCGTCCATTGCGGCTGTGCCAATCTTTATTCCGTTTACATAAAGCGTCGCTATATCTGAACTGTCAACGGTCAAAGCGATATGATGCCAACCGCTGGAATCAATAAAACCATTGTATTGACCGCCAAACTTTTTTTCACTCTTATCAACAGTAGAGTTTCTTACTTCAAATTTACTCTGAAAAGCTCCTGCTTCAAGGTCAAAAAATCCAAGCTTTTCGGCGCCGGAACCAAAGCCGAATAGCGGGCAGTTTTCAGTGTATGCAGTTCTGTAAACCCATGCAGATACGGTGAGCTGCTTCTGGCCCTGTTCAAGCATTGGAGAACTTATCTCAACAGCAGCAATTTCAGCGTCTCCGGCATTATCCGCTATAAGGAGCTTCCCCTTATAAATGCGAGCACTGCCCTTTACCATACCGCTTGCAGAAGTATCCTTACTATCAGCTATTGTTGAAGCTCCGTCCTGCTCGTCAAATTTGTAATAATGCTTAAGGAAGTCCTCCAATTTTTTTACAATGACCGTGGCTTTCACCTTGCGGCCTGTTTCAACCACGGTGCCGGTAGCTTCTTTTTCGCCAATACCGGAAGTATCTACTGCTTCCCAAGAAACCACGTACGTCTGACCGTCAATTTCCACCTGTGACGGCAGGGCAGGACTGCCACCAACTTGACATTCAAATTTCTCTTCTATTTTGAAAGGTTCTTCTTCCTGAGCGTAATTTCCGCCGTAAACCTTGAGATCGCCAATGCCCAAATGTTGCCAACTACCAGATGCGCTCAATCTATACGCTTCTATTTCTCCTAAACCATAAACCAAATTCTTATATGTAGCCCCAAAAAAGTATGTCCATTCATCGGCTCTGTTTAAGTAACCCGCATTGGTCGTATTACTAATCGTAGAGCCGTCACCTTTATCAACCGTTTCGTCAAGACCGCCCTTGTAATACCACTGAACGCTATGTGTATTATCTTTTTTGTTATTGACTACGACGACACGCACAAGCTTTCTCCTGCGAATACGGAATCCATTCATGACCGTTTGTTTGTCCTTATCAGTCCCGGCCAATTCATAGCTGGTCGGGGCAAGTTCACCGCCGTATTTTGCACCGCCACCGTCGAAAGACCAATACGGAGAAATAGAAGCATCGTCACCCATGCCATATCTGAATGATGTGATAAACTTATGCTCATCATCATAAAACGCAATATCACCATACGTCATATATGAGCCACCGTCTTCACCTGCCGAAGGATAAAACTCCAAAACATAATAGTCCTTTTTATTTTCCTCAGATACACTTTCTACATCTTTTATGGCGCGTATCGCTAAGGAATCAGATGTTTTTTGGGCCCAAAACTGAAGCACGTTCATTGGCTTATTTTTGTCTTCGGTGCTTTCAGAAGACGTCTGCATATAATATCTAAGAACATTCACAGAATGGTCACCTAAACTGCCCCCTGTAAATTTTGCCAGACCGTCATTCCAAGTTCCGCCACCATCAGCCTCGGTTCGCCATCCAGAACCAAGATAGCCATCAACTTTAGCATCGCCTGTGGACTCACCTTTCGTGGCAACCGACATATCAATAATAGGCTCACCGGCATTTTTGATAAGTGTATCGGTAAAATGAGTCTCTTCGTCTGCAAACACAGCCATGGGCGCAACAGCAAGCGCCATAGCAAGTACGACCAACAGGGCGAGAGCTCTGCCGGACGCTCTACGGGCACGCGGCCCGACAAGACATTTTAACCTTTTCATAGTCAAATTCCTCCTATATTTTTATATATATAATTTTAACATTCGCACAACATAATGTAAATGCAATTTTGTAAAATTATTTTGTTATTTTGTATAGTTTTAACCGGTGGTATTGCCCCGCGTTTTTTGGCGGAAACATACGGTTTTATTACGATTGACCGGAGCGGAAAAGAGGTGGTATTATTCCGCCACGCGCACGGGCAATCACGGCAAAATATTTTTATACAAAATCGCAACCGGCCGAAGAGAGCCCGACTCCCACGCAAAGAACTTAGCCATTGCCGCGCCGCCGCCGCTGAGGGAGCCGCTCTCGCCGCGGCAGACGGAGAGCAGCGTGCCGTCGACATCATACAGGGCGGCATAGATATCGGCCCCATAGGGGCAGGAGAGACTGTAGGCATAGACGCTGCCGCTGCGCGTGAAGGACTTTAGCTCCAGCATGGGAGCAGCGTCGGCCGGAACAGAAGCCAGTACCTCGGCGGCGGTAAGGGCGCGGTTATAGACGCGAAAGTCGTAAACACTGCCCTCAAAATAAGGGTCGGATATAAAGGCCGAGCGGCCGATATAGTTCATAGCGGTGGAACCGAGTTCCGCCGGAGTGAGAGCGGCCCGCCCCACGGCAGCGAGGTAACCGTCAAAATATAGCAGAAGGCTGCGGCCGTCATGCACAAGGGTGGCGGTTACACGCCGGCCCGCCGGTACGCCTGAGCCGGAGACAGAGCTTTCGGCAGAGTATGAACCGGCGGTGATAGCGGCGTAGGAGTTGCCGTCGGGCCGATTGGGGCCGAAGAACATATAACCGTTTTCGGACGAGTTGGCAAAGCACCAAAGCCAAGCATAGGACAGCTCCGTCCGCGGAGTGAAGGTGGCAGATACGGTGACAGCCTCGCTGCCCGCAAGCAGTCCCTCGGGCATGAGAACATAGGCTCCGCCGGAAAGGACAAGCTCTCCCCCGCCGAAGGCCGCGCCGACAGACGCGCCGTCGTTACCAAAGGGCGAAATGTCGGCAATTTTGCCGCCGGAAGCCCGTGCGAAGTCGTAGTGCAAAATCGGGGCCTCGCTCTCGCTCTCGGGCAGCACGGCAAGGCGGTTTTGGCTGTCGGCACGGGCAAGATTTTCCGCCGCTGCGACAAACGCGGCGCTTGTGGCAGGCCCCGCCGCCCGCAGGGCCTGCGCCGCGGCAAGGAAGCGGCGCATGGAGCCCGCGGTGTAGTCCCCGCCGGAGCGGTGGTTCACCGCAAGCATGGAAATAAGCTCGTCAACGGTCTCAAACACGCGCACACGCAGACAGTAGCACCGCGTGCGTCCGGCCTCGGCAACAGTGACAAACACGCTGCCATCTCCGCCGCTCGGGCGAAGCACCGCAAAGCCCTCGCTCTCTACCATGGGAATATCGCCGCTTAGCTCATACGGACCCGAGGCGTTGACCGTAAGCACATACTGCGCGCCGCTCTGCATATATACGCAGCCGCCGTCGGTATAGGCGCGGGCGCAGGCAATCTCCGCCGTGGGAAGGGCCGTGCTCTGAGAAAACTCCACCCAGTCGAGCTCTGCGCGGCCGTCCGTTATCACCTTAAAATACGTCATGCGCTGCCAGTAGGCGCGCTCCGCCATGGGCTCCGCCACGGTGAGCCACTCCCCCGTTGCGGGGACGCTGAACACAGCGAAGGGAGCGCTCTGCATATCGCTGTTATACACCTCGACCCGCGCGGGCGAGTCTGTGCGCAGACGCAGCGACAGGCTGCCGTATGCGGGGTAAAAGTCGTCCGTCACAAACGATACCGTGCCGCTCCCCTCAAACCGAAGAAAGCCCATCGCCTCGGGGAAGTTGCCGTATACGGGCTCGACATCGCCCTCTATCACCGCACGGGTACGGTTCTCAAGCTGCTTGCGGTAAGCGGTATCGGGGGTGATGGCCTGCGCAGCAGTCGTTCCAAGAGCGGCCTCGCCGCTAAAAAGCAGCGTAGAGCAGCCGAGAAAGTCCTCGCTCTCGCCCTCGGGAAGCATCAGCTCGTAGGCGCGGGCAAGGTACTTTATGTCGTCGGCGGCCATGTCGCGGCCGAGTTCGTACTTATAATAATTGTAAAGTATGCCTATGTTGGGGTAAAGCAAACCGCGGTTAGTGTCGTTTATAGAGTAATACCACTCGGAACCGGTCTTTTCGTCCACCTGCACGGGAAGATAGGGCACGTCGTAGCCGAGGTTATACTTTGAGATATAATTCCCGCCGAAAAGCAGCCTGTGACCGCCAAACTCGAACAGCGACACGCCGCCGCTTTGAGTTAGCTCGCCGGTAACGGGATCGACGCGGGCGTGCTGGCGCTCCGCCGTCATAGCCAGCACCGAAAGCGCGCCTATGTCACCGTAGGCATGGCCTTGGTCGCGGCCCATCTCGCAGTGCTGAAGGTTGGTTACTCCGTTGTATTCCACCTCGCGGATAACACTCATTATCGAGCCGCTGCGCGGGTTAAGATACTCCTTGTTCACGGTGGTGCGCTCCACGGCCTTGGCAAAGTCCGCCGCGTCGCCGCGAAATATCGCCGACGCCATGAAGGCCATGTTATTTATACCGTGCTGGTTCATAAAGTGCCACCAGCGGTTATACTTGGGATAACTCAGGGCGAGCAAATTCTCGAAGGCCGCTTGATCGGCGTCGCTCCAGACAAAGTCCGCCACGCGGGAGTAGCTGCTATGGCGAAGTATCTCCGCCGCAAAGGTCAGCTTGTAAATGCCGACGCCGAAGTGGAGCTGCTCGTTATCAATCATATAGCGGTTGTCATCGTGTACTATGCTCTTTACGCCTGACCAAAGGCGGATAATGTTCATCGCGTTGCCGCGGTAGACGTCGTCGCCGGTGATATACCACATTATAGTCTGGGCAAAGCAGGTGTCGCTGTCTAGCCGCAGGCGCAGGGCCACAAACTCGTCGGTGATATTTTCATAGTCGTGCTCGTCCGCCGCGTCGCCGTAGTGCACGCGCGGATCCCGAGCGCTCTTGGGCAGGGCGGCGAACTCGCGAAAGGCCGTTGCCCACGGCTCGTCGCCTGCGCGGACGTGGCGCTGCATACGCTCAAGGTCGGTTTTGTCCACGGTTATCCCCGGGTGCACAAAGCCGGCGGCGTCAACAGAGCGTACCATCTGCGGAACATAAGCGCTGAATATGACGTCCTCGGCCGCGGCCGGAGCCGCAAACGCCAGAGCGAACAGGAATAAAAACACGATTTTTTTCATCAGGGCGGTCCTCCACATCTTGACAAAGAGGGGCCGTGCGGCCCCTCTCTCGGAATTTTTTTACGGCTCCCAATCCGCCGGCATCCTAAGAATTATCTTCGGATAGCGGCCCCTGCTGACGGAGAATATCAAAAGCTTGTCGCTCTCGCCGCCGTAGGCCTCGGTGGCGATTTCGTCCAGCGTCATCGGGTCGTTTATGCGGCCCTCCTTGAAGTCCTCGTAATCAAACATCAGGTAGTGGCTGGCATCCTCCATAATAAAGAGCTGGCCGCTTGTAGCGCTGCACGGCTGAATTGCGCCTGACGCGCTGTCGCGGTAATACATGAGGTTGCCGTCTATCTTATAGATATTGCTGACATAGGTCACACTGTATTCATTGTTGAACCGCCCTATCTCGTTGGGCATATCCCACACCTTCGCAACGCTGGCATAGCCGTTGCTCTGATATTCTTCACGCGTTTCAACATAGTCGCCCGCGTCCTCGAGTTCCCATGCCTCTTCCTCGGAGAGTATCTCGCCGTAAATGTTGTAGTAGACTTTTTCGTACGTTCCGTGAACGCTGAGAGTTACGGCGCTGCCGCGGGTGGGAGTTGACCCGTCAAGGTATCCGGTCATGTCATCGGCGCTTTCGACGGTGTATGTACCGGTGACGCCGCCAGGCTCCATAAGCTCGATGGTGTAGTAATCGTCGCCGTTTTCGTCTATGTCGCCGTAAATGTTCTTAACAACGCCGTGGACATCCCAACTGGAAACCGCCGCTCCGTGGCCGTTCGAGAGAATGTAAACCACATCGGGATAGATGTGCTCTAGGTTCTCCTTGAGGAAGCCCACCTTGAGGAAGGTCCGGTCGAAATTGGTGTTGCGGTAATCTTCCCAGCCAATCTGGCGCGGACGGAACTCGTCATCGGAGTCATAGGCCATGATATAGCGCGGAGCGTAGCCGCCGCACATAAAGTTATAGTCGTCGCCGGCGGCGGTACGGGCCTGGAAGTTGATACGGGCAAGGCCGTAGTCGCGGCCCATCGTCCAGCCGGTAATAAATACATTCGGGTCGGCGAAAAGCTCGTTGACTCTCTCCTCGCCGTAAGTATCAACAAGGTCGCCCCGCACCTGAGATGAGACGTTATTCTTTGCGTTATCGCTGCACTCGAGCCAGTCAAGCCGACTGATACGCTTGATTTTCCCGTCGGCTATGCGGAACTCGTAGAGCCAGTCGTCCACATTGTCAGAGCTCTTGTAAAGCTCGGCAAGGTCGTCCTTCGTCAGCTCACTCCTGCCGGAGAGATCAAGCTCGAAGGTACGGCTCGACATACTTCCGCCGTAGTCGGAATACACGCTTAAATGCGTAACACGCACGCTGTCGCCAAAGCGGTTCGCGTCGAGCCTTGTTATTACGCCCAAAACGCTGTCGCCGCCCTTGTCGCCGCGGATATACCTTATGCCGCCGCTGACGTCGAGATAAGCGGTAACGTCGGAGTTAAGGTAGCCGCCGCGGCCGGAGGGATCCTCGTCGTAGGTCTCGCCCATATCGTAGGAATAATAAACCCTGCCGAACACGTTTTCGGTCTCGTATGCCGCGCCGTCAATGGTAAAGACGCCGCCGTTCATGCTTTCAAATTCACCGGCGGCGATGTCCACCGTGGCGGCGACAAAAAGCATATCCTCAGTCTCGCAGTAATCAATGACCGCATTATACGGTATAGCCTCGAGCGAGGAGGGGCGTCCGTTCAGCACAACGTCCACCCTGTTCTTGCCGGTGAGGCCGCGAATCTGGGCTCGCGGGCGGGAGCCGCGCAGGAAGGTCAGCGTTTCGCCGTCGGTCTCACGGAAAAGGCCACCCTCGGTCATGTTGTAAACGTCCATATAGCTTACCCTGCCGTTACGCGTAACGGCGCGGACGTAGCAGCCCACAAGCCGTACTCCGGCAAAGGCGTCGCTGCCGTCAACAGTGAGGACGGTATCGGCGGCCGGACGGTAGCGGGCGCTTTTGTAGTTGACATTAAAGGTCTGCACCAGCCTCGGGTCAAATTCGGCGGTGGAATCATCCACTCCGTTGACGGAGGTTATATATCCGTAAACGACGGTGGCGGACGAATATATGTCGATATTGAGCACGGTCTCGTCGCCGTAAAGCCATATATCCGCCGTAAGGCCCTTGAGCTCGACGCCCCTGTATATGTCTGGAATGACGAGGCTGTAGCTTTCGCCGTCACATACGGCTGTGAAGCCGGCGTCTCCGGCGTTGGAATCGGTTATCTCCGCCTTGCGCAGAACGGTCAAATCCCAGTATCTGTCCACAAGGCGGTTGGAGTCTTTCATGCTGTATAGTACGCCGCTCGAGGTATATGCCTCGGCGGGCAGCTCAACGGAAAGCGCGTTGACCAGCAGCTTAAAGAACTGACCGTAGGTAATGGCGTTGTCCTCAAAGGCGGTAACGCCCTTAAGCAGCCCGCTGCCGACGGCATACGGAACTGTGCCGCCGTAAACAGCTGCAAGGCCGCCGAGCCCCAGTCCGCGCACCAGCATATCCAGCGTTTCGTCGGCACGGGCGGCGTAGTCGGGGTAAAACATCGTTCTGCCGCCGAGCATACCAAGCTCGCCCGCGCGGTTCACGTAGCCGGAAAGCGCGTCGGAGGCGTCAACGTCGGCATAATCGGTCGTCCCGGGAGCACAGTCCTCGCCGCCGTCGATAAGGCCGACGGCCATTGTCACGGCGTCGCGGTTGGTGACAAGGTCATTTTCCGCGTATTCGCGCGCGCTGTCCGCTATGCCGAGGTTTTTCAGCAGCCTTGCGTTCTTTTCAAAAGCCGCCGAATTGCCCGAGCCGTAAAGGAAGGCGTAGTTTATTTCGTCCATGCTCATAAGCCTCCACGCCGAGCAGCCTTCCTTTGTCTGTTGGGTGAGAGCGCCGTTAGAGGCCGTCATATACAGGCCCGAAAGTACGCTCTTGATATAGCAGAAGCCGTTCTCCTGCTCAACCTCCCATTTCTGGTTGTCGCCGCCCGTGCCGCGCCAAAGTATGAGCTGGCCGCCGGGACTGAGCGAGCTGCCCGAAACGTCCACATAGGTAGCCGTTTTCGTACTGGATATATTGAACGCGGCCCCGTTTTTGGTGAAGTTCCAGAACTGGTTGCCGGCGCCCATTTCGTAAGGAGCGGTGGTCAGGCTGATGTTGTCCTCGCCGAGGGTGAGCACCGTGGTGGTGCCCTCAAGCAGCAGCACCATTGTTCCGCCCACCGTTACTTCCTCGTACGACTCGCCGGAGGCCGAAGCGCCCGCAAGCGCTTCGGGGGTGGTAACCTCCCATGAGGTTCCGTCTTGGGTGAGGACGAGCTCGTCGTTATCGTTCACTGTCAGCCGCCCCGAGGCGAAGGTAACAAGTCCGTCCTCGCCGACAGTGCATTTTTGGGTATCGAGCCCCTTGTTGGGGGCGAGGCTGACGCCGCCCTCAGCCGTTATGGCGCGGTTGTTAAGACGGCTGTAGATAACTCCGTCCTCTATCCGCCAAAGCTGCGAGCGGGAGGCGGGGGTATAGTCCGCCATTGTAAGGGACGAGCCGTCGGCCATAGCCGTGAGTACCTTGCCGCTGCTCGCCACACGGAAAACATAATCCGTCCTCACGGCGGCATCGGAAACCTCGGCGGCTTCAGCGGCTCCGCCAGCTTCGTCAGTTTCCGGCTCCTCGGCCCAAGCCGGGCCGAGGGTGGAAAGCGACAGCAGCAGACAAAGTATAAGTGAAATTATTTTTTTCATCGTCTTATCCTCCCTCAGTTCAGGCAGCCGTAGATTATCTGGGCCGCCATTGCCCTGGTAAGGTTATCCGTCGGCGCGAAGGTATTGCCGTCGTAGCCGTTCACAACGCCCGCGGCGCGGAGCGCCGTTACGGCCTCAAGGGCGTACTGGGCTATGGAGTCGTTGTCGCTGAATTTATTCACAGGGCCGCTGTTAAGGTTGATATAGCCGCCGCGGTGAAGCTTGTAGATTATAACGGCCATATCCTGACGGGTGATGTACTCGCCCACGCCGAAGCGGCCGTCGCCGACGCCGTTCACAATTCCCGAATTTACCATCACGGCGATGTAGGGGTAGTACCAAGCGTCCGAAGGAACGTCGCTGAAATCGCAGCTTGCCGTGGCGTTTGTTTTCATAAACGCGCCGACGCAAAGCTTGACAAATTCTTCACGGGTTATCGGCGCATTGGGCTTGAACATAAGGCCGCTGTCGCCTTCGCTGCCGGAGACAATGCCCCGCTCGGCCAAGCGGCCGACAGCGGTTTTAGCCCAGTCGGGTATATCATCCTTATCGGCGAAAACGTCAGCGCCGTCGGGCATTTTCTGTACCGCGCCCACGCCCGAGCCGCCGAAGGAAACCGAGCCGCCCTTATTGCCGCCCGAGGACGAGCCGGAGCCGCCTCCGCTGCCTCCGCCGCCATCGCCGCCGGAACCGCCGCCCGCGCGGACGGTAAACTCAACAGTGGAATCGTTATTGAGCTCGGTTTCAAGCTCGCCTATCTCGTAGGAGTAATAGCCTACGGAGCCTTTCGCCTTAAGGGTGTAGCTGCCGCGCTTTGCGGCGCCTAAGGTTATCTTGGCTATATCGGTCATATAGAGTATGCCGTCGGGGCTCTTGGCCTCGTAGCTTATTGTCAGGTCGCTGCCGTCAAGCTCAAAGGTTCCGCCTGCCGCTGCAAACGCCTCGTCAAGCTTTACGTCACGACGTTCGAGCTTGATCCCTTCGGGCATTTCAAGCGTGAGGCTGAGGCTGTATATAGGCTGCATCTCCCTGAAGGCCAGATCGACTGTGTTCGTCTGACCGAGAACAACGCTCTCACGGCCCTTCATATCAACGATCGGCTTGACCGCGGCAAGATATTCGATATCCGCCGGAAAGGCCGTAAGCGTTACGGGGGCGGAAAGGGCGCGGTATGCCGTTGCCCCGTTTACGTCCCCGCCGCAGAGCTCGCCTGTTCTGGCCTGAACGGCGACGGTATACATCGTCGAATTGGCAAGGTTTTCAAACGTAGCCTCGCCCACTCCCTTGGCAACGGCCTGAGAGACGGACCGTCCCATGCCGTCTGTCGCGGTGACGAGGATATCCTCAAAGCTGCGCGAGCCCTGCTCGGTGGGATCGGTCCATGTTACCCGTATCTTGCCGTCCGAAGAGTAGGCCGCGGCATTGGTTATGTCGTCGGAAACAAACACGTCGCTGCCGTTCAGCGCAAAGCGGCTGAAAGTGGTCTGTCCGGTTTCGGACTCGGAGAATATGCCCGCAAGGTACCGGCCGTCCATCCGGACGGTTGCGGCAGCCTCGGAGATGAGGGTAAATTCCTCGCCGTCGTCGGAGCAGTAGGCGTAGAATTTATTATCGCGCTTTTCAAGCCTCAGCCATACGGTATTGGCATGGCTGTAACTGCGCGCCAACTGCGTGGCCGTGCCGGTAGCGCCCACCCTGTAGGCGAACTCCAGCGCGGCGCCGTTGCCCGCGCCCACGTCAAGCATTACCATTTTTTCGTTTTCGCTGTCGCTCTGGCGGAACATCAGTCCCGCGCGGCGCCACTGGTTGGCGCCCTCCTGACGGTCGATTTTAACAGAAACGGTAAAGTTCTCGCTGTCGTCCTTGGTGTAGAAATAACCGAAGCTGTCCGGAGCGGCCCAAAGGTCCGAGCCGAAGCCGGAAAGCGAAATCTGGTCGTTTTCAATGCTGACGCTCGCTGTGGACTGATCGTCCTGACCTATCTGGCGGAGGAAGAAGTCGCGTCCGCCGAGCTTGTGCAGTATGGCGCTTTCGGCGTAAACCGTCTTTTCCACAGTATAGGTCTCGCCGCCGAACTCCAGCGCGGCGGTGAGCGCAACGGTACGGCTCTCGTAGTTGTTATCGGCCATATTGACCGTGAGAACAGCTTGATTATACTCAACCTCTGTTATGGTGTCGCCTAAGGAGCTGTCTGCCAGCGTCCACGTTATCACGCCGCCGTACTCGCCGCGCAGCGGCAGGTCAAACAGAATTCCGGCCTCGGTCTCGGTGCGTCTTACAAGCTCAAGGCTTTGCAGATACTTCAGGTCGAGCGGAACGATCTCCACATCAATGTGAGTATCAACCCTTCTGAGCGTTACGGTGGAGCCCTCTATGCGCACGCCGTTCACAATATAGGTGACCTCGGCGTTCTCCGGCACGCCGCAGCTAAGCTCAACAACGCTGTCGCCGCGCACCACCGCGCCGGAAGCTACAGTCCTGCCGTCAATGGAGGCAGTTATACGGCTGTCAAAGGTAAGGGTGACATATTCAACGTCCACCACGGTGACGGACGCGGAAGCAAGCGTGGCAGGAGCGGTAGCGAGATCACCGTCCTCAAAGGAGTAATAGCTAACGGATCCGCTCAGGCCGACTGTATAGCTGCCAAGTCCTGCGGCGGTGAGAACAAGGGAGCCGATTTCCTCTATCGGGGCCTTACCGCCGCTGTAGCTGATGGTGAGCGTTCCGCCGCTGACCGAGGCCGTGCAGCCGTTAGCAAAGCTGAAGCTGTCCTCGTCGGCGCTGACTCCGGCGGGAAGCGCCATCGTCAGCGTAAAGGCCGACGCGGGCTGCGGCTTGGCGAAGGCAAGGCTCACTCTGTTTCTCTCGCCTATCATGACGGTATCGCTCAAAGTCATTTCCACCGTCGGCGTCTCGGCCGCGTATTCGGCGGCGTTAAAAGGCATTGCGGAAAATACTACAGGGGCACCGAGAGCATTATAGGGCGAAGCGTTATTTTCGCCGGAGCCGCACAGCTCGGCGGTTTTAGCCCTGAGCGACACAGTGTAGGCCTTGCCGTTTTCAAGGCCCTCCAGCACGGCGCGGCCGACGCCCTTGGGAACCTCGACGGAAGCGGCCTCGCCGTTCTCGTCAGAGGCGGTTACAACGATAGTTTCAAAGGATAAGGTGCTGCGCTCGGTGGGGTCGTTCCACGTAACAAGCAGCTTGCCGTCAGCGGCGGCGTAGTCCTCGCCGGTGATATCTCCGGCTACGAAAACGTCCCCGCCGTTAAGCTCGAGACGGCTGAAGTATGTCGCGCCATCGCTGCTGACGGCGTGAAGGCCGGCAAGATATTCGCCATCAAGGGCAAATTCAATGGGTTCTGAATTAAGAGGAGCGTAGTCCAAGCCATCTTCGGAATAGTAGGCGTTTATGAAGGAGCCTGTCTTTTCCAGCTTGATATAGCCAAAGGACGAACGGTTTCTCACATAGCCCGCGTCGCGGAAGACATGGTATGGCTCCGCGCCCTTTTCGGCGCGAACGGCCAGTTCGAGGCCCGCGCCGTTGGCCGCGCCGAAGGAAAGCATCACAAAGCGGGAGTCGGCGTCGGCGCTTTCACGCAGCATGACGCCGGTCCTGCGCCACTGATCGGAGCCTTCAATCTTGTCGGCCTTGACGCTTATAGTAAAGTTTTCGTCGGCAAGGCGGGTGTAAAGATAACCAAAGGCGTCGGGCGCGCGCCACAAATCGGTTCCGCGGCCGCTGAGAATAAATTGGCCGTCGGTTATGTCAAGGGCGGCCTCGCTGTCGCCTATTGGGCTGACGAAGAAGTTCCTGCCGCCTATGCTGCGCATGGCATGGCTATCGACAGCCACGGTTTTTTCGGCGGTGTATTCCCTGCCGGCCACCGTTATGGAAGCGGAAAGCTTTATCTCTCGCGCGTCGCGGCTCTCCGTGAGGTCGGCATAGAGCAGGAAGCCGTCGTCCGCCGCGTCAATTCTGTCGCCGGCGGCGCCGCTTACAATGCTCCACGTAATATCCGCGCCATAGCTGCCCTTAGACGGCAGCAGGAATCGCATGCAGTTTTCGTTTTCGTCATAGACCTCGATAACATAGTCCTGAATGAACAGCAGGTCGTAGGGGGTAAGCTCCACGCTTATGTGCGCGTCCTGCTTATTAAGAGTATAGCTGTTGCCGCTGATGGGCGTACCGTTGACGGAGTATACGGCGCGTATCTCAGCCGGAGCTCCGCAGGCGAAACGCAGCGAAGCGTCGCCGCGCACCCTGTCGCCCGAGGCTATGGGGGCGCCGTTTGCAAACACTACAATGCCCTCGTCAAAGGTAACGGTGACATACATCACGTCTATGAATTCGGCCTTTATTTCAATATCCTCGTTGAAAACAAAGTATCTGCCGCCGCTTATCTCCCTGCCGTTGACAAGAATTCGGTCAAGTATTCTGTCGTCGGAGGAGAAGGCCACAATACTGATTACCGTTCCGTCGGGGACAGTCTCGCCCGAGTATACGGGACGGCCGTCAGCCACAACGGTTATCTCGTCGCCGAAGGTAAGAGTGTTCTGCCTTTGCGGTATCAGCTTCATGGCGGCAAGGCCGCTTCCCTTTAGGTTGAGCTCGGTTATGCCCTCGCCGAGGGACACGTTTTTGAACACTACTCCTCTCAGACCGCCGAGGGAGGAATACTCAGTCTCACCGGCAGAGGCCGCGTATTCGTCAGCGCCCGCTGTGAGGGTGAAACTTCCCTCGCCGCCGAGAGCGATGAGGTTATAGGTTCCGGCTTCGGCAAGCATTACCTCCGCGTCGATCTCGTCCGCGCGGGGCAGCAGGCCAAGCTCGTCGCCAACAGCCTTGCCTGCGAAGAACTCCTCGGCGAATTTGTCCGCCTCGGCAAGAGCGCCTGCGTCCGCGGTCTCGCCCGCGGCCTGCCTTACCTCGCCCACGCCGAGGAAACTTTCGGCCTTATCCACAAATACCAGCATGGCGAAGTCGGGCGAATTGGGGAACTGGGACGAACCCAGCGTTATCTTGTTCACACCCGCGAACACACGCAGGTTTTTGACGGTGTAAAGCGTCAGGCTGCCAAGGCTTTCGCCCTGCTCCAGCGTCGGCACGAAACCCGAGGCGGAGCGGCCGTCCTCGCCCTCGACCCAAACGGTGAAGTCACGCTCGTCGCGCTTGCTGTTGCCGACTATTTTTACATCTGCGTATGTATCGGTATCGCTTTTAAGGCGGAAGGTGACAACGCCTGAATCGGACGAGGCGTCGCTGCCGTCGCCGCCTATCCAGCCCCAAAGGGTGACTTTTTCGCTTGTACCCGAGGTAATGCCAAGGTCGGAATCGGTCACTGTCCACTCCGCGGCTTGGCCGGTAGAGTTCCACTTGCCGGTTTTTGCTGTATACTCTCCGCCGGCGCGAACAACCTCGCCGAGCGAAGCGGCCACGATTTTGTTGGATATGGTGACCTCTGAAACGGAGGTGTTCCTGTTCCAGCCGTCGGTGAGAGTAACCACAAGGAAGCGGTAGGACTGTATATCGTCAAAGCTCTTTGAGGAGTTTGTCAGGTCGGCAAGGGCAGTCAGGCCGAAGCACTGGGCAAAATACTCATCCTTTGAGTAGTCGTGGCCGCGCTCGATGGTGCCGGAAATATCGCTTAGGTCAAAGCTGCCGTTTTTAAGTGCGTTCGTGCCGTAAAAGCGCGCGCGGTCGTAACCCGAAAGCTCAATACTGCTGAAATTAAAGGCGCTGTCCTCGCCCGCGTCGTAAACGATGACGGAGATATAAGTGTCCTCGACGTCGTTGCGGCGAAACTCGAGCGCGGTGGACTTTTTGCCGTCGGTTAAGTAGTCCACATTACCGGATGGTATGTTGTAGACGTAGGCCGCCTTTCCCAGCGACACGGCGTCGGGATCGAGCGCGACAAGCTCGAGCTCTATAACTACGTCCTCCGCGCCGACTGTAAATTCGTTCCCATCAATGCCAACGCCGTTAACAAGTATGCGGTCAAGTATTTCACCATCGGCGAGTATAGCCTCGACGGCGAGCGCCGTGCCCTCGTTTACTCTCGTACCGCTCTGTATTGGCTCGCCCGCGGCGGTCACACGGACGTTTTCGCCGAAGGTGATAAGGCGGCTGAAGATCACACCGAAGGTTATTTCTATATCCTCAGCGTCGACGGTGAAGCTTGTGCCCTCGATGGGGCTGCCGTTGACGTAAATTTTATCGAGGGTGGAGTTTTCGGGCAAAGAAGGGGTAATTTCAAGCTCTGCGCCCTCCATCACCTTTTCGCCGCTCTGTATGGGTTTACCGCCTACGGTAACGCTGACGTCCTCGCCGAAGGTGACGGTGCGCATTTCTTTGAGCTGAACCTCGATATTGACGTCGTCCCTTCCCATAACGTAGGAATAGGGCGGCTCTACGGTCTCGCCGTTGACCATCACTCGGCTGAGCGCCTCTCCCTCGGCGAGCACAGGCTCGATAACAAGGGTTTTGGTTTCGGCAACAAGACTGCCCGAAACTATATCAGCCCCGTCCACGCTGACCTTGGCGTTCGCGCCGAAGGTGACGGTATGCTTTTCAAACTCATCGGCCGGAATATTTTTCAGCGTTATTTCGTTGACGCTTGCCCTCGGCCAACCGTTATAAAGCACAGCCACTATGTAGCGGTAGCGCCGGACCTCGGCGAAGTTTTTGTAAGTATTGTTGAGGTCGGCAATGTCTGTCAGGCCGTAAAGCTCGGCGAAGGCCTCAAGCTTTGTGCTGTAATCGGTTTCGTCAATGGTGGCGGCTATATCCAATATATCGTAATCACCGTGCACGGCCTCGTCGGCGCCGAAGAAACGCACCGAGGTACCGCTCGCGAGTTCGATTCGGTCAAACTCAAATTTATTAATTTCGCCCGCGTCATATACGGCAACGGTGATCCATGTGGGCGCCGTGCCCTCGCGATTGAACACATAGGCCGAGCTTGGGTTCCCGTCAGTCATGTCGGCGGGATTGCCGCCGGTGGAATTGAATACATAAGTCGGCGCGCCGAGCTCGGTTTTCATCTGTGGCTCGCGCTCGAGCGTGCGCGTGGTTACTTCTATATTAATGTCCGCGTCTGCCACAACAAAGGTATAGGGCTCCTCAAGCTCCTCGCCGTTGACGGCTACGGATACGAGCTCCTCTCCCTCGGGTACGACGGGAGTTATTACAAGGGTCTTACCCTCCTCCACCTCGTCGCCCGAGGATATGGCTTCCCCGTCCACGGTTACGGAGGCCTTTTCGTCAAAGGTAACGGTGCGCGTTTCGGGCGCGACCTGAGCCGGCTGAGTGGAAACGGTGATGACAATATCCTCTCCGGCCACGGTATACTCGTAGGGCGCTTCTATCTCCCCGCCGTTAACGGCTACGGATACAAGCTCCTCTCCCTCGGGTACGACGGGAGTTATTACAAGGGTCTTACCCTCCTCCACCTCGTCGCCCGAGGATATGGTTTCCCCGTCCACGGTTACGGAGGCCTTTTCGTCAAAGGTAACGATGCGCGTTTCGGGCGCGGTCTGCTCCGCAAGGGCGAGCGAAACCTCGCCGATATCGGCGTTCGTCCAGCCCGCGTAGGAAACCACCACAAAATATCTGTAGGAGACCGCGCTCTCAAGCTTAAGAGTGTCGTCCGTCCAGTTATTTATATTGCCTTGATTGACTATCCAGCCGAGGGGCTCTACGCCAAACAGGTCGGCAAATGCCTGATAGCCGTCCTCCTGGCTGTAGTCCACATCCGGAGTAAGGGCGGCGCCGATATCGGCGAGGGAGCCCTCCTCATTGCCGCCGTAAAAGCGGCAGCCCTTGCCGTTGAGGGTTATGCGGTTGAAGTCAAAAGTCCGGCCTTCGCCCGCATCGAAAACGGCGGCGGCAATCCAGCTCGCGCCGAGGCGTCGTCTGTCAAAGCTCCACGTTGTACCGGCGTCGCCGTCAGCGATAAGGCTCGCGTCCCCGCCGGCCGGAGCGTACACGAACGCAGGCTCGCCGAGCGGTGCCTCCGTTACGGTCTCCTCGGCCATGGCGGGCGCAAAAGAGAACGCCTGAAGCGCCACCGCGAGAGCCACGGCCAAGCTTAATCCTTTCTTAAAAGCTTTCATATTCTTCCCTCCGTCAATCAGTAAACTTCATATAGTCGATGTCCAGCTCGCCGCCGTCACCCTCGAAGGTGAAGAACATTATGCGCTGGTTGAGCGTAGCCTCGGGTCTCTTTTGAAGCTCGACTATCTCCCATTCGCCCATGGTGTCGGGGAGCACGGCCTCCACGAAGGGGGCGTACATCAAATGCTCGTTGTGGAGCGTCACCTTTACTTCGCCGTGCGTCCTCACACGGAGCAGCACCTTACTCTGAGCCGCGGGAGCGTAGAACGCGGTGGTGTGGGCGAAGCGGCTGCCTCCGTCCGCAAGGCTTACGCGGGCGAAGGAGACGTTGTCCTCCTCCATGGCGGTAACGCTGCCGTAGTTAACGGCGGTGAAAAACTCGCTCTGCCATGTGTCCGGCGAGCTGGTGTCCTGAATGGGAAGCTTATCCATAATGGCCTCGTCGGGGGTGTAAAGCAGCGTAGAAAGGCCGATATTATCCTCGCTCTGCCCCTCGGGGAAGCGCGATTCGTAGGCCTTGGCCACATACTTGAGCCGTTCGTCCGTCATGTCGGCCTTGGCTATGTACTTATAGTAGCAGTAGACAGGGCCTATGGCCTGATAAAGGTTGCCGCGGTTGGTGTCGTTGATGTCGCCGTAGTAGTAGCCGCCAACGTCCACGCTGGGGAAGGGAACGTCGAGCCCGAGGTTGTAGCGGGATATTATATCGCAGCCGGCAAGAAGGCGGTGGTCGGCGTATTCAAACACGTTGACGCCGCCGTCGGAGTCGGTATAAGCGCCGGTCACCGGATCGACAAGGGTGTTCTGCTTAAGCGTCATCATCGCGCAGGTACTGAGCGCGGCGTTGTTGCCGTAGGCATGGCCCATATCGCGGCCCATCTCTATGTGGGCGATGACAGGCTCGTCAAGCTCTTCGCCAAGCATTTCGTCCTTGGTTATGCGCTTAAACACCTGAATTATCGCGCCGCCCGCAACAGCGGCTTCACCGCCGCCCTCGGGGTTCACGGTAGTGCGGACTACGGCGGTCTTATACTGCTCGAGGTCGTTGCGGAAGATGGCGCTGGCCATCGTACCCTCGTTGCATATACCGTGCTGGTTCATCCAATGGTAGGCCCTGTTGTGCTTGGGATTTATGGTTTCGAGCATGCCGGTGAACATTGCGTTGTCGTTGGCCGTCCAGTTGAGGTCGCTGTTCTCGCAGGAGCTGTATTTCATAAGCTCGGCGGCAAAGCTCATCTTATAGGCAATGGCGCCGTGGTCAATACGGTCGCTTCCCAAGGTGGCGTAAACGTCGCGCAGCTCGGACCACTTGCGGATTATGTTCATGGCGTTGGCGCGGTAGGCCTCGTTACCGGTGATTACGTACATCAGCGCCTGATTGGCCGCCGTGCCGGCGTCGGCGCGGAGGTTTTTAAGCCTTGTTTCCACCACAAGCTTAGTAGTGTCGCCGTCGCCGTCCCACGCATGTATGCGGGGGCTCACGCCGGAGCTCGATATCGAGGCCAAAGTGTTGAAGGCCGCAGCCCACGGCTGGTCGCCTGCGCGCACATGGCGCTGCATACGGCGGATGTCATCGGCGTTTACGGTAATGCCCGGGTGTATAAGGCCGGTGGCCGCGTCAGTCGCCTCGGTTATCTCGGGCAGATAATCGGTTATGAGCGGGCTGACAGCCTTTTCGCCGCCTTCAACAGCCGCCTCCGACACCTTTTCTATCGTCCACACCTGCGGCGATGTCTCCATGCGGAAGGCTCCGCCGTAGCCGCAGAGATAATTTTTGTTTGCCGCGCCGACGATGGTATATCCGCCCTCGACTTTGGAAAAGGCCCACTGCTCGTTCTGGGCTGTGCCTTTGTCGTATGCGATAACGCCCGCCCCCGGGTCGACGGAGTTGCGGTTTACGTTCAGGTTCTTTTCGTCGGCCTTATTGCTGATGGTATAGTAGCTGTCGGTAATTCTTGTGAGGTACCACTGCGACTTGTCGCCCCGATATCCCGAGGCGCAAAGGTTGCCGTTGTCGTCGGTGGACATATAGCTGCCGCTGCGCTTAAAGGTGAGGTAAACTCCCTCCTCCATTGTTTCATAGCCGGGGACCGCATCATCGACAAATATGCCGAGAGGGGCCTCGCGGGGTTCTGTTTCGACAAGCTCCCAGCGCTGCGCGTCGTCAAGGCCCTCAATGGAAAACTTGCTTCCCTCGGCGTTGAAGAAATTGTTGCCGTTGTAGTTGAGGATACCCACGCCGCCGTCAAGACCGATGAAGTACCAATCCTCGTTTATGCCCTTACCGCCGCGGTAAAGCAGCACCTGCGTTCCCGGCAGAACGCCGAAATCCAGCACGTCGAGGCACATTCCGTCGGACACGTTGAAAATCGCGTAGGCGTTCTTGTGAGAGCTTTCGGCCAGCCTCCACTTGGCCTCAGCGGCCGAAGCGTCGACCGTGAGGGAAAGCGTATCTCCGCTTTGGGAGAGATATTCGTCAGCGCCGGCCTTTTTTATAAGATAGGTTTTTTCGGTATCGTAATTCACGGCCCTCGTGCGGCGAAGCTCGCGCTTCTCCACATCCTCGAGCGACATACGCTCAACCTTTAGCTCGGGAGTTACGACAAAGGTATAGTCTATTGTTTTCTGCACTGAGCCTGCGGCCACCGTCGCCGTGAGGGTAACCTCGGTCAGCTCGGATACGGAGGCTCCGGCCGTCACACCGTTCACGGTGAGAATCTCCGGCTTATCGGAGCTCCATCGCACGGAGCGGCGGCCGTCGTCGAATATATAATAGTCGAACATGGTTTCTGCGTCGTTACCGTTGAAATTGAGGTATGTCAGCGAGGCGTGGGCGTCCACAGCCTGCGCGTCGTCCATATTGCGTATGGCGAGCTCAAGCACCTGATCGGCCGTCATGGCCTCCTTGGCGAAGAAGAATTCGTCAAGAGCGCCGTTGAAATCGGCTGTTGGAACGCCGTTATAGATACTGTGCCCGATATAGTTGTTCACAGTTTCGCCCATATCCGCCGCAATGTTTGTCGCGCCTGAGGAGGCGGCCTCGCGGCCGTTTATGTATAGTGTGCGCGTGCCCTCGCTCTGAGTTATGGTGTAGTTCACCCATTGACCGAGGTTAAATACGCCAAAGGCGCTGGCATGCTCCTCGCCTTCGTCGTCCTCAATGCTGAAACGCACGTTGTTGCTGCCGTTATACTGCCACATACCGAAGAACATGGTGCGGTGATTTATGCCATGTATGTCGAACACGCGCTGCCACACATCGGGCGTGAGGCCGTCGAAGCGCACCCACATACCGACAGTGAAGTCGGTCACGCCGGCATTCATATTGTCGGGCAGGACAAGATAGGCGCCGTTGCCGTCAAACTTGGCCGCACGACCGCTTACGCCGTCCACATATTCAAGGTTGCCCTCGGCCTTGACGGAGCTTGGCAGATTGCCCTCAAAATCGAGCACAAAGGCGTCGGCAAGTATATCGTCGATCGACCTTTCCGCGGCCAGCGTCACCGGCGGCAGAGCCGACAAGGCCAGCGGGAACGCCAAAAGGGCCGCCAAAAGACGCCCAAGCAGTTTATTCATGTTTCTTCCTCCTTGATGATTTCAATAATATATAAAAACATTACTATATAACAATTATACAATAATGCCTTATTTACTGTAAATATAATTATTTCAGCATAATATATAAGTATTTTCCCTATTTATTGCCGTTATTTTCCTATTTTAAAAAATATTGATGTATAATTAAATCAGCCTTTATCCTTAATCCAGCTATTCAATACCGCAAATTTAATATTACATTTTTGAAAAAAATTTCAAAAAACAAATTGACAAAACCGCATTTTTTTGATAGAGTAAAAGTCGAAAGTGATAAAATATGGGGAAGTGAAATTTTGGTGCATAAGTATGTGAATTACATAAACTGTAACCAGACCAACGCCGATTTCAATGTTATCCAGTATGGATACCGCCAGTGTGAGCCCGGTTTTTACGAGCCCAAAAACGCGCGCCAGACCTATCTGCTGCACTACGTATACTCAGGAAAAGGCGTTTTTACAGGCGATGATGTGAGCCACGAGGTCCACGCGGGACAAGCCTTTCTTATAACGCCGGATGTTGTTTCGATTTACGTTGCCGACAGGCTGGAGCCCTTTGAATACCGTTGGGTGGAGTTTTACGGCCGCAAGGCCGAAACAATGCTCAGCGACAGCGGGCTCTCGGCGGAGAACCCCATATACGACGACGAGAGCGGCGCCCTCGGCGCGGCGCTCAAGGAGCTCGTCTCGATGGGCAACGCCAACGAGTATGCCCTGACAAGCGCGTTCTGGCACATGGCCGCCTCAATGTGCTCGCTGACGGAAAGGGCCGAAATACCGCTGGAAAGCTATTTCAAAAAAGCGGTCGCCTATATTCAGGTTCACGTGTCGGACGGGGTGAACGTATCGGACATAGCCCGTCACCTGAACATATCGCGCGGGTATCTGACACTGGTATTCAACAACGTCTGCGGCAAGAGCACAAAGCAGTACATAATAGACTACAAAATAGATGTGGCCCGACGGCTGCTGCAAACCTCCGGTATGTCCATGGAAGAAATCGGCGAGTCGATAGGCGTCACCTCGCCGAGCCACTTTTCGAGGCTGTTCAAGGCCGAGACCGGCATGACGCCGCTCGAATTCCGCCGCCGCCTTGTGCGCGGCTCCGCTCCGGCGTTAAACCAGTAGGAGCTCCGGCGCGGAGCGGCCCCTCAAGTAAGCGCTGATTAAATAGGGCGCGCTGACTGCGTTAGCAGCAATTTCGTCAGATCGTTCAAAAGCGACTCGGCATACTTTGTGTACGGCAAGTTTCTTTTGGACGATATGACGGAATTATCGAAAGCAAGCAGCGTGCCAAGCTGAATAGCGATATTTAATCGGCGCTTGCTTATGGGGGCCGCTTTTTTATTTTTCAAGAGTTTTGTTGAAGGACGCGACCTCGCTGCTCACAACGCCGCGATAGGTTTCAATTATAGTGGCGGCGGGCGAGCCTCCAAGGGCCTCGCCGTCGCCGTAGTCCATCGTAACGCCGGTGTAAACGTCGTTTCCCTTGCGCTGGGGAACGATACTCGTCATCATAAGGTCGTAGCGGGCAAGCTGCTCAGGAGTGTAAATTTTAATGTTCTCCTCGTTGACGCGCCTCTCCTTGACCTCCATTATCATAGCCGCCAGCACAGCCGCGCCCTGCGGGTTGCGGCTGCCGTTGGGTATGACGAGGGCAGTGTCCCATACGGGGGTGGTGGGCAGGGAGCCGTCCTCGCTGGGAATAGGCACAAAGTCATGGTTCGGATCGGCCACCTTGCCGCCGTCGCCGTCCACAAGGCCTATCTGAGCGAGACCCGCCTCAGAGTACATAACTCCGCCCGCTCCAAGCCAGCCGTCGTTGGTCGCGCTGCGCGACTGTATACGCTGAAGCCTGCGCACAAAATCAAAATATTCGCGCATAATGGGGGTGTCATAATTGCTTTCGAGCAGGCCGTTGCCCTTTTCTATGATAGGTACTGCTCCTCCGGCATAGCCAAAGTTCTGGTTCTTATACCTCGGTCCTAAGCCCCAGCGGTCGATTTTGCCGTCGAGATTGGTGTCGGAGGTGAAAAAGTCCACGTATTCGAGGAATTTATCCCACGTCCACTCCCCCGCCTCGAACAGCTCCACAGGGTTGGGGAGGTTATTGTCGGTAAAAGGAGCCTTGTCGAAAGCGATGATGTAGGGCTGGTTGACGATGTAGTTGGTAAAGCCGTAGTACTCGCCGTCGAATTTGAAGTTGTTCATACTGGCCTCGTCCAGCCAACGGCTGCCGAGGTCATGCTCAACGTACTGCGTGACCGGCATGATGTAGCTGTATAGCGCGTATTTCGGGAAGGTGACGTTGCCGTCTACGAACATCAGGTCGCTGACGTCGCCGCCCGCCAGATTGCGCTGCATGACCTCGATGCCGGTGTTGAAGCCAATCTCGTTCACGGTCACCTTGCCGCCGTATTTGGCCTCAAAAGCGTCGATGGCCTCTTGCATATAAATGTCGCCCGCGGCGATATTCCGCTCAAAGGGCCAGTAAAGATCCAGCGTAACATTCGGGTCCTCGAGAGACTCTACCTCGAGCAGACTCGTCTCAAAGGGAGCGCTGTGGATGGCCGACGAGCGCGAGCTGTTGGAATATTTGCACGACGACAGCAGCAGCGCCGCAGCCGTCAGCGCGATTACAAGTCTTTTCATTTTTTCCTCCTATCCGGTGATGCCCGTGGTTTCTATTCCCTCCACAAAATAGCGCTGAGCGAAAACGTAAAGCAGCACTATCGGCAGCAGGAACAGAAGCACCGACGCATAGCTGACGCCCATCTGGAGCGAAAGGTCGCCGCGGGTATCGTTGCTCAGCTGCAGCGTTTCGACGGCGGTTTTCAGCTTAACGGCCAGCGGACTGTTGCGCGTTGGGAAGAAGGTGCGCGTGAGAGTGTATTCGTTCCAGTGCCAAACCACCGAAAACAGGAAAACCGTTACGGCCGAGGTGCGCACATTGGGCAGCATTACCGACGTAAAGGTGCGCAGCGGGCCGCAGCCGTCGATTTCGGCGGCCTCCTCCAAAGCGGTGGGTATGTTGCGGAAAGCCTGACGGAAGATATAGATGAAAAGCCCGCTCCTGAGCCCCACGCCGAGTATGGAGGGTATCCAGAAGGTGGCGCGGGTATTTATGAGATTAAATGTGTATTCCACGTAGTTTTCGCCGGTAAAGAGGGCAATCAGCCTGCCAAGGCCAAAAAAGTCGAAAAAGCGGTACTCCATGAAGGTTGGCAGGAAGATAATCTGCGTGGGAATGATTATCGTGAGGATTACCAGCAAAAACAGCGGACCCCTCAGCGGGAACTTGAACCGCGCAAAACCGTAGCCCGCAAGAGAGCAGCACACGAGCTGCAAAAGCGCCGACGACACGCACAGCGTCACCGTGCGCCACAGCGAGGCCGCGTAATCCATATATTCCACCGCGTTTTTCAGATTTTCCAGCGTCAGCGAGCGGGGTATCCACACCACGCTGAGGTCGGAGTACTGCTCGGTGGGCATGAAGGCCTTGGACAGGGTTTGCAGCAGGGGATAAAGTATGACGAAGCTCAGGCCGAATATCAGCAGAAAGCGGCACAGGCTCCAAGCGTATTTCTTTATTCGTTTCACTTTTATCCCCCCTTAATTTTCGTTTACATAGAACACCTTGCGCGAAGCGAAGGCGTATACCGCAATGATGATGAGAAACGCGATAAGGCAGTACATCAGCCCGAGGGCGCTGCTGCCGCCGAGGTTGCCGCGCAGGGAGTATTCCTCGTAGACGAATTTTATCATCGGATTGCTGACATTAGTGAACGAGTCTATAAGCGAGTATACCAGCACAACGAGGGTTATGGGCGAAATACGCACCCACGTTATCTTCCAGAATATTTCCCACGCGGTGGCTCCCTCTATCTCGGCCGCCTCGTACTCGCTGCGCGGTATGCTTTGCAGGCCCGACAGGTACAGCACTATCTGAACGCCGCTCATCCACACTATGTCGAAAATGCGGTTGCTGACCTCGGAAAGGAAGTCGCAAATCGCCTGCGGCAAGCCGGCGTTCATCAGCAGCTCGACCATGCCGCCGCTCTGGAATACGTACGCGTTTTCGGTGGCGGACGGGTCCATGCCGAAGCTGCGCAGCATTTGTATAACTATGCCCGACGCGATAATCACCGGCAGGAAGAAGATAGCCCTCGAAAGCGTGCGGCCCTTGAATTTCTGGTTCAGAATAATGGCGATGAACAGGCTGAAAATCACGCAAATCGGCACTTCAATGACGAACTTCGACAGCCCCGGCCAGAAGGTGGATTTGAAAAAGTATATATCGTCGCGGAATTTATAGATGAAGTTTTCCCAGCCGGTGAACTCGAAATTGAGTCCGGCGGGGGTTATCAGCACCTTGTGGAAGGAGTAGTAGAACGCCATCACCAACGGGCGGAGGAACAGGAAAATCAGGCCTATCAGCCAAGGCAGCACAAACAGGAAGCCCGCGCGCGCCCTGCGCCGCTCAATGGCGGATTTTTTCTTTTTAGCCATTTATCTTCCCTCCTCAAACAGGAAGCTCTCGGCCTCCACAATTTTACCGTCGGCCTCGGCCGGAGCCGAACCGTAGTTCACATATATTACCGCTCCGGAGGAAAAGCCCGTTTTATAGAGCTCGTCCCCGAGCCTTTCATGGCTTGTTATAGTGTCGCCCGCGACGGCCTCAAGGACGGGCATGGCCTTCCCGCACTGGCCGAGCACCGTGTCGCGGATATAAGCGTAGGGCGCCTCGTCGGCCGCGACGGCCACGTCGCCCGCACTGACGCTGTAGCACAGCGAGCTGCCGGTTTCAAGCGCCTTAAGCATGGCGCGGCCGGTATCGGGCGTGAGGTTGATGGGCGGAACACTGAAGGAACGCAGACCGTGCAGCGCTATCTGCGCAAAGGGAACGGAGGCGTCCTCAAGGTCGTAGAGCGTGGCGGAGTCCTCCATAGCGTAGATGTAGTCCGCCCCTAAAAGAGTATAGCTGTTGCCGCCGCAAACCATGACGTTTTCGGCAAGGGAGGCGGCCTCGGCGTAAATCGCTGAGGTCTGCTCCCTTGTCAGCGGCGACGTTTCGGAAAAGTCCGAGGGCACGGTCTCGCCGACGGAGCCGAGCGACAGGGCGTCCATACCGCCGTCGCAAAGCCTTTTCACCGCCCCGAGCGCCTTATCCGGTGCGAGCAGGCGGCAGGGCTCCTCCTCTGTATCCTTTTTACCTGTGTTCACGGCATAGTCGTAAACAAAGGCCGCACTGCCCGAAAGAGCCGTCACGCAGTCGCCCTGAAGGCTGAGCCCGCCGCCGCTCTTATAAAAGCGCACAAGCTCGACCTCGGGAAAAATTTTAGCGCCGGACGCCTTGAGTTCGGCGTAACCATTGCCGCCCCCGAGCCTTCTTTCGGGCTCTTCGGCGGAAGGAACGGCAGTCTCCAAGCCGCCCTTCTGCCAGCCGCGCAGGCGCACGGCGACGTCCTCCACGCCATTTTCCCTAAGGTCCGCTAAGATTTCCGCAGCGGAGGCGAAATCCGTTACGGGCACCACGGTTTTATGCGGTATGCCGAGGGTGTATTCAACGTCGGCCACGCCGCCTGTCATGCCGAGATAAAGGGGCGCGCCGTTGTTTTCCGGCGTCAGACCGCTCTCCAGCAGGTAATCTCTGTATGCGGCCGCTAGATCGACATAGCTCAAGCCCGCGCCGCTCATCAGTCGGTATTCTATCCTAAAGCCGCCTTCCTCGGGCACGTTCGCCGAAACAGCCGTTCGTCCGAGAGTGCTGTCGCCGCCGTAACCGTTAGACACAGTGCGCGAAACGCTGTCGCTCCTGCGCACGGCGAAGCCGGCGTATACATTGTTATAACCGGTTTTCGCTCCGGCGGTATCGGCGTAAACGGTGGCCTCGGCGGCGCCCTTGGCGATTATCGCGGCAAAGGCCCTGTCCTGCTCGACGCTGCCGAAAACGGGCAGAGCTGCCGTCTTGGGCGTAAGAGAGCTGCTGTCGAGGTTGAGCGACGGATCGCGGCCGTATATCTCCTGCGCGTAGGAGGCGTAGGAAGATTTGCTGTTATTGTGATTGATTATCGCTCCACTGCCGTCGGGAACCACAATATAGCCATCGCTTTCGGAGCCGGCCGCGCCGAAGTACGGCAAGGGCGATATGCTCATGAAGCCCCAGTCGTCGCCCGAGATTTTGCCAATCTGCTCCCTGAGGTCGGCAAAGCTGATTTCGGCCGAAAAGCCGTCCTCGCTGAGGGCGTACTCCACGGAGTGCATCACGTTTTGCTCGGGGTAAAGATACCACACCTTTATGGCGTCGCCGTTTTTTTCAACGCTGACGCCGTCCTTTTGAACCGAGGCCTCAAGGCTGTTGAGCTCGACGGTGGCCCCGTCGCTTTTGACAAGCGTGACAAAGAAATCGCTTGTGAGGCGGCTCATGTTCACTCCCGATGCCACCGTATCCTCGGCGGCCGCCTCGGGCACCGAGGCAAACGCCTCGCCGCCAAGCTTATCGGTCACTTTGAGCGAGCCCGTCTCGCTCACCTCCAGAACAAAGCGGCCGTTTTCTATCACGGCGGCCCCCGCCGAAGCGGGTTTTTCAAGCATTTCGGCGGTCTCGGGCAGACTGCCCTTACCGGCGCAGGAGGCGAGAAGCAGGGCCGCCATGGCGGCGCATAAAATCTTTTTCATTTTTCTCTCCCCCTATACTCTCAGCTTTATTTCAAAATATATAGTCTTAAAGAACGAGTATATCTGCGTTGCGAGCCCCGTCACCAAAATTACCAAAAACGCTATTATCAGCACGCCCAAGGCCGTCAGGACAATGGCTCCCGCCGCGCGGGGCACAGTGTAGTCATGCACGACGTAAACCGCCTCGAACAGCAGAAAGGCCGTCCACAAAAGGCCGATGGCGTTCAAGTATGTGAGGAACACGGCCTCGTCCAGCACCATCGCGTGGGAGAGCCCCACCCTCGCGAGCCCCAGCAGCACATAGGGCAGCAGGGCGTAGGCGCAGGCTATCCATATCTCGCGCAGGCGGCCCTTGCCGTCCATCAACGTGCAAAAGCACCAGTTCGACACACAGGCTATAGCGAAAAGCGCCACCGTGGTCAGGAGTATTCTCGGAAGATCCACGGGCGATTCAAGCGCGGCCGGGGTTTTGAAATCGAAATCCGAATATCCCCACGCCAGTATCCTTTGCAGCACCCACAAGGCCAGTACAACGTTAGCCGCCGTCATAGAATACTTTTTGTTGTTCTTCAACTCCCTGTAGCCGTCCACCGGATGGATAAGAATGTAGAGCGGGTAAAGATAAGGACTCATGCCGGCGTAAAAGCCTGTTTTCTGCATTATATCCTCCCCTCCTTCAGCTTGGCCGCCACCAGCTTGGACGCGGCGATTATTATGAGCGCCAGAGCTATCACTCCTCCGAAAATCAGGGCGAAATGCTCCTTCATCCATGTGCTTCTGAGCTGCTTTTTTACCTCGGAATACTTTTCGGCGGCGGTGCGGCTGCGCTCAAAGTATTCCTTGGCGAGGGCGGCGTCGCCCTCCTCGTAGACCGCGGCTCCGAGAGCGCCCCATGCGAAGTCGCAGTCGGGATCCATGGTGATTATCTCGCGGAAGATGTCCTTGCTCTCCTTGAAGTAGCCGCTGTTATAAAGGCGGCGGCCTTCGGTCATTAATTCGCCGAAGCGGGTTTTCTCAAAAACGGTCACGCTGTTTTTCACATTGTCCAGCACCAACACGCGGCTGTCGAGAGTTTCAACGGCGGTCGGACCGGTAAAGGCGCCCAGCACGTTCCCGCTGCCGCCGAAGGCGCAAATCTGGCTGAGGTTGTCGTCGTACCAGAAAATCTTTCCCGAGGCCCCGTCGAGAGCATAGCTGAAGCCGTTTTCGTCGGCGGCTATGTCCGCGAATGAGGTCGGGTATGCGCCGGCGTCGGGGTTGTCGCCCCAAGTGCGGGCCGAAAGCTTGCTCAGTACGTTGTCGCCCATGGGGTTGAGCTTTTTTATCATTTCGTCCTGCTCGGGATTTTCGCTGTAGGACGTCACAGTATAGATAAAGCCGTCGGCGTCTACGTCGAAATTGGCGAACTCAACGGGAATAAAGTTCTGCATGGTTTCGCGCTGCTCGTCGCTGGCAAAGCGGCGAGAGGCCAGCTCCATCATGCGGCGGAAGGTCAGCACCACGTCGTTGCGGCCAAAAAAGCCGAGAAAGCTGTTATCCGCGCCTATCATGTACGCGCCCTGAGTGGAATTTGCCGAAAGCATATATACCGTACCTATGCCGTCAGCCAACACCTTAAGAGGCGTGAAAGCCGCCCCCTCGAGCAGAGGCGAATCGGGGCGCGAGATTTCACGCACGGTCTCGCCCTCCGTGTTAATGACATAAATTTTTTCGTCGCCGGCGTGAGCCACATATATGAGCCCGCCCGCGGCGTAAAGGCCGCCGGCCTCGCCGAGGTCAAAGCCCTCGGGCCTGACCTCGCGGTTTAACGTAAGGTCGTTGTTCAGCACAACAACGCGGTTGTTGCCGCAGTCCAGTATGTAAACGAGGCCGTTTTCATCGGCGAACACGTCCGACGGAGACTTGAAGTCCCCAATGCCAAGAGCCGTCCCGTTCACCGCGCCCACCGCCGTAAAGCTCCGCGCGGTCGCAACGGGCTCGCCGAAGCCGTTGTAGCGGTAGTCCGCCGAAGCCGGAAGCGAAAGGCACAACAGCGCCGCGAGCAAAGCAATTATCTTTTTCATAGCGTTCACTCCTTTATACCGGCGTGAGCCATGGTTTCCATTATGCTCGACTGAGTCACGAGAAAGAGCAGCACCGGCGGTATGAACATAATAAGGCTTGCCGCCGCCGCAACGCCGGCGCGGGCTATGCCGCCGGCCTGTATCTGGGCCAGAGCGGTGGGGAAAAGCTTAAGGTTTTCCTTGTAGATGAAATTGCCGCCGGTCATGCCCCACATACCTTGAAAGGCAAAAATTATCATTGTCAGCCACGCGGGCTTCACATTCGGCATTACGATCTTCCAGAATATGCCGAACTCGTTCATGCCGTCGATACGGGCGGCCTCGATTATGGAGTCGCTTATCCCCTCCATAAACTGTTTCATCAGGAACAGTCCCATGGTGGAGGCGACCGATGGCAGTATCAGCGCCCAATAGGTGTTTATCATGTGGAGCTTTGCCATGATTATGTACTGCGCCAGCCCCAGCACGCCGCCGGTAAACAGCAGAGCCACCGTCACCATTTTAAACAGCAGCTTTCGGCCGGGGAAGTCGATTTTGGCCAGCGGATAAGCTGCCATCGAGGCTATGAACACGTTGCCGAAGGTGCCGACTACGCTAACGAAAACGCTGTTGAATACGTAGCGCGAAAAGGGCACCCACAGATTGTTCGTGAGCTGGCCTATGAGACGGAAGTTCTTAAGCGTGGGGTTCACCACCATAAAGCGCGGCGGGAACACGAAAAGCTCCTCCATGGGCTTAAAAGCCTGCACCACGGTATAGACTACCGGCAGAGCCATAAAGGCCCCAAGGACCGCCAACAGGGTGAACAGGATTATATTGCCTCCGAGAGAGCGGTTTACCTTCTTGGTTTTTTTGACTTTCATCTTCCCTCACCCCTCAGTCCTTCTCCACCAGCAGAGCGGTTATAAGCTTGTTCATTATTAGCATTACTATCAGCAGTATGGCCGACAGCGCGCAGGCGTAACCCATGTCGTAGCGCACCGTGCCGTAGTCGTGGATATGCGTCATTATGGTGTGTCCGGCGTAGTTGGTGCTTGGGAAACCGCACAGGGCGATGGATATGTTGCCCACAGCGAAGGAGGAGGATATCTGCATTACCGCGGCAAAAAGCATTTGCCGCTTCATCGAGGGCACGGTTATGTAGATGAGCTCCTGAAAGCGATTCCTTATGCCGTCTATGGCTCCGGCCTCGTATATGGTCGGATCGACGGTTTTAAAGCCCGCTCCGAGAGCCAAAAAGCCCGCTCCGAGGCTGAGCCACAGCTGAACGATAATAAGCGCCAGCATTATATACTTTTCGTCGGTGAACCATTTTATGGGTTCCTTTATTATGCCCAGATCCATAAACGTCATAAGGAAGGAGTTCACAAGGCCGTATTGGTCGTCGGAGAAGATGTACTGCCATATCATGTAAAGATTGCCCGAGAGCGACGGCGCGTAGAACACCAGCGTCATAAAGGTGCGCCAGAAGCGCGGCAGGTCGTTGATGAGCCACGCCAGCACAAAGCAGAGTATGTAGCTGATGGGGCCGGTTATGAAAGCAAAAATTATGGTATTTTTAACGGCCAAAAGGAATATTTCATCGTTGAGGAAAATTGAGATATAGTTGCTCAGTCCCACAAAGGAAGGCGGCTCGAGCATATTGAAATAGCTGAAGCCCAGCGCTATGGACGCAATCACGGGGATGACCGTGAACACCGTAAACAAAATGAAGTACGGAGCTATCATGGCATAGCTTATTTTGTTCTGAGCAATGCGCGTTTTAAGACTTTTTGTCTGCTTTAGGGGTTTAGGGAAGAAAACCCTAAAGGCCCATTTCAGCTTTTCCTTCATCTGTTTCCGCCTCCCGTCTCAAGGCCAAACTCGGCCCGCTTCTTGGTTATTTCGTAGTTTATCATCTCACACTGGTCGCTGAGAGCCTTTCGCACCGACTCGCCGTTATACACCACGCTGCGGAAGCCGTTCTGTATGGCGCGGGCGGTGTAGTAGCTGCCGGGTATCTGAGGTATGCCTTTAACGCTGCTCTGCGCCAGCTCAAGGCTCGCAAGCTGCTCGTCGGGCCACGGCAGCATCGCCATAACATTCTTGTTCGCGGGAGTGAAGCGTGCGCTCGCCCCCAAGAGCCCCTCGGTTTCGATTCCGTAGCGGGCTTTAACCTCGTCGCTGCTCCACCAATCCATGAAGTCCCACGCTGCCTCGGGGTCCTTGACGGATTTGAGCATTATCGTGCCGGTGACGGCGCCCGCCTCGCTGCGGTCGAGGCCGCCCTCGGTCTTTGTCGCGGGGATGGGCCGCATTGCCCAGCGGCCGCTTATCTCGGGTGCGGCGGCGATGAGCTGGTTATACATCTGATACGGCTGAATCGACATTATCAGCTCGCCGCTGCGGAAGCGGGAGTAGAAATCGGTCTTTACCTCGAAGCCGTAGTTGCGGTAAAGCGAGGTATAAGTGTCCATTGCCTTTATGGCCTGCTCGCTGTCAAGCATGGCGGCAGTCTGTTCGTCGTTGTAATAGGCTCCGCCGTTTTGCAGCAGCAGCGTCGGGAACAGGTCCATAGTGGTAATTTGCAGATTGTTTCTTTGTATCACAGGCAGTATGCCGTAAAAGTCGTCCCACGTATCGGGGGCTTCAATACCGAGATCGGCGAATACGTCGGTGCGGTAAAACAGCATATCGAAAACCTGCGTGTCGGGCAGGGCGTAAACCCCGCCGTTAAAGCGGAACGGTTCTATGGCCGAAGGGTAAAAGCGCTTTTCCGCCTCGGGATACGTGTCGAAGCCGCTGACGTCGCGCAGAGCCCCGCGCAGGGCAAAGTTCACGGGCTGGTCCTCCGCCACGAGCAGCGCCACATCCGGTCCCGTTCCGGCAAGAGTGGCCTCGATAAGGCTGCCCTGAACCAGTTCAAGATCGACCTGAACGCCCGTTTCGGGGGTAAAGCTTTCGTTTATCAGGTCCTTGAGCACCTGCGCCTGGTCGCGGCCCGCCCCGCTGAGCCATACCTTGACGTTCCCGCCGCCGCTGACGGCTCCGGTAGAGTCGTCAAACGAGGCGAAAAACCGGCGCACGCTGTACCACATACGGCTTAAAACGCCGGCCTCGGCTTTTGGTACGGCCACGTCGGGCGAGCGGAGATAGAGATAGTCGAGTTGGAGCTTCTGCTCCTGCATATCTATCACCCAAGTGCCGAGCGCGCTGATGTTGTTTTTGAAGGCAGAAAGACGGGCGGGTATTTCCTCGGTATCCTCGCAAAGCACTCCGAGCTGCACCGCAAGGGTGTCCACCGCGGAGGTGGCGCTGCCCTTGCCTCCGGTTACGGCCTGTATGGTTTCAAGCTCCGCCGAAAGAATGTCGCGGTTGCGCTCAAGCGTCTCCTTTAGGCCGTCTATTTTGTCGGCAAGGAAGAAGTCGGTGTAGCTGTCGGGCGCGACTCCGGTTATCATTATGATTTTAAGGTAAAGGTCGTTAAGCTCCTGTACGCACTCGTCCACGCGGCGCAGCGAATCGGCCAGAGGGCCCATCGACACCTCGGAGCGGAGCGTATGCTTTCCCTTTTCAAGATATATAAGGCAGGGTTCGCCATCCTCCTCCACCTCGCCTATCTGCCACTCGTTGTCGTAGCTGAAGGCGCGGCCCGCCATTTCGGCGAAGGGGAGCTCGCCGTCGATGTAAAAATCGCGGCAGTTGAAAAGGCCGTCCTTGTAATTCTGTCTAAAACGGCAGCCGAGAACGTAACAGCCGCTCTCGGGCGCCTCGAACTCCCATTCCAGCCATTCGCCGGCGTTCTTCCACATATCTCCTCCGCCGGTGTTTATGCGTATCTTCGCCGGATCGTTAGGGCCGCCGTTGGCGTCCTCGGTGGCCGAATCAATGCGGTCATAGGTGGGATAGAGCATGGAGGTGGACTTAAGGACCGCGTTTTCGGCCTGTATTTTTATAAGCTGTCCGGAGGAAGCCTTTTTGTTCCTGCCCTCGTATTCGGCATAAGGCGCGGGCTCGGCCGCGGGAACTACGTCCACGCCCAAAAGGGAGAACTCCGCCCCGCCGGAGGTAACGGCCACGGTATTTTCCCCCTGCTCCAGATAGAATTTATACGCGCCGTTATAGCGGCCTGAGGTATTTTTCAGCGTCTGGCTCTGCTCGGAAAGCACGGCTTGCTGGTGCGGGGCGCGTTCGTTGCCGTTTTCGTCCTCAAGCACGGGGCCCTCGTCCCTGTGCGGACGGAAAAGCTCGGTCTCGGCGGCCTCGTCGAAGGGATACTCGCCGTTTATCATGAGTCCCGTCAAAATGGAGCGGTTTGTCCTTTCGGTAGCGGCGTATCTGAGGCTGATATTATAAAGTCCGCTCTCAGGCACATTCACGGTGTATTCAGCCTGCCCCGACCCGAGAAGGTATTCGCCCCTGACGCTCGCCGAAGCCGTCCCCGCGGGCGCGTCCTCGTAGCGGGACAGATACCCGTCGTAGCTCTCGGCTCCGGCGGACGTGGCCGCCGACGCCAGCGCCAGCGCCGCCGCGGCTATAATCATGCCCTTTTTCATTTTTCTCTCTCCTTTTACGCCATAGAAATATATATTATATTAATTTTATTATAATGTAGCGCGGATTTCATTTCAATAACCAAAGCTTGCTGAAATACCCTTTCTTATTACCGAAATGCCCTCAGCCACCGGTCAAAACACAAAAAACGGGCGGCCTCCGGCCGCCCGTTCGTTAAATTATACGTCCGTTCTTTCGGCTGCGGGCCTTACTCCGCCCTTATACCAGCCGTATACGGAGGTTCTTGCCGCACCGGCGGCAGTCTCGGCGGAAAAATCAGTCTCCTCGCCGGCCCTCAGTTCCATATCCCTTGACGAAACGGAAAGCAGGCTGCCGTCCTCGGCGTAGGAGGCGCAAAACACGCGGTACCCGCCCGTCTCGCCGCAGGAAATTTTGCAGCTCAGGCCGCCCGCCGTCACGGCGGCGTCGCTCACCCAAAGAGGCTTGGCGGCCGCCAATCCGTCGCCCTGAGACACTCTCGCCTCCCAGAGCAGAGCCGCGCTTTCGCTGTCCTCCCCCTGAACGGCGAGGCTGCCGTTAATTACTTCGCCCTCGCCGTAGGTGAGGAAAAGTCCGCTTTTGCGGTTTTGTATTTTATAGTATGTGTTTCCGTCCTTCAGCACGGGGATAAAGCGCCATTGCTGGTCATTGCTGCCGTTGTTCTGCCACTGAACGACCCTTGCGCCGGCCTCTGTCGAGCCCGACCATACGCCCATCACCTTCTCGCTGTTAAAGCTTTCCACACGGAACCAGCCGTCCTCTACGAGCCGCAGCACCCACTGCTGCTCCACGGCTCCACGGTCGTCCCATGCGAGGAGCTCCGCTCCGTCATTAAAGCTGGCCTGCGACACCGAGAGCGAACGGGTGGGGCTGTTGTAATTGAACAGCTTTACCATGGTCGGTATCTCCTCGTCGCCTCCGCCGTCGGTATAGGTGGCGTCCGTATCCGTGTCAAAGCCCTCGGCGCTGCCCTCTATGGTGAAGGTGTTGACCGAATGAGGCGGAACGACGGGCTTTATTTTGCGGCCGTTAAAATTTATGGCCACGGCCAGATTCATGTTGCTGCTGTTCTTCACTATCAGCACATTTTCGCCGTCGGCGTTCTGAAAGGCAATCTTGTCGCCGTAATTACCGTCGGTTTTGATACGCCTCGCGCCCGCGTCCACGTAGGACGAAAAATGCTTTGTCACGTAATACATCGGGGTGTATGTCACTTCATTCGTCTGCGAATTCACGATTATGGGGGCGTTCTGGCTCCACACATAAGGATTGGTGTTGACGCCGTTTTCGTCGAGCGCCATATTCCAAAGCATATACTGATTCACGCCCGCGTCAAAAAACTCTTTCACGCAGTCGTAGTGCTCCTCGGCGTAGCCCCATGTATTGCCGCCGTTGCCGCACTTAGTCTCGGACTGCATCAGCACGTAGCCGTTTTCGCGGTTGGCGCGGTAGATGCGCTTCGTCAGCGGGGCCGACCACCACTGCATACCGAGGCCCTTAATCATCTTGCTCGTCACAGGATCGTCAAGAGTGGGATCGGTGCGGTTGGCCTGCGAGTCCGTGAAGGTGCCGAGATAAATCTCGGTATCGAGACCGGCCTTTTCAATAGCGGGATAAAGGTAATCTCTTATGAATTCGTTAAGCTGTTCGCCGGTCCACACGCAGGAGGCGTATCCCACGTCTATGGTAGGTTCGTTCTGAGGCATGACCATGGATATTTTGATGTTCTCCTCGTCGCGGTAGGCTTCGATGAACTTAACAAAATAGTCCGCGTATGCCGTCAGCACCTCGGGCGTCCAGATTATCTCGTTGGGCTGGCCGTTGCCGGATTGCTGATCCTCGGGAGTGACGTGCTTATAGGTGGTTTTATTCTTTTTCATCCAACTCGGCGGAGACCATGGCGAGGCCCAGAGCTTGAGCTCGGGACGCACCTCCATGGCCGCGCGTATGTAGGGAATGAGATAGGCGCGGTCGCTGTCAATGGAAAATCGCTCCATGGCGTAATCGGACTCCATACCTTCCGGCAGTTCGTCGTATGACTGGGTGCGGTTCATGGAATAGTCGCTGTTGCCTAAGGGCAGCCTGCCCGCGCTGAGGCGCAGGCCATCGTCGCCGAAAAGCGCCTCGATTATTTCCGCCCTTTCTTCGTCGGTAAGCTTCCCCATGGCGGCCCAGCCTCGGTCGTTAAAGCAGCCGCCCCAAGGAGTGGCCGTCAGCGTCTGATATCGCGTAGTCTGGTCAACGTCTATGTAAAGCTCGACGTCATTGTCCCACGCGGTAGTCATAAGGGGCTCCATTTCTACCCACGGGCTCTGCTCGGTAGTACAGCGCCAAAGCACCGTTTCTCCCTCCTCGGCGGACACGGGGAAGGCCGAAGAGGCAACAGAGGCCGCGGCGCAAACCGAAATGAGTTTCGTCATAGCTTTCACTTTTCCTTTCATGATTTTCTCTCCCTTCTTTGTTTACAATAACATAAAAAGAGCTTGCAATTAAAGTAAATTTATGTTAAAATATAGACAAATATTGCGGAGGTGAGGCTAATGCTTCCCTTTATGGAGCAAAAGAACACGGACCTGTTTCTTTACGATTACAAGAGCTTTTCATTTCCGGCTCACTTTCACAGCGGTCTTGAGATAATTTTTGCCCTTAAAGAGCCCATAACCCTCACGGTGAACGGAAGCGATCACCTTGTGAAGGAGGGCTCGGTGGGAGTCGTGCTGCCCGAGGAGGTGCACTCCTACCATACGCCCGAGGGAATCGACAACGAGGGCAAAGTAATTTTGTTAGGACAAAGATTGCTGGGGGAGTACGCCAAGAAGCTTTCAGGCAAGCGGCTGACGGAGCCGGTCATTCCCCTATCGGCGCTTCATCCCGACTGTGAAACGGCGGTATCCACGTTGATTTCCGCGGCAAACGAGGATGTGCTGCTGCAAAAGACCTACGCGGCGCTGTTTCTGTGCCGCTTCATACAGGCGGCGGATTTTGACTCTGCCGACAGCCCCAGCGACACCCTTCTGCTGCCGCTGGTGCGCTACATGGGCGATCACTATCGCGAAAGCATAGGCCTCGGCGACGCAGCGGAGGCGCTTTACGTCAGTAAATACCATCTTTCGCGCATATTTTCGCGGGTGATGAAAATGAACTTTAACGATTACCTAAACAGCCTGAGGGTCAATGCCGCCATCGGCCTGCTTGACAGCACCGATCTGCCCGTGACAAAAATTGCCTACGAGGTGGGCTTCGGCAATGTACGTACCTTCAACCGCGCGTTCCTAAAGCATACCGGCTCCACTCCCGCCGCCTTCCGCAGGGGCAAACGCGGTACGGGCACGGCGGAATAATACCACCTCTCACCGCAAATTTTCCACCGGCGGCGGTTGCTTTTTTCCGCTCAAGGTGATAAAATCTAATAAAAAAAGACAAAACGGAGGGATACCATGCTTTACGCCGGAATAGATTTGGGCACCTCGTCGGTCAAGCTTTTGCTCTGCGACGAAAAGGGCGTTGTAATAAACACCGTGACAAAGGAATACCCGCTGAGCCTTCCCCGAGAGGGCTGGGCCGAACAGGACCCCGCCGACTGGTACGGCAAAACCGTCGAGGGCCTGATTGAGCTCGTCGCGGGACGCGGCGGCGAGCTGCGCGGGCTGAGCTTCGGCGGCCAGATGCACGGCCTTGTAATGCTGGACGAAAATGGTGAGACGCTGCGACCGGCAATATTGTGGAACGACGGCCGCAGCACGGAGGAGTGCGATTGGCTGAATAACTCCGTGGGCCGCGAAAAGCTGGCCGAATGGACGGGCAACATCGCATTTACGGGCTTCACCGCGCCGAAAATACTGTGGGTAAAAAAGCACGAGAGCGAGCTTTTTGCCCGCTGCAAGAGAATTATGCTGCCAAAGGACTACCTTTGTCTGCGCCTATGCGGCGAGTTCGTCACCGATCCGTCCGACGCATCCGGCACGCTGCTCTACGATGTTAAAAACGGCCGCTGGAGCCCGGAAATGCTGGATCTCTGCGGCATTACCGAGGCTATGCTGCCGACGGTCAGGCGCTCGTACGAGCCTGTGGGGCTGCTCAAAAAGGAAATCGCGAAGCTCCTCGGCGCGGGCGACGTAATTGTCGCTTCCGGCGCGGGCGACAACGCCGCCGCAGCCGTCGGAATGGGAGTTGTCGGCTCCGGCAAATGCAGCGTTTCAGTCGGCACATCGGGCACTGTTTTTATTACGTCCGACAGTTTTTTCGCAACCGGCGGCGAGGCCGTCCACTCCTTCGCCCACGCCGACGGCGGCTTCCACCTGCTGGGCTGCGTCCTGAGTGCGGCGGGCTGTAATAAATGGTGGACCGAGGATATCCTCGGGAGCGCCGACTATACCGCCGAGCAGGAGGGCATAACCTCCCTCGGCGATAACGGGGTATTCTTCCTCCCCTACCTCATGGGCGAACGGTCGCCTCACAATGACGCCTTTGCCCGCGGTGTGTTCGCCGGCATGAGCCTCGACTCATGCCGCAGCGATATGACGCAGGCAGTCATGGAGGGCGTGGCCTTCGCGCTCAGGGACTGCATAGAGGCCTCGGGGCTCAATATAAGCGAGGCCTGTCTGTGCGGCGGCGGGGCAAAAAGCCCGCTGTGGAGGCGTATCCTCGCGAACGTACTTCGCATGAGGCTGCGCGTTCCCGTCTGCGCCGAGGGGCCGGCCTACGGCGCGGCCATGCTTGCCATGACGGCAGCCGGCGAATACCCCTCCGTTCGCGACGCGGCCGAGGCCACTGTAAAAATGGGCGAGCCGGTCTGCTATGACACTGAAACCGCCGCAAAATATGACCGCGCCTATAAGCGCTGGCGCGGTCTTTACAAGGCGCTCAGATCATGGTTCCGCGAATTGTGAGGAGCCGGTAAAAAATGGGCGGAGCTCACGCTCCGCCCATTTTGCGGGTTTATGCTATTTTTCCCCAGACGCAAGGAACTTATATACTATCGCGGCCAGCACTCCGCCGACAAGCGGAGCCAGAATGAACACCCATACCGAACTGAGCGCCTCGCCGCCGACAAACAGAGCCGGCCCAAGGCTGCGGGCGGGATTGACGGAGGTGCCGGTGAAGTGTATGCCGAGGATATGTACCAAGGTGAGGCTTAAGCCAATAACAAGGCCGGCAACCGAGGAATTTTCAACCTTGGATGTTACGCCGAGAATGGCGAGCACAAACACGAAAGTAAGGATTACCTCGATGATGAGCGACTTTGCAATGTCGCCCTGATATAGGCCGTTAGCTCCAAGCCCGCTCTCAACGCCGATAAGCGCCATGAGCACGGCCGCGCCCGCAATCGCGCCGAGAATCTGCGCCACAACGTAGCCAACGAAGTCCTTCACCGTCATTTTACCGCTCGTCAGCATGGCGATGGACACCGCCGGATTGATGTGGCAGCCGGAGATATTGCCGATGGAATAAGCCATAGCAACGATCACCAGACCGAAGCTGAGAGCAGTCAGCAAATATGCCGCGTCGGGCGAGGCGCCATTGCAGCCCACCACCGCGGCGGTGCCGCAGGCGAACAGCACCAGCACGAAAGTACCGATGAACTCAGCCACATACTTTTTTACTGCTTCCATAATTATACCCTCCTTTTATATACGGGCGGCTTGACCGTCCTCTACCATATATTGTAGCACGGCAGGCAATGCTTGTCAACTGTTTTTTGTTAAGCATTAGCGAGTCGAACCCTGTGCGCCGCGCGGGGTTCGACTCCCCAACACCTATGAGCAAGCCGAGCTGATTTTAGGGATTGATTTTCTTGCTTATTTGTTATATAATGTAACAAAGCAACAAACGAAAAAGGAGGACGAGCGTTTGAAAGGAAAATTCAAGGCCGCCCTGTCGGCGGCGGCTGTAGTCGTTATCGCGCTGATATATCTGCTTTTCGGCGGCGGAGACCGCGTTGGCTCCCCATCGCCGGAAGGCGCATCTTCCTCGGCCGAATCCGTTGTGGCCGAGAGCGCGGCTGAGGATAAAGCTCTGACCGACGCGGAATCCTCAGAGACAGACGACAGCGCGGAGGCCGATTTGGACGAAAACGGCAGCTATACCTCAAAAGAGGACGTGGCACTGTATATCCATCTTTACGGCAAGCTGCCCGCAAACTTCATCACCAAGGATGAGGCTCGCCGCCTCGGCTGGGACAGCCGCGAAGGCAACCTCGACGAGGTTGCTCCCGACAAGTCGATTGGCGGTGACCGCTACGGGAATTACGAAAAAAAGCTGCCAAGGGACGAAAAATACCGCGAATGTGACATAAACTACACCGGCGGCTTCCGCGGAGGCGAAAGGATAGTCTATTCTGACAGCGGAGCCGTATACTACACCGGCGACCACTACAACAGCTTTGAACAGCTTTATTAAAGGAGAACAGCCATGAAAAAAATTTTTGTGGGGCAAAGGGAGCTCGCGAGCCGGAACGCGTTTTATGACTTTCTCAGCGTAAAGCTTGCCCTGCCTGATTATTTTGGCCGCAATCTTGACGCTCTTTACGACGTCTTGACAGAGCTTTCCGAGCCGGTGCGGTTTTACCTGCCGGCGGACGCGTGCGAGGCTGTTGCCGCCGTCCTTCGCGACGCCGCCGAGGCAAATCCCGCTGTTGAGATTAGGTTTTATAAGGTAATCAAAAAGCGCCCCCAATAAGGCGGCGCTTTTTTGTAGCTTTTTTGTTTTTAAATCTGCGCGGTTTTAACGGCCTCACACCACATCCGGAAGCTCGGCATGGATAAACACGGGCTTACCGCCGTCGAAGCTGTCACGGTTGAAAATGACCTTGACAATGCTCTTATCCGATGGGATATCGAACATGGCGTCGTTGAGGGCCTTTTCCATAATGGCGCGAAGGCCCCTCGCGCCGGTCTCGCGCTCAATTGCCTTTTTGGCGATGAAGCGCAGAGCATCGTCGGTGATTTCAAGGTCTACGCCGTCAATCTCGAACAGCTTTTTATACTGGCGCACGAGGGCGTTTTTCGGCTCGGTGAGTATCCTCATCAAGGCTTCCTCGGTGAGGGTCTCGAACGGAACCACAACGGGGACACGGCCCACAAACTCGGGTATAAGGCCGTACTTCACCAGATCCTGCGGCTCGGCAAGGGCAAAAAGCTCGCCGGTGTCCTTATCCTTTTTGCCGGTTATCTCAGCCCCAAAGCCAATGCCCTTCTTCCCTATACGCTTTTCGATTATTTTGTCAAGGCCGGCGAACGCGCCGCCGCAAATAAAGAGGATATTCGTGGTGTCGATTTGGTAAAACTCCTGATGAGGGTGCTTGCGCCCGCCCTGAGGCGGCACCGACGCCACGGAACCCTCAAGTATCTTGAGCAGGGCCTGCTGAACGCCCTCGCCGCTGACGTCGCGCGTGATGGAGACGTTCTCGCCCTTTTTGGTTATCTTGTCAATCTCGTCGATATAGATAACGCCGCGCTCGGCCAGAGCAATGTCGTAGTCGGCGGCCTGAATCAGCTTAAGCAGGATGTTTTCAACGTCCTCGCCCACATAACCGGCCTCGGTCAGGCTGGTGGCGTCGGCTATGGCAAAGGGCACCTGAAGGATTTTCGCCAGCGTCTGGGCAAGGTAAGTCTTGCCGCTGCCGGTGGGGCCCAGCATGAGAATGTTGCTCTTTTGTATTTCAACGCCGTCGTCCTCGACTTGGGCGTTAATGCGCTTATAGTGGTTGTAAACCGCCACGGCAAGACTGCGCTTGGCTTCCTCCTGCCCAACTACATACTCATCGAGAATCTCCTTTATCTCCACCGGAGTGGGCACTCCGTCAACGGAGGGCAGCTCGGCCCCGTCGCTGTCAAAGTCATCGTATTCGTCGAGAATAATGTCGTAGCAGGCGCGAACACAGTCGGCGCAGATATATGCGTCAATGCCCGCTATTATCTGGTGGCCGCTTATCTGCGACTTGCTCCTGCCGCAGAACGCGCAAAAGACCTGCTGGTCGTCACGGTTGTTTGCCATTATACCATCCCTTTTCGACTTTTATTTTCTCTCTATGACCTTATCTATAAGCCCGTAATTAAGAGCCTCCTCGGCGGTGAGGAAGTTGTCGCGCTCAGTGTCGGCCTTAACCTGCTCAAGGGGCTTGCCGCAGTTTTCGCTGAGTATTTTGTTCAGCTTGTTCTTAATGGCCACAAAGCGGTCGGCGTGGATTTGGATATCCGTAACCTGCCCCTGATAGCCGCCCAGAGGCTGATGGATCATAATCTCGCTGTTTGGCAGGGCAAGACGCTTGCCCTTGGTGCCGCTGCTGAGGAGGAACGCGCCCATGCTGGCCGCCATTCCCACACATATCGTGGAAACGTCGCACTTGATGTAGCGCATGGTGTCGTAGATGGCCATGCCGGCTGTCACGCTGCCGCCGGGGCTGTTGATGTAAAACATAACGTCCTTATCCGGGTCCTCGCTCTCAAGGAACAGAAGCTGAGCCACGATAAGGCTGGCGGTAGTATCGTTTACCTCCTCGCTGAGGAAGATTATCCTGTCCTTCAAAAGACGGGAATAAATGTCGTAGCTGCGCTCGCCCTGACCGGTTTGCTCAATGACGTAGGGTACTAATGCCATGATTTTTTCCTCCTGAAATATTTTATTTTATAACCTAAGCGCAGACGTCCCATGCCGCAAAGCACGGCGGGTTCCATTTCAGAATTTCAGCGGGAGTTATAATCTCCCACTGAAGCCCTGAGGAGCTATAGCTCCCCGCGCAGGTTGCAATCTAACGCAAGCTCTGCTTTAAGCTTAACAAATCATTGCTCCGATTTAAAGCGGTGCGCGGAGCCAATAGCTCCGGCACGTGCTTGCCCATGAAGCTTTATTCCTGCTTCATAACCGCGTTCTCCACAAGGAATTTTACGGTTTTTGTAAGGCTCAGATCATCCTTAAGCGCCTCGGCGTTGGGGGCCATAAGCTCCTTGACCTTTTCTACCTCCATACCGTAGGTCTCGGCCATCTTGGCGTATTCGGCCTCAAGGTCCTCATCTCCGGCCTCAATGCCCTCGGCCTTTTTGATTGCCTCAAGCACAAGCGTGTTCTTCACGGCCTCGGCCGCGCCGGAACGCATCTGCTCTTTTATGTTCTCAAGTGTCTGGCCTGTGTACTTCATGTAGTTTTCAAGAGTGAGGCCCTGGCTTTGCATACGGTTGGCCATATCGCGCACCTGACGCTCGCACTGCTGGTCTACCATGCAATCGGGCACATCCACCTTGGCGTTGGCCACAACGGCGGCCACAACGGCATCCTCGTAGCGGTGCTCGGCCTCGTGCTCTTTGGCGTGGGCCAGATTTTCGGCGGTGCTTTTGCGAAGCTCCTCAAGAGTGTCAAACTCGCTGACGTCCTTGGCAAACTCGTCGTCAAGCTCGGGCAGGTTCTTGCGGGCGAGCTTGTGCATTTTGCACTTGAACAGCGCGGCCTTGCCTGCGAGCTCGGCAGCGTGATAATCCTCGGGGAAGGTGACGTTTACGTCAATATCCTCGCCGATTTTCCTGCCGATGAGCTGCTCCTCAAAGCCGGGGATAAACTGACCGCTGCCAAGCTCCAGCTCAAAGCCCTCGGCTTTGCCGCCGTCAAAGGGCTTGCCGTCCACGCTGCCGTCAAAGTCGAGGGTTACGGTATCGCCCTTAAGGGCCTCGCCCTCCTCAATCGTTTCAATGCTGGCGGCGTTTTCGCGCATTTTGGCTATCTCGTCATTAATCTCCTCGTCGGATACGACAACGGAGGGTTTGACGGCCTCAACGCCCTTATACTCGCCGAGAGTTACCTCGGGACGGACGGTGACCGTGGCGGAGAACACAAGGTTCTCACCCTCCTTAATGGTGATTACGTCTATCTTGGGCATTTCTACGGGATCAATGCCGCTCTCCTCAACGGCGGCGTCATAGGCGTCGGGCACGCAGAAGTTGACGGCGTCGTCGTAGAATACCTCCTCGCCGTAGTACCTTTCGATTATGGCCTTGGGCACCTTGCCCTTGCGAAAGCCGGGAATGGCTATGCTCTTAACATTTTTACGGTAGCTTTTCTGCATTGCGTCGGCGAAAACCGCGGCGTCTATCTCGATTTCCAGATAGGTCTTGCCGTTTTCCTTAGGTTCAACCTTCAATACTTTCATGGTTAATTCCTCCTGTAGTTCATCTTTATACCATTAGTCAAGGTATATTTATATCATAAAACATGAAAAAAATCAATAGTTTTTTTCAATATTTTTTCGAGGATATATGCGCCGGTTTTATGTATATCGTCCAAAGCACGCGCGCCGTTCGGCCCACTTTTCATTATATGCCCAATTATAGCCATTCTCGCAGGAAAAAATTCAAAAAAATGTAAGCTTTGCAATGATAAAATATGTCGAAAGAGGTTTCGGCGCATTATTTAAGCCGAATTACGGGGCTGCGGACGGCCACAGGTCAATATCACACCCTTCCGCATTGCTGTACGCTTTAAATTCATTGCGCCTCAAGGCCGTAAAGCTCCCAAATGAGCCCGTCACGGTCTTTGGCGGCGAGAATCTCCCGTTGGCGTTCGGGCTCGATAAAGGGTATGGGCACCTCTTCAAGATGCCAGCGCAGCCACTTTTGCGCGTCAAAGCTCTTTTCAAGAAAAAATCCCACGGCGGCGGAATTCAGCACCGCGGTTATGTAATCAATAGACAGCCCCGGGATGTTCGGTATAATGATATTGCAACTGTTCAGCGTCAGGCGGGAAAGGCGGTCCACAGCGAAAACGGGCCGCCTGCCAATAAAACGGTAGACGATTTTCTCCTTTGCGCGGTAAACCTCCTCCGGCGCGCACTGTTGCAGGCGCGAGGGCTTGAAAACTATGTAGGAGCGCGGCTCAGCTATGGAAAACGGCGATACGTCGCCGCCGCGTATGACTGGCTCCGCACCGGAAACGCGCCCGCCGAGGGCGGCGGAGTTGCCGCCTGTAACCACGCCAAGCGCAAAGCGGGCTCGTCCCTTTAAGAACACGGCGTTTTCAAGCTCCCTCATCCGACGGAGCTTTTTGTATTCATCGTCGGTAGCCTTAAGGTTAAGGCAGCGGCGGCCGTCGCGCTCGGTATGAACGGTGAAGTCCGAATTCACGCGGCAGCCGACGGTTCCGCGGCCGCCCTTCTCAGCCGAGAGCGCCACGGCGGGGCAACTGACTCCGTCAAACCCGCAGCCCACAAAGTCCGCCGAAACGAGCCTCGCCTCGGCAAGCAGCCTTTCGCGCACGGCTCCGTGGCGCAGAGCGGTAAGCAGGGATTGCGGCAGCACCAGCGAAAGGCGGCCGCCGGCTTCGAGCACGTCAAGGGAATGGAGCAAGAACCGGCCCGAGGCCTCGGGCGATCCTCCCCACGGGGGATTGCCCGCCACCGAACGGAAGGGCCCCTCTACGTCAAAAAAACTTTTGCATTTTATATTTTCAAAAAGGTAGTCCGCTCCGAGTTCCGGCCTGCGGCGGAACAGATTTATTCGCGCCAGCGCCACGGCTGTGCTGTCAACGTCCACGGCAAACAGGCCGCGCGTATCGCCGAGCTTATCCGACAGCGCCAGAAGGAAGCTGCCCGAGCCGCAGCAGGGGTCAAGCGCCGGCCCCTCGGTAACTGCTCCGCAAGCCAGCGAGGCCACCCTCGGCGGGGTGTAGTAAGCTCCGCTCCTGCGGCGGAGATTTAACGGCAGCAACGACATATAGATAAAGCCCAGCACATCCTGTTTTTTGTCAGGAGTCCAGCGGGCCGAAAGTACGGGCCGTGTTTTTTCGGTCGGGGTAAATCCGCCAAGCAAATCGCTGAAAAGCTCGGCACAGTCTGGCTTGAGCGTCCCGTCAAGAAAGGCGTCGGTCAGGTTTTCGCCATCGCAAAAAAGCCGCAGCGCGGCCTCGGTGAGTATAACACGTATCTCGCCATCTGAAAATTCGCCCCCAAGCAGGGCGGCAAGCTCACGGTGGCCGTCTATGTAGCCGCAGTAGGTTTCGCTATGGCGGAGAGCGGTTTTGTTGCGGCGGCTCCTCAGGCCCTCGCCGGATAATATCTTATTGTGCAGCTCCTCAACATGGGCCAAAGACAGACTTTCAAGCTTCCCCAGCCGCAGCCAGTTGCGCACTGTGGCCGCCGACACCCCAAGGGCGGCGGCGACCTCGTTTACGCTATTCATCACTTTCATCAATATTTTTACCCGTTTTTTCGTCCGCGTCCGTTTCGCCGACCGCGCCGGTCGAACCCGCATAGCCCATAACGACACGCACATTCAGGGTTCCGGCCTCGTCGGAAGCGTATATACCCTCCGGCAAAGCAAGGCTGACGCTGATTTCGTCGCCGTCGCTCAAGGCCGAAGCGTCAACCGGCTCTGCGCTTATCTCCGAAACACCGGAAAGAGCGGCGGCGCTGCCGTAGATTTTAACCGTGGTCTGGTCAAAGGACACGGTTTTGCCGGCGGGCACGTTGACGGCGGGGATGTTTAGCGGCACGCTCTTTTCTCGCAGTACGGTGTAGCTCACCTCAACCGAGGAGGGCTCGAACGTCACGTCGGGAATGACCTTGCCGTTTTCATCGTATGCCGTCAGACCGACGTTCACGGTATTGCCGCGCGTTACGCGGCTGACGCTGACGCTCTTTGTGGAAACCGACGCCACCGAATGTACAAGGCTTTCGGCTCCGCGCACCGACACTTCTGTCGGATAAACCGAGGGCTCAAACACGCGGTAGCCCGCCGCCGGCGAGCCCGTGAGCTCGGCGGAAACAGGAAACAGGTCGGTCGAGATTTTTTCGGCTGTAACAAGAATAGAGCTGTGACGCGCGCCGGTGACCTCCACATTCCGCCTGTCCACAGTCACGTCGCAGGTCAGCGAGGCGTTGCCCGCGGCCTCTAAAGCGGAAACGTCAAGTCTTGCGGTAATATCGCCCGCAACAACCTTGGAAAGGTCGGAGCGGTTGCCCTCCACGCGCACATCCACCGTGGACCGGTCGGTCGCTACGACATAAAGGCCGTTCTGGTCAAGTACGTCGGCCCCCACAATAGTTACGGGCACGTTTTTTATCCAGCGGTGAGAGGTAGGCGTTTCCTGATACGACACAAAAACCCACAGAATTATGGCGATAAGAACAGATATTATTTTATAGAGGGTTTTGGAGCTTTTTACTTTTTCCATGGCAGCAGCCCTCCTATAAGGTTTTTCCCCTTTTCGGGGGAGGGGCTCTCCGCGCCGATACCAAGCAGCTTGTTTATGGCGCGTTTGAGCGGCTCTTCGGTATAATTGCGGCTCATATCGCCGTCAACGGCAATGCTTATTTTGCCCGTCTCCTCGCTGACTACTACAACCACCGCGTCGCTGGATTCTGTCATGCCGATAGCCGCGCGGTGGCGTGTGCCGAGCTCGCTGCTGAGCGATTCATTCTTCGTCAGCGGAAGAATACACCTTGCGGCGAGTATTTTGCCGTCGCGGATAATAACCGCCCCATCGTGCAGAGGAGTATTGGGAATAAATATATTAATGAGCAGATCCCGCGTCACCACCGCCCCAATATCGCAGCCGGTACGGGTGATATCGCCGATTTTGACCTGCCGCTCAAGCACGATGAGCGCGCCGATTTTCATAGAGCTCATATATGCGCAGGCGGAGGCGATTTCACCGGCAACGTCGGTCTTGGTTTCATCCTCGGATATGAACAGGCTGGAGAACCTTGTCCTCCCTACCTTTTCGAGGGCGCGGCGAAGCTCCGGCTGGAAAAGGACGACAAGGGCAATAACGCCGAACTGCATAACGGTCCGCAGTATGTAGTTTACTGTATTAAGATGGAGTCCCTGACTAATCCATGTGGCCGCGACAATCAGAAAGACGGCCTTGATTATAGGCTTTGCGCGGGTTTCGTTTATTATGCCCGTAAGCTTGTAGCAGCCAAAGGCGATAATGAGTATATCGATAAGGTCCGAAATTCTGAAAACCAGAAAAAAGCTTTGCAGTGAGCTGATGACGCTTTGTAGCACTTTTTTCGCCCCCGTAATTTTTCTCTTTTTATTATATAATAAAAAGAGAAAAATTTAAAGGGGAGCAGCGCAATTGAAATAAAAACTTAATATTGGGCGATAGCGTCATGGCAGGCGTAATGTCAACAAACCGAAAACGCGCCATCACGCTCTTACGCCATCAATGTGTATCAGTCTGCGTCTTTCGGCGGAATAGCTGCCAAGCGGACGCATTAAAGCGTCAGCCGAGTGTGCGCAAACGAGAATCTGCCCGCGGCGAAAACCGCATATTATGAGGGAATGATAAAACTCGCCGTCGGCCCGGCCAAGCTGTATCACATCGCCGAGGGCGGCGGCGGATAAAGGCGCCTCGCGACCGTAAGGGCCGGCGCCGCCGTTCGACGTAAGAAAATTATACAGATACTGTACGCCCGTCCATGCCGGCGCGCGGTCATCGGGCGAGATATAGTACCATCCGTATGTGGGGGTATAGTTCATAACTCCGGCCCCCGCGTAGATGGACTGCGACACAAAGCCGGTGCAGTCGCCGCCTATGCCGCCGAAGTCATAATAGGCCGGATTGCGGCTAAGCGCCCATTCGCGGGCGTAATCCGCCGCGGCGGCACGGTTGTACGACACTTCGCGCATAAAAAAATTCCTTTCATACTTTGCTATACCATAGTATGAAAGGAAAGACAGATTTGCGTCAGTTAAAAATTATCAGCCGAATCAACCGAAGCAGGCTTTCGCGGATTTTTTCGGAGGGGACCGCGCCGTCCGTCCTGCCGTATCGGCTGCGATATAGCTCGGCGAGGTCACGGTTTGCGGCAAGAATGCCATAGCGGAAATGCACCTCTCCGTCCACGCCAACGCTCTTGTTAAGGTCCAACTGCCGCTCGGGCTCGGCGGCGCCGTACCAAACGTCGCCCTCGGCAGCTTCGGCGCAGCGGTAATCCGCCATGCCGATATAGAGCTTAACGCCGGTATTTTCCACAGCGGTTTTCCACCAGTGAAGCAGGGTCTCGTAGTCAGCGGACTTATAGCCGATGTTCCAGTAGATCTGAGGGCATATATAGTCCACCCAGCCCTCCTCCGCAAAGCGCAGGCTGTCACAGTATATGCTGTTCAGACTGCCGCTGCCGGAGGTATCGCTGCCGCGGGGATCCTCGCTCTTATTTGCCCATATTCCCCTCGGGCTTATGCCGAAAACAATTCCGGCCGAACGGACAAGCTCATGCACTTCGCGCACGAGAGCGTTCACGTTTTCCCGCCGCCAGTCGGCGATATCGCCCGAGCCGTAGAGGGCGAAAGAGGCGCTGTCATCAAAGGCGGTTTCGGGGTAAAAATAGTCGTCAAAGTGTATGCCGTCCACATCGTAATTCTGAATTATCTCCTCAACGCCGTCGATGATGAGCCCACGCACCTCGGGACGGGCCGGGTCGAAAAAGTAATTGCCGTCGGCGGCGCGCAGCAGGTATTCGGGATGGAGCCGCGCGGGGCTCTCGGGCGAAAGGTTTTCAAGGTCGGCGTCGCCGTGCTTTGTCACGCGGTATGGGTTCAGCCATGCGTGCAGCTCTATGCCGCGCTTATGGGCCTCCGAAACAAAATATTCGAGCGGGTCGAAGGCGAGCGGCTCAAAGGAACTTTCGCCCATGTACACGCTGGCGGGAAAGATTTTCGAGCTGTAAAGCGCGTCGGCGCAGGGACGCACCTGCAAAAAGATGGCGTTCATGCCCATAGAGGCGCAGCCGTCGATTATAGCGTCGGCCTCGGCGCGGAGGCTCTCCGGCGGGAGTCCGCTTTCCGATGGGTAGTCAAGATTTAAAACGCTGCTCACCCACACGCCGCGCAGCTCCTCACTCGGGGCCGTAAAGGCGCGCGGCGCGCCAAGGCAAAGCAGTACGCACAGCAGCAGCGCGGCCGTTTTTTTCATGCGGAAAATCCTCCCCTCGTTAAAGTATTTTGGAGCATTTATTATATTTTACCACGGGCGGGCGTCAAAATCAACGCTTTTTGCGGCCGGAAAAGTAAATTTTCTGTGACACGGCTTGAAAAAAACATCGAAATGTGCTAAAATAAAAGCCGGTTTGGTCAACGATCGTCGTCAGCGGCGGCAACCAGCGCCATAATGAGCGTACCGAAAATCGACCCGGCCGAAAACCAGAGGATATTTCCTATCATAAACCACATCTCACTTTTTTCTTTTTATTTTTTACATAATCGAGGAGAAATAAACATGATAAAAACTGTTTTAAGTCTGGCGGCGGCGTTTTCGCTACTGACGGGCACGGGCTACAATCCGTCCATGACGGAGATAAACCACGTGGACGGACAGATCGACGCCCTTCGGCAGACGGCCGCGGGCGCGGTGGCCTCGGAGGACATATACAAGGTGGAACATCTTCTTGAAACCGACGTCTACACAAACCTCCATGACGGCTATTCCATCGAGCTTCCGGCCGGACTTAAACCCGACGCATCGCTTTCCGATATACGCTTTCGGCTGGAGAAAACCGGCTATAGCGTGGATATTTTTAAGGAAAGCTTTTCCGCCGAAAGCGACTGTGATACATATATATCATATTCAAACCGCTTCACCGCTGACAGAGAAAACCACCGCGTCGAGCTCCGGCGTGATTTTTCCGTAGGGCAGACTACGGCCCACCTGCTCAAGTGGAGCCGTCCCACTCTCGGCCCCGACGACAAGAACCACTACGTGAATATCGACTACGTAAACGGAACCGACGTTTACACGGTGACAATAAAGTCCTCCGCCGAAATCGAAGGCTGGCAGGACATAGCCGATAGCTTCTCTCTTGTGGAGCCCACCGAGCCCTTGGCGGCCTCCCTGCCCTTTGCGTCCAGCGAAAACGGAGGCAAAAATCCCGAGACCGCGGAAGCCTTTAACCGGATTTTTGGCGAGGACAGCGGCCTCAACTGGGGGCTTTTTGTGCCGTACCAGCCTGCGAACGGGATGTCGGCCTACGAGGACATTGAGCGCAGCCTGAACGCGAAAACAGATATATGCCTTTTCTATTTATTTGTTCGGGAGGAAAACGACGGTTCGGCGCTCAGCCAGCTAAAAACCGCGTGGGACAGCGGAAAGATAAGCGAAATGACAATTCAGCTCTCGCCCTCGGCGCCCAGCTCTATGATATACGATATTTTAAAGGGTAAGTACGACGTCTATCTAAACTCCCTCGCCGCCGACGTAAAGAGCTTCGGTCATCCGGTGCTGATGCGCCTGTTCAACGAAATGAACGGCGAGTGGTGCAACTATTCGGCCTACCACACCTCGCGCGATCCGGAGGTCTATGTGCGGCTATACCGTTATGTGGTGGATAAATTCCGCACCGCAGGAGCTGACAATGTGATTTGGGTATGGAACCCCAACGAAAAAAGCTATCCCAACTTTTTGTGGAACAACGAGGAGCTATATTATCCGGGAGACGGCTATGTAGACGTGGTGGGTCTCACCGGCTATAATACAGGCACTTATTACGAAAGCGAAAAATGGCGCGGCTTCAACAGAATATATGAAGATATCTATACCAAGGCCGACCTCAGGTACAACAAGCCTATGATGATCACCGAATTTTCGTGCTCGTCTACCGGCGGGGATAAGGAGGCTTGGGTGCGCGATATGTTTAACTCCCTGCCCAACTACCCCAAAATCAAGGCCGCCGTCTGGTGGAGCGGCTGCGATTACGACCCTGTAAGCGGAAATATCTCGCGGTCATACTTCATCAACGATACCCCCGGCGTTATGGCCCTGTTTCGCGAACATATCGGCGACGGGAAGTGAGCGCGGTTCGCTGCGTTAAGGTTTGCTGTGTCAAATGAAAAAAGCCGCCCAAATGGGCGGCTTTTTGGTTGCCGAAGAAGGATTCGAACCCTCACAAACAGAGTCAGAGTCTGTCGTGCTACCCTTACACAATTCGGCAATGCCAATCAACAGTGATTATTATAATACAACCATGGCGGTTTGTCAAGCCCTTTTTCAAAAATTTTTTCCTCCCGCCGCAGAGCGGCCCCAAGGCTGTGCCACCAACGGCCCGACGGCATATTATATATAGAAAGACAATGAAGGGAGGACGGGGCGTACAGCCGCTTGTTATAAAAGCGGATAACCGCCTCTTATGAAATATGAAAAAAATACTTGTTATCGGCGGCGACGAGCGCATAGATATGCTTTGCGCCTCCATGCGCGCCGACATGGCCGACGTCAGCCGCTACACCGAGGATATACCGCTCAAAACCGCTCTTGCCAAAGCCGACGTCGTAATTTTGGGGCTGCCGGCCTCCGCGGACGGCGCAACGGTCTACGCTCCGCAGCTCCTGCGGCCCATTCTGCTGAACGATTTGTTTCGCCTCATGGACGGCCGTCAGCTTCTTTTGGGAGGCAAGCTGAACGATAAAATAATATCAATGCTCAAAATTTACGGCATACGGTATGTCGATTACCTCAAACGGGAGGAATTCGAGATAGCCAACGCCATTCCCACCGCCGAGGGGGCCGTACAGATAGCCATGGAGGAGCTGCCCGTAACGCTGAACGGCGCGAGCGCCATAGTCCTTGGCTACGGCAGGATAGGCAAGTATCTTTCGCGGCTGCTGGGGGCTTTAGGGGCCGAAACCACAGTATTCGCCCGCAAGCAGACGGATCTCGCCCTTATAAGGGCCGCCGGACACACCCCCGCGCCCTACGCGCTGCTGCCGAAGGCGGCGGCCGGAGCCGACGTAATTTTCAACACCGTACCGGCGCAAATTATCGGTCCCTCCGTCCTTGCCGCCATGCGCGGCCGCCTGATAATCGACCTCGCCTCCGAGCCATACGGCTGCAACTTGGCCGAGGCCGCCGGCGCGGGAGTACGCGTTATACGCGCCGGAGGACTGCCCGGAAAGGTGGCGCCCGTCACCGCCGGCGAGATTATCAAAGAAACCATATATAATATTTTCAGAGAGACAGGTGAATAAAAAATGGACTTAACCCAGGTGAAGCTGGGCTTCGCCTTGACAGGGTCGTTTTGCACCTTCCGAAAGGTGATAGATGAAATGCGAAGGATAAGCGGCAGCGGGGTGGAGCTGGTGCCGATACTCAGCGCCAACGCGGCCTCAATAGACACGCGCTTCGGCAAGGCCGACGACTTTTTGGCCGAAATTGAGGATATCTGCCGCAAAAAACCGCTGCTCACCATAGCCGACGTCGAGCCCATAGGTCCTAAAAAGCTGCTGGACGCGCTGCTGATAGCCCCCTGCACGGGCAACACCCTCGGCAAGCTGGCCGGCGGCGTGACGGATACCAGCGTTACAATGGCGGCAAAGGCCACTCTGAGGAATCATCGTCCGGTGATAATCGCGCCCTCCACAAATGACGCGCTCGGAGCCTCCGCCCGCAGCATTGGGACGCTGCTCAACAGCAAAAACGTGTACTTTGTGCCCTTCTCGCAGGACGACCCAATCAGCAAGTCCGCGTCCATGGTCGCCCACTGGGATATGCTGCTGCCCGCCGTAGACGCCGCTCTTGAGGGGCGGCAGATTCAGCCTATTGTAAAATAAGCCTAAAACAAAAACGGAGCCGAACGGCTCCGTTTTGCGCATTGTACGTATCGGCTGCAAAGATTGATTTATACTAATCTTTAATTAAGCGACATCTTTCGCGTCAGACGAGGAAGGCGCCGCAGGGAATACCGTCGTATTTTCAAGCTCTACCGGTCCCCGCAAAAACAACGGGGTTGTTTTTGCAATATAATGTCTGATTTTGGTTGAGGATTAGTATTAATGCGTCCTTGGCTTTTTTGCTTAAAGTCCTTACTTATTCAAATAATCCTTTAGTATGTCCATAAACTTGCGGCCCTTATTATAATTTTTTTCATTGCTCTCCTCGGCGAACTGCTGAAGTATCTCGCGCTGTTTGGAGGAGAGGTTTTTCGGAACCTCCACGCTTACCTTCACGTACTGGTCGCCGCGTGCGCCGGTGCGAATGTCGGGTATGCCCCGCCCGCGGAAGCGGAACTGGTCTCCGCTCTGAGTGCCCTCGGGGATTTTATGCTTAACCTGTCCGTCAATGGTGGGCACGTCAATTTCACAGCCAAGAGCCGCCTGTACAAAGGTAATGGGTATGTCAATAAAAACATTGGCTCCGTCGCGGCGGAACAGCTTGTGCGGAGCCACCTCCACAGTGACAAGCAAATCGCCGCTCGGGCCGCCGTGGCTGCCCGCCTCGCCTTGACCTCGAGCTGAAATGGTCTGGCCGCTGTCTATACCGGCGGGAATCTTTATGTCAATATTCTTGGTTTTACGCAGCTTTCCGCTGCCCGAGCACTTGGGGCAGGGCTCCTTGATAATTTTGCCGCTGCCGCCGCAAGTCCGACAGGTGGTGGCCGTCTGGAACTGCCCCAGCGGAGTTTGCTGCACCTGACGCACCTGACCGGAGCCATGGCAGGTGGGGCAGGTTTCGGGCTGAGTGCCCTTTTTGGCGCCGCTGCCGCCGCACTCGTCGCAATTCTCGCGGCGGGTGACAGATATCTTTTTTGTGCAGCCGAAAGCCGCCTCCTCAAATGTGAGTGTGATATATTGCTGAATGTCGCGGCCGCGGGCGGGGCCGTTCCTGCGCGAGCCGCCGCCGAAGCCGCCACCGAAGAAGCTGCCAAATATATCGCCCAAGTCGCCCATGTCAAAGTCGCCGAAGCCGCCGTAGCCTCCTCCGCCCGCGCCGAAGTTTGGATCGACGCCGGCGTGGCCGAACTGGTCATAACGGCTGCGTTTATCCGCGTCGCTGAGGACGGCGTAAGCCTCGCCTATCTCCTTGAACTTCTCGGCGGCGTTGGGGTCGTCCTTGTTGAGGTCAGGGTGGTACTGCTTTGCCAGCTTTCGGTAGGCCTTCTTTATATCGTCGTCGGAGGCCCCCTTCTCTACGCCGAGGACCTCATAATAATCTCTTTTTTCTGCCACGGTGTTTCCTCCCGCAAGGCTCGGGGGCGCTGCGCCGCAACGCCCCCAAGCTGAATATTACTTATTGTCGTCGCCCTCGGTGAAGTCGGCGTCATAGACATTGCCCTGAGGGCCGCCCTGCGCCGCGCCGTCCTGAGCCGCGCCCTGCTGGGGATTGGCTTGACTGTAAAGCTTGGCGCTGAGGTCATAGAATTTCTTCTGAAGCGCGTCGGCGGCGTTTTTGATAGCCGCGGTGTCAGAGCCCTTAAGGGCCTCCTTCACCTTGGCAAGCTCCTCCTCAACGGCGCTCTTATCGGAAGCGTCAAGCTTATCGCCCAGCTCTCCCAGCGTCTTTTCACACTGATATACAAGCTGGTCGGCGTTGTTGCGGACGTCGATGGCCTCCTTGTTCTTCTTGTCCTCCTCGGCGTATTTTTCGGCCTCCTTGACAGCCTTGTCAATGTCCTCGTCGCTGAGGTTGGTGGAGGAGGTTATGGTTATCTTCTGTTCCTGACCGGTTCCAAGGTCCTTGGCGGATACGTTCACAATGCCGTTGGCGTCAATGTCAAAGGTAACCTCAATCTGAGGTACGCCTCTGGGTGCGGGAGCTATGCCCGTGAGCATGAAGTTACCGAGGGTCTTGTTATCCTTGGCCATCTGGCGCTCGCCTTGAAGCACGTGAATGTCTACGCTGGTCTGGCCGTCTGCCGCAGTGGAGAAAATTTGGCTCTTTTTGGTGGGAATGGTGGTGTTTCTGTCGATGAGCTTGGTGCAAACGCCGCCCATAGTCTCGATACCGAGGGAAAGAGGCGTTACGTCAAGCAGAACGATGTCCTTAACGTCGCCGGCAAGAACGCCCGCCTGAATGGCCGCGCCAACGGCCACGCACTCGTCGGGGTTGATTCCCTTGTGGGGCTCTTTGCCTATGAAGGACTTAACGGCGTCGTTTACGGCCGGGATACGGCTGGAGCCGCCCACCATAAGCACTTTGTCAATGTCGCCCGCGCTGAGGCCGGCGTCCTTAAGAGCGTTGCGGGTGGGGCCCATGGTGCGCTCAACAAGGTCTGCGGTAAGCTCGTTGAACTTGGCGCGGGTGAGGGTTATATCCATGTGCTTGGGGCCGGTGCTGTCGGCTGTAATGAAGGGCAGGTTGATGTTGCTGGTCGTCACGCCGCTGAGCTCTATCTTGGCCTTTTCGGCGGCCTCCTTAAGGCGCTGCATAGCCGTTTTGTCTGTAGAAAGGTCAATGCCGTTCTCCTTCTTGAATTCGGAAACAAGGTAGTCGATAATCTTATTGTCGAAGTCGTCGCCGCCGAGGTGAGTATCGCCGTTGGTGGCAAGAACCTCAAACACACCGTCGCCGATTTCAAGAATTGATACGTCGAAGGTGCCGCCGCCAAGGTCATAAACCATAATCTTCTGGTCGCTTTCCTTATCCATTCCGTATGCGAAGGCCGCGGCGGTGGGCTCGTTTATTATGCGGAGCACCTCAAGTCCGGCAATTTTGCCGGCGTCCTTAGTTGCCTGACGCTGGGAATCATCAAAGTATGCCGGAACGGTGATAACGGCCTGAGTTACGGGCTCGCCCAGATAGCTTTCGGCGTCGGCCTTGAGCTTCTGGAGTATCATCGAGCTGATGACCTGCGGTGTGTAGCTCTTGTCGTCGATAGTCACCTTATAATTGGTGCCCATGCGGCGCTTAATGGAAATAATTGTTCTGTCGGGATTGGTGACCGCCTGACGCTTAGCCACCTGACCCACAAGGCGCTCGCCGTCCTTTTTGAAGGCAACCACGGAAGGCGTGGTTCTGCTGCCCTCACTGTTGGCGATCACCACGGGCTCGCCGCCCTCAAGCACCGCCACGCAGGAATTAGTCGTTCCAAGGTCAATACCGATAATTTTGCTCATTGTTCATTCCTCCAATTTAATATATTCAGTTTGCCGCTTTTACCATACTGTGCCGGAGAACTTTATCCCCGAGCCGGTAGCCTTTTTGCAGCTCCTCCACGATGACGCCCTCGCCGAGGCTTTCATCCTCGACGTGCATAACGGCGTTGTGAAGCTCCGGGTCAAAGGGCTCGCCTGATTTTGCGCTTATCTCCTCCACGCCGAGAGCCTTGAACACCTCGTCAAGCTGCTTTTTCACAAGCACTACGCCGTCGTAAAAGGCGTTTTTCTCTGTTTCGGCGGCAAGGGCGCGCTCCAGATTGTCCATAACGGGCAGGAACTTCGCCGCCGCGTCGGCCCGCGCCTCGGGATAAATGGCCTCCTTTTCGCGGATACTGCGCTTGCGGTAGTTGTCGTACTCAGCCAGCGTCCGCATGTACTTGTCGTTAAGCGCCTCGAGCTTTTTTATGTTCTCATCCTCGGCCCTTTCCTCTGGCTGGGACTCCGCCGCGGGCTCCTCCGCAGGAGTCTCCTCCGGAGTTATCTTTTCTTCAGATTCATTCACACTTCACACCTCCTGCTGACTGTCGCTGTCACCGAGCATTTTAGTAAGAATTTCGCTCAGCCGTGAATTTATAAGCTCCAGCGAGGACACTACCCTTGCGTAATTCATTCTTGTGGGGCCGATAATGCCTATCTTGCCCCGAAGCAGGCCCACGCTGTAATTGGCGACGATGATACTGTTTTCCTTCATTTCCTCAACGCCGCTCTCGCTTCCGATTTTAATGTTGATGTCCTTGTCGCCGTCAAGCAGCGAAAGCATCTTTGAAACATTCTCCTTCCTGTCCATGAAGGAAAGGAATTCCTTTGCCCTGTTGATATCCTCAAACTCAGGATTGTTGAGGATGTTCGAGGTGCCGCCGATATATAAACGCTCGCCCTCGTCCTTGAGGCACTCGAGCACGAAACCGACGACAACCTTAAGAATCTCGGCGTACTGACCCATGGCCTCGTAAATGAGCATGACGCGCGCGGGCGTTATGTCGGCCGCGCCAAGACCCGCAAGCTGCTTGGAAAGAAAGTCGCTGAGGACGTCGATGGTCTCATAGTCCACAGCCTCGCTGAATCGCAGCTTCTTGTTTCGCACCTCGCCGCCGTCGGTTATAACCACAACCAGAGCGACACGCTCCTCAATCAGGATGAGCTTCACGCTCCTAACACGGCGCTGACTCTCGCGCGGGAAAGCCACCACGGACGGGTAATGCGTAACCTTGGAAATCAAATCCGATATTTCAGAAATAACGCCCTCAAGCTTATTATAGCTCCTGTCCATAGACTGCTGAAGGCCGGCTATTTCGTCGATAGTGAGGCTGTATTTCTGCATCAGCGAGTCCACGTAAAAGCGGTAGCCCATTTCTGAGGGCACCCGCCCCGCCGAGGTGTGGGGCTTGTCGAGATAGCCCATTTCCTCGAGATCGGCCATTTCGTTGCGTATTGTGGCCGCCGAAAGGCCCAAGTCGTGGTTCTTCGCCAGATTGCGGGAGGCCACCGGCTCCGCCGTGGCGATGTAATCCTCAATTATGGCCTGCAATATCATCTTTTTCCGCTCGCTGAGCTCCATGGGTACGCCCCCCTTTCCTCAGTCGTTAGCACTCAATCTCTCCGAGTGCTAACAATAAGATACCACTATATAAGGTTTTTGTCAAGTGTTTTTTAGGAATTTTTTTAAAATTTTTCCGCGCCGTCCTTTAGTAAGTTTATTAAATGAAAGAAAAAATTTGAAACAAATTAAAAAAAAGACTTGCTTTTTTAGGTAACTTGTGCTACAATATCTGTTGCTATGAAAATATGGAGGTGAGATCATGCCTAATATCAAATCCGCGAAGAAAAGGGTTCTTGTCATCGAAAAGAAAACGCTTCAGAACCGTATGATCAAATCCGCTATCAAGACCGAAATCAAAAAGTTTGAGGCGGCCGTTGCGGAAGGTAATAAGGCCCTTGCGCAGGAACGTTTTTCCCTCTGCGTTAAAAAGCTCGACCAGGCTGCGGCCAAGCACGTGTTTCATAAGAACGCTGTAAGCCGTAAGAAGTCGAGAATGGCGACGGCTCTGGCCGCGCTCGCTTAAGGCAGGCTTTATTTGCAAAATTCAGAGTATGCGCATGGCGTATACTCTTATTTTGCTTCTTTTATTTAATTTTATAAGGGCATAAAAAGCGCCGCCCGATGGGCGGCGCTTCAGATTGTCAAAAAAAATCAGCATACACACTCTGCTTCTTCCTTGGGGAGAAGCTTTTTTTCACTTCATTCTTATTTACCGACGCACCTAAGCGAAGCTTAAACCTCAAAATCAAGCGGATCCAGCGCCGAAAGATCGGGATTGCGCAGTCTCCGCTCCCGCTTGGCAAAGGGATCGAACCGATACGCGCGGCAGCTATCCGCGGCGGCCACACGCCCTTTTTTGCTGCACACATAGCCCTCCCCATCCTCGGCGGCATACCTGCAAAAGCGGCACTCCGCCGTTTCCTTAGCCTTTCCCGAAAACTCCATATTCTCCGCCCCCTATCGTTATCTTAATTATACTACAAAATTCCCTCTTTTGCAACACAAAAACAACTTTTCCTCATAATATGTTATGGGAAAGCGCTTCCCAATCAAAGAAGGAGATTTAGCATGAAGGAGATAATGGACTTTATGATGAACGATTTTATCGAAAAGGACGACTGCACCTGCCTTGAGCAGCTGCCTCTCGCCTACTCCTATACCCCCATGCAGGAGCTCGGCTCGCTTTATGACTGCGCCGACGCCCTGAAAAACGGCACCGTATTCCCGGAGCTCAATCTGCCCTTCGGCGTTTACGGCAACAATTTTTGCAAGACGGAGGTACGGTAAAATGGCTGAAGAAGGACGTATGCAAATGCTGAAAAAGGTTCAGGAGGCCGATTTCACGGCCTATGACCTACTGCTTTATCTGGACACACATCCCGATTGCCAGACGGCGCTCACGAAGTATAAGGAGGCCGTTGAGTGCGGCCGTAAGGCCCGCATGGAATACGAGGCCGCATACGGCCCGATAACGGCTTCGGCGGCTTCGGCGGCGGCTCCGTGGCAGTGGATTAAAAATCCGTGGCCGTGGAATATGTAGGAGGTATGAGATATGTGGATGTATGAAAAGAAACTGGAGTATCCTATAAAGATAAAGAACCCCGATCCGAGAATGGCAAAGGTAATCCTTTCGCAATACGGAGGCCCAAACGGTGAAATGGGCGCAAGTATGCGGTATCTCGCCCAGCGCTTCGCCATGCCCGACGAAATAACCAAGGGAGTGCTGAACGACATTGGCACGGAGGAGCTGGCCCATCTCGAGATGGTTGGCACCATCGTGCACCAGCTCACCCGCAACCTTTCCGAAAAAGAAATAAAAGACGGCGGCTTCGCCGATTACTATGTTGATTTCGGCACCGGCGTGTTCCCCGCAAGCGCCGCGGGCGTTCCGTGGACTGCCGCTTATATCAACTCAATGTCCGACGTGATAGCTAACCTCACCGAGGATATGGCAGCGGAGCAGAAGGCCCGCACAGTATACGACAATATACTAACCCTTGCGGACGACCCGGACGTCATCGACGTCATCAAATTCCTCCGCGAGCGCGAGGTAGTGCACTTCCAGCGCTTCGGTGAAGCGCTCCGCCGCGTAACAGACCTGAAGGATTGCAAGAAGTACTACTGATAGTGGTAAAAACAAAACCGGGGTCAGTTGGCCCCGGTTTTGTTTTTACCACTATTGACGGCGCGCCGCTCATATTCAAAAGCAAGGCGCCATATCTCGAGCATATACGTCTTTATTGAAAGCTAATAGCCCGGCGGTATGGCCGTAAGGCGACGGATTGCTTGAGGCACGGTGAAGGAACCTTCATCGTATCTTTAAATTTTAAATTTTCTAAAAACGCACAAATATTCAAATTTCAGACATTGAAACAGTTTTACTTTTATAATATAATGTATTTATTCATTATAAATGAAAAGGTGAGTGATTTATTATGAAAAAAATACTTTCATTGTTTTCCGCGTTAGCTGTGGCGGCGGGCATGACCGTTCCTGTCTCGGCGGCGGCAACGGTCACGGACGCGGCCGCACTGGCGGACGCCGTGAAACGCGGCGGAGAGATTGTTCTCGGCGCGAGCTTTGACATCGACCAGTTGAGAATTGACTCAAATGTCACTATTGACGGACAGGACCACATTCTCACGAATGAGAACGCCGACGTTTCGCAGGCCACATTGGCCAATAAAAGCGACGGCGTGGCGGCGACTCTCAAAAACATAATATTGGACGGCGGCGGCCGCACCATGACCGACACCTGTCTTTGGATGGGCCGCGGAAGCTGGGACTGGTAAATGTCACCGCCCATGGCTGGAAGTCGAGCAGCTCCGGCAACAGAGGCGCTCTGACCCTTGGCAAGTCCGCGAACAGCCCGGGAACGGTGAATATGCACTCGTCAACGATTACCGACAATCATCTTAGGCTTTCCCTCGACCAAAGTGAGACCGTGGCAAATATTTACGGCTGCGTCATAGAAAACAACGACGCGGCGGACATAAACATCACATCGGGTACGATGAATTTAATTGATGACAGCGAAAAAGCCGAAAAAAGGATAGGTAAACTTGTTATGAGCGGAGGAACTCTCAACTTAAGCGGAAATACCAAAATTGCCGAAATTGAGAAAAACGGCGGCGTGATAAATATAACCGGCAGGATAACCTCAGAGTCGGTCACGAAAATTTCTCTGCCACGGTACGGCAGCTCCGTTTTGGTGGCAAGGCTGCAAAATGGGGCGGACAGCGGCGTTCTCTACCATTTTGCCCTGTCGGGAAACGCTCCCGAAGGCACAAAGCTTGAGGCAAGGGGAGGCAGCCTTTGGGCAATAAACCCCAACGGCGGCGACGAGGACATCGCGGTCACGGTGGACTACGGCAAGGTGATAGGCGAAAGCTCCCGCATCGCCAGCGGCTCGCTCCACGCCATGGATTACAAGCGGCCGGCCGGCTGGCTCACCGACGGAGTTATCATGAACGCCATTCGCGGGCAGGCCCATCAAAAGGATTTTGACAACAATTACGAATATCTCCCCGGCATCTTTGACGAGGACACCTATGACCGCATTATGGAAAACAACCCCGACACAAAGCTGATGGTTGGGCTTTATTACGGCTTCAAGCCCCTGCATAGCGACTGGCAAAACGCCGCCCTTGAAAACGGCGGCGAAACGTGGAAAAAATACATCAACGGACTTATGAACGAAGCGGCGGGAAAGAAGGTCTACTCATGAATACCGTGGAACGAGCCCGATCTGCAATGGGGCGGAAGGTTTGGCTCCGCTTTCAGAACGGCGTTCCGTTACGCTTACGAGGCAGTAAAGACTCACGACGCTTCCGCCCTTGTTCAAGGCCCTGAAACCTGCAAATACTTGTTCGGCGATTTGACGGGCTTTTTGAGCTATTGCAGAGATAACGGCTGCCTGCCGGACATTTTGTCATGGCACGAGCTGACAGCCTCGAGGTCGGATACCGAGGCCCACTGCAGGGAGCTTCGCGACTGGATGATTGAAAACAAAATCGAGCCTATGCCCTTTGCCATTACCGAATATCAGGGAACGGGCTACGGCACAACGGACAGCGCCCGCATAAGTCAGGGCACCTACAATCCCGGGCTTTGCGCGGCCTACATAACCGGTATGGAGCGCGCCGAAAAATACGGCCTCAAATTCGGCCTAAAATCCGCTTGGGGCCTTGCGGGCAACGACCCCAACTGTCAGACCGATATGGGCCAAATGGCCGATTTTGAGAACGGGAATATGCCCACGGGAATTTGGTATGTATACAACGCTTACCGCCTGATGTCCGGCGTGAAGGTCGAGGCCGAAACGGACATAAACGAGCTTGAGTGCCTCGCGACGACAGACGCGGCCACGGACGCGGCCCGTTCGGTGGTTCTCCTTGGCAACTGGGAGCAGGAGGATAAGCCCGCCTCGGTGAGCCTTGTAAATATCCCCAAATACCTCACCCACAACGGAAAGACGCATATAGAGGCCGAACTCATACGCGAGACCCTTGCGACCGCGAACTACGGAACAGACGTGCTTATGAGTGCGGACGTCGAGGCAGCCGACGGCTCAGTCAGCTTCAATCTCCCGATCGAGGGCAGAAGCGCCGTTGTTATCAAGATAACCCCGAGCGTGGACGCGGCGGAGGAAGCTATGGCCACGGCCTTGAAATATACTATGTCGGGAAGCATGACCGCCGCTGTCGGCGAGGTTTTGACCGTGACCGGCGGTATGCCGAGCACATATATCAACAACGAGGCCGCCGCCCCCAAGAGCAAAAAGACATACAAGGAAACGGGAGACCAAGTTGATTTTACCGTTGAGGTTAAGGAGGACGGGCTGTATAACCTGACTGCCTCTCACCGCAAAGGAAATCGGGGCGGCTTTGCCCAGCTCTATGTGGACAGGGTATCCTTCGGCACGCCGACCGATATGTACGCGGCGGAGCAATACGACTTCACGAAAAATTACGGGAACGTATATCTGACCGCCGGAGAGCACAGCCTTAGCTTCAGGCTTGTGGGCGCCGGCAGAAACGCGGCCTCCGACGGATATGATCTGACCTTCAGCAGCTTTAACCTTTCAAAGGTAGTACCCGACGCGAGGGGGTGAGCTTAGTGGCAATCATTCCGGCAAACAGTTTCAATCCGATATCGTTTTATTTCATCAACAGAAGGACGAGAAACTGTCACTGGATACTTAACGACAAGATAGACTACTATTCTTTCTGCGTCTATCTGGAGGGCAGCGCGGAATATGAGCTGAACGGCGTTCATTATGAGCTACGCGCCGGAGATATGCTGCTCTGCCCGCCGGGGACCGAGCGAAAAGCAAAAACACCGGGCTTTAAGGAGAGCGACGTAGATTTTTTCGCCGAAAAAATAGACGGCCTGACCGAGCCGGTGATAGTGCATGGGAAAAGGTTTGAGCAAATCAATCTGTACATGGACAGGATAAACCACTTGTATCTGTCGGGCCTGGAAAGCAACATGGCGGCCATCCGCGGCTATCTGCTTATTATTATATCGGAATTTATTTCGTGCCTGAACGGCGGGCTGAATAAGTATGTGGAGAAAATGCGGGAATATTTGATTGAGAATTATCAACGCGGCGTTACCATGCGTGACCTAAGTCGTATCACAGGCATCACTCCGGCCTACTGCGGCACTCTCTTTAAACATGAGATGGGCTGCACGGTGACGGAGTGCATCAACAAGCTGCGCATAGATACGGCGATACGCTATATGAGCGACGACTATGCGGCCACCCTTGAGGAAATTGCCGACAGCGTGGGCTTTTGCGACGAATATCAGTTCAGCAAAATTTTTAAGCGTACAATAGGCGAAAGCCCCGGAGAATACAGAAGAAAACTTTAGGCGGCGCGTTTTATGTGCCGCCGCACATCGCTGACGTGATTATCCTCCGCTAAAGAGCAAGCCCACAGCCAACCTGATATAATCCCCATAGAGTAGAAACTTGAAAAAAGTTTTCAAGTTTACGAAATGTAGATTATGTCATAGCCATGGGCTTTTCCGGCATCATTTTGATTTGATAATTTCGGCAAGGCCCTCCGCCGCGTGACCGACCTCAAAAGCAGCAAGAAGTACTATTGAGATTCATAAACGCACATCGTCCGCCCCATGCCGGAGCGGACGATGTTTTTTCTCATTTGGCCTGCGCTCAACGCCTTTTGCTTTTGTTAAAATATTTGCGTTAATTCAGAAAAGCAACGGATGCGGACAGAAAATTCCACTACAAGAGAGGATACTACCCTATCCATTTCACACTTAAACAGACGACTGATTTTAATAATATACGCCGCCTAATCCAATTCCTCGCTTTGTGAGGCACAGCGCACGGTCATACGGCTGCGGCCGCCGAGGGTACAGGTGAAAAGGGTCAAATCCCATTCGCCGGTAGCGGTCATTTCCCCGACGGCGGTGGGGCCAAGGGTGCTTATCTCCGAAACACGGTAAGCGAAGCGGTTTCTATCCATATCGGTGAAAAACACCTCGTCGCCGACGCTAAGCCTGCCAAGATGACCGAAATGCGAGCGGTAATTATGCCCCGCTATAACCAAATCATGGGAATAAAGCCCGCCCGCGTACCGACAGGGAGAGCGGCTGAGGTTGGGATAGCTCCACTCATCGCATATCGGCAGGGCGAGCTCGAGGGAGGGGATTTCCAATATTCCGAGATAATCGCCGCCGTCAAGCACGACCGACGGCATTTGCGCCTCGATGCTCCAGCCTTGCTCAAGCACAGGGGCCTGCGGCGTTCCGTTTTCCATTTCGTCAAGTATGCCGTCGAGAGTCGTTTCGACCGAACGCTCGGCGCGGCTTTCGTCCCATAGGTTGAACAGCGTCAGCCCCGCGGCGGCGAGCATGAGCGCGGCGCCGATTGCGGTCACCGTTGTTCCGACCTTTTTATTCCTCATCGCTTTCAGCATCTTTTTCTTTTCTCATATACGAGCCACAGACTGCCAGCCCCAAGCCGAGCAGCGAAAGCACCGGCACCGGCCACCAAAGCGCGCCCGTTTGGGGCAGCTTGGGCTGATCCGACTGCTCGGAAGCCTCGGGGTTGTCGGGTGTTACGGGATTGTCAGGCTCGTTGGGATTATCGGGGTTGCCGGGTTCGCCGGGATTGTCCGGATTGTCGGGGTTATCCGGGTTATTCGGTTCATCGGGGTTGTCGGGTTCATCAGGGTTGTCGGGTTCGTCCGGGTTATCAGGGTTATCAGGATTGTCGGGTTCGTCCGGGTTGTCGGGATTATCGGGTTCATCAGGATTGTCAGGCTCATCGGGGTTATTCTTGGAGTTTGTGAGCGTAACCGTGACGGTATTGCCGCTCACGCCTACGCTCGCGCCGTCCAGCACGTAGCCGTCCACCTTTACCTCGCCCACCGTCCAGTCGTTATCGAGCAGTGAGGCGTTTATGCGGGTGTCGGTATACGTGTAGTCGTTGGCGCGGTGAAGCGTGACGGTACGGTTGTGCGCGCCCTTGTTGAACAGCTCGACGGTGACGCGCTCCGGCCTGTCGTTTTGGGAGTCGCCTTTCCATTTTTTGATAACCCTCAAAACGCCGTAGCGGTCGTTCGGCTCATCGGGCTTCTTTTTATTGGTTATGGAGATTGTGACGGTGTTGCCGCTCACCTTAACGGCCGCGTCCTCCATTTCGTAGCCGTCGGCCTTGACCTCCTCGACGGACCATTCGCCGTTCGCCAGCGAGGCGCTGATGCGGCTGTCGGTATACGTCCAATCGTTGGAAGCGTCGAGCGTGACGGTACGGTTATGCGTTCCCTTATAGAATAAATCGACGGTGATTTTGTCGGGCCTGTCGGCGGGGGTATCGCCCTGCCATTTTTTAAGCACCTTTAGGGTGGCGTAGCTCCGGTGGCCTTCGGAGTAATCGTCGGTATATTTGGCCGACGAGTTGACCGAATACTCCCACGAGCCGTCGTCCGCGAGGCCGGGGAGCCTTACGAGGAAGGGCTCGGGCTTATAGGTGTGGCGGCCGGAGGCAAATGAATTGCCCTCGACCAAATACAGACCGCTCGCGAGGCCGCCGAATTCGGCGACGCCCGCTTTATCGGTAGCCGCCTCGCCGAGGGGCGGAAGCTTGTTTTTGCGCATATAATCGAAAAGAGCTTTTGCGGCCTTCGTCCAGCCTGCGTTATCGAGACCGTCAAGGCTGACGCCGCTGCCCTCGAAGCCGTCGGAAAGGGCGTAGCCGCCGTCGGCGGGAACATCGGCGACGCGGTAGACGCGAAACTTGACCTTTGCGGCGGCGGAGCCGTTCGGCTTAAATTCCACGCTCAGCGCGGACGAAGCGGCCTCGTCGTAGGGGGCGGCGAATATCGCAGCCTGCGAAAACACAAGCAGCAGGCAAAGAACCGCCAGCGCGACGCGGTACGGTATATTTCGTTTTCGCATACGTCCTTCTCTCCCTTCGATCAATCGCGTTTTTTGCGCAAAAGCCTTTTGAAGCCACTGACAGCGGCTAAAATCAAGGCCCCGACGGCCAACCCTACGGCCAGAGTTTTGAGATACTTTGCCGTCCATGTTCCGACGCGCCGCCGCTGCTCGGCGGGCGGCGTTTTCGCCTCCTCGTAGGGGACGCGCGTGCCGCGAACCAACAGCCTATGGCTGTTGACGCCGTAGGGGGTGCAGGTTATCAGCGTCACGTAATCCTCGCCGGAATTAATCATCAAATTGCTTGTGTCGCTCGGCAGCACGACGTTTATTTCGTCCACGCGGTAGGCGAGCGTTTGGTTGAGCACATAAAGGTAGAATATGTCGCCGACGCGGGCCCTGTCGAGATTGGTGAACAGCTTTTTGTCCGAAAGCCCGCTGTGGGCCGAAAGCACGCAGTGCGAGCCCGTGCCGCCCACCGGCAGCGACGTTCCCTGCAAATGGCCTATGCCCCTTTGCAGCTCGGTTTCGCGCGTACCGTGGTATATCGTCAGCCTGTCGGTGAGGCCGGGGTATTCAAGGCTGCCCATAACGCCGTCGCCGAGAAGGTTCAGCAGCCCCGCGTAGGGCATGGTGTCGGGGTCGAGCTGGGTGTCGTCGAAGGGATCGGTAAGCACAACGCCGCCGTCGAGGAGGTCATGGTTATATTTTTGGCACTCCTCTAAATGACGGTCGATTGCGCCCGCGTCCTGACGCAGGACTATCCTGTCGTAACGCTCGATGAGCTTTTGCTGATCCCTTTCGTAGGAATAATTGCTGACGAGCGGATAACTTATCATAGCCGCGCCAGCCAGAAAAACCAGCGCGGCAAGCAGCCTGTAGGCAAGCTCTTTCAAATGCGGACACCCTTTCTCGCACGGTTCGCCGCGGGCAAACGGAGCGATTTATCAGTCATCCGAATTTTTTTTGCGGGAAATGAGCATAGCCGCCGCGACGGTGATAAGCGCGACGCCGCCGATAAGCAGAGCCAGAACGCCGGGGCCGCCGGTTTCGGGAAGGTGCATACCGGCGCGGTTGAGAACTGCGAAGGACAGTTCTTTTTCGGTTCCTGCATTATCCGCGCTTGCTTTCAGGTCAACATCGCCTTCCGCCGCGGATGAACGGCCCGAAATCGTGTACGTACCGTCCGCATCAATATAAACTACTATATTGCCGGCTTTTGCGTAGCCTTGGTGAGTCTTAGTTTCCTTGAGTATATAGTAACCTTCGTCCAGGCCGTAAATGTGCAGACTTCCGTCACTGCCGAGCTTAAGCTCGGTTACGGAATCAAGGTCCTCGCTGTCGGCCACGTTGTAATCGCCATCCTTGCCCGTCATTCCAATAGCGCTGCCTTTATCGGTTTTGCCGTCGTCCGAGTGGTAAAGCTCGAAGCTAACGTCTTGGAACGCCGCGTCCAGACCTCCGGCAGGCGAACCCTCAAAATTTTTCTGGATATTGAGGCCGTAGGTATAAACCGTGGTCTTGTCAGTGAGGGGCTTATCGGCAGTGGTCTTGGGGTCGTTGCTGTAATTGAGGGTAATATCGTTGTCGTTCTCCCATACGGCGTCGCTCGTCAGCTCGGCTCTGTATTCGAGGGTCAGCTTGGCTTCCTCCCAGCGGCCGCCGAAATCTGAGCCAAGCTCAAGCTCGCGGAGCTTTTCGATGTCGAAATCGAGCACAAATTTCTGTTTGCCGTCCGCATACTTGCCGTAGGAGGAGCCGCTATCCTTCAAAATATCGCTGAGCGGTCTGTCGGGGGTCGGGTCGGCGGAGTCCTTGAACGTAACGGACTTTCCGTTATAGGATATGGTGACGGTAAACACGCCCTTGTTATCAGTCGCGGGGTCGCCCTCGGAAACGGCGGCGTCGTCCTCGTCAACCAGCCATTGGTTTTGCATGGTATCGGTGATGGTGTACTTATAATCTTCCTTGCTCTGGCCCTCGGGCAGCTCGTTGCCGTCGTAATCGTAAAGGTCGGGGATATTCATTGTGGCTTGGTAATCGAGTATGCCGCCCGCGCCTGCGGTCGTTTCGTCACCATACTCGGAGTCGGCGGCCTTTTTAACCTTCTTGTCGAGCTTTTGAGTTTCGAGCTTAAGCTGTGCGTTTACCTCGTCCTCGGCTTTGCTCAGGCGGAAAACGGTTTCCACGTTGGCGACGTTCGAGGGGGCGTTTTCGGAAACAACCAGCCAATAGCCAAGGTCGATGGGGTCAAACACGATTTTATCGGGTTTGCCTTCCTGAAGGGTTCCGTTTTCGGGCGTTACGCCGTTCTTCACGGCGTACTTTCTGAGCCATTCGGCCAGAGTGGCGGCGTTTTCGGTATCAATAAGGCCCTCGCCGGAGCCCGCGCCCGCCCTGATAATGGCGTCCATGATGGCCTCGGCGAAATACTTGCTTTCGGACTCGTTGTAGACAAGGGATTTTACGCTGTCGCTTTTAACCTCGATATAGCCCTCGGTTCCGGGCTTAGTGGTACTCAAAACGAGCTTATCGCCCTCGTATGTAAAATACAGGTTATCCACGCCGTCCTTAACCGCGCCGGCCTCGACGCATTCCTTATAATAGGTTTCCTGCGCCGTTTGGAAGAACTCGGCAAAGTCGCTGTTCACGGTAAACAGCGTGTCGTCGCCCTCCTCCTCGTCAAGCACCTTATAGGCCTTGGCGGTCATTTCGCCGAGGTCAACATAGTTATCCCCATCCTTCGGGGCGGTGAGAGTGATTTTGCCCTCCCCGGCGGCAAGCGCGAAGGGCGCGGGGAACGCCGTCATCGCGAGCGCCAGCGCGAGCAGGACGCCAAAGATTTTTTTGAAGCCTTTCTGAAATTTCATTTTTTTACACTTCTTTCCTTTTATTTTTATTTTAATTATGTTTAACGAAACGAACGTTTAAGGCGAAGGCGAACGCCTCCTTTTCCGCATAAGCGCAAGCCCCAGCAGGGCGAGCGACGCGCCGAGGGCGGACAGCCGAGCGGCTGTCGTTCCGCCTGTTTCGGGCAAATCGAGCGGCTTAAAGTTTTTCACCTCGTAGAGCATATGGAGGATTTTCGCTCCGTCCTCGCCCTTAAACGTAAATTCCTGCTCCGGCTGGTGGGTGATGATGTATCCCTCCGGGACAGTCGTTTCCACAAGCTTATATACCTTGGAAACGTCCAAATTCTTAAATTCCGCAACCGCCCGAACGCGGCTCGGGTCCGCTTTCACAAGCGCCTCCCATACGGGCGGGTCAAAGGCGGACTGCGGCTTGAAGTAGTACAGCGACTCCTCGCCGTTCACTACCTCCTTGCGGACGGGGTAATCCGCCCCGCCGTCGGTGAATATGTGGGTGGCGGCGTCGTAATTTTCGTTCGGGAGGCTAAGCGGCACCATATACACGAGCCTCGTCCGCTTTTCGTTCGGTTGGTCTGGATCGCCGGGCGGAGCGTCGGGCTCGAGAGGAACGACCTCCGTCCATACCTCGCCTCCGTCGGGGCCAACGCCCTTTTCGTAAAGCGTGAAGCCCGCGCCGGTGAGCAGCTCGCCCTCGCCGCCGAATTTTTCGACGGCTATGCTCCCCCACGGGATTTCGTTGACAAAATGCACCTGTCGCTCGAACTGCGCCGTTGTGCCGGAAACCGAGTAAACGCCGGTAAATTCCTCGGGCCTTCTGTAATAGGCCGAGCCTTCCCCGGTGACGTGAACGGCCTCCTTCAGCGTGTAGCCCTCGTCAAGCAGTGCGCTGTCGAGCATTTCGGTGAAGCGATAGACGCGGTTTTCGTTAAGGCCCGTCAGCAACAGGCCCTCGCCGTGCTTCAGAGTGTACTGCGCGGTGTTCCTGCGCACGGCAGCTTCAAGCGCGGTTACGCCGCCGGGCAGCGTAATCGGGGTCTTGTCGAAAAGCTCTTGCCCGTCGTCAAGCCCGAAGCGCAGCAGCTTGGTCATATACATGGTGCGGGTCTTAAAGGGAGAAATAAAGTCGTTTTCACTTGTCCAGCCCGTAGGTTTGTTTATTACAAGCGTGTAATAGTAAACGTGCCTATGCCCCTCTTGGCCGCCCGCGCTGCCGCTGTGCTGCCAGCCGGAGCTTGCCTGCTCGGCCTCGAGGGCCGTCAGCCGTATGGTCGGCTGAGCTTGATTGGCGTCCGCTATGTCGTTTAGCATACCCTCGGCCTCCCAAACCTCCCGCACGGGGATAAGCTCGGCGTCGAGCGCCCAATAGGTTCGCGTGCCGGCCTCGCGGCCCGCCGTAGCCTCGCGGAAGTTATCGCGCTCGCCCGGCTCGGAGGGGGTGGGCTTGCGCGTTCCCTCGGGGTAGTAGGTGGTGCGGCCGTTGCGGTTCAGGCCGTCGGGGGTTACGGCGTCGGCCGCGTCGTATTCGCCGTCTTGGAAAATCCGTCGGCTCGCCTCGCCGCTGTCCTCTATATCCTCGCCGTCGTTCGGCGGCAGATAAAAGTAGTAAAGCTCGCTCAATTCGCCGGTATATCGCTCGGAGGTGGCTGTGCCGTCCTCGTCGGCGTAATAATAGGCGGCTTCGCCGTCGCCGCCCGTGACGGGTACGACAAGCTTAGCGTAAAACTGCTCCTTATCCGGGGTTTGCGGGTCGGTATAGCCGGCGGATCCGCCCAAGTCGAACAGCGCGCGCCGGCCGCCGTTATCCATCAGCAGGCTGCTGTTATCCGTCAAAACGTCGATATAGGCTATACGCCGCTGCCACGTTTGAGAATATTGGTTATACAGCAGGCGTATCGCTTCCCTCTCCCCCGTCACGCCCTGAACATAGGCTTGGAATTGGAAGTCCTGCGCCCTTTGCTCGTCGTCAAGCTCCGCTCCGCCCGGGAGCGTCAGCCTTTTTGTCGTTTGCAGCGTAACGTTGCCGACCTCGAGGCGGCCGTTGTTGCCGAGGTAGTTGTTGATTACCAAATCGTTCCCCGCGCCGCTCGTCGGCGAGATTGTGGGAATGTAGTAATTGTTGGCGGTATCGGTGACATTGTTCTCCTTCGCCGCCATAAACTGGCGCATTGTGCCGGCGCGAATTCCGCCGGTGCGCGCCGCGACCGACCAGTCGAACAGCGTTTCGAAATCCTTGGGCTTTTCCTTTAGATGCTCGACGACGGGCGCCATTTTTTCGTTAGCCTGTACGCCCAGCCAGTACGTCACATCGCGGTCGAGAGCCGTTTTGCCGTCCGCGTCCTCCTCGGTATCGTCAAGGCCGCAGCCTGCTAAATATTCTCTCAATTTTTCCTCGCCGTAGGTCAGCTTTTCAAGCGTGGGCCGCCCGCGCGTATTGTCGCCGGTGGTGCTGCGGGAATTATACTCTATCTCGATGGGGCAGCTTCCGTTGATGTCCGTCCAGCAGAGCATATCGCCGTTATCTATGTTTTCGGATTGCAGGCCCGAGCCGAAGTCCGACCCGCGCCGCGCGACGACATGGCTGATTTTTTCCGCGCCGCTCGCGCCCTCAACCTCGTTGCCGTTGATGTCCATGCCCTTGGACGAGTTGGGCTTATAATACTCTATACAGATAAAGAAGTAATCGTCGGACGAGAACGACTTTGAGCCCGCCGTATAATTGCCGTCGCCGTCGGATTCGACCTTGCTTAATTGGTCGCCGATAAGCACGACAATATTGCCCTCTCCGCCATTGGCGAACGAATATTCGTACCCCTTGCCGTCGGTGATTTTGCCGCCCTCGGCATCTCTAACGGCCTGCTTAAAGGCTTCCTCGCTTTCGTACGCGCCGATAAACTCGCCGCCGCTCCACGAAGCGGCGCTTTCGCCGTTTTCCCATGTGGTTTCGCCGTTGCCCGCGCCGGTGCTTTTATCTATCTTGCCATCGTCCGCGCCCTCCGTCCAATCCACGGGAACGAGCCTGCCGCCCGTCACGCGGTAGGCGTGGGCGTAAAGCGGCAGCGGCTTTTGGAAGATGTAATAGCGGTTATCCACGCTTGGCGAAAAACTCACCGCCGCGTCGCCGCGCGTGCGGTAGGAGTATTCGTCGGTTGTGTAGCCGGTGTAGGCCGTGTTGCTGTACCAGTTCGACAAAAACCAAACGTGATTATCCGTCGGGTCGGTATGCTCCTTAACGTATTCGGCGGAAATCGCGGAGATATTCACGTTCGTTTCGGCGCCGCTTTCGTCCCGCTCGATTATGTCGTCCGTCAGGCCGACAGCGTAAAACAGGCGTATCGGCGTGGACTGCCTTTTATCCTTCAAATTGGTGCGGTAGGCTATCGGCCCGTCCGCGCCGAGCGTTATCTCTGCGGCCTGCGTCGGCACGGCGGCGGCGGGAACGTTGATATAGAGCGAATCGTCGTAGCCGCCGTTATCCTCGGGCGTTATCGCGCCGTTCGTGTCGATGTAGTCGCCGGTGTTTTCGGCCCAAACGCGAATGTCCGACAGGCGGTAAACGCCGTCATAATTTCGGTAAAGCCTGTCGTCAACCTTTTCGTCCTCTCTCGCGTTTTTCCACTTTTCAAGCAAATCCTCCGGCACATTATCGCCGTAAACCGGATTTATGCGCAAGCTGTTACGCACGCTCTTGTCGTCTGCGAAGCGATAGACCGTGTATACGGTGTTTTTCACCTGCTGCGAGGCGTCCTGCGGGTTTTGGCCGTCGCCCGCCTCGCTCGCGACGATAGGCACGTACATGAGCAGCGTGGAATAATTCAACCGATATACCCAGCCGTTTTCCCATGCCTTCTCCACTGTCGCGCAGTCGGGCGGGGTTTCGCCCGTATACGGTCCCTGCACGTCGCCCTCCGGGTCGTCGCCCTTATACCAGCCCATTTGGAACGTATCGTACTGCTTGCCATTTTTCGTCATATACTTGTCGTTCCAGTTGTAATCGTATACGCCGGTGCGAACCATGCCGTGCATTTCGCCGAAGAGCAGCAGCGACATATCGTAAACGCCGTTGCTCCCGTCCGACGCTCTCGACGCCGTTTTGCTCGGGATTATGGCTTGGTTTTTGATTTCCATGTATTCGCCGATGGGGTCTTGATAGGTGACGGAGTTGCTCACGCCCGCGTCGTTATCGCCCGACACGGGAACAACCACCTTGCCCGTGATTTTGTTAAGTATGTCCTTAAACTTATCCGCTATGTCGGCGGACGCCACGTCGTAAAAGCCGTCGCTGTAAACGATGTTGTTTTTAACGTCCTCGTTGGTGACGTTTACGCCATACTCATTAAGGGTGTAATCATCGCCCTCGGGTATGGGTGAAATGCGGGCATATGCTTGGGTGTTGCCCATTATTCCGAATGCCTCAGAGCCGCCCTTCCAAGTATTCCATGCATTTTGCATACCACTATAAATGAGTGTTTTGGTGTAGCCCAATCCATTCTCAACCGCTTCCGGCCCGAGTCTTTCGTCACCCCACCACGAACCGCTGTCCAGCGGGAAGGCCGCGGGATCCATCGTCGGGTACAGGCGAAGCCGTCCCCACTGTGGAACCTTATCGGAATCCACACTCATGGTGTAGGTGCTTAACTCGTAACGCCCCGTGTCCGACGCATTGTTTTCGTCCCAACCGGCCTGATAATGCTTGTTGACAACAGTCTTCATATACGAAGCGGTCATCAGCAGTTGAAGCGAGGTTCCCGACGTTCCGAACGGGTCGGCGTCGGCAGAGTAGAAAATACCGGCGTTATCCCAGCCGGGTGGGCTAACAAGGGTTCCCTCCTCCTCTTCCATACCTCTGTTATATAGGGAAATTATCTTATTTTCATCGTCTATTCCGGGGAGGTAGACCTTGTACCACTCATCACCGGCGTTATTCCTTATTTCATTACGTCCATTATCATCTGTGGGATTAAGTCTATCGAGCCCTGTACCGTTAACTTGCGATCCGGTACTGTCAGTCAAACGGTGCCATGCATCTTCAGGTTCATGGTTCCAATGTCTTTGGTCTCTTACAAAACCATCTGCATTCCATGGTTCTATATATCCTTTTGTTTGTACGCCATCATGCTCTCGCAACTCAGTGCTGGGCCACGGTCTGTAATCGCCGTAATAGCTACGGTCGGTCGTGTTTTTCAAGCCATCTTCCGGCATCCAGAAATTCATCTTATTAAAGGCGAAGTTCGCGCCGCCGTCGGTCATGATAATCGCAGCGGGGATACGGGCAACGGTATGCGAGTCGCCCGTGGAAAGAACGGCCGTATAAGTCGTCGCCGCTTCCTTCGCGAGCTGTCGGTAGGCCAAATAAATACCGCCCTGAGTGTTGGTGAAGTAGCCAACGTACTCGTCCGCGGCAAGCCTTTTTGTTGCCTTAAGGTCGGCTATATACGGCATATCGCCGTTCTGCTCCGCATAGCCGGGGTTTGCGTGAACCTTGTCGTTATCGACATTGTTGCTGACGGTTCTTTTATATTCCTCGTTCAAAAATTCATCGTCGTCAACCGACGGCCCGACGTTAAAGGGGTCGTCGCGGTCATCTCTCATCGCGTCAACCTCTATGGTATAGCAAGCGTCGCGGTTGCGCTGCCAATACCAGTTGCCATTTTCATATTTGAGGTCGCTCGGGTCGTATAGCGTTTCCATGCCGCCGACGGTGAGATAGGGCTTATCGTCTTCCAATTTCTTATAGTGTGAAAGGGGCATCAGCACGGTCGCGCCCGCGCCGTAAACAACAACCGCCACGCGGTTGTTGCTGTTCTGCGTCATAAGCTCGTCGATGGTTTTATTCACCGCGTCGAGCGTTTGCTGCACTCGCGACGTTTCGATGCGTTCTTCCATCGTCTGCTGTTTTCCCGAAATAATATCGTTGCCAATAGGCTGCGTGGTGCTTTGTGCCATAGAGGCCGACATATCCAGCGCAATCACAAGGTCGATAGGGCTTGGCGGGTATTCGTTGACTATCTGCGAGCTTGCCAGCGCGGAAAACACATGGGCGAAATCCGCGTTAAAATCCACGCTGCCGTTAAAGCCGTCCGTATCCTCGTCAAGACCAATGCTGTGGCTTGCGTCATCATAAGCGAAAACCGTCTTATCCGTCCAAATGCGCCCCGCGTACCGCGAGCCGTTCTCGTCGTTCAGCAGCTTGCCGATATAATCGTCCATAGTGCTGCCGTCGGCCTTGCGGTCAATCGCGTTTTTCGTCGGCTGGCCGTCCAAAGGATTGATTTTATAAGGGGTCAAGCCGGTCAGCGATATAACGACGCAAACGCAAAGCAGCATTGCCACAAGCCTTTGCCGCTTTGCGTTCGCTTTTATACGTATGTCATTTTTTCGCTTGGATACCGATGACCGCATTGCAAATCCCTTCTTCATTATTTCACATATATATTTATAACTAATACCCCCCCCCCCGACAAAAATCCGGAGAGGGGCGCTCTTTGCTGCGGCCTATGAGCTTATCGGCCGCACAGTAATCGGCGCATAGCTTGGCGAATGACGGCCACAATAAGTATGCGGCTTCCGAAGCGGGGCGGGCAGCCGGCCCGAACCGCGGAGCGCTTTTGCCTCAGCCCGCCACCTTCGAAGTCAACTACGTTTTAAGCTGTCCTAAAACCGGAATTTTAGGACAGCGAGCAAATAAATCCTATAACGAAGCCGTTTTTGCAATATTGCTGACGGCGGATACCGACGGAGAATTGCCGACGTAAATTTTTCTCAGCTTGTCCATTTGGCTGCGTTTATACTCATCAAGCGAATGTACATATAGATCCATGGTAGTGGCAACGGAGGCATGACCCAATACCTCGCTCAAGGTTTTGTAATCCATACCCACTTCCAGTGCACGAGAGCTAAAGGTGTGGCGCAAAGCGTGGAATTTGATATTCGGCAGCCCCGCCGCTGCCAGTATCCGCTTAAAGCTCCGCCGGTAACAGCGCACCTCCACCGGCCCGCCGTTATTGGACAGAACATACTCTCCGTTTCTCGGCGTGAGCCTCAGCCTTTCCATAATGAAATCCGGAACGGGAATGGTTCGCATTGAGGCGTGGCTTTTCGGCGCGGTTATCTTCAACTCCCCGTCGCGGCGGACTTGTGTGCCTCTGACGGACAGCGAGGATTTTTCAAAGTCAATATCGTTCCACCGCAGCGCGCAGAGCTCGCCTATCCGAAGCCCTGTGTAAAGGCAGAGCAAAATGCCGATGTCGTTGCCGTCAGAGAGGCTTGCCTCCAAGGTTTGCTGCTGGGCGGGAGTAAGTATTTCCACTTTTTCGGCGGTCTTTTGCGGCAGCTTTACCTTGGCGCACACGTCTTTGCACAGGCCGCGATCCCGAGCGTCGCGCAGAGCTTGACGGAGAACGTTGAAGACAAGCCTTACCGTAGCGGGAGCCAAAGGCAGGGAATCTATGAATTGCTGAATTTTGTCTGTGGTAAGGGCCTTCATTTTTATGCCGCCTATTTTTGGTATGATGGTGCGCTCTATGTGCCTTCGGTACAAAAGCAGGGTGGATTCCTTCAACGCGGCGCCCTTGCCGGGCCAGCCCATGAGCCAGTCGCCCAAAGTAAGCGCCGAACCTGCTCCCTGTTCGCCGCAGACCCTCCTGTTTGCCAAAATGGCCTTCACCTCTCCGTAGCTTTTCGCGTAAACATAGCCGTAAAGGGGCTTTCCGTTTTCGTCATAGTCCTTGATGTACCTCCCTTCGTAACGGCCGTCCTTGCGTTTGTAAATGTTTTCTCCTCTTCTTGCCATTGCAAATTCTCCTTTGACTATAATTTTGACGGCGAATTTTTTCGCCGAAATTTTACATTTTGTATTTTTTTTATTTAATTCAAAAAAATCGCAAAAAAACTTGACAAACCGAAAATATACTGCTATAATTATACACATAAAATTGTTGTAAAGAGAGTTTTAACATCAAAATTTAACATATTTTTGTGTCGTATAACGGTTTAACAACAAAACCGCCTGTCCTAAAATTCCGGTTTTAGGACAGTTTTTGTATAAAATTTGTATAAAAAAAGAGCCGCCAAATGGTAGCTACGCATAAAACAGTATCAACCTACAAACTGAAATAGGGTAGCTGCCGTACAGGGTGCAGAGAGAAAGGCGAGTGGAAAGTGATTGCTTTTTGCCCGTCTTTTTCTTTGCCTGTTACGCAATAGAAGTCCATTTTTGAGGGTGGACATATAAAACCCTTACCCTGTCGTTTTTGCGTTTGTAATACCGCATAAATCAAGGGCTTTTTACCCTCTACTGCGTAAC
>CANRCD010000002.1 GCA_947629005.1 uncultured Clostridia bacterium
CATAATACTTCTCCTTTCGTGTCTATTATTTTATACCACTTCCTATTTTTTGTCCACTTTTTTAGTATACATCCAGGGTGACGATGACGGCGATGAAGGCGAGGAATATGAGGACGACGGAGAAGATGCAGCCGACGGCGAGGACGACTGATAAGCGCCTGTCAAACGGTATGATATAAAAATAACCTTCCACAAACGACAGTACCACCGGCATGGCCGGTGGTACTGCTTTATTTGCTCGTATTGAAGCTCGGCGGCTTCACGTCCACCTCGACGTTGCCGTAGCCTCCCTCGGGCGAAGGCGTGGAGAGGTCGAAGTAAATGCGGGAATCCTTCGTGACGCCGAAATCCCTGTTTGAGCCTGTGTCGCTCACCTTGTTAAAGGCCTCGCGGAACATGGCGTTATGGGCCTCCTCGCGGTTTAAGAGGAAATCAATCGTTTCCTGCACCTTTTTGTCGTTTATCTGGCGGTAAAGGTACTCGTAAACCACCTTGGCCCGCTGCTCAGAGGCAATGTTTGAGAGCAGGTCCGCGCAGAGGTCGCCCGTCACCGTGACGTAGTCGGCCGTCCACGAGTAGCCCGAGGCGTTGATGAGCCCGGGGTTGAGCCCGAGAAGGACGTGGGTCTGTATCTCGCCTGCGCCGATGGAGGAGTAGTCCACATCGTGGCCGTTGAGGAGGTTAATCGTTTCGGCCACCATCTCCATGTGGCCAAGCTCCTCGGCGGCGATGTCCATGAACATATCCTTTATCTCGGGGTCCTTTATGCGGAAGCTCTGGGACATATACTGCATGGCGGCCTTGAGCTCGCCGTTGCCGCCGCCGAGCTGCTCTTGAAGAAGGACGGCGTACTGCGGATTGGGGCGCTCCACCTCTACGGGGTGGAAAAGCTGTTTTTCGTGCTTGAACATAGGTTCAGCTCCTTTCTGAGTATAGATTTTGCAATTTGAGGAATTTTTATGCAAAAAAAATAAAACCCCTGCCCGTGGGCGAGGGGGCAAGGAGTTTTATTCTGGGAGTTAGCTCTGCTGCTTCCGCTCGAGGGCGCGAAGCCGAGCGTAATACTTTGGGGATACCCCCATAATGGCTTTGAAATTCTTGCCTAAATGGAATTTGTCGCAAAACCCGCACATGGACGCTATCTCATCCAAGGAATATCCGCTCTGATCAAGGAGCTCACACGCGACCTGTACCCGCACCTTATTGATATACTGAGGAATAGTGCAGTTCTGCTCAGCCTTGAAAAGCTTTCCGCAGTAGGCGGAATCGAGACGGACAAGGGCCGAAAGGTCCTTGGCGGTTATGGGCCGCATATAGTACTCGATGATGTACTGCTTCATTTTTTCGACCGCGGGATGCGCGGCCTTGACCTCGCTTCGGTGGAACAGGTAGTGCAGGAACAGGAGCAGTAAGCCGTCCAGTTCCATCTGATAGCCGTCAGCCTGGGAGACGTAGACGTAGTTCATTCGGTTCAGAACCGTATTGAGCTGATCCAGCTTCAGAGGGCGAAAAATGGCCGTTTTACACTCAGAAACGGAATGCGGCGCGGAAAAGTCAACGGCGGAAATGATGAATTTGTCGGAATTGACCCACGCTTTGCGCCATACGCCCGGCGCAAATAAGAAAACTTCTCCTGCGTTCACGGTATAGGTGTTTTCGTCGATTTTGCAACTGATGGAGCCTTCATGGACAATGATCACAGACCAATGATCCAGCCAGCGGTCTAACGACCAGCTGCGATCCCGAGGCTTGCGATAAGCAATGTAGGTGACATGGGGCAAAGAATTTCTCGGTAGCTCCGGGTAAGTCATAAATTTACTCCTCTCGACGTGTTCGCCTCCCAACTACTATTATATAATTACTTTACATTTTAGTCAAGTATTACCTAAAGGAATTTTTCACGAAAAAATACCCCGGTTAGTGTAAACTTTTAATAAATCATGCTTAAGTGAAAAAAAGTTCTTGCATTTTTGGAAAAAGTGTGCTATAATATCCTTTACGAATGTGCAGTAACGCTACGAAACGGAGAGTAGCCTGAGAGGAACCGTACCAGAGAAACGGCGCCGTTGGCTGGAAGCGCCGTGCGAGGAGCCTTGGGTGAAGTTCACCGCGGAGCGGCCCCCTGAACGGAGTAGGGGAGGACGAGGGCTTTTTGGCCCGTGGGGCGCGACAGGCCTCTTATGAGCGATAAATTAGGGTGGTACCGCGGATTTTCCGCCCCTGACGTCTTTTTGGCGTCGGGGGTTTTTTCGTGCGGCGTTGTGTTATTTTGTGAACCGGCCTGCGCCTCCGCGCTATTAAGGCGATGAAAATTAATAATTATTATGATTTTATTTGAAAGGATGGCAGGCAATGAAAGAACAGCTTGAAAAAATCCGTTCAGACGCGGCGGCGGCCCTTGCGGCGGCGGCGGACGCCGAGGCGGTGGAGGCCGCTCGCGTGGCCTTTTTGGGCAAGAAGGGCCAGCTTACGGCGGTACTGCGCGGTATGGGGGCCCTGAGTCCGGAACAGCGGCCGGTGGTGGGTCAATTGGCCAACGAAATACGCGCCTTCGTTGAGGGCGAAATTGAGAAGAAAAAGGCCGAGCTTGCCGAAAAAGCGCGGGCGAAAAAGCTCGCAAGCGGGGTCATTGACGTGACGATGCCCGGCAGGCGCAATAAGGCCGGACGGCTTCACCCGCTTAACAAGGTGCTCGAGGAGGTCACGTCCATATTCACGGGCATGGGCTTTACCGTGGCCGAGGGGCCCGAGGTAGAGCTCGACTACTACAATTTCGAGGCCCTCAACACCCCCGCCGACCACCCTGCCCGCGACTCGCAGGACACTTTCTATATAACCGATAAAATACTGCTGCGCACCCAGACCTCGTCGGTGCAGATAAGGGCTATGGAAAAGAGTAAGCCCCCGATAAGAATGATAGCCCCGGGCCGCGTTTTCCGCAGCGATACCGCCGACGCGACGCACTCCCCCGTCTTTCACCAGATAGAGGGCCTTGTGGTGGATAAGGGCATAACCATGGCAAACCTCAAGGGTACGCTTGAGACCTTCGTCAAGGCGCTTTACGGCCCCGACGCGCGCATCCGTCTGCGCCCGCACCATTTCCCGTTTACCGAGCCTTCGGCCGAGGTGGACGCCTCGTGCTTTGTGTGCGGCGGCAAGGGCTGCGGCGTGTGCAAGGGCGAGGGCTGGATTGAGATTCTCGGCGCGGGAATGGTTCACCCCAATGTGCTGCGCGCGGGCGGAATTGATCCGGAGGAATACAGCGGCTTTGCCTTTGGCTTGGGGCTCGAACGCCTTGTAATGATAAAATACGGCGTGGACGACCTGCGCCTGTTCTACGAGAACGACCTACGCTTCCTGAAGCAGTTCTGATTGAGAAAGGATTGATATAGATGAAATTACCGCTAAGCTGGCTGAACGACTACCTCACCCTTGAAAACACGGGCGTGAAGGAATACTGCGACGCAATGACCCTCTCCGGCAGCAAGGTCGAGGGCTGGAGCGTGGAAGGCAGCGAGGTTGAAAACGTCGTTTTCGGCAAAATACTCACCAAGGTTCGCCATACCAATTCCGACCACATGTGGATAACGACCGTTGACGTGGGCGGCGAGGTTGTTCAGATAGTGACCGGCGCCCAGAACATCGAGGTGGGACAGACGGTGCCCGTAGCGCTGCCAGGGGCTAAGCTGCCCGGCGGCATAACCATAAAGCCCGGTAAGCTCCGCGGCGAGCCGAGCAACGGTATGCTGTGCTCTCATCAGGAGCTTGGCTTCGAGGACGGAGTGATCCCCGGAAGCGACCCCAACGGCATTCTTATTTTTCAAAAGGAATACCCCCTCGGGGCCGACGTGATGGAGGCTCTCGGCGAAAAAGAGACCGTCGTCGAGTTCGAGATAACCCCTAACCGCCCCGACTGCCTCAGCGTTGTCGGCCTTGCCCGCGAGACGGCCGCCACCTTCGGCGTACCCTTCTCTATCCCGCCGGTAGAGGTAAAGGAGCAGGCCGGCGGCGACATAAACGATATCGCCAAGGTCACCGTTGAGGCCCCCGACCTCTGCCCGCGCTACTCGTGCCGGTTGGTGAAGAATATAAGGATGGCTCCCTCCCCCGAATGGATGCAGAAGCGTCTGCGCGCGGCGGGCGTGCGGCCTATCAGCAATATAGTCGATATAACCAACTATGTAATGCTGGAGTACGGCCAGCCCATGCACGCCTTCGACCTTGATTTCCTCGAGGGCCGCGAGATCGTAGTGCGCCGCGCCAAAAACGGCGAGGAGATTGTAACTCTCGACGGGCAACCCCATACCCTTGACGACAGTATGCTCATGATTTGCGACGGCAAAAAGCCTGTCTGCGTGGCCGGCGTTATGGGCGGCGCAAACTCCGAAATAAAGGATACGACCAAGGCCGTGCTTTTCGAGTGCGCCAACTTCCTGCGCGGCAGTGTGCGCCGCACGGCCAGAAAGCTGGGCCTGAGAACAGAGTCCTCCTCCCGATACGAGAAGGGCCTTGACCCGAACATGGTTATAACTGCCCTCAACCGCGCCTGTCAACTCGTCGAGGAGCTGGGCGCCGGCGAGGTGGTGCACGGCATAATCGACGTGGACAACAGCGACCACACTCCCACGGTCATTCCCTTCCGCCCCGAAAGGATACGCGCCTTTATCGGCGCGGACATCGACGACGGCTTTATGGTTTCGGCCCTGCGCAGCCTTGAGATTGGCGTGGACGTCGATAAAATGCAAGTGCTTCCGCCCTCCTTCCGCATGGACATCGAGTGCGAGGCCGACGTGGCCGAAGAGGTTGCGCGGCTTTACGGCTACGACAGAATACCCTCCGCGCCGCTCGGCGGAGCCGGCGCGATGGGCGGACTGAACCGCGAACAGCGGCTGACGGCGAAAATCAAGAGCTCCCTTGTGGGACAGGGCTATTATGAGATACAGACATACTCCTTTACCAGCCCCAAAACGCTGGACATGATAAACGCCGGCGAGGAGCTGAGAAAGACCGTCAACATTCTAAATCCCCTCGGAGAGGACGCCAGCATAATGCGCACCACCGCCGTGACCGGAATGCTCGAGGTGCTTGCGAGGAACTACAATCACAAGAACAAGAACGCCCGCCTCTTTGAAACTGCCACCGTCTACATTCCCAAGAGCCTCCCCGTGACAGAACTGCCCGAGGAAAAGAAGGTGCTGACGCTTGGGGCATACGGCGCGGCGGATTTCTTCGACCTGAAGGGCGCAGCCGAGGAGCTTATGGACAGCCTTGGCGTCGAGGGCGTTACCTTCTCCGCGGCGGCCCCCAACCCCATATACCACCCGGGCAAGAGCGCGGAGATATATATTAATAAGAAGAAAGTGGGTATAATAGGCGAGGTTCACCCCGATGTGGCCGAAAATTACGGCCTTGACGAGGCTTATCTCGGCGAGCTGGATATGGCCGCGCTGCTCTCGAACGCCGGCGGCGACGTGCGCTATAAGCCGCTCAGCCGCTTTCCGGCAGTCAGCCGCGACATCGCTATGCTGGTGGACGACGCCGTTACCGTCGCCGATATTGAGGCCGTTATCCGAAGGGCCGGAGGCAGTCTGCTCGAGGAACTGGAGCTTTTCGACGTTTACAAGGGCAGCCAGATACCCGAAGGTAAAAAAAGCGTTGCCATGAGCGCGGTGTACCGTGGGGAAAAGACCCTCACCGATGACGAGATCAACAAAATCATGAACAAAACCGTCCGCAGTCTGGAGCATGTGCTCGGAGCAACGCTCAGATAGGGCAGGAAAATTTCGACACAGTACGACATTTTTTCATGAAAATTGCTTTTGTGCATTTTTCACATAACGAACTGGGCAAAAATCGAGAGGTTTTTGCCCAGTTTTTAATTTGGACACAGAAAATTAAAATTTTTTATAAAAAATCTACAAAAAGGGCTTGATATTTTTGGAGTTTTTGTGTATAATGGTTATATGCAAATAGTGTGCAGAATTACTAAATAAAGGATGTGGGAAAATGCGGTTTAACTTGAAAACACTGATTGCCGCGTCTACGGGCCTTCTGCTTGTGGCGTCGGCTCTTGCGGGCTGCACAGCAAGAGGCGACAGCGCCGAGTCGATGACGATAGTTATCGGAACTCACGCCCAGCAGGAGGACGACCCCAACTGGGTTGACGAGATAACGGGCGAGGCGTCGATGAACCCTGACACTATCCGTGCTGCGCAGACGGCTCTGGCAAAGGTTGAAGAGGATCTTGGAGTGACCGTGACATGGTCACAGTATTCCAGCGACCTTCAGCAGCTTCTGCTACAGACGGTGCTTGCCGGCGATCCCTACTGCGATCTGGCGGTGCTGTGGAACGGCGTTCAGGGCAACATTATGAACCAGAACATTCTTCAGCCTCTGGATCCCTACATGGAGGACGTATTCCTCGGCGAGGACGACGTTGACAAGGCGTGGATACCCATAGGCAAGACCTTCGGCAGCTACTACCTTATGAACCGCGACCTGCTGTTTGTAAATACGTGGCCGATATGCTACAATATTGATTACATAGAGGCCGTGCCCGCTCTGCGGGAAAACGGCAAGACGGTATATCCCGCCGACCTTTATCTGAACGGCGAGTGGACGTGGAACCGCTTCGAGGATTATCTGACGAAGATCAAGGCGTACTATAACGGCAGAAAGGGCCCCGTGAACCCCGATAAGGACATCGTGCCCTTCAATACCAACTACGCCTACGCGGTGCTCATGGCTATAGCCTCCAACGGCGCGGCCGTGTATGACGGCTCGAACATGACCTTTGACAGCGCCGAGGCCAAGGCCGCCATCGCCTATATGGATAAAATGATAGATTCAGACCTCATTTCCTGCTCCACCGTCAGCAGCACCTCGATAGACTCCGGCTGGCTTACCGAGACCGACGCTTTCACAAACGGAGAGACCGTGTTCACCAACGTGGCCCGCTGGCAGATGGATAACGCGGGCGCGGGTCTCGCTTCGAGAGGCCAGTCCATGGGCGTAATCCCATTCCCCCGCCCCGACAGCCTTCCCGCCGATTCGCCTCAGTATCATGTGCTGAGCGCTGCGGCTGACAGCGTCGGATTGATGAAGGGCATTGACGCCGAGCGCAGCGAGCGCGCGCTCGAAGCCTATGCCACATATAAGAGCGAGTTCTACAAGGCCTACGCCAGAGTTGACAGCATAGAGGAATACCGCAAAAAGCAGGCCGGAACCGAGGCGCTGGCCTTCGGCGTGGATATATTCCACCCCGAGATAGGCGACAAGAACCTTGCGATATTCGAGGAAATGGGCGTAACCCCTGTTAACGACTACTCCGAGGCTATCGGCGTGTTCTGGAGCTGGACCGACATTGCCGGCAAGGCCATATACAACTACGGCGGAATGCCGCAGTACGACATAGCCGTTGAGGCAAATAAGAACACTATCTATGAAAAGCTCGACAACATGAGCAAGGCCCTCAGAAAGGGCGAGGTAGTGGACGACGTTAAGCCCGCCGCAAGGCGCAAGGCCAACGATTCCTTCATCTTCCCGCTGGGCACCGATCCCGCCAATATAAACTGGGCCGAGCTTATCACAGCCGACGACAATGTTGACGGCGAGTATGAGATACGCCGCGAGGACGGCAAGCTCCAGCTCCGCAGGAAGATAGAGGAGGACGCCGTTGACGAGGACGGCGAGCCCATCCCGCAGGATGAGTGGCGCGACGGTTACATAAGCGTGGACTGCTCCGGCGTGGACTTCGCCAACTCCGGCAAATACGGCGACGGCATAGTTATTAAGATAAAGGACTACGCCGGTAACGAAAACGAGAACAAGTTCGAGGCTTATGTTTACGACAGCAACAACACCACGCCTCCCACCCTTGTTCTCAAGGAGGAAATTCCCTCCCTCAGCCTCAATGTTGACACCTCCGGCGTCAACTGGGGCAGCCAGTTCGTCGATAAGGCGGAGGACGTCAACGGAGTTGACCTTAAGAGCAATGTTTCGGCCGACGTTACAAGCCTTGACGTAACTGAGCCCGGCACCTACCCCGTTGAGATATACGTGGTTGACTTCGCGGGCAACAGAACAGGCACGCAAATCCAAGTAGAAATCAAATAAGTGAACGGAGGGAACAATCAAATGGAGGCAAAAACAAAAAAACGCCTTATAATCGTGGGCGTTATTCTGGCAGTCATCGCGCTGCTGGTGCTCCTTGCTTTCGTCCTTCCCGGCTCAAAGGACACTGTGGCTAACCTCGGTACGTCGGAACCCTTTGTGGAGGAAACGTACCAGGACTACCTTGACGATAACGGCTTTGACGGCTCCTATGCCGCAACCCCTGTCGAGGTTGACGTGAACAACTTTACAGCCGAGGGAATGGAAGTCAAGCAGGATGCCAAGGGCGTTACGCTCGGGGAGAGGGGAGACATAACATGGACCTTCGACGTACCGCAGGAGGGCTTTTACAACCTCAAATTCAAGTACTACTCTGTGGAGGGCACCAACGCCACCCCTCAGCGCAGTATCCAGCTTGACGGCGAAAGCCTTTTCGACGGCATGAAGCAGATTTCGTTCCAGCGCGTGTGGCTCAATAACGAGGGTGAGATAGCCCAGCGCAACGGCAACGAAATTCGTCCCACTTCGGTTGAGATTGAGGATCTTAACGGCTATGAATTCTTCTACTCTGACGAGAACTACCGTTCTCTCGAGCCCTACGCCTTCTATCTCAGCGCCGGCCAGCATACCTTGACGCTCGTAGGAGCAAAGGAGGCCGTGAAGATAGGCGCTATCACCTTCTGTAAGGCAGACGAGCCCATTACATACGACGAGTATTCCGCTCAGAATCTCGGCCCCGTTTACAGCGGCGTAAACCTGACAGGTCAGGCCGAGCGTACCGATGAAGTTGTGACGAAGATAACCAAGTCCTCGCCCTCCATCGGCATGACAAGCGATTACTCCAGCTCATATACGGTACCCTATCATCACTGGAATGTTCTGCTGAACACCATGGGCGGCACCAACTGGCAGACTCCAGGCGATAAAATTGAATGGACGGTCAATGTTCCCGAGGCGGGATACTACCAGATATCCTTCCGCGGCCGTCAGGCTACGAACCGCGGCGTTAAGAGCTTCCGCCGCCTAAAGATAAACGGCGAGGTTCCCTTTGAGGAGGCAAAGAAGGTCGGCTTCGACTTCTCCGGCTCCTTCCAGAATTATGTAATAGCCAAGGACGGAGAGGCTATCCCCTTCTACCTTGAGGCCGGCGAGAACACCATTTCCCTTGAGGTTTGCTTGGGCGACTTCGCCGAGGCATACACAGCCATTAACCAGAGCGTTCAGTCGCTGAACAACTTCTACCTCAGAATAGTTCAGATTACCGGTACCGTTCCCGACAAGAACATCGACTATGAGATCGGCACCAAGATTGACGGCTTCGAAAAGACCATGCGCAACGAGGCCAAGAAGCTTGAAAACATCGTTGACATGATGGTTCAGATAACAGGCGAGAAGGGTTCCAACACGACCAACCTCGAAAAAGTTGCCCAGCAGGCCGAACGCTTTGCAGAGGACCCCGAGAGAGTTGTTGTTGAGATAAACGACTTCAAGAGCAATATTTCCGCCCTTTCCACATGGATGCTCGAAATTGCCCAGATGCCTTTGGAAATCGACTCCATCACGCTCAGCGCCCCGGGCGCTAAGCTCAAGAGTGCCGAGCCCAACGGCCTTAAAGCCGCCTACCACGAGGCTATTCGCTTCTTTGCCACCTTCTTCGTTGACGAGACTCAGATCGACGAGGAGGGCAACAGTAAGGACGCCCTCAAGGTTTGGATGCAGACCGGCCGCGACCAGTCCAATGTTGTAAAGAACCAGATAGACAACAGCTACACGGGCGGCAAGGTAAATCTTCAGCTCATTCCCGCCGGCGTTATCCTTCCCGCCACTCTCGCGGGCAACGGTCCCGACGTGGTAATGAACATGGGGCAGGCAACGATAATCGACTTCGCTATCCGCGGAGCTATCAGCGACCTCACCCAGTTTCCCGACTTTGAGGAACAGGCTTCCCGCTTCTATCCCAGCGCACTGGAGACCGTAACCTACCACGGCGGCGTTTACGGCCTGCCCGAGACCGAGAACTTTAGTATGCTGTTCTACCGCGAGGATATTTTAAGCGAGCTCGGACTTGAGGTTCCCAAGACTTGGGACGAGGTTGGCGAGATGATATCCGTGCTCCATATCAATAACTACGACTTCTATATGCCCTCCGCGCTGATGATAAACACAATGGTTTATCAGAACGGCGGCAACCTCTACCACGGCAGCGAAGGTGAGACCTATTACGATAAGAACGAGAACATCGTCAAGACCGTTGACGGCGCCAACGCTGTGGGCGTAAGCACCGACTACGGTATTGAGTCCGGCCTGAGGGACGAGGAGGCCATGGTGGCCTTCAAGCGCCTGTGCGAATTCTTCACGGCCTACAACCTGCCCGTATCCGCCGACTTCTCCAACCGCTTCAGAACCGGCGAAATTCCTATCGGCGTTGCGGATTACACCACCTATAACAGCTTGGAGATTTTCGCCCCCGAAATCAAGGGCCTGTGGAATTTCGCTCCGCTGCCCGGCTTCGAGGATGAGAACGGCAACATAGTGAACACGGCGGTGGCTACCTCCGTTCACACGAGCATACTCAGCAGCAGCGAGCGTCAGGAGGACAGCTGGGACTTCCTTAAGTGGTGGCTCAGCGACGACGCTCAGGTCGAGTTCGCTCAGACGATAGAGGCTATCATGGGCAGCGGCGCCCGCTATGCCACGGCCAATAAGAACGTGCTCCGCCAGCTTCCCTGGTCCGCCGTTCAGGCCGACACGCTACTTGAGCAGTTCGAGAACACCGTCGGTATCCCCGATGTTCCCGGCTACTACATGACCGGCCGTATGGTCGATTACGCTTACAAAAATGTTGTTACCGACGGTCAGAATCCGCGTGAGGCCCTTTACCTTAATGTTAAGGACATAAACGATGAGCTGACTAAGAAGAGAAAGGAATTTGGCCTTTCTTACATTGAAGATTCCGTATATCACGAAGAAGGGAGTGAGGTAAATGAGTAAGGAGGCAGCCGTAAAGAAGCCAAAGAAAAAGCTTGAGGCCATGAAATGGTCGAACGCATGGAGACTTCACAAGGAAAAATACCTTATGATACTCCCCTTCGCGCTCATCTTCATTTGCTTCACAGCTATTCCCGTTCTGGTTTCGATAGTCCTCAGCCTGACAGACTTCAATATGCTGCAGGTGCCTGACTTTATCGGACTGGACAACTACATCAACCTCATCGTTTACGATGACGTATTCCTCATAGCCATGAAGAACACCATGCTCTTCGCGGTTGTTACGGGCCCCATAAGCTATTTGATGTGCTTTGTTTTCGCGTGGCTCATCAACGAGCTTCCGCCTAAGCCCCGCGCTCTGCTGACCCTGGTGTTCTACGCGCCCTCCATCTCGGGCAACGCCTTCGTTATCTGGAAGCTGCTGTTCAGCTCCGATATGTACGGCTACATTAATGCATGGCTGCTTAACATGGGTATAATCGACAGCCCGATACTATGGTTTGAAACGGCCGAGTACATTATGCCGATACTGATTATCGTTCAGCTATGGCTGAGCCTCGGCGTATCGTTCCTGTCGTTCATAGCAGGTCTCCAGTCGGTTGACAAGACTATGTACGAGGCGGGCGCCATCGACGGAATAAAGAACCGCTGGCAGGAACTGTGGTATATAACCCTTCCCGCCATGAAGCCTCAGCTGATGTTCGGCGCGGTTATGCAGATAACCAGCTCGCTGTCGGTTTCCGGCATATCCACCGAGCTCGCGGGCTTCCCGTCGGTCGATTACGCGGGTCATACGATTTTGACGCACCTTAACGACTACGGCAACCTGCGTTACGAAATGGGCTACGCTTCGGCGATAGCCACGGTACTGTTCTTCATAATGATTTTCGCCAATATTCTCGTACAGAAGGCGCTTAGAAGGGTGGGTGAGTAATTTATGTTCAATCCTATCAAAAAATTCCAGGCATATCTTGAACACCGCAGAATTACCCGCCGCAACCGCTCTCTCGGCGTGGACATAGCCCTCACCGTTTTCCTCGGGGCCTTCGGCCTGTTCTCGGTGTTGCCGCTGTGGTTGATAATTATCAACGCATTCAAGCCCCTGAACGAGGTGTTCCTGTTCCCGCCAAGGTTCTACGTTGTGAACCCCACGCTCGACAACTTCCGCGACCTGTTCCAGATTGTCGGCAATAGCTGGGTTCCCTTCAGCCGCTACATATTCAACACCTTCTTCATCACCTTCCTTGGCACCGCCGGTACGGTTATCCTCGGCTCCATGGCGGCCTATCCGCTGGCCAAGTATAAGTTCCCCGGAAGCTCAACCATGAGCAGCCTGATAACCTACTCCCTGATGTTCAACGGCACCGTAACCGCCATCCCTAACTACATTATCATGAGCAAGATTGGCCTCATTGATACGTATTGGGCGGTCGTTATTCCCGCCATAGGCTCCACGCTGTGCCTTTACCTGATGAAGAACAACATGGTTCACATTCCCTCATCCCTGCTCGAATCCGCCAAGATTGACGGCGCGGGCGAGTTCGGGATATATTGGAAGGTTGTAATGCCACTTGCCAAGCCCGCGTGGATAACGGCGATAATCCTGTCGTTCCAGTCCCTGTGGGGCGCCACCGGCGGCAACTTCATTTACACCGAAAAGCTCAAGCCCATTACCTACGCGCTCAGCCAGATTATAAGCGCCGGTATTGTGCGTACGGGCGTATCCTCGGCGGTTAACCTGATCATGCTCGTCGTTCCCATCGCGGTATTCGTTTTCTCGCAGAGCAACGTAATCGAAACGATGGCCAGCTCGGGCATGAAGGACTAAGGGGGTGCATAGTGATGAAAAAGAGAATACTCAGTCTTTGCCTGCTGATCCTTTTATGCTTCACATTTGCAACCGCTTATGCCGAGCATACCAATGACAGCAGCTACATCTACGACTTTTGGGGAAGCGCCAACGAAAGCCTTAACGCCTTCGAGCTCTCCAAGGTTATCTCCGGCCAGATAGAGGGCGGCACGGAGGAAAACGTGATACAAAGCGTTGACGACGTTTATTATCACAACGGCAGGCTTTATATTGCCGACGCCGTGGCCAATAAAGTTTTCGTCCTTGACGATGACTACAAGCTGATTCGTGAGATTAAAATAATACGCGACGCCGAGGGCAAGATCGTCGTTAACGACGACAATAAGCAGGCCATACTCAGCGCGCCCGAGGGCGTTTATGCCAACGACCAGTACATCTACATCTGCGATACCGGCAACAACAGGATATTCCTGCTGAACCCCGAAACCTACGCCCTTGAGATGGAAGTTGATAAGCCCGAAAACATGGTGGGCTCCACTGAGTTCGTTCCCTCCAAGATAGCCGTTGACAACGCCGGCAGAATGTTCGTCGTTGTAAAGAGCAGTACAGAGGGTATAATCGAGCTTAACACCGACGGCAGCTTTTCGCGCTACTTCGGCGTAAACTCGCCCAAGGTAAGCCTTGTGGACGTATTCTGGAAGTCCATCGCCACCGATGAACAGAAAAAGCAGATGGCCAAGACCTACGCTCCCGCCTTTGTAAATGTTCAGACCGACTCTGACGGTTTCGTTTACGCGGTAACTACCGATACCGCTTCCGAGGAAATGGTATTCCGTTTCAACGCCAAGGGCGAAAACGTTCTTCGTAAGTTCGGTTACAGCGAGCAGCTTGGCGACCTGCCCTCAGGCCCTGAGGACACCTCCAAGAGCACTTTCGCCGATGTGGCGGTTTCCGATTACGGTGTTTACGCTCTGCTTGATACGCTCCGCAACAGGGTTTTCCTCTACAACTTCGATGGAAACCTGCTGACGGTGTTCGGCGGCAAGGGCGATATTGAGGGCACCTTCAACACTCCCACGTCTATATGCTGGCACGGGAACAACCTCATCGTCGGCGACAGCAAGCTGGCCTCTGCCTTCGTGTTCACCACGACGGATTTTGGCGCGCTGGTGCTTGACGCCGAGGAAAAGTACTTTAACGGAGACTTTAACGCTGCCTCCGCGCTGAACGAGAAAATTGTTTCCATGAACGCCAACTATGACCACGCCTACGTTTCTATCGGCAAGAACTACCTCATGCGCGACGAGTACAAGCGCGCGATGGAGTATTTCAAGCTGGGCAACGATAAGACCTACTATTCCACCGCTTTCGGAGGGTACAGGAACCTTCTCATTCAGAAGTACTTCCCGATCTTCGCGATTGTTTTCCTCGCCTTTGTGGTATGGGTGCTGTGGACCGAGTTCGCTTATCACAAGAAGCAGAAGCAGTTAGAAGAATTATAATGAGGTGAAAATGATGAAAAAGCTATTGGAAGATTTCAAATACCTCTTGCACGTCATTACCCACCCATTTGATGGCTTCTACGAGGTGCGGTTCCGCGGCAAGAAAAATGTTTATCTCGGCGCGATAATCCTTATCCTTTACGGGCTGCTCGCTATCATAAAGTACCAGTACACAGGCTTTATAATGAACAACAACCCCATGTTCAGGATGAACAGTATAACGACCTTCCTGTTCGGAATATTCCCGTTCATTCTGTTCTGCATAAGCAACTGGAGCGTTACGGCAATATTTGAGGGAAGCGGTAAGTTTTCCGACATATTCACCGTTGTCACCTACGCGCTGTTCCCCAAGCTGGTGCTCGACGCTGTCATCGTTATTCTGAGCAACGTCGTAACCAAGGAGGAGGCCACGATACTTTCCGCCATAAGCGCGTTCGGCGCGGTATACTTCGCCTTCCTCGTTTTCGCCGGCCTTTGCGTGGCGCATGAATACACCGCCGCCACCAACATTGTGATGATAATTGCCACCTTCGTGGCGGCGATAATCATCATATTCTTGGCGATACTCTACATAACGCTCATTCAGAAGGTCGTTTCCTTCGCAGTGACCTTCGGCTCCGAATTTATGAAAAGGTGGTGATTGATATGAAAAATTTCTTAAAGAATTTAAGCTTGATGAAAATCGTCTGCATTCTCGTCGCGCTGTTCTTGGTGATAAGCATCATATCATGGCTGCCTCAGCTCAGCATGAAGGGCTCTAAGCGCCCCGATGTTGGTTCAAGCGCGCTGGCCGAAGGCCTTGGAGCCATTGACGTGAAAGCCGACGAAACGCTTGTTGCCGAAAACGGCGGCCGTCAGCTTTATGTAAACCCCAAGAACCTTGACATAAAGGTTGTGGACGTGGCGTCCCAAACCTACTGGGAGTCCAGGAGCCAGACTGAGGAGTCCGAATCCAGCGCTACCGGCCCTATCGCTATCACTTACGTTGACGGCGCCGGCGCCGAGCAGGTGTGGAGCGGCTACGACTTCTCCGTGGCTGACGAGGGCGGCTACCGCATAGAGAGGATAGATAACGGATTCCGCGCCGAGCTCCACTTCTCCAGCGAGGAGTCCACCAATCTCGAGGAGTATATGCCCAAGCAGGTAAACGCTGAAAAGTATAAAGAGTATTTCATCGACAAGGTGAACGAGCTTGTCAAGGACGGCAAGGTTTCCGAGGAGGATCAGGAAAACTACAACAAGGCCCTTGAAATGATTTACGCACCCTCCGATGACGGCGAGTCCTACTATAACAAATATTCCGGCACGCCCCCTGTTTCTGCCACGAATATACTTATTCAGCTCAGTAAGGACGTCGGATATAATGTTGACCTTATCCGTGAGGACAGCAACGAGTTCGGCTTTACCTTCGAGGTTACCGAAAACGCCGACTTCACCGTTCCGGTTGAGTTTGTTCTCGACGACGGGGATCTGGTTGTCAGCGTACCCACTGCCGAAATCAAGACCGGCAACGAGGACTTTGTGCTTAAGGCCATCGACCTCCTGCCCAACTTCGGCATGGTTGAGGCCGAAGAAACCGACGACGGCTTCATCTTTGTTCCGGACGGCAGCGGCGCGCTGTTTGACCTGAACAGCTACGATAGCGGCTACACCGAATACAGCCGCGCTGTTTACGACAATACCTATTACGATACCGTTTACGACCAGAGCGAATTCCGCGAGAATATTACAATGCCCGTGTTCGGCATGGGCAGCATGGCCGACAGAAAGGTTAAACCGGAGGAGCCCGAGGAAGCCGAAGGCGGAGAGGGAGAAGAAGCGGCCGAGGGCGAGGCCGAAGAGGGCGCCGAGGAACCCGCTGCGGAAGCCGCAGAGCCCGCCGCCGAGACCGCAGAAGCGGCTGAAGGCGAGACGGCAGAGCCTGTCGGGGACGAAGCAGTCAATCCGGAGCTTGTGACCTCCGTGACGGCCCCCGTAGAGCCCTCCGAGTCCGAGGAAAAGCCATACAACGGCTTTATGGGTATAATTGAGAGCGGCGATCTCACCGCCACCATTAATGTTAAGCTGGCCGCCGACGCCAACAGCGACGCCGACGCCCCATATAACAAGGTGTTCCCGTCGTTTGACGTAATGCAGGTGAGCAGCGTTAAGGTGTTCGGGCCCTACAGTGATAACGACGCCCGCTTCACCGCTACAACGAAGAACTTTGACTTCGATTGCCGCGTCCGCTATAAGCTTTACGTTGACGATGCTAACTACTACAATATGAGCCGGACCTATAGGGATTATCTCATTAAGACGGCGGAGCTCAAGGAAAAGACCGACGAGCAGTACGCCGAGGCCCCCGGCATGTTCTTGGACGTTATTTCGTCTCTTACGGTGGACGCCAGAATTCTTGGCGTTCCATACGATAAGACTATGTCGATGACGACCTACGACGAGCTGGCCGAGATTTACGCCGACCTCAAGGACGTTAAGAAGGTTGTTGATTACCGCGGAGCCTTCAACGGAGGCATCTACAACACAATCAATACCTCCGCCAAGCTCACGGGCAGCAACGGCAGCAAGGCCGCCCTTGAAAGCCTGCTTAACGAAAACTGGGATTCGCTCTATCTTGGCGTTAATCCCTCCGAGGTCTACAAGACAACGGCGGCATTCTCACCGCGTAAGCATGCACTGATAACCTTCAACGGCGATCCCATCGAAACCTTTAAATACTACATTCCCACCGGCGAATTCGATATGAAGGGCAACGGCTTTTACACCATCGCTCCCGAGTATCTCACCCACGTTGTGAACGAATTCAGCTCCGACGCGGCTGAGTATAAGAATTTGGCAATCGGCGATTTGGGCAACCTTGTTTATGAGAACCTTAACGCCGACAACGAGTGGAACCCGTACGAGTCTGAGGCTGTAATTCAGGATGCGCTCACGACGCTTGCCGCCGACAGGAAGCTTATCCTCGATAACCCCAACGCTAACAGGGTTAAGTACGCCGCTCTGGCATCCAATGTTTCCCGCGAGAGCAGCGACTACGGCCTCATCAAGGAAAATGTTCCATTCCGTCAGCTCGTACTCAACGGTCTTACGGATTACACAACTCTCAGCGAGAACACCTCCTCCTCCAACGAGGCATACTTTACGCTTCAGGCTCTGGAACTTGGCTCGATGCCCAAGTTCACCATTACCGCAAAGAGGGTGAACGAACTCAAGGAAGCCAACTATAACGAGCTTTACGCTACCGAGTACGCCATCTTCGCCGATCAAATCAAAGAACAGTACGCCACCATTAAGGCTGAGTTCGATAAGATTGGCACGACAAAGATCACCGGCCACCGCGTTCTGGACGATAAGGTTTACGAAACGACCTACGCTTCCGGCGTTAAGGTGATCACAAACTACAACACCTTTGAAGTAGACGTGCAGGGCAAGAGCCTCGCCGCACAGAGCTACCTCATAGTGGAAGGAGGGGAATAATATGAAAGCTGAAACAGCAAAAACAAAGAAGACAAGAAAGCCGCTCACCTTCGCCACAACTCAAAAGATAAACGGCTACGTTTTCTTGGCGCCGTGGATAATCGGTTTCCTTCTGTTCTTCATGATTCCGCTTGTTAACACCGTCATTTATTCCTTCAACGACGTACAGGTTGGCGAAACGGGCGGTATGGAAATGGAGTTCGTCGGCACGGACAATTACTTCGATTTGTTCAACACCGAGGTTTCCACTAAGTCCCAGCAGTTTATTCGTGTGTTCTCCGACGAGAATTCAAACGTGCTGGTAAACACACCCTTGATAGTTATATTCAGCCTTTTCTGCGCGCTGCTCGTCAACGCAAAGTATAAGGGCCGCGGAGTGGTCAGAGTTATATTCTTCCTTCCGATCATTCTTGGCCTTACGATAGTAACTGACATGATCGCCGTCTCTACCGGCGGCGACATGACGGCTGTCGAAACCACCGCCACCGAGGAAACCGGCTTTTTGATGAGCCTGTTCACCACGAACAGCTTCCTGCCGGCCAATGTTATCTCCTTCATTGTGGGAGTTATCAGCGACATCTTCACAATAGTGTCAAAAGCCGGCGTTCAGACGCTGCTATATCTGGCGGCGCTCCAGTCCATCAATCCCTCGCTTTACGAGGTTGCCAAAATTGAGGGCTGCACCACCTACGAGACCTTCTGGAAGATAACCTTCCCCATGGTCGGCAACATGACGATATTCGTGTTCGTTTACACGTTGGTCGATTTGTTCCTGGCCTCTACAATATCACAGGAAATATACGCCTTCGCCTTTACGAAAAACAAGATAGGCGTTGGCAGCGCCCTGTCGGTATGCTTCCTTATCAACGTGCTTGCAGCGTTGTTGATTATGATATTTATTCTTACGAAGGTGGTGAAATTAGATTATGGCAAACGCTAAGGCAAAGGCCAAAACCGGCGGCATAGGCGCGTGGTTCAAGGAAAAATGGAATGATAATTCCATCACCGACCCACTGCACAGAACCCGCTATTTCCAAGGCCTTGTAGTGAAGATCTTCGCGGCCTCGCTTATCATCGGTATGTGCTTTACCATACTCTACCCCATCATAAAGCTTTTCCCCATGGTGCTCAACAACGTGGAGGAGCTCGGTAATCCCGATGTGGTTTGGGTACCCAAGAGCTTTTCAATAGTCAGCTTTAAGGCCGCCATCCGCCTCGTATACGGTAACTTCTCGGTAATGCTGCTGTCGCTGCTTTACGCGGCGAGCATAGCTGTCATTCAGGTGTTCATCAGCGCCATGGCAGGCTATGTTCTGGGCAGGATTAAAATCCCCGGAGGCTCGCTGATATTCATTCTTGTTATCGTGACCTTCGTCGTTCCCCAGCAATCGCTGCTGATTTCCCAGTACCTGCGCTTCAAGAACTTCGATGTTCTGGGCCTGTTCACCCTGTTTACGGGAGGAACGGTTGACCTTATCAACAAGCCCATAACGCTGTATCTGCTGTCGCTGCTGGGCTTCGGTCTTAAGCAGAGTATGTTTATTTATATGTTCCGCCAGTTCTTCATCGGCCTTCCCAAAGAGCTTGAGGAAGCCGCACTCATTGACGGCTGCGGATTTTACAAGACATACTTCAAGATTGCTTTCCCCAACGCCATCCCCACGATAATGACGGTTGCCATTCTTTCCTTCGTGTGGAACTACGGCGATACCTACTACACCGGTTACTTCTATCCGGACGGCCCGTTTGTGGCGGTTAAGCTTTCTCAGCGCTTCGCCCAGACCCAGTCCGATACCATTGTAACGGCTGTGCAGACATGGTTCGACGCTCCCGCCGCGACCTCGTTCGCCTTCGACGCTGTGCGTCAGGCCGCCGTGCTCATATTCCTTGTTCCGCTGCTTATCGTGTACTTCTGCGTACAAAAGAGTCTTGTCGAGAACATGGAGCAGTCCGGTTTGGTTGGTTAAACAAAATTCAAAACGGAGCCCCGAGGGGCTCCGTTTTTGTTTTGCGCGGCCTTTTATAAAAGAATTAATCCGTCAGCGCAAATTCATGACCTAAGTAAGTGATTGATTTAACGTTTTTCACGTCAATCAGATTGTCGAATACCCATGTAAATGTCAGCCCCGTGCCGTCCGCCGAGCCGCCCACGCCGTGGCGAATACCGCTGTCAAATGAATAATATTCCGATTGACCGTCTTTATAATTCAAGATAAAGCTGCTTTGTTCCTCGTTGGACATCTTTTGATACTCGTCGCTCCGCGCGTCAAAACCCGTAACCGTAATATTAACCGCCATCGGCGATACATACAGCCTTTCGTGAGAATTGCGCCCGAAAATCGGTATATCAGCTTCGGCTGTAAGTTTTGGGAAATCAGCGCCGTAATCTAACGCAAAAGTCACGCGCCATTCTCCGGTGACTACGGTTTTGAACGGAGAGGGATATTCGCTGGCCGCTTCCAAATCGCGCAGAGTAAGCGACATTTTGCTGCCTCTTTTAATGCCGCTTCTGTCAAAGCTAAGACAGCATACCAGAGTTATTTTGTCGTCGTTCGGATTTTCGTCCGAAATCAAACGGTAGCCTATGCTCGTATTTGCGTCGAAATCGTCTATAATATGGCTTGTCACGTCAAAACGATACCGCGCATAGTCAAGAACCGCGTCCGGGGCGGCAAAGTCCATTAGAATAAACAAATTCCGCTCGTCGCCAACGACCTGCTTAACGGTAAGCGTCCCCGACGAATTGCTGTCCGTTTGGTTTACCGTATACGCGCTTGACGATAAAAATTTCATTTCAACGTCACTTGCCGGGTTAAAGTACCTCACAAAGCCGCTGTCCAGTATAAATCCGGCGGCGAATACTCCTGTCGCGCTTACCGCAAGAATAACGGCGGCAGCCAAAACCATTCTGCATAATTTCTGTTTCATATACATCGTCCTTTCTTCTGTGACGGAGTTAAGACTGTCATTTACCATTCTTTTTATTCTGTTGCTGTCAGCCGTGAAATCATTTGTGTAAGCGGCGTTGATTTCAAGCTCACTTAAAAGATTGCGTTTTTTTCTCACAGTCATTCCTCCTTGTCGGATAATATTTTTTTCAGCTTTTGCTTTCCGCGCAAAAGCTTTGTTTTGACGGTGGATAAATTAACGTTTGTAATTTTTGCTATTTCCCTCAGCTTTTGGCCATACTTATAATACCGCACGAATATTTCGTTATCAGGCTCTCCCAGTTGGGCAACCGCCTGCCAAACAAAATTGTATAAATCGTTCGGCTCGGCAAGCTCATACGACGCTCTTGCCGCGTCCGATTCGACAAGCTCTATCGGCAAATCGTTTGTTTTCTTCTGAAGCCTTTTTAACGCGCAATTCTTTGCGATAGCCGCCAGATACGAACGTATAGAGCCTTTGTTGAGGTCTATGTTATCCGCGCTTTTCCATAGACCGATAAATACGTCCGCCGTTATTTCCTCCGTATCCTCCTTCGTAAGTTGCGAGCCTACTGTGTTGTAAATAACCGTGCTGACATACGGAGTATAAATGTCAATGGCCTGTTCCAAGGAATTCCGCTGCCTTTTTTTCAAATTTTTCAGCAATTGTTCATCCGTCATTTATCCGTTCCTCTTTGTATAAATTAAAAGCTTCTAATCCGTACACTTATACTTATCCTTGTTTTCGCGAAAAAGTTTCATTTTACTAAAAATTTTTATAAAATAAAGCGGGGGCGCCGACTCGGCGCTCCCTTCATCTATACCCGCAAATTAGCCGGATTTTCGGGGGCAATTCTTTTTTTGTGCATATCGTGAAAAATCAGCACAGATGATTTATCAGCTCGGGTACGCCCCACAACGCGCCCTCCCATTCCGGAAAGTCGCGGCGAAGCCTGTCCGCACAGCGGCGGCAGAAGGCCGCTCGCTTGGCCTTGTCGGCGCGGAGCGCGGTTTTCAGCCCCCACACATGGGTGATAATATCCTGCCCGTTCAAATCGTATTGGTCGAGCAGGTGAAATATGGGCTTGCCTTGCTCGGCGGCGCATATAGCCAGCAGCCGCTGCTCGGCAAAAACCATTGGTACGACTGTGCTTTCATCCCCCCGAAGGGCGGTCATGAACTCCAGCGAGCGGTTTATGTAGTAATTCTTGAAATTCATATCCTTAATATAGAGAAAGGCGGTGTTGCATGGCGCCGCGTCCCAGCCGCGGTCGGGGAAACGATATCCCTCCCTCACGCTAAAACGTTCCTTCGGCGGATAGACTTCGGGGGTTATGGTCTCTCGGTGAGCCACCGCTATCTCCTTGTTCGCAAGCAAGGGCGAGAGATCCTTCCACACTATCATATCGCAATCAACATGGCACACGGGCTCCGAGCAGGCCCTAAGCGCCCATATCTTACCGGCCGCCCAGAACAAAAAGGGGTCGATTTCCGCCGGAACTCCGTCCAGCGGGGTGTCGATCCCTCCGTCCCATAAATCTTCCAGCCCGCGGGAGCGGAAATATTCCGCTCCGCAGCCGTCGGTGAGCATTTTTATGCTGCCTCCGTTTTTGCGCCATTCAAGGGCCGAGAGTATGAGCGTAAACAGCTCAAAATCCTCCATGGAGAAGGCCTCGCCCCCACGCGCGAAAAAAGGCTTTGTCCAGCTTGAGTGTATTGCTTTCATATCAAATCTATCCCGTAGCCGAGGCCTCCGTCGCCGCTGCCGCTGCCCGAACCGCTTCCGCTTCCCCCACCTGAGCCCGAACCGCTGCCCGAACCGCTGACGGCGGGATATTTCTGCATGAGCGACGCGGCGCGCTGTTCGTCCTCCGCGTCGTTTATAGTCAGCCGCATGGCCTGCCTCGCCGAGGGCGCAAAGGTGAGCAGGGAGGCTTTTTTAAGCAGATTCGCGGCCTCCTCGGTAAAGGGGGCATAACGCTCCTCAAAGCGGAGCAGTCCTACGGCCGCGTCGGGGCGGGATGCGGCAAGCTCGCGGCAGAGCGCGGCAGTCTCGCTCACAGGCCGGCTGCGGCGGCCATCCATGAGCATGGGCTCAAAATATCCGCCGATAAGTTCGTATGTATAGCATCTTTCGTTAAAAAACATCAGCAGTATTTTCATATAGGTCCCTCCTGCTAAAACCTATTCATATTATAACAAAGTATTCAGGTAAAATCAATAGAAAACGCGCCTTTATTTTTCGTTTCTTTTCTGTTATTTTGTCGATTTTGCAGCATTCTGATCCGGCCGCCGAAGAAAAATTTTCAAATTTCCAAAAGAAAATATAAAAAAACTCTTGAAAAATTTGGTGGGATTATATATAATATATGAGGAGAATAAGAGCCGGATAAAATCCGGCCGCCGACAATTTTCAAAGGGAGATGATTGCCGTGGGAGAGCCTGTTAAGGCCAGAATAACCATGGACGGTGATTTCGGCGAGATAGAGCTTGAGCTTTATCCCGACGCGGCGCCGGTTACCGTGGCAAATTTTGTTAAGCTGGCAAGCGGCGGTTTTTATGACGGTTTGGGCTTTCACCGAATCATAAAGGGGTTTATGATTCAGGGCGGCGACCCTCTGGGCAACGGTACCGGCGGCAGCGGCGAACGCATTAAGGGTGAGTTTAGGCAGAACGGGGTGGATAACCCGATAAAGCATGAGCGCGGCGTGATTTCCATGGCGAGGAGTATGCTGCCCAATTCTGCTTCCAGCCAGTTCTTCATCATGCACGATAACGCTCCCCACCTTGACGGTTCCTACGCGGCCTTCGGGCGCGTTGTTTCCGGCATGGATACGGTGGATAGGATAGCTTCGGTTAAGGTCGGTCCAGACGGGCAGACTCCGCTGGAAAAGCCGATTATAAAGAAGATAGAGATATTGTAGGCTTTTCGGTCAAGCACAAAGCCGCGTCCCCAATTTGCTAATAAATTGTTCAAAGAACAATATTTATTAAATTTATTAAACGAAAGGATGTTTTCCAATGGCAGTAAAAGTTGCGATCAATGGCTTTGGCCGCATCGGCCGTCTGGCTTTCCGTCAGATGCATGAGGCTGAGGGCTACGAGGTAGTTGCTATCAACGACCTTACGGATCCCAAAATGCTGGCCCATCTGCTGAAGTACGACACCGCTCAGGGCGGATATGCCGGACGTATCGGCGAGGGCAAGCACACTGTCGAGGCCGGCGAGGGTTCCATCACCGTTGACGGCAAAACCATCACTATCTACAGCGAGAAGGACGCCGCTAACCTCCCCTGGGGCGAGCTCGGCGTTGACGTAGTGCTCGAGTGCACGGGCTTCTATTGCTCCAAGGAGAAGAGCATGGCCCACATCAATGCGGGCGCAAAGAAGGTTGTTATTTCCGCTCCCGCGGGCAACGACCTCAAGACCATCGTTTTCGGCGTTAACGAGGGCACCCTCACAGCCGACGATCAGATCATTTCCGCCGCGAGCTGCACCACCAACTGCCTCGCTCCCATGGCTAAGGCTCTTAACGATTTCGCTCCCATTCAGAGCGGTATCATGTCCACAATCCACGCCTACACCGGCGATCAGATGATTTTGGACGGCCCCCACAGAAAGGGTGACCTCCGTCGTGCCCGCGCCGGCGCCGCCAACATCGTGCCCAACAGCACCGGCGCCGCCAAGGCTATCGGTCTTGTTATTCCTGAGCTGAACGGCAAGCTTATCGGCTCCGCTCAGCGTGTTCCCGTTCCCACCGGCTCCACCACTATCCTCACCGCCGTTGTTAAGAAGGCCGACCTGACCAAGGAGGCTATTAACGCCGCTATGAAGGCCGCCGCCTCTCCCTCTTATGGCTACAATGAGGATCCCATCGTTTCCTCTGACGTTATCGGTATGATGTATGGCTCTCTGTTCGACGCTACCCAGACCATGGTTGCCCACATCGCCGACGACCTTTACGAGGTTCAGGTGGTTTCTTGGTATGACAACGAGAACTCCTATACCAGCCAGATGGTTCGCACTATTGAGTACTTTGCGAAGCTCGGCTAAAAAGCAAAACAAAAACGGACGGCGCCGCCGTCCGTTTTTTTATGTGCACTTATGCGATTACCTCATCGACTCCACCGCCGCGCGTTCTATCGGCAGCCCTGCCGAATAGCGGCGGATATAGCGGTTAAAGCCGTCAACGTCCGCGGGGTCAGGGGTGACGGTAACGCTCTTCATGTCCTTAAATACCTTTTCTTTTAGGTAGATATCCAGCGCTTCTCCATCGGACCTTTCAATCATATAGGCGGCCAAAAGGGCTATGCCCCAAGCGCCGCCCTCTCCGGCGGTCTCCATAACGCTGACGGGGGCGTCCATGGCGGCGGCGAGTATCTTCTGGCCAACGCCCTCGGTTTTGAACAGGCCGCCGTGCCCCAGAATACTGTCCACCTTCACGCCCTCCTGACGAAGCATTATGTCCAGCCCTATCTTGAGGGCCCCCAGCGTGGCGTAAAGGTTAGCGCGCATGAAGTTCGCCAAGCTGAAGTCGCTCTCCGGCGTGCGGACAAACAGGGGCCGCCCCTCCTCGAAGCCGGTTATGCTCTCACCGGAATAGTAGCAGTAGGAAAGCAGACCGCCGCAGTCGGGCGCGCCCTCCATGGCCTTAAAGTACAGCGCGTCGTAGAGCTTTGGCATACTGATGTTAACGCCCATAAGCTCCGAAAATTCCTTAAATATGTTCACCCAAGCGTTTATGTCCGAGGTGCAGTTGTTACAGTGAACCATGCCCACCAGATCGCCCATAGGCGTGGTAACGAGATCAATCTCGGGGTATACCCTCGAGAGTTCTTTTTCCAGAACAATCATGGCAAAAACCGAGGTTCCGGCCGAAACATTGCCGGTGCGCACGGTAACGCTGTTTGTGGCCACCATGCCCGTGCCGGCATCTCCCTCCGGCGGGCAGAGGGCGACGCCGGACTCAAGCTCGCCGCTGGGGTCGAGCAGAAGCGCGCCCTCAGCAGTGAGGACGCCGGCGTTCTCGCCTGCTACAAGCACCTTAGGCATTATGTCCTCAAGCCGCCACGGCAGATCCTTTATAAGCATATTGAATTTTTCTACCATAGAGGCGTTGTAGGTTTTTGTACCGGTGTCGATGGGGAACATACCGGAGGCCTCGCCCACGCCCAGCACCTTTTCTCCGGTAAGCCGCCAATGTATGTAGCCGGCCAGCGTGGTGAGATAGGCTATGCGGGAGACGTGCTCTTCGCCGTTGAGGATGGCCTGATAGAGGTGGGCTATGCTCCACCGCTGGGGAATGTTGTAGTTAAAGAGGTTCGTCAGCTCGCGTGAGGCGCGCTCGGTTATGGTGTTGCGCCAAGTGCGGAACGGCGCAAGAAGCCTGCCCTCGCTGTCAAAGGCCATGTATCCGTGCATCATGGCGCTGAAGCCCATCGCGCCGATTTTTGTAAGCTTAACGCCGTATTTTTCCATTACGTCGGTCTTTAGCTTGGCGTAGCAGTCCTGAAGGCCGGCGTGGATATCGTCAAGCGAATAGGTCCAGATACCGTTTTCAAGCCGGTTTTCCCAAGTGTGTCCGCCCGAGGCGACGGGAGATTTGTCACTTGTGATAAGCACCGCCTTAATGCGCGTGGAGCCGAACTCCACTCCCAACGCCGCTCGGCCCTCGGCAATTTCGTTCTTTATTTGTTCGGTAGTCAATTTTGTTCCCTCCTTATTATGTATGGATTAATTATACTATACCGCGGGAAAAAATTCAATAGAAAAATTCCGAATTATGAAAAAAGCTCCATGTACGGAGCTTTTTTCATTTGAAATTAATTAATTTAATCGACTATGAAGTCACCGACGCGGGAGAAAAAGTCTTCCACGCCCTCGTCGCCTTCATTGGCGTCAACTGTCATAAGTACGGGCCGGCTTCTGTCAAGACTGAATATTCCGAGAATTGATTTTGCGTTTACTGTAAAGCTGTCGGTCAGAATATCAACCTCGAAGTCGGCAGATGTGGCCGCGCCCACAAGAGTGCATACCTTATCGACCGTGTCGATATTGATTTTCCTGTTTAACATTTTTCGTCTCCTTAAAATTGTTCAAAAAGGGCGCTTCCGAAAGAAGCACAAATTTTACTGCATACAATGATAGCACAAACAGGATTCAAAAGAAATGGTAGTTTTAATATAAAATTCACCGTCGCCGAAAGTTTTTTTTGTGTATATTTTTTTGGACGGGCAGGTCTTTTCAAAAAATTTACAAATTGGCATTTACAAATGGATAAAATAGTAGTATAATTAATATATAAAGCGGGCGTTGACCGCTGAAAGACCGCATCAGGGAAAGGAGTACACGACCATGAAAAAAATATTTATAGTTGCTTCGGAATGCCTGCCCTTTGTTAAAACGGGAATCGCAGCCGACATGGCCGCCGCTTTGCCCCGCGGGCTCGATCCGCAGAAGTATGACGTGCGGGTGGCCTTACCCTTTTACTCCTGCATACCGGCTCATTTCAGCAAGGACTTCAAGTACGCCGCGCATTTTTATCTCAGCACTGGCGAGAGCATAAATAACGAGTATGTGGGCATAACCACCTACGAGCGCGGCGGCATAAAATATTACTTTATCGACAATAAGCGCTTTTTCGGCGGGCCGCGCCCCTATGGCGAGATTAGGGCCGACCTTGAAAAATTCTGCTTTTTTTCAAAGGCTGCGCTTTCGCTGCTGCCCGTAATTAACTTCCGCCCCGACGTTATCCACTGCCACGACTGGCAGACCGCCGCCATACCCGTGTATCTTAAAACCGAGTTCGCCGACGGTGAGTTTTATCGTGGGATAAAGTCTGTGCTGACGGTACATAATCTGGCTAATCAGGGTACAGCCGATATCAAAACAATCCGTGACCTGACGGGCTTCTCGCCGGAGCTTTTTGTGCCTGACAAGCTGGAATTCAACGGGAGGGCCAGCCTGCTCAAGGGCGGTATAGTCTACGCCGACGCCGTCACCACCGACAGCCGCGCTCACGCCGATGAAATTCAGACTCCTGAGATGGGCGAGGGGCTGGACGGCCTTATTCGGACGAGGGGCGACGTCCTCAGGGGAATAACGGTGGGCCTTGACCACGACCTGTTTGACCCATCGACGGACGAAAACATCTTTGTTAAATACAACGTGAACGACTTCTGGGCCCGTAAGTGGGAAAACAAGGCGCTGCTCCAACGCCAGCTCGGCCTCGAGGAGGACAGAAGCAAGTTCCTTGTGGGCGTGGTTTCGCGCCTTACCAATCAAAAGGGTATAGATATGCTCGAGGATGCGCTCGGCGAAATTTTGGACGGCTTTACTCAGCTTGTTGTTATCGGCACCGGTGACCGCCGCCACGAGGACATACTAAAAGAGGCCGAGTGGAACAATCGCGGGAGTCTCAGCGCCAATATATACTACAGCCGCGAGCTCAGTCACAGGCTTTATGCCGGAGCCGACGCGCTGCTTGTTCCTTCTCGCTCGGAGCCGAGCGGTTTGACCCAGCTTGTAGCAATGCGTTACGGTACCGTTCCCATTGTGAGAGAGACGGGCAGCCTAAAGGACACCGTGCCGCCCTTCAATGAATATGAAAACGAAGGGCTGGGCTTCTCTTTCCTTAATTGCAGTCCGCACGAGCTGGCCGACGCCGTGGCCTACGCGCGGCGCGTATACTTCGATATGCCCATAATATGGCAGCAGATGATGCTGCGCGACATGACAGCGGACTGGTCGTGGAAGGGATGTGTGGAGGAATACGGCGAGATATACGATGTGCTCTGCGAAAATTAAAATATAGAAAAAATAAAGGCGGCTGACGGCCGCTTTTATTTTTTCCCGGCCCCGCGCGACGCGTCGGGCAGAAAATCCGTCTTATATGGTGAAGGCCTTCAAAGAAACAAAGGAGATCTGAAGCATGGATGACAGGGAAATAATCGGGCTTTACCTTGCCCGTGACGAGGCCGCTCTCGCGGAAACGGCAAAAAAAATACGGCCGCATGGTGCGCTCCGTGGCTTACGGGATTTTGAAAAACGAGGCCGACAGCGAGGAGTGCGAAAACGACGCCTATCTCTCCGCGTGGGAAAGCATACCTCCGCAGCGGCCGGCCTCACTGGGAGCGTATTTGGGGCGTATAGTGCGCAATGCCGCCATAGGAAAGCTGGAGTATTACACCGCAGAAAAGCGCAGCCGCAGCCTCGAAACTCCGTTAGATGAGCTGGGCGACATAGCCTCCGGCGAGGCGGCGCCCGAGGCTGAGCTTGAGCGGGCTGAGCTCTCGCGCCTTATCGAGGCCTACCTTCGCGGTAAGAGCCGCGCCAAACGCGTGGTGTTCGTGCGGCGCTACTGGTACTGCGACCCCATAGGCAAAATCGCCAAGGATAAAGGATATTCCGAGAGCAAGGTCAAGTCCATGCTCATGCGAATGAGAAACGAGCTTAAATGTTATCTTGAAAGGAACGGTGTCAATTTATGAATAAAAATCAGCTTTTTAAGGCTGTAGGCGGTATTTCCGAGGAGCTTATAGCAGAGGCGGAGGGCGGAGCCGTCCGCCGTCATCGCGTGAAAACGTGCGCGCTGCTCGTGGCGGCGGCGTTAGCCGTAAGTGCTACGGTCTTTGCGGCAGTGAACGGAGCGAGGTACGGCGAGAGCCACTCATACGGCGTCGATTACCGCAGTCTGCCTACGGCGGAGCGGCTCGTCAGGGACGTGGGCTTCTCTCCCGAGCTGCCCGAAAAATTTGCGAACGGCTACGCCTTTGAGGACGGGAGTATCATCCACAGTGAGAACTTTGACGAGGAAGGCAATTCGGTTGAAAAATATAAGGGCCTGTCCATGAGCTACGCCCTTGACGGCGACTGCGTTGACCTCCACGTCAACGCCGCAAAGACCAACGACGCGCCCGAGGGCGATATAGTAGGAGAGCACGGCGGCTGCGAGCTTTATTACTACAGCTACATGAATAAGTTTGTGCCGGGCAGCTACAAGCTGACCGAGCAGGACATAGCCGACCGCGACAGCGGGAAGTACGTGTTCAGCTTCGGAAGCGACAAGGTGGAGGTTAAGGAGATAAAGGGCCTTTCGTGGGACGACGGCGATGAGCGTTTCGGCTTTGTCTGCATCGACTCGCCCCTCACCGCCGAGAATTTAGCCAAAATGGCAGAAGAAGTAATAGATATGCAAAGGTAAAGCGCACAGCAAAGAACGGACGGCTTTTTGCCGTCCGTTTTTTTTCGTGCGTATTATAAGTGGTTCAAGTAAATTCAATCAAAGCAGCTCGGCGAGGGACATAACATATCTGTCGCAGAGGCGTTTCATCTCGGATGTCTTATCCGCGCTGTGGCTGTCATAAACCCCGCAGACGTTCATACCGGCGGCCTTGGCGCCGGCTGCGGCGAGGGGAATATCCTCAAAGGCGGTGCAATCGTGCGCTTTAAGGCCGAGGCGGCGGGCGGCCTCAAGATATACGTCGGGATAGGCCTTGCTCTTGCCCACGTCGCCGGTAGTGACAAAGGCGTCGAACAGGGAATAAACCCCCAGCCGCCGGAGGGCGGGGGAGTAGAAGTTCTCGGGCGAGCTGGTGCAAAGGGCCGTTTTTACGCCGTCGGCGCGGAGCTTCTCCAGAAACTCGCGGGCGTATGGCTTGAGAGGGAGAGCGGTCTCGTACTCGTGCACAGCCATGTCCTCCCACTCGGTCATTAGCTCCTCGGGAGTGTCGGGCAGAGAAAATCGGGCGATGGTGTAGAGCGCGGTCTCGCGATAGCCAAGCGGAGCGATGGCGCCCATATAATCCGCCGGCACCTCAATGCCGCGCTTTTTGCTGAGGAAGTCGATATCCACCCGCTCCCAAAGGTCCATGGAGTCGAGGATGGTTCCGTCCATATCAATTATGGCCCCAAGCATAAAAGCACCTCCCAATATACCTGAATTATAGCATAGCAGGCCGGTTTTGTCAACTCAGAAAAATATTTTACAATTATTCAAAAAACTCTTGCAAAATTTTGCTTGCCGTATTATAATAAATGTGTAAATTCTACATAGAAAGGATTATGATTGAAATGAAAATGACAAAGCTTCTTGCTCTCGTTCTCGTTATTGCCCTTGCGGTATGCGCTTTCGCGGCCTGCGGCGGCAACGATACCGAGGAGCCCAAAACCAACCTTGAGGGCGTAAATCCTGACACCGGCGACGATTCCAATGTGAATGTTGACGGAGTTGACCCCGCTCCCGTAGCTACCGAGCTTGGCAAGACCACCCTCGTAATGGGCACCAACGCCGAGTTTGAGCCCTTTGAGTACCGTGATAACGACGAGATTGTCGGCTACGATGTGGAGACCGCAAAGGCTATTGCCGACTTTGTGGATATGGACTTCGACATTGAGGATATGGCCTTTGATTCCCTTATCACCGCCCTCAACTCCGGCCAGATTGACATGGTTGTCGCAGGCATGAGCGTTACCGAGGAGCGCCTTGAGGAGGTAAATTTCTCAAATCCCTACTATAGAGCCGCTCAGGTGATAATTGTTCCCAAGGAGGGCGCTACCGTAGCCTCCTCCGCCGACCTCGCAGGCAAGAAGATAGGCGTGCAGGAAGGCACCACCGGCGATATATACGTTGAGGAAAACGTCGAGAATGCCGATCTCAACCGCTTTAAAAAGGCCGTTGACGCCGCTATTGACCTTGCCAACGGCAGACTGGACGCGGTTGTTCTTGACGAGCAGCCCGCCCTCAGAATAGTTGCGCAGAACGACGCTCTTACCGTGCTTGACGAGGCCCTCACCGAAGAGGAGTACGCCATAGCCGTCCGTAAAGACAATCCCGAACTGCTCAACGCTATCAACGCCTGCCTTGATGACCTTGCCGAAACAGGTAAGAAGGATGAACTGCTTGAAAAGTACGGCCTTAGCGTTGATGACGCCGAATAATAGATAACAAAAGTCCAAAAGGGGGCAAGAAATTGCCCCCTTTGTTTTAGAAGGAAGTGACTGAATTTGAATGGCATACTCCTTTGGTTTTCGGAATTCGGGGCCTCGTTCGCCGAAAGCTTTGAAAAAAATCTCATCCGTCAAGATCGCTGGCTTTCGCTGCTTCGCGGCCTCGGCATGACGGTGGAACTCACCGTGGGCGCGATTTTGCTGGGCACCGTGCTCGGCATTTTGTTGTGCCTGATGAAGCTGTCGTCCGTTAAGCCGTTGAGCGCCTTTGCAAAGGGCTATATCCGCGTGTTCCGCGGAACCCCGTTGGTTGTGCAGCTGCTTATAATTTACTTCGGCGTTTTTGGCTCCATTCAGGCCTTGCGCTTTGTGCCCAAGGAGGTCGCCGCCATCGTTGCCTTTGGCCTGAACAGCGGCGCTTATATTGCCGAGCTGCTGCGCGGGGGCATTGTTTCGGTAGATCAGGGGCAGGTCGAGGCCGGACGCAGCTTGGGGCTGTCGTCGTGGCAGACGATGCGCTACATAGTGCTGCCTCAGGGTATTAAAATCGCGTTTCCGACATATACGCAGGAATTTATCGTGCTTATCAAGGAAACGGCTATCGCCGGCTATATCGCGCTGGAGGATTTGACGAAAAAGGGCGACATAATCCGCAGCCGCACCTTTTCGCCGTGGCTGCCGCTGCTTACGGTGGCGGTGATTTATCTTGTAATTACGACCGCGCTGGAGATAATCTTTGGCCGCGTGGAGAGGAGGCTGCGTGAAAGTGACAACAGATAGTATTATTGAGGTGCGCGGCCTTGTGAAAAAATTCGGAGAGGTGGAGGTGCTCAGGGGAATTACAGAAAACGTGCGCCGCGGCGAGGTCGTGGCCATAATCGGCCCCAGCGGCAGCGGCAAAAGTACCTTCCTGCGCTGTCTGAATTTGCTGGAGCAGCCCACAGAAGGCAGCGTTATCATTGACGGGGTGGATATCACCGACCGCCGCACCAATATAAATAAACTTCGTCAGGAGATGGGAATGGTATTCCAGCATTTCAATTTGTTCCCGCACCTGAAGGTAATCGACAATATTACCCTTGCGCCGGTGAAGCTTAAACTTGAGAAGGACAAAACGCACGCTCGTGAGACCGCCATGCGCCTGTTGGAGCGCGTTGGCCTCGGCGACAAGGCGGAAAGCTATCCCGTGCAGCTCAGCGGCGGCCAGAAGCAGCGTATAGCTATCGCCCGCGCGCTGGCAATGAATCCGAAAATCATGCTTTTTGACGAGCCCACCTCCGCCCTTGATCCGGAAATGGTAGGCGAGGTGCTCAAGGTTATGGCCGACCTTGCAAAGGAGGGCATGACGATGGTTATCGTCACCCATGAGATGGGCTTCGCCCGCGAGGTGGCCGACCGCGTCCTGTTCATGGACGGCGGCATAATCGCCGAGCAGGGCCCGCCCGAAAAGCTGTTCTCCGACCCTCAAAATTCCCGCACGAAGGAATTTCTGTCGAAGGTTTTATAAAAGTATAAGAAAGGACAATCGCAAAATGAAATATGAAGTGAAAAACGGGTGGAAGGACGCCGCCGATGGCCTCAAGGACGCGGTTTTTGCCTTTTCGGAGGGATATGTGGACTTCCTCAACAACGGCAAGACCGAGCGCGAATGTGTGAGCGAGGCCGTCCGCCTCGCGGGTGAGGCGGGCTTTAGGCCGCTGACCGAGGTAAAGGAACTGAAGACCGGCGACAAGGTTTATGCGGTGAATAAGAATAAGGGTATTGCCCTTATGGTGATAGGTAAGCGTTCCATGACCGACGGCGTAAGCATCGTCGGCTCTCACATCGACTCGCCCCGCCTCGACCTCAAGCAGAATCCGCTCTACGAGGCCGACGAGATGGCGTTTCTTAAAACGCACTACTATGGCGGGATAAAGAAATACCAGTGGACGGCTATCCCGCTGGCTATACACGGAGTTATCGTCAAGGCCGACGGATCCACGGTAAAGGTGACCGTGGGCGATGAGGGCGACGACGTTACTTTTACTATAACCGACCTGCTGCCGCACCTTGGCAATTCGCAGATGGCGAAGCCCGCCCACAGCTTTATCGAGGCCGAGAATCTTAACTTGCTCATCGGTTCGCTGCCGGCGGCCGAGGGAGAGGACGGCAAAAAAGTTAAGGAGGCCGTTATGGCGCTGCTAGGCGAGAAGTACGGCATAGACGAGGAGGATTTCACCAGCGCGGAGCTGGAGGTTGTTCCGGCGTTTAGGGCCAAGGATTTAGGCTTTGACAGGAGCCTTATCGGGGCTTACGGCCACGATGACCGCGTGTGCAGCTATCCGAATCTTCGCGCCCTGCTGGACGCCGAGACCCCCGAATACACTGCTCTTTGCTTGTTGACCGACAAGGAGGAGGTCGGCAGCATGGGCAATACCGGCGCTAAGAGCCGCTTCCTTGAGCTCACGCTGCTCGAGGCGTTGGAGAAAACCGGCGCGGGGGCGGGCGTGCTCAACCTTGACAGAACTCTTGACCGCAGCCTGTGTCTCAGCGCGGACGTCAGCGCGGCATACGACCCGAATTTTGCCTCCGTATACGAGAAGAACAACAGCGGCCGGCTGAACTGCGGCATTGCCATAAGCAAATATACCGGCAGCCGCGGCAAGGGCGGCAGCAACGACGCTCCGGCCGAGCTGATGGCCCGCGTGCGAGCCATTTTTAATGAAGCAGGCGTGCTGTGGCACACCGCCGAGCTCGGCAAGGTGGACGAGGGCGGCGGCGGCACCATTGCGCAGTTTGTGGCGAACCTTGGCGTGGACACCATCGACTGCGGCGTGCCCATGCTGAGTATGCACGCGCCCTTCGAGGTGGCCGCCAAGATGGACGTTTACCAGTGCTACAGGGCGTTTTCGGCCTTCTATGCGAGAAAGCAGTGATTTTATGCGGATAGATAAATACCTAAAGGTATCGCGCCTCATCAAACGGCGCACAGTGGCGAATGAGGCCTGTTCGGGCGGGCGCGTCACGATAAATGGCAAGGTCGCCAAGCCCGGCAGCGAGGTCGCTGCCGGCGACATAGTGGAGATACGCTTCGGCGAGCGGCTGCTTAAAGTGCGCGTTGAGGACGTTAAGGAACACGCCTTAAAGAACGACGCCGCGCTGCTTTACACAGTTTTGGAGCAGAACGGAACGATATAACCAAAGACGGCGTGCGGAGCCTTTCCGCACGCCGTCTTTTTAGTAAATGGAGCCGTAGGAGCGCCGATTCGGCGCTCCGTTTGTTATTGTTGCGTAAATATCGCGCAAATCTCCTCGGCATCATTGCGCGGCGATTATTTATTACCGCGCCGCCATATCCAGCAGGCGGAAGATCATGGCGCAGGCTTCGGCCCGCGTGGCCGCACGTTTAGGCGCGAAGGTGGAGGTTTCGGTGCCGGTTACGAGCCCGAGATTGACTCCCTTGCCCACGCTGCTTACTGCCCAGTCCGAAATTTCACCGCTGTCGTAGAACCATTTTGTGGAGCCCGCCTCGGCCTCGCCGCAAAGCCGCTCGTAAAGGCGGATGAGCATTACGGTCAGCTCCTCACGGTTCACCGGCACGTCAGGTGAAAATTCGCTTTCCGATGTACCGTTTATAACGCCCAGCGAGCCCAGCGAGGCCACGTCGGCTGAGTACCATGCGTCCGCGGGGACGTCGGCAAAGCTCCTTACACCGGCCCGTGCGCCGAAGGCTCGCCTCAGAATGGCCGCCAGTTCGGCCCGCGTGATTTTGCCGTCAGGCGAGAAGGAGGCCTCCGTCCGGCCCTTTATAACGCCGGAATTATAAAGCGGCAGCACGTATTCCTTCGCCCAGTGATTCATCATGTCGCTAAAGGGCAGAGCGCCGCCGTCCTCCGACAGCGTTACGGGTGAAAAATCCGGCTCGTCGGCCGCGTTATTCTCCGTTTTTTGGTCGTTGCGCTGCGGGAGATAGTCGTCGTCTCTCAGTTCGCCGATGGCGAGCGGAACGCTTTGAACCGGAAAGCCGCTGAGCCCTGTGATTGCACAAATCGGCGTGACCTCGGCGTAAACATAGCGGCCGACAAGGTCTGCTCGCACGACGAAGGACAGCCCGCCGCCTACGCGTACAGGCTCGCCGCCGGCGCTCATGCCGTACCAGCTTATGGCACAGGCCGAGGCGTCGTTCGTGGGATCCATATTATTGAAAAACTCAAATTCAACGCTGAGCTCGGCTCCGGATTCCGCCCGTCCCGTAACCCTTGGGGGCGAGGCCGTGACAATGGAGCGGAAGAGCTCGACGTTATCAAGCCATAAATCTATGCCGCCGTATTCCGAACTGATATAGAGCAGCAGGCGGCCTATCATTTCAAAATCGGGCTGAAAAAGCTCGAAGATGTCCTCGCCGCTCGACGACTGAACGACCGGTATCCGCTCGCCGTCAACGGTTTCGATAAAGGCGGTCACCTCGGCATTTGTGCCGCCCAAAATACCGGCCTTAAAGGCATAGGGCACGCCCTCGTAAAGGTGCATATATGAGTTGTTCATCACTATCGCGTAATCGCCGTCCGAGGTCACGCGCGCAAAGCGGCCGTCTACGTTTTCCTCGATTTTCAGCCGAGCGGGTGAGGCCGCAGCCCAGCGCGACCCCGCGGCATAGCTTTCAAAGCCGCCGTCGGCCACATTGTCGTGACTGACGGTGAAGAACAGGCTGGCGCTCAAATCTTGATTGCCGGCCGATACAGCGAAAATTTCATACTCGCCCTCAATAGCGTCGGGAAAAACGGCAATTCCTCCGTCCACGAGCTCCACGCCCTGTCCCTCGGGATAGAGCGAAAGCTTGCATCTGCCGCTCATTATCTCGCCGGCCTGATCGCGGATATAGGCGTTCAGCGGGTAAACCGTAGCGGTGTCGGGCAGGGATATATTTCCCGGCGCGTGCAGCGTCAGAAAAGTTTCGTCCGGCGGTTCGGGCGCCAGCGAGGGGCTGCCCACGCTGATAATGCCAGGCTCAGCCGTGCTGAAATTTAGGCTCAGATTATAAATACCGCTGGCCTCGGGGGTAAACGCGGCAAAAACCTCGGTCCAGTCGCCGGCGGAAAGGTTTATTATATTGATAACGACTTCGCCGTCCAGTGAAAGAGCGGTGTTCTGTGAGTAAGCCGAAATGTCCGAGCCGCTGTCCACCCGTACCAGCGCGCGGAAAACGTACATAACGCCCTCCACCAACACAAGCGGCTCCGTGGGGCGCAGCGTTGCATAATAGCCGTAAGGGCCGGATGTTTCGGTAAAAAGCGTCATATAGCTGCCAAAATAGCCGCTGCCAAAGTCATAGCCTCCGTCGGTCTCCCAAAATTCCCCGTCATTGTCGAAGGCGGGGTTTTTGAGCAGGTTTTTCGTAAGCGTTACCCTCAGCGAGACCTGCGGCAACGAAAGGTAGTCCGGCGGGGTGCACACGAGAGTGAACGAGGCGCCGTCCGGACAGGCCTCGCCTACGGTTACTGCGCCGGTGAGCTCGTCAAAGTATACGTCCGCCGGCAAATCCTCAGCCGTCAGGGACGAAACGCCCGCCAGCACGCTGATCATCTCGCCTTCGGCTGTGCGGGCTTCCACTCCGTAGCGCGTTTCCCGCACGCCCGCCACCGGAATCGTCAGCTCCGAAGGACCGCTTATGGTCAGGCTTTCGGGGCTGACGCTTACGCGGCTTATCTCAAGGCGGTCAATGAAAAAGCCGACGTACGGGTCGCCGTTTTTCAGCTCCAGCGAAAAGCCGTAGTCCGCATTCTCCGGCACCATGAAAAAGGCCGAAGCCGTAGTCCAACCCTCGCCGAAGCCGTTAAATTCGAACACAATGTTGTCGGTGCCCTCGCCGAAGCGGGTGTTTGCCGTGACATCGCCGCTTGTCGTACTCAGCGGGTCCATTGCGTCAAAGGATATTCTGTATATTTCGCCCGCGTTCAGTGGGATAGCGTCCATAGAGTAAAGGACATGAGATATTTTGCCGTCCGTTTCCTCGCCGTAGGGGTTGTTCACCAACAGGGAACAGTCGCCGTCAGTGCAGGTCTCATCGGTCTGAATCCCTCCGTCCCAATGGCTTAAGCCTGCGGCGGTCTCGAAGCTGTCAAAAAGAAGGCTACCCTCATCGTCGGCGCAGACCGGCGCGGCAAAAACGGCTAAAATCAGTGATATTAAAAGCAGCAGTCTGCGCATGGGGAAGCCCTCCTTCCGATAATTATTTATAATAATTATAGCATAACGGCCATTGTTTGTCCATAATATTTGTGAAAAATTAATAAAAATTCGGAGGCTGAAGCTTCCGAATAAAGAGTCGTTTGATTAATCCGCTACGGTAAAATCATCGGAAATTGTAATTTCGGCCTTGCTAAACCACTGATTGATAAGGTCTTGCAGCTTGGAAAGCTCCTTAGTCCTTGCAGCGCCGGTTTTGAGATAGTCGCCGTCCTCAAGCGGAAGCCGCCGGATTATGTGGAAGCCGTAGAGCGAGCGGACAGGCGCGGGGCTGTATTCGCCCACCGCGAGGGCGCGGGCGTTTTGATAAAATTCGTCCACCATTTCTCCTTCGGCAAACACATAGCTCCCGTTCGTCAGCATACCCGGGTCGTCGTTGTATTCGCGGATGAGGGCCTCAAAATCCTCGCCGCCGTTGAGCTTTTCGATGACCTCGCGGGCGCGGGCCTCGGCCTCCTCCTCGGTGCGGCCGTCAAAGGAAACGAGGATGTGCTGCGCCTTGGTGAAGTTGTCGTCGCCCCAGCCGATCTCCTCCGGCGCTACGCTGCACTCGCCGCCCTCAGAGGTAAGGCTTTTCATCAGCTTCTCATTAAGAGCAAAGCGGCGTAAGCACCTTTCGCAGGCTGCGGCATACGGCCCGCCATCCGAAAACAGCGGCATATTCTCAGCAAACTCCATATCCTCATCGGTGACTGTCAGGCCACGGCTTTCGGCGATTTGCGCCGGTATGACGAGCGATATAACGCTGCCGAAGGCCTTCCCGTCAATCGTGCCATCGTTATTGCCGGAATATACAGTCGCGCCGTCGGCCGCAAGGGCTGCGCACATAACGTAATAATCCGAAAGGTAAATGTCCTCGCCGTTCACGGTGGCGAGAACTCTGTCCTCAAAGACAGGCTTGGCAATGGTTATGGTTTGGCTTTCGCCGTCCCAGACCACCGCGTAGCCAAAGCTTTCCATAACGAAACGGGCGGGTATCATGGTTCTTCCGTCAATAATCACGGGCGAGGCGTCCAGCTCTGTGGTTTTTATTTCCCAGACATTACCGATTGTGCCCCAAGTGAGCTCGCGGAGAGTCGCCCTTGTGTCGCCGATTGTGAGCAGAAGCTCCAGCTCGTCGATTTTAAGGCTGACCATCTGCGCGGCCTCGCTCCAGCTGACCTCGCCGCCAAGCTCCTCGATTATGGCGCGGATCGGCACAAGCGTGCGGCCGTTTATAATTACCGGCGCGGCGCCACGGTCAGGGTCGATCTCCTTTTGCTCGCCGTCCACGGTCATCATCGGGTCGCCTATGCGCAGGACTATGGTTTTGTCCGCCCCCTCGCCGAAGGCGCAAAGCGGCAGCGCAAGGCACAAAATAAGTAGAATTGCGGTTAATTTTCTCATATTTATCCCTCTTTTGATTAATTCTATCATAAACGCGCTATGATGTCAAGCGGCGAAAAGATTGGTTTGTCTTTGCGGGAAAAGGCCGTTTTTGTGCCCGTTCCGCCCGCCGCAAATGCTTTTGCCACGTAAAAAGCCGCCATCGGGCGGCTTTTTTGCGAATGTATGAGCTTTTTTACTTAAGCTCTACCTTAGCGCCAACTTCCTCAAGCTGAGCCTTGTACTTCTCGGCATCTTCCTTGGAAACGGCCTCCTTAAGAGTGGTGGGAGCGCCGTCAACGGCAGCTTTGGCTTCTTTCAGACCAAGACCGGTGATCTCACGAACAACCTTGATGACCTTGATCTTCTCGGCGCCGGCGTCGGTCAGAACTACGTTGAATTCGGTCTGTTCCTCAACGGCAGCTGCGGGGCCGGCTGCAACGCCGGCAACGGCAACGGGAGCGGCGGCGCTTACGCCGAACTCCTCCTCCATAGCCTTTACGAGATCGGCAACCTCAAGCAGCTTGAGCTCCTTTATGGCGTCTACGATTTCCTGAATAGACATAATCTTTACCTCCGATATTTTAAATTTTTAATTCTTTTGGATTTGTACCGAGCTTACTCGGCGGCGGGAGCCTCCTCGGCAGGGGCTTCAGCGGAAACGGCCTCGGCGGCAGGCTCCTCTGCGGGAGCTTCGGCGGCGGGGGCTTCCTCTGCGGGAGCTTCAGCGGCGGGCTTTACGATGTCCGCGGGTTCAACGCCGTTGTCGATAAGGGCTTGCAGCGTCCTGGCGAGCTTGCTTGCGGGGGCGTTCAGGCTGCCCATAACCATGGCGATAAGGGTCTCGCGGTTGGGAGTGTCGGCGAGCTTCTTGATTTCGTCAAGGCTTATGACCTTTCCGTCAAGAAAACCGCTCTTGATTTCCAGCTTTTCATTATCCTTGGCAAAATCGGCTATGACCTTCGCGGGGGCGACCTCGTCAGTCATGCTGACAGCCATGGCCGTGGGGCCGTTAAGGATGGGATCAAGCTCGTCAAAGCCGACCTCCTTGGCCGCAAGGCGGGCAAGAGTGTTCTTGATTACCTTGTAGTCAACGCCGGCCTCGCGCAGCTTGTTGCGAAGCTTGGTGTCCTGCTCGACAGTGAGACCGCAGTAATCAACCAGCACACCCGAAACAGCGGATTTGAACTGCTCCGAAAGACCGGCGACTATCTGCTTTTTTTCTTCGAGAACTTTCTGGCTAGGCATATTTTCTCACCTCACAAATTTTAAATAAATTAACGGGGCCCTTGCCGCAGACGAGACGCAAGGAACCCCGCAAAAATCGCGTGTTTCTTTCCTCGGCGGGGCTTATTGGTGCCCGCTGTCTGCGGAAGGTATTTAATTTTTACAAAAGCCATTATATACCAAAGACAAGGCTTTGTCAAGGACTTTTGCGAAAAATTTTACATAAAGCGCGCGCCGTTCAGCTTGATGCCGGGGCCCATGGTGCTGGCAATAGCCACGCTCTTAAGGTAGGTGCCCTTGGCGGCGGCGGGCTTGGCGCGAACGATGGCCTGCATGAGGGTATTCAAATTCTCGCCGAGCTTTTCGGGGCCGAACGAGGCCTTGCCGATTGGGCAGTGGATGATATTGGTCTTGTCAAGACGGTATTCGATTTTACCGGCCTTGACCTCGGTAATGGCGCGTTCAACGTCGGGGCTTACAGTGCCGGCCTTGGGGTTGGGCATAAGGCCCTTGGGACCGAGAATACGGGCAATGCGGCCCACAACGCCCATCATGTCGGGCGTTGCGATAACAACGTCGAAATCGAACCAGTTGTCGTTCTGGATTTTGGCAACGTAATCCTCTGCGCCGACATAATCCGCGCCGGCTGCCAGCGCCTTGTCTACGTTTTCACCTTTGGCGAAAACGAGCACGCGTACGTTTTTGCCGGTGCCGTTGGGGAGAACTACCGCGCCGCGAACCTGCTGGTCTGCGTGACGGGAATCAACGCCCAGCTTGATGTGGGCCTCTATAGTCTCGTCAAACTTGGCGCTGGCCGTCTTTACGACGAGCTCCAGAGCCTCGGCAGGATCATACTGCTTGCCGGCCTCGATGAGCTTCGCGCCGGCTTGATATTTCTTACCGTGTTTCATGCTTAATTACCTCCTTGTGGTATGCGGGAAAAATCCCTCCCACGTTTTAAAAAACTTATTCCTCTACTGTTACGCCCATCGAGCGGGCCGTTCCGGCAATCATGCTCATAGCGGCTTCAAGGCTTGCCGCGTTGAGGTCGGGCATTTTCTGCTCGGCGATGGCCTGAAGATCGGCCTTCTTGAGAGTAGCAACCTTCGTCTTATTGGGAACGCCGCTGCCGCTTTCAATTTTGCAGGCCTTTTTGATGAGGACAGCCGCGGGTGGCGTCTTCGTCACAAAGGTGAAGGATCTGTCGGCGTAAACAGTAATTATTACAGGGATAATTAAGCCTGCGTCCTTAGCTGTTCTCTCGTTAAATTCCTTCGTAAACTGCACGATGTTAACACCGTGCTGGCCAAGTGCGGGGCCGACCGGAGGGGCCGGAGTCGCCTTGCCTGCGGGGATCTGCAATTTGATGTAGCCTGTTACTTTCTGTGCCATTATCTGTGCACCTCCTTAGAGAAAAAATGTGGTAGCGGCACAGGAGCCTCGCATTGCGATGCCGTCCGTGCCTTAGCGGATTGTGTGGCCCTCCTTTTGGGGCTTTAGCCCGCCGGCGGCCATCCTCCCACTTATATAACAGGGAAACCCATGGGGCGCCCCGGTTATTCGAGCGGTTCAACTTGACGGAAATCGAATTCCACCTGCATTTCACGGCCGCCGAACATGGTGACCATGACGCTGACCGTTTTACGGTCCTTGTTGATTTCAAGCACCTCTCCCATGAAGCCTTCCATGGAGCCTTCGTTAATGCGCACGGTGTCGCCGACATTGTAGTTAAGCTCGGTCTCCACCGTCTCAACGCCCATTCTTTCAACCTCCCTGTCCGAGAGGGGAACGGGCTCGCTTCCCGGACCCACAAAGCCTGTGCAGCCGCGGGTGTTCCTGACTATATACCATGTTTCGTTTGTCATTATCATTTTAACGAAAACATAGCCGGGGTAAATTTTGCGCTGAACGACCTTTTTCGTGCCGTCCTCCTTCTCCTCCACAACCTCCTGCGTGGGGATGCGGACGTCGGCAATGAGATGGCTTATTCCACGGTTTTCAACAATCTTTTCGATGCTGTCCTTTACCTTGTTTTCGTATTCGGTTATGGTATGGGCAACATACCATTTAAGCTCGTCGCTTGTCTTAATCATTGCCCTTTCCCCCGCCGTTTATCTGCCAAGAACTAAGCCGGCAAGCATGGAAAACAGAGAATCCAGACCGAAAAGGATAATACCGACCACCAAAATGGCGGCGATAACGATGACGGTGTTGTTCACGAGCTGCTTTCTGGTGGGCCAAACCACCTTTTTAAGCTCGGACTTGGTGGCCCTAAAGCCCTTTGAGGCGCGGGCGACGATACCTTCCTTTTTTACATCTTCTGCCATTTTAATCACCCTTTACTTAGTTTCCCTGTGCAGCGTGTGCTTGCGGCAGAAACGGCAGTACTTAGAAAGCTCGATCCTGTCGGGGGTATTCTTCTTTTCCTTCATTGTGTCGTAGTTCCTTTGCTTGCACTCTGTGCAGGCCAGCGTGATTTTGACTCTCATGCCATTCATTCCTTTCATTTATGCGGGCAGTTGCCCCACGTAAACTCCCTCAATGCCGGAAGGCGGCGATTTTCATTTGCTTAAACGGCGCGCAACGGCGCACAATAAAAAAGCCTTCTCACGAGGTAAAACCATATTACCACATTCGCCTCCGCTTGTCAAGCTATTTTTGAAAATTTTTTCTCTTTTTAGAATTTTTTTTCAAAAAGAGCTTGCAATCGGTGAAAAACTGTGGTACAATAATGCGGCACGAAAACCGTGCACTACACACACCATCTGAGCCTTGGCCGTGTGCCTTCCTTTAAATAGGGGGTTGGCCCGTGCGTGGACGGTGGTGGCGGCCGCGCCCGCGTGGCATGAGCGGGCGGCGGAAAACTAAAATAATCGGAGGTGTTTTATTCATGTCAGTTATTTCCATGAAGCAGCTTTTGGAGGCAGGCGTTCACTTCGGTCACCAGACCAGAAGGTGGAACCCCAAGATGGCGGAGTATATCTTCACCGAGCGCAACGGCATCTACATCATCGACCTTCAAAAGACCGTTAAGAAAATTGAGGAGGCCTACGCTTTTGTCCGTCAGGTTGCGCAGGACGGCGGCGAGATTCTTTTCGTTGGCACCAAAAAGCAGGCTCAGGAGACTATCCGCGAGGAAGCTCAGCGCGTAGGTATGCACTATGTCGACGCTCGCTGGCTCGGCGGTATGCTCACCAACTTCAAAACTATCGAGCAGAGAATCAGGCGTCTTGCCCAGCTTCACAAGATGGAGGAGGACGGCACCTTTGACGTCCTTCCCAAAAAAGAGGTCATCGGCCTTCGCGGCGAGATGGATAAGCTTGAAAAGTACCTCGGCGGTATCAAGCACATGAAGAAGGCTCCGGCGGCTATCTTCGTTGTTGATCCCCGCAAGGAGAGGATTGCCATCTCCGAGGCTAAAAAGCTTCATATTCCCATCGTTGCTATCGTAGATACCAACTGCGACCCCGACGACGTTGACTACGTCATCCCCGGCAACGACGACGCTATCCGCGCCGTTAAGCTCGTTACATCAACCATTGCCAACGCCGTGGTTGAGGGCAGAGAGGGCGTTATGGGCGCAGCCGCCGAGCAGGAAGCCGCTCCCGAGGAGATAGACATCACTCTGTAAAAATTGATAGGAGGAAAGCGATAATGAATTTTACTGCACAGGACGTTAAAGAGTTAAGAGAAAAAACCGGCTGCGGCATGATGGACTGCAAAAAGGCTCTCACCGCCTGCGACGGCGATATGGATAAGGCCATCGACTTCCTTCGCGAAAAGGGCCTCGCCTCCGCCGCCAAAAAGGCCGGCAGAGTTGCCTCCGAGGGCGTGGTTGACGTTGTAATCGAAAACGGCGTCGGCGCCGCCGTCGAGGTAAACAGCGAGACCGATTTCGTTGGCAAGAACGCCGAGTTCCGTTCCTTCGTGGGCAACATCGCCAAGCAGATAATTGCCGATAACCCCGCCGACGTTGCGGCACTTCTGGCCTCTCCCTACGCGGCCAATCCCGCGCAGACCGTTGACGAGGCTCTGAAGGAGAAGATCGCCACCATCGGCGAAAATATGAACATTCGCCGCTTCGGCCGTATGGAGGGCACTCTTGTGGGCTATGTTCACGGAGAGGGCAGGATAGGCGTTATAGTTAAGTTTAACGTGGGCGACGCCGCAGCAGCAGAGAGCGACGCTTTCAAGACCTACGGCAAGGACGTTGCCATGCAGGTAGCCGCCGCTTATCCCGAGTATACCCGCGAGAACGAGATTCCCGCGGACGTAATCGCTAAGGAGACAGAGATATTTAAGGCTCAGGCCATGAACGAGGGCAAGCCGGAGGCTATAGCCGAGAAGATGGTAAAGGGACGCTTGCAGAAGCGCTTCAAGGAGCTCTGCCTCGTTGACCAGCCCTTCGTTAAGGACCCCGACAAGACCGTTTCCCAGTATACTGAGGAGACCGCCAAGGCCCTCGGCACAAGCATTGAGATAGCCGGTTTCGTTCGACTTGAAAAGGGCGAGGGGCTTGAGAAAAAGGAAGACAACTTCGCCGATGAGGTTGCTTCCATGATAAAATAAAAATCCTGTTTTAAGGCTCCGGCATTGCCGGAGCCTTTTTCACGTTAAGTTGCGTGCAGATTTTTCCTTTGCGCTCTATTATGTTGACAAACCACGGTGTTCATGCTATGATATAAATGTAGAAATTTGTGATTTCGGGGGTAAGGCTATGAAAAAAATATGCGCGGCGCTTACGGCTGCGCTGCTGTTTTCCTCAGCTGCGTTCGGGGCGGACGGTACGGGCGTGCTGGTTTCAGGCGGAATGGTAGTGGGTCTCGGCGGCGAGGAGGCTTGGGCCGAAAGGGTAGAGATACCCGCCGAATCGGGCGGAGGTCCGGTGGAGATAATTTATCGGGTGAACAGCGCGAGTCTCAGGGAGGCGGCGCTGCCGTCCTCTGTAAAGACGGTGTATACCGAAGCGTTCACCGGCTGTCCGTCCCTTGAAAGGATAAATCTCAAAGACGTCACCACCGTGTACGACAGAGCCTTTGAAGGGTGCGGGGCGCTTGAAAGCGTGGGCGGCGGCAATAGGTTCTCCACCGGCATGGCGCTGGGTGAGAGGGCTTTTGCCGGCAGTGGTCTCCGAGGCATATTGCTGGACAGAGACCTTGGCGAAGCCGAGGCGGAAGTCTTTGCCGACTGTAAGCGCCTTTGTCAGGTGGGCTTCACAAGCGCGGTGACGCGCCTCGGAGGCGGAGCCTTCCGCGGCTGCTCCGCCCTCGGTCAGCTCTGCCTGCCTGCCTCGCTCGACAGGCTTGAGGGTGGGGTATTCAGCGGCTGCACCGGTCTCAGGACGGTTGTTTTTCCTGCTAAAAATGTTGAACTGTCAGACGGCGCGGAGGAGATTTTCGCCGGCTGCGAAGGCCTGACGTTAATCGGAATGGCCGGTACCACCGCCGAGGCCTACGCACGCGCTCATAACCTACCCTTTATTCCCGCCGTGATACCGCGATCGGGCCGTTTTGCGCAGGTGGGCGAAGCCGTGCAGAACGCCACGGTCAGCGTGGGCTGGGCCGAGCTTCCGGCCTACACTGTGAACGGCAGCGTTTATGTGGGTGAAAGTGCGCTTAAGAGCGTGGGATTCAACTGCAAATGGGATAATTCCGCCCGCACTACTGACGTTATCGCGCCCGAGGGCGTTATCTGGAGCGTTACGTCCACGGACGGTCCCGAGCGCGGCAGAGTCGGCATTGTCAGTACTGATATCGCGTTTTACTGTAACGGGGTGCGGGTGCCGGCCCTCAATGTCGGCAACAACGAGAGCATTATCGACGTGAACGCCCTCGCTGAAATGGAGCTGTATTGAGCCGTGTTCGGCGCATAGGAATAAGGAAAAAGCAAAAATAGGCCGTAAAACTCGCTCTGTTATTTGGGCGCATGGGGGTTGGCCGAAAAAATCGCGCAGAACGGACGGCATCGGAACAGGCTTCGCATCGCGGCTTAGGTTTTTCAAAACCAAAACCAATCGGGCTCGCTCCGCTGCTCCTCATTTTCCCACAAATACGGCTCCGCCGTCTTTGCGGGGGCCCGTTATTAGCTCGCGTAGGCTGCGTAACGCCCCACATAAACAAAGAACCCCTCCGCTCGCAAAAGGTTGGTAGCAAGTGGAGGCGTGATGAGGGCGGTTTATCCGCCCGAATAGCCGAAGCGCGGCGTGACCTTTTGCGAAAAAGGAGGGGCAAGCCCTCGAGCGACGATATTTTTTCGTAAGAAAAAACGTCAGAGCAAAGACGAGCTTTGCCCCGACGCCGCCGAGGGTGATTTTCGTTTGTAGTTCAAGGCATAAAAATGAGAAAATTCGCTCGTAAGGGCGAATTTTCTCATTAAAATTATTTTAATTACTAAATCTATAATGCTCAAACTTGCCTTAAATAATCGGCCCCTATTTCTCGACCGTGGGGAGGTGCCAAATCTTGTCGTTATATTCCTCGATGGTTCTGTCGCTGGAGAAAAAGCCGCTGTAGGCCGTGTTAAGAATGGCCTTGCGCGTCCACAGCGCCTTGTCACGGTACTGGGATTCGGCCTTGCGGTGAATCTCACAGTAAGCCTCGAAGTCGCGTACAACCATATAGTTGTCGGCCGAGCCGTGTTCGCCGAAGATGAGCGACTGGTAGAGGTCGTAGTAGAGGTGGTGGTCGGTGGGATTGATAGAGCCGTCGATGAGCATATCGAGTATTTTTCTTATCTCAGGGGATGAGGCGTAGATGTCCTGACTGGAGCGGCTCTCGAAGCGCAGGGCCTTGTTCACCTCAGCGGTCGTCATGCCGAAGATAAAGATATTGTCGTCGCCCACGCAGCGCAGCATTTCGACGTTCGCGCCGTCAAGCGTGCCTATGGTGAGGGCGCCGTTGGCCATGAACTTCATGTTGCCGGTGCCGCTGGCCTCCTTGCCGGCGGTGGATATCTGCTCGGATATCTCAGCTGCGGGAATGATGGACTGAGCCAGCGTTACGCCGTAGTTTTCGATGAATACCACCTTTATCTTACCGCCGATATCGGGGTCGTTGTTGACGAGCTTTGCAACATCGTTTATCAGGCGGATAATGAGCTTTGCCCGCTTGTACCCGGGTGAGGCCTTTGCGCCAAAGATAAAGGTGTGGGGAAGCATATCGAAGCTTGGGTCGGTTTTAAGACGGTTATAAAGATAGAGCACGTGCAGGATGTTCAAAAGCTGACGCTTGTACTCATGCAGGCGCTTCACCTGAACGTCAAAAATGGACTCGGGGTCTACCTCTATGCCGTTGTGCTCCTTGATGTATGCTGCAAGCTCCTTTTTCTTTTCAAGCTTAACCGCACGGAACTGCTCTTGGAAGTCGGGGTCGTCGGCAAACTTGGCAAGCTCCTCAAGTTTCGAGAAGTCCTTCGTCCAGGCGTCGCCGATTTTGGAGGTGATAAGGCGGCTGAGCTCGGGGTTAGCCAGCATAAGCCAGCGGCGGAAGGTAATGCCGTTGGTTATGGCCACAAACTTTTCCGGGAACAAATTGTAATAATCGCGGAACACGTCCTCCTTGAGTATCTGCGTGTGCAGCTCGCTTACGCCGTTGACCTTGTAGCACGAGGCAAGGCACATATTCGCCATGGAAACATAGCCGTGGGCCACGATAGCCATGTAGTTTATCTTGCCCCAGTCCTCGCCGTAGATGCTGAGCAGGTGGTTCTGAAGGCGGCGGTTCATTTCCTCCACGATCATCCATATACGGGGAAGCAGGCGCTGGAACATCTCCACGGGCCATTTTTCAAGAGCTTCGGCCATAACGGTGTGGTTCGTATAGGCAAACACCTTGGTGGTGATGGCCCAAGCCTCGTCCCAGCCAAGCCCCTCGTCGTCCATCAGAATTCGCATGAGCTCGGGAATGGCGATAGCGGGGTGGGTGTCGTTGATGTGTATGGTGATGAAATCGGCAAGTTTATGCAGTCCCTCGCCGGCGTGGTGGCGCTTGAAGCGGGAAATTATCCACTGGAGCGTACACGACACGAAGAAATACTGCTGTCTGAGGCGCAGGGCCTTGCCCTCCTGATGGTTGTCCTCGGGGTAGAGCACCTTGGAAAGCGCCTCGGCCAAAGCCTTCTCCTCTACGGCCTTAACGTAGTCGCCGCCGCCGAAGTAGGCCAGATTGAGGTCGTTCTTCGCGCGGGAGGACCAAAGGCGCAGGGTATTGACGAGGTTCGCGTTATAGCCTGCGATAGGTACGTCGTAGGGAACGCCCAGCACGTCGGTGGTGTCCTCGTAACTGACCTTGAGGCCGCTTTCGGTGAACTCGGTCTTTACATGACCGCCGAAGTGGACGACCTGCTGCTCCTCGGGGCGGGGTATCTCCCACACGGTGCCGTCCTCAAGCCAGTTGTCGGGAGTCTCCACCTGTTGGCCGTCGATGATTTTCTGGCGGAACAGGCCGTATTCGTAACGTATGGAGCAGCCGAAAGCGGGCATATTGAGCGCGGCCAGCGAATCCATAAAGCAGGCGGCGAGGCGGCCAAGACCGCCGTTGCCAAGGCCGGCGTCGCTCTCCTGCGAGGCGATTTCGGCAAGAGAGCAGCCCATGCTTTGAAGCACGGCCTCGTAATCTTCAGTAAGGCCTACGTTAAGCAGGTTGTTGCCAAGGGAACGCCCCATGAGAAATTCAAACGAAAGATAGAACAGCTCCTTGCGATGAGCGGTTCTCTGCGCGCGGCGGTATTCCGTCCAGCGCTTCATTATGGTATCGCGCACGGTGAGAGCCGTCGCTTTATATATGTGCGACTTGGTTGCGTCCTCGATGGTGCGGCCGTAGTGGCGGCTGAGCTTGCCGAGGATTTCTTCCTTAAGCTCCTGCTGCGCGGGAGTGAGAGCCTTTGTCTTGGACAAGTTGATCTTCCTTTCATAAATGAGTAGGATTCATAACCTAAGATATTATACTATAAAACCGTTTGACCGTCAAGAAATTTTATGCAGAATTTACCTAAAAATACGTTAAATAAATTGTAGGTTTTTGCCAAAAAAATTTCAAAAACCTGTTGCAAAGACTGCGGAAATGTGCTATACTAATATAAATGAATATCTTCGGGGCGGGGTGAGATTCCCCACCGGCGGTACAGTCCGCGAACCCGGGTTCCCCGGGCCGATTTGGTGAAATTCCAAAACCGACGGTAACGGCTTTTGGCCGGAGTCCGGATGAGAGAAGTGAGGTGTTTTTTGCGTGTGACTCCTGTTAGGCTCCGATTTTTCGGGGCTGTTTTATTTTATCCTCTATTATTATTTTAACCCGTATTATTTTTAGGAAAGGAAGCAAATTTTATGAGTGACAAAACAAAAAAAATAACCACCCTCGCCATGCTCTGCGCAATGGCCTTTGCCGCAGTGGCGCTTATCCGCATACCCGTGACGGCGTTTTTGAAGTACGAACCGAAGGACGTTATCATCGCCATCGGCGGTATGCTGTTCGGGCCGCTGGCTTCGGTGGCCGTTTCGGTGGTAGTGTCGCTGGTCGAGATGGTGACTATCAGCGATACGGGTTTTTACGGCCTTATTATGAACATAATCTCCAGCGTGTCCTTTGCGGCCGTGGCTTCCCTCGTCTACAGCCGCCGCCGCACCGTTGGCGGGGCGGTCGCCGGTCTTTTGTCCGGCGTCGCGGTTATGACGCCCGTCATGCTGCTGTGGAATTACATCGTCACCCCACTTTATATGGGCTATCCCCGCGAGGCCGTGGCCGCTATGCTGGTTCCGGTGTTCCTGCCGTTCAATCTGCTTAAGGGTGGGCTCAACGCCGCTATCACCATGCTGCTGTATAAGCCCGTTGCAACGGCGCTGCGCAAGGCGCATCTCGTTCCCAAGAGAGAAGGTTCCTCGGGCGGAGGCTTTAGATTCGGAATAACCGTGGTTTCGGCCATTGCGCTTGTTGGACTGATAGCCTGTCTGGCGCTGCTCAGGGCACATCAATAAGCAAAAAACGAAAAGGCCGTAAAAAATACGTGCAGGCGTTAAAGGGCCGAAAGCCTTTATTTAAGGCAAATTTAAGCATTATTTGAGCATTAAATGATTGGTAGTTAAAATAATTAATGAGAAAATTCGCCCTTACGAGCGAATTTTCTCATTTTTATGCCCTTGAACTACGGACGCAAATCACCCTCGCCGGCATCGGGGCAAAGCCCGTCTTTGCTCTGACGTTTTTTCTTACGAAAAAATGTCGTCGCTCGAGGGCTTGCCCCTCCTTTTTCGCAAAAGGTCACGCCGCGCTTCGGCTATTCGGGCGGATAAACCGCCCTCATCACTCCTCCACTTGCTACCAATCTTTTGCGAGCGGGGGTTCTTTGTTTATGTGGGGCGTTGCGCCTCCTGCGAGAGCTGATAACAGGGTCCCGCAAAGACGGCGAAGCCTGCTCCGACGCCGTCCGTTCTGCGCAATTTTTTTGGACGGCCCCGTGCCCCCCGAGTTACAGAGCGAGGTTTTTTACAGCCTCTTTCTACTTCTCTTCCTCAGCTGAGGGTTCACTTGCCGGTTCAGCTGCCTCGCCTGCGGCGTCCTCGGCCGGACTGCCGCCGGCAAGCTGCTCCTCCATCTCCTCCTGAGTGACGGGATCGTCCTCAACCCTCACGCGGGATACCTCGGTGGCAAATTTTTCACCCTTGGGGCCGTCCTGCACGGTCATCAGCACCGCGTCGCCGGGCTTGACAAAGTCCACGCAGTTCAGACCGTTGCCGTCGAGAATGTAGGTGGTTATCTTATTGTAGGTGTTTACCGTAATGTCCTTAAGGCTTATGGCAAGCACCCAGCCGGCCACGCGGCCGCCGTCAAGATAGTCTCCCTTCATGAATATCTCGTGGTATTCTCCGAGCTCGTCCTCGCTCGGCAGTTCGTCGCCTACGCTCGCCTCGGTGACGGGGCCGTGCTCCTCCACGCTGCCGTCCGGTATAAGCTCGGTATTTTCCTTGTTTTCGTATGCCAGCTCGTTTTTCGGCAGCGCGGGCTTGTCCTCGCCGCAGCCGAAAAGAACAGCGGCAAGCAGCAGCGCAATTAAAAGCGAAAATTTTTTCAACTGAAAACCTCCCTTTTTTATATCATACCACAATGAATAATTTTTTTCAACAGAAAAATACTATTCTTATAAAAAATGGCCAACAGCCACAAGAAAGGAAGAACAAGCATGGAAATGAAAGTATCGGCCTTATTTGATACCGACGCCGATCTCGACGCCGCGCGCGACGCGGCTTGCCGCGGAGGAGCCGAGGCCGAGAGCATAAGCGTCTGCCGCGCGCGGGAGCAGGCCGGCTTTAACGGAAAAAACACTCTTATGTGGACGGCCGCCGGAGCAGCCGCCGGAACGGTGATAGGACTTGGCTCTCTCGCGCTGGAGAGCTTTGGCGTGGTTTCGACGGCAGGCCCCCTCGCCGGACTCATCAGCGGAGCCGTCATCGGCGCGGTTATTGGCGGCTTTGTTGACAGCGGCCGCACCGAACCGCCGGAAAAGTGGCTTTTCACCGTCAATACCGACGAGAACGGCGCGGGCTCGATAGTCCGTCAGCTACGCCGCTGCGGCGGGGAAAACGTGTCGGTGGACTGAGTTTCCGTGCGGCTCATAAATCAAAAGGGCCGCACAAAGCCTTGCCTTCTCCTTGGGGAGAAGGTTGCGCGAGAGCAGCGAGCGACGGATGAGGGGTCGGCGTACGACGTATATACAATAATATCCCGCGGAGCGCCGAATCGGCGCTCCCTACGAGGCTATACCCCTCAGGACAAAGGTTCATAAACATGCAGAAATCCGCTCTTTCGAGCGGATTTTCCACATTAATTCATCAATTCATAATTTTTTATATAGAGCTTGACACTTATACAAATCCATTAAGCCCTTGAACGGTCTGCGCGTATTTTTTTACGGCCCCTTTGCTATTGCAGCAGCTTTCCTTCCTTACGCCGTTGAAGATAGCTCTTTATCTCCTGCATGACCTGCCCGTGCAGCAAAATTACCGCGAACAGGTTGGGAATAGCCATAAGGCCGTTGAAGGTATCGGAAATATTCCACACCAAATCAAGCTGGCTGAGGCAGCCGACCATTATCATAAGAATGAAAATCACCTTATATACGGGCACTGCCTTTATTCCGAACACGTACTGAATACCGCGCTGACCGTAATACGACCAGCCGAGTATCGTGGAGAAGGCGAACAGCGCAAGGCTTATGCTGATGAATATCGCGCCAATCTGCCCGAAGGTCTGCGAAAAGGCGGCGGAGGTGAGCGGAGCGCCGGAAAGCGTGGCGCCGGTTTTATCGAGCAGCAGCTCGCCGGCCTTGTTGGCGGGAGCGCCAAGCTCGGGATTGTATACGGTGGTTAGTATGGAAAGGGCGGTGATGGTGCAGATAACAATGGTGTCGGCAAACACCTCGAAGATGCCCCACATACCTTGAACTACGGGCTCCTTAACGTCGGAGGCGGAGTGAACCATTACCGAGGAGCCGAGACCGGCCTCGTTACTGAACACGCCGCGGGCTATGCCAAAGCGCATGGCCTGCGCCACCGTAAAGCCGAGGAAGCCACCGCCCGCGGCCTTAATATTGAAGGCGCCGCGGAAAATCATGGCGAAAGCTGCGGGAACGGCCTTGATGTTGACAAGGATTATCGCAATGCCGCCGACTATGTAGAAAATAGCCATAAAGGGAACGATTTTCTCCGTGACCTGAGCTATTCTCTTGATACCGCCGATGATAACGAGGGCGGCGAACGTCATTATAACTATCGCCACGGCAAACTTGGGAACGCCGAAGGTGTCGTGCACGGTGGTGGCTATGGAGTTGCCTTGACTCATATTGCCTATACCGAAGGAAGCAAGTATGCAGAAGCAGGAGAATATCATCGCCAGCCACTTCATGTTGAGGCCGCGGTCCATGTAAATCATAGCGCCGCCTACCCAGTCGCCCTTTTCGTCCTTATAGCGGTACTTAATGCCGAGTACGTTCTCGGTAAAGTTCGTCATCATGCCGAGGAAGGCGCTGAGCCACATCCAGAAGATAGCGCCGGGGCCGCCGCTGACGATAGCCGTGGCTACGCCGGCGATATTGCCTGTGCCCACCGTGGCCGCAAGCGCCGTGGAAAGGGCCTGAAACTGACTGATAGCCCTTTTGTCGTCTGTTTTGCGGACGCTCTTTTTCTTAAAAATCGCGAGAATGGTTTCGTCAAACCAAAGCTTGAACTTGGAGACCTGAAACACGCCGCTGCGCACCGTGCACAGCAGGCCTACCAGCAGGAATACCACCAGCATTACCGGCCCCCAGACAAAGTTGTTTACCGTGGAGTTGACCTTTTCAACAATCCCGACAAATTTGTCCATGTCGTTTTCCTCCTCTTTTTTGGGATTTTAAGATTTAACAATTATATCATAAGGTGGGAAAATTTTCAACAGGATTTTGGCCTATTTATGATAAAAAATTTTCATTATTCTTATCCCTCGGCGCCCTCGCTTCCCTCAAGATGCTCCTTCCCCCAGCGGCAAAGGTCCATCATTATGGGCGAAAGGCTTTGCCCCATTTCCGTGAGGGAATACTCGGTGCGCGGCGGCACAACGGGGTAGACCGTCCGCTGCACAAGACCGTCGCGCTCCAGCTCGCGGAGCTGCTGCGTCAGCATTTTTGCCGTAGCCTGCGGCACCAGCCGCTGAAGCTCGGAAAAGCGCAGTTTTCCGCCGATGAGGTGCCAAAGGATTATAGCCTTGTACTTTCCGCCTATCATTCCGATGGTGTGCTCGATAGGGCAGTTGTAGCCCTCGCATACGCAGCAGGTTTGCATGATTAGCCTCCTTAAATATTCCACAGTATCTTTTTGGGTAGTATGTTACAATAAAGTGCGTTCTTGATTTTTGGAAAACTCTATGCTATGATTATAGCACGGCTCGGGAAATATTTCAAGAGCCAAGGCATAAATATTTTCCCTTTCGGAAAAATATTCTTGAAAGTGTTTTGAAAGGGGAAAAATTTATGATAAGAACCGATTTGGCCGTAGAGGCCAGTGAAATGCACGGCGAGGGAGTGCCTGGCGTAGTAAGCAGAACGGAGAACCGCGGCGGGGCCGAGGTGACCACCGTGGAGATAACTACCCCCGAGGGGGCCGAGCGGCTGAATAAGCCCATGGGCGTTTACGTCACCGTCGAAATCGAGGACGCAGAAAGCGCCGACGGCCGCCGCGCCGCCGCTGAAAGTCTGGCCGGCGAGCTGAAGCTGATGATGAAAGGCAAAAACGCCGAGCGTGTGCTGGTGGTGGGTCTCGGCAACGACCACATCACCCCCGACAGCGTGGGCGTGGCCGCGGCGGAGCAGATTTTCGTAACAAGACATTTGCGCGAGCTTATGCCGGAGGAGTTCGGCTCGGCCCGCGAGGTCAGCGCTATCGCGCCGGGCGTGTTGGGGCTGACTGGAATAGAGACCGGCGAGACCGTTCGCGGCGTTATTGACAAAATTTCGCCCACTCTCATAATCGCCGTGGATGCGCTGGCATCCCGCTCGATGAAGCGCATAGGGCGGACGCTTCAACTTACCGATACCGGCATAAGCCCCGGCAGCGGGGTGGGCAACAGCCGCAGGGAGCTTTCCGAAAAGACTCTCGGCGTGCCTGTCATAGCCGTTGGCGTGCCCATGGTTGCAGACGCGGCGACCGTTGCCGACGACGCTATAGGTATGCTGCTCTCGCGGATGCGCGAGGAGGCCGGCGAGCAGCTTCTCGATTTGTTGCGCTCGATGGAGGAGAACGATCGCTACGCCATGATTTATGAGGCGCTGGAGCCGCGCTCGGCCAACATGATAGTCACTCCCAAGGACGTGGACGCCATTGCCGACCGCGTGGCCGAGGTGCTGCGCGAGGGGATAAATCTGGCCCTGCACGGCGATAAATACGAAATGTTTTACTAAATACCAAATTTGCTCTTGCATAAGGGGCGGATTTGTGCTATTATATATGAATTGGAAAGAGGTGTCACAAGGTGGTTTATTTTGACAATGCAGCGACCACAAGAGTAAAAGAAGAAGTGCTGGAGGCCATGCTGCCCCTATTTACCGATAATTTTGGCAACGCCTCCTCCACATATACCACCCCGGGCCAGAGGGCCCGAAGGGCCCTGTCCGACGCGAGAAGGACAGTCGCCGCGGCGCTTAACGCCGAGGAAAGGGAAATCTATTTCACCGGAGGCGGCAGCGAGTCCGACAACTGGGCCATAAAGGGATATGCCCTGAAAAACAAAAGCAAGGGCAACCACATAATTACCACGGCGGTGGAGCACCACGCCGTGCTTCACACCTGTGAATTTCTTGAAAAACACGGCTTTGAGGTGACATACCTACCGGTTGACGAGGAGGGCGCGGTTTCGGCCGAGCAGGTGCGCGAGGCCATCAGACCCGAAACCTTGCTTGTCTCGGTGATGTTCGCCAACAATGAGATAGGCACCATCAACCCTATCGCCGAGATAGGAGCCGTTTGCCGCGAAAAAGGCGTGGCCTTCCACACCGACGCGGTGCAGGCCGTTGGCGCCGTGCCGATTGACGTAAAGTCCATGAACATTGATATGCTGTCGGCCTCGGGGCACAAGTTTCACGGCCCCAAGGGCATAGGCGTGCTGTATATCAAAAAGGGGCTTCGGCTCGACAATCTTATCCACGGCGGGGCTCAGGAGAGCGGCCGCCGCGCCGGAACCGAGAATATTCCCGGGGCGGTGGGTCTGGCCAAGGCGCTCAGCATGGCCGTCGGGGCCATGGAGGAAAAGACGGCGAAGCTCACCGCAATGCGTGATAAAATAATTGATACCATTCTCGCCGAGGTGCCCTACGTGCGCCTGAACGGCTCGCGCACGAACCGTCTGCCAAACAACGTAAGTATATGCTTCCGCTATATTGAGGGCGAATCGCTGCTGCTCAGTCTCGACATGAAGGGCTTTGTCGTTTCAAGCGGCAGCGCCTGCACCTCGGGTTCGCTTGATCCCTCGCATGTGCTGCTTGCTATAGGACTGCCGCATGAGATAGCTCACGGTTCCATGCGCGTGAGCCTCAGCGACGAGAACACAATGGACGAGGTAGAAGCATTCCTGGCCGAGCTTCCGCCTATAGTAAGGCGGCTAAGGGAAATGTCGCCATTATTTGAAGGAGTTGAGAAATAATGTATAGCGAAAAGGTTATGGACCATTTTGCCAACCCCCGCAACGTGGGCGAGATAGAGGACGCCAACGCTGTGGGCACGGTGGGCAACGCCAAGTGCGGCGATATAATGAAAATGTACATGAAGATTGAGGACGGCGTTATAAAGGACGTAAAGTTCAAAACCTTTGGCTGCGGCGCGGCCATTGCCACAAGCTCCATGGCCACGGAACTCGTCAAGGGCAAGACCATAGCCGAGGCGCTTGAGCTCACCAACAAGGCCGTTATTGAGGCGCTTGACGGGCTCCCTCCGGCAAAGATACATTGCAGCGTGCTGGCCGAGGACGCTATCAAGGCCGCTATTGTGGATTACTACAAGCGTCAGGGACTGGAACCCCCGCAGGAGCTCGGCTGCTCGGGCGACTGCGCCGCCTGCGCTCATGGCCACGACCACGTAATTCCCGAGGATAAATAAGAGCAAAGCTCCCCGCGAAGCAGCGGGGAGCTTTTTTGCTTTTCCCTGCGTGCGGCTGTTTTTCAGATTTACAATACAAAAAACCACTGACAACCAAACGGTTGTCAATGGTTTTATTTTCCGTTGAACGGCACAAACGGCTCGGGCGGGACGCTATGCTCGGCGATAAATTTTTCCATCCATATCATGTCCCACCATTGACCAAGCTTATAACCGCACATTGTAAAGTGAGCCGCCGTCCTATAACCCATACTCTCGTGAAAGGCGATGCTGGACGGGTTGGGGAAGGTTATGCAGGCGTTAAGGTTAGTTACGTTTTGGCGCGCGAGCAGTTCCTCGAGCCTTGCGTATAGTGCGCGGCCATAACCGTTGCCCTCGCTCCCTTGACGAACGTAGACCGTAGTCTCGACGGCCCAGTCGTAGGCCGCCCGCCCCTTGAAACGGGAAGCGTATGCGTAGCCGAGGATAGCGCCGTTCTTCTCGAGGACAAGATAGGGAAAAAGCCTGAGCGTTTCCGATATACGCCTACCAAACTCCTCTTTGGACGGAACCTCGTACTCAAAGGTGACGGCGGTATCGGTAACGAACGGGGCGTAAATTTCAACAAGCGCGGCGGCGTCGGCCGCAGTAGCGAGTCTAATCACAGTCCGTTCCCTCCCTTCCGTTTACAAGGACAGGCCCCTCGTATGGGGTGACGGTCAGAATAATTCCCCTGCTTTTGAAGTATTCCGCGTTGCAGCGGCGGTTGCCAAGTATACGGCTGACGGCTCTTTTGGGGGCGGAAATCTTCAGATGGCCGCCCTCGGCCAGCGGTTCAAGCTGATTGCGTATGTAGCGGCTTTTTATCAGCTCGCCAATGGACGGATGATAGGGCCCTGCCACACATGAGGCTTTGAGCGCTTCGCTGTCGCTGAGGCCGATTCTCAACACTTTTATGCCCGATCGGCGGAAAAAGGCGTAAAGCTCGGCCCCGAGGGCCACGGCTTCCTCCACGCTCTGCGGGCGGTAGGAGCCCTCGCGCCACAGGTGCGCCAGCTCGGTGCCATCCATGACGAGGGTGGGGTAGATCCTCGTCTCAGCGGCGCCGAGGGCGGCAAACTCATGGGCCGTGGCAAGGGCCTTTTCAGGAGTGTCCAGCGGAAGGCCGGTCATCATCTGAAGCCCGAGGGTGAAGCCACGGCTGAGGATAAGCTGCGAGGCGCGGCGCACATCGCCGGCGGTGTGGCCCCGCTTCACCGCGCTAAGCACATCGTCGTCCATGGACTGCGCGCCAAGTTCGATGTTGGTGACTCCGTATTCCGCGAGGAGGCCGAGCCGCTCCTCGTCTATGTAATCTGGGCGGGTAGAAAGACGAATTCCGTCCACAAGGCCGCGGCTCAGGTACTCGCCCGCCATGGCGAGATAGCGGCGCTGAAGCTCCATGTCTATGCCGGTAAAGCTGCCGCCGAAAAAGGCTATTTCGGCGTTTTTTTCACCTTTGCCCGAGAGGTATTTTTCCACTGTGGCGCGGGCTTCTTCAATTGTGGGCGGCGCCGCCGCGCCGGTTATGGAGCGTTGGTCGCAGAAGGCGCAGTTGTGGCCGCAGCCCGCGTGGGGCACAAAAATAGGAATGTTCACTGTTTACGCAGCTCCTCGAGTATTGTATGAGCGTCAGCGCGGCGGCCCTCGGCGGAGAGGGAGTCCTCCACGGCCTTTATCCGTTCAAGCGCGGCCTGAGCGGCGTTCTGCTGGGCCTGCTTTTTGCTGTGGGCCGAGCCCGTGCCGAGGCAAAAGCCGTTGATAACGGCGGCCACGGTGAAAAGGCAGTCATGCACGGGCCCTTCTTCGGATATGACGTCATAGACGACATTTCCGCCCTTGCTTTGCAGCTTTTCCTGAAGGCGGCTCTTGCAGTCGTTATCCAGAAAAACCTTGCTTGAAATTACCTTGTCTATCCTGTCGCCGTAAACGCCGAGCACGTACCGCTGAGTTTCCTCAAGGCCGGCCTCAAGATAGAGCGCCGCAATGTGAGCCTCAAACATATCGGCCAGTATGGACTTGCGGTCGCGCTCTCCCGCACTTTCAGCGCTGTCGCCGAGCCGCGCGTATACATTTATGCCAAGCTCCCGCGAAAGCTCCGCGAGAGCGTCCTCGCAGACGAGGGCCGCCCTCACCTTTGTGCATATCCCCTCGGGGAAGCGGCGGTTCTTGTAAAGCTCCTGCGCGATTATCATGCCGAGGATGGCGTCGCCCAGAAATTCCAGCCTTTCGTAGCTTTCCACGCCGTGCTGGTGGGCGTAAGAGGAGTGCGTCAGGGCTGTAAGCAGCAAGCCGCGGTTTTTGAAGCGGTGGCCCATTCGGTTTTCAAGGTCGTTTAGAGGCTGCGGTTTCATTGTGCCCATCCTTTCTCTGCTGGCTTTTTACGCTCCAAACACAGAAAGCCCCCGGGCGGCGCTGGGCCGTCCGGGCGCGTGTTTCTGCATTTTACTTGATGATATAGATGAACCTGAGGTAGCCGGAGTTGTTAGTGGTGTCGTTCGTGGTGAAGGTGACAACTCTGGTAGCGTTGATATCAGCGGTATCGTAAGCGTTTATTAACTCGCTCTCGAGAGCGGCGCTCATCGTCATGTGAGCGGGAGCGTCTCTTCTGTTGTTGTAAATATATACGTGGGTGGTGGGGGCGAATTTGTGCTTGATAACGCTGTTGGCGGTGGTGGTGTCGTCGGTATCCATATCCATGTTATCGGTGGGAAGCGTGGGAGAAACGGTGATATAATAGGGGTCGTCCCTCTCGAGCTTCGCTACAGCGCCGTAGGCCAGACGGAACGGAGCGGAGATTTTGTCGTTCTTCTCAGGTTCGCCCACGGTGTCGGTATCGTAAACGATAAGTCTTGATTCAAGAGCCTCGTCAAGCGTGCTGACAGGATCGTCCTGAACAGGAGCGCTGGCGTCGAGCCACAAATCAATATCCTTGATTTCACCGCCGCTGTTGGTGTTCGTCAGGAAGCGAACAATGTCGCCGCATTCAATGCGCATCAGCTCGTCCTCGGAGACATCCTCGCTCACAATGTAGGTCTTGGTCGAGGCGCTGGGGGTAGTGCTCCTTGTGAAGTAATAGCCGGAAATCTTGTTGCTGCCTCCGTTTTCGGTATCGCCCCACTGGATTCCGGTGACGATCATGAAGGCGGAACCGTAGTTGTAGTTCGCGCTGTCGTTCTGTTTGTAAAGCAGAACCATCGCGGCGGCGTCGGATGCGGAGGTGCTGGAGGAGTTGAGGTTGTAGGCCTCAACGTGGTACTCCCTGTTGAGGGTGAACATGGAACTGTAGCTGCCGTAAGAGTAGGAGCTCCAATCGTCACGGTCGTCGGGAATGAAGAATATCTTCGTTTTTCCCGTTACGGAGAAATCGTCGAAGCGGCTGCCGGAGAGGTATTTCCGTTCGCCGTCGTAAGCGACGCCGCAGGTCAGGTCGTCACTGTCGGGCTTTTTATTCTCGGCAACGGTGTCAAGCTGCTCCATAAGGCCGGCGCTGGTGAGCTTATATCTCACGGGCTGCTGGTACGCCTGATTGGTGATGGTGTTCTTTTCCATGTAAGCGGCGTTGGCCATATCGGCGCTTTCCTTGAGCTTGGTAAGAATTTCACCGTTGTTGTTATTATACTGCGTGCCGTCAATTTGGACCTTGCTCTTGGCGTTCACATAGCGCTGCGTGCCGGTCTCGTCAATCAGGCTGAATTCGATGGGCTTGTTCTTGTCAATGGCGCTGGAATCCGTAACTCTGCCGGCGTAAAGCAAATATCCGTACTTCCACGAGGTGGCGGAGCCGGTGGTGGTGTTTGTGGCCACGCAGGCTATCTGGCCGATGTGGTCAAGATAAACGCTGATGCTGTCGTCGCCTCTGGAGAGGTCGTATTTTTGATCGGAGCCGCCGTCGTCAGGGTCGTAGCTGAGGTATTCGTAGTTATACCTGTAGGTGCCTTTCTTGCTGGAGGCGCTGAGATCCACGGTGTCGTCGGCCTTGCTGGCGCCGGTTACCTCCGCGCCGACAATGCTGTTGCGGGTTATGTCGTATATTCTGACATTTATGCCGCCAAGCTCCTCGGGAGACGTGAGCTCGCTTATTACGTCGTACTTCTGAAGGTCGCGCACGGACTCAATTACGGCGGAGGAGTTGCGGCGCGCCACAACGTACTCGCCGCTGCCGCCGGTGGGCTGGAAGCTGTAGCGGGCTTCGGCGCCGGTCTTATAGAATACCGTAACGGTGCCGGCGGAGCCGCTCGTGGACGTGCTGGGAGATTTTACGACATAGTTCTTGTAGCTGGATATTTTCGCGGTCTTATACGAGCCGACTTCGATAAGCTCGATAACGCCGCTTGTGAAGAAGTAGGGACTTTCGGGATCTTCCAGATCCTCAGTCTTGAAGCCGCTTACGTACTTGCCGTTGAATATGACCTTGTAGCCGGCGAGAGATATGTGGCGTGTGGTCTCCTTTTCGGGATTGCTGCAGTACTCTATCTGACCGTTATCGTTTACTTCAAGGAAGTAGGGATCAGAGTCGTTGACATAACCGGAATAGATGGTAGTCAGATTGTTCTTGGAGGTGGTTACCGAAATGGCGGTAACCAAATCGTCGTCCTCGTCGTATGTCAGCTTTACCCTCTGGCCAATAAGATCATAAAGGTCGATATCGCCGAGCTTTTTGCTCGAAAGCATATATACGTCATCGCCGTCAAGGGTTATTTCGTAGTAGTCGTTCTTGGTGACAGCGTCGTCAAGGGCGGTAATGTAGGTGGCCGTAACGGTGCCGTTGATGGTTTTTATGGATGAGTCGCCAAGTCCGTTGCCGCCGGAGCTGCCGCCGCCGCCCTTGCTGCCGGAGCTGCCGCCGCCCGTTACGGGACGGAAGGTGCCGGCCGGCGTCTGCTGCAGGCGGGGAACGCTGAGGGCGTTATAGGCAAGCTGGGCCACAACGCCGCGGTTCACGGGCTGGGTGCGCACTACTTCGTTGCTGTTTGTGCCCTTTATAAGGCCGGCGGTGTTGGCGTAATTGATGTACCCTATGGACCAGGAGTTCGCGGAATTGAGCTCCTGAAGGCGCTTGGTTTCGCTTTCGCACACGTCGCCGTAGCCAAGCAGGCACATCAGCATTTTAACCGCCTGCTCGTATGTCACGGGCTCGCCGGCGCGGAAGGTGCCGTCCTCAAAGCCCGAAATAACGCCCTGACCGATGGCCATGTGCACGTAGGGGCGGGCCCACTTATATGAGTCGTCGGCGTCAAGGTCGGAAAAATGCGTCACGGCGTCGTCGGGCAAAGCGGAATCAAGCCCGGCGAGACGGGTAACCACAACGGCAAACTCGGCGCGGGTTATGCTGCCCTCGGGGAGGAAGGTTCCGTCGGGATAGCCGGTTAGTATGCCGCGCATGGCCAGCTCCGTTATGGCTTTGCCCACAATAGAGCTCGAATCGACGTCGGAAAATTCCGATACGATTTCGTCCTCCTCATCCTCGTCGGCGTCGCCGTCCGCCGCAAACGCGGTCAGGCACGAAAAAGCGACTGCCAGAGCAAGAATGAGTGAAAGGACTACTCTGAATTTTTTCATTGCAGTGATCTCTCCTTATTAAAATAATCGGGTGTAACGCAGATTATTACACAGTCTATTCTATATGCTTTTCAATCTAAAGTCAATACGCATTTTATATTTGTCACAAATTTTTAATATTTTTGTTTTCGACGCTTCCGCTCTTTTTTCTCCCATGCAGAGCCGTCAGCGTTATGCCCGCGAGACCTGCGGCCATGCCGATAATGGCCGCTATTTGCGAGGCCCTGAGCCCCGAGGCGGTATAGAGGCTGTCTGTTCTGAGCCCCTCGATAAAGAATCTGCCCGCGCCGTACCACGCCAGATAGGCGAAAAAGGCATAACCCGAAGCCGAGCTTTTGGAGAGGCGGATTATGAGCAGCAGCAGCGCTATGCCCGCGAGGCTCCACAGGCTTTCGTAAAGAAAGGTGGGGTGCACCGGAGCGGAACCGTTTATACTCATTCCCCATGGCAGTGAAGTCTCGCCGCCGTGGGCCTCCCCATTCACGAAATTTCCCCAGCGGCCGAGGCACTGCCCCAGCGCGAGGCCGGGCACGCAAAGGTCGGCGAAGCGAAGGAAGCTTATATCCTTGACGCGGCAGAAAATGAGGGCCACGGCCAGTCCGGCGATTATCCCGCCGTAGACCGCGATGCCGCCCTCCCATACGCGCACTATCTCGGCCGGATTGTCCCGATAGTAGTCCCACGAAAAAAACACGTAGTAGGCCCGCGCCCCGATTATGCCGGCGGGCAGCGCCCACACCAGAAAATCAATCAAAAGCTCAGGGTCGAGTCCGCGGCGGCGGAACAGGGCCGAGCAAAGGAGCAGCGCAAGAATAACGCCCAAGGCAATGATTATGCCGTACCAGCGCACACCGCCGTCTCCAATGGGAATCGCCACAGGGTTCAGTTCAAATTCCAGCCCCAAGCGGGGAAAGGCGATGCTATTCACGCAAAAACCTCCAGTAATTTAGTCGAGCAGAGCCCGCACTGCGGGCAGAATCTCCAGCGAGCGGCGCAGTATTCCGTGGATATGCGCTATGGCCACTCCGTAGTTGGTGAAGGGCACGCCCTGCTCCTCGGCGCAGCCCATGCGGTAGAGCATTTCTCTTTCTGTCAGCATACAGCCCCCGCAGTGGATTATAAGCGAATAGCCGCCAAGCTCTTCGGGAAACTCCGTTCCCGAGCTGTGCTCAAGCACGAGCTCCCTGCCGGTGTGCTCGCGGAGCCAGCGGGGCAGCTTTACGGTTCCGATGTCGTCACACTGGCGGTGATGACTGCACCCCTCGGAGATGAGTACTTTGTCGCCGTCCTTAAGGCGGTCCAGCGCGGCTGCGCCGCGCACCGCCGTTTCAAGAAAACCCTTGTACCTCGCCATGAGTATGGAAAACGAGGTCAGCATTACGTCGTCCGGCGTTTCGGCCGCGGCGCGCTTAAATACCTGACTGTCCGTTATGACAAGGCGCGGCTTCTTTGAAAGCGACTCCAGTGCGCTTTTATATTCTGTCTCCCTCGTCACCACGGCGACAGCTCCTGCGTCCAGCACATCCCTTACGGTTTGCTGCTGGGGGAGGATGAGCCTGCCCTTGGGGGCGGCCGAGTCGATTGGCGTGATGAGCACTACGACGTCGAGCGGGCTTATCAGATCGCCCACTATCCGTCTGCCCTCACCCTCGGTTTTTATCAGGCGGGCCAGAGCCTCCTTTAGCTCGGCCACGCCCTCGCCGCTGAGGGCGCTGACAGGAAGCCCGCCCTCGGGGGGAGAGGAGAGGAGGTCGGCTTTGTTCATGGCTACAATGTACGGCAGGCGGCGCGCCTCAAAGGCTCTTTTCAGTTCCATATCCTCGGACGACAGGCCCTCCGCCGCATCGACAACCAGCACCGCGGCGTCGATTTTGTTCAGCGTCTGGCGGGCGCGCTTCACCCTCATGCCGCCGAGCTCTCCCTCATCGTCAATGCCGGGGGTATCCACAATGACGACTGGGCCGAGCGGCAAAAGCTCCATCGCCTTCCTGACGGGATCGGTGGTGGTGCCCTTTACATCCGAAACCAGCGACAGGGCCTGCCCTGTCACGGCGTTTACCAAGCTGCTTTTGCCGGCGTTTCTGCGGCCGAAAAAGCCGATGTGTATTCTGTTCGCGGATGGGGTATCGTTTAATGAAGCCATATAGCTTCTCTCCTTATCAGAGCCGGCGCCGTTGCCGGCTTTATTTTCTTATCATTCTGCGCACCGCCCAAATCAGGGCCGCCAGCAGCAGTACCGCTCCGCCGATAAGCGCGGGCGGGCTGAGCCGCTTTTCTGTGCGCGCAATCCCGCAGCGTTCGCAGATTCTTTCACTGACGGTAAATATTCCCATTGAACGGACCGCCGCTTTGCCGAAGGAATGCCCGAGCGCGGGCAGGGGTTCGTCGTCGGCCCCGCCGCAGACGGCGCATATCCGCCTGCGGACGCCCTGCTCGGCGCAGCCGGGCTCCACGGCGGTAAACCACTCGCCGTAGGAATGGCCGTTAAGGCGATAGGGCTCGGTATAGGCGCCGCTGCCGGAGACGAAGGCGGCCGTATCCATATTGAGGTAGAAGGCGGGCCTGACGCCCACATTCGAGCTAAAGGCGTCGTCTCTGTCCACCCAGCCGTCCTGCGTTATCACGCGGACGCCAAATGGATCGGCCTCCTGCCCGTCGGCGTCGCGCAGCCACCACGAGACCGTTATATCGGCCGACTTGTCGGCGGAGCTCGCCTCGTTAAGGTTAAGCGCCTCGGGTGTGGGAACGGCCAGAATGTCCGCTCCGAAGGACTCCTTTACATTCTGGGCTTCGCTTATGCTAAGCAAAAAGAATGTGTCCCAACTGTCGCCGGCAAAGGCCTCGGGGCTGTTGGCCGCAACGGCGATGTTCCGCCGCATTGATTCCGCCCTTACGCCGACGGTGTTTTCGTCAACGTCCAGCACATTTATGACCGTGCGCACCCATGAGGGCTTGACACAGTTCAGTTCTTCAGGTGTGAAAAAGGTCATAAAACCGCTCTGGCGGGAATAGCCGTTCACGCCGCCGGTCCTTTCGGACGAGGGCGGGTTGTTCGACGGCCAGAGCTTGTCTCCCTCGCCCTCGGCCGAGTTCAGCCACGCGCGAAGGGTGGAGGTCTCCCAGCAGTTGCCGCCGCGCTCGTTGCGGCGCGGATCGTTGTGCTCGCCGCCTGCCGCGTCGAACGCGCGGAAGGAAAGTATCCTGTCGCTCAGCATAAGAGGACCGTTAGGCGTTATGTCAACGCAGCGCCACAGTATGTCCTCGTCGTAGAGCGTGCCCATGTAAAGGTAGTCGCCCTCGGTCACGGAGGAAAAGACGCCCTGCGCGGTTTCGCGGGCGCTGTCCCGTGTGGGCGAGCCCTTGGCGAGGGCGGAGCTTTGCCCCGCCGGAGCTATCACGTAGGGCGAGGCCTCGTAGCCCTTGCCCGAAAGCGCCGTCTGCCGGCTGTCGAGGTAAATAGCGGGCCGCACGCCGATCGAGCCGTCGTTTACGTCCGAAAACAGTACTCTTCCGTTGGGAAAAATGCAGCGAGCGACGGCCGGAAATTCCGAGTTTCCAAGTCCGTCCCTGAGCCAGTAGTAGTTATTGCTGCGGTTTTCGGCGTTTTTTGCGTTGCCCGACTGCTCTACCGCCGCGGCGGTGGGCTCGGCGATGACCTCGGACGGGTAGAACGAGGCCATGGTCTCCATTTGTGCTATGTTGGGGCAGAAAACTCTGTCCACGGTCATAATGCCAAGGGCATCGGCGTAGTTTTGTATAGTGTCGGCCAAAAGGCCGCTGGAATTATACACATGAATTTTTTCGCCCACCGAGGCGTCGGCGGCGTCGCGGCTGTTGACGACGCTCTTTTGCGTAACGGGCTTCAGCAGCGCGGCCTCCTCGGGCGAAAATCCCGTAAGAAAGCCGGCCTCGGCGTCGTATGCGTTGCTGTCGGTATTGGCGGCGTCTGGCGCGGGGCCGCTCCACGCCACTGAGGCGTCGGCGGAGTTCAGCCATTCACGCAGAAACGACTTGTCCCACCGGCCCGAGGCAAAGCCGTATGATTTGAAGCACAGTATGTCGCGGCTTATCAGCAGCAGGCCGTTTTCGTCCTCACCCACGCAGCGCCAGACTATGGGCCGGCCCATATAGCTGCCGAGAGTTATATAGTTACCCTTGCGCAGGGTTATATCAGCCTGCTCGGCCCGACACGCCCACACGGGCAGCAGCAGGGCGCAGAGCAGCAGCGCGCATAGGCGTCTTGTGAATTTCACGCTTATCACCACCGTATTTATCATAACTATAACCGTACATTATAATATTATATATCGCCACGGCCGAAAAGTCAATACCAAAGCGTCTTTCTATTTTACCAGAATCAGGTCCTCTCCGATTTTGTATATACTGCTCCACGGTATCCGCAGGTCGTCGCCGCCGCCGAAAAGACCGAAAAATCTGCCGGGCACGGGTATGATAACCGACTCGATAACGCCCTTTTCAAAGTCGATCTCCACATCGCTGATATAGCCCAGCCTCCGTCCCTCGGTTATGCTGATGACCTCTTTTTGACGGAAATCCGCGCTCCTGTTCGCCACGTTGTCGCCTCCAAACGCTAAATATTTACCAAAAAAGTCTTTACAATCGTTGCATATTATGCTATAATAATGTGGATTAGCTGTAGTGTGCTTTAAGAAGGGGGGAACGACCGTGCGCACGGATATGAACATTTGCTGCGCCGTCGAGAGCCGCGCTGCTGACTTTGCCGAAAAGCCCGCCTTTATCTGCCGCGGGGGCGAGAAGCATACCTTTGCCGGCCTAGTTCTCCACGCGCGCTTTGTGGCCCGCGAGATGAGGCTTTTAGGTATGGACGGGCGCGCGGCCGCCGTTGTGGGCGACGTCAGCTACAGCGGGCTCTGCGCCGTGCTGGGCTGTCTTATGGCCTCGGTTCCCGTGATTGTGGCCGACGCATCCCTCTCCCGTGAGGAGTTGGCCGCCGTTCTTGAGGAATACGGCGTGGGAGCGCTGTTCTACAGCCGGAGGTTCTCGGAAAAGGCCCTTGCCGCCGCCGGACAGGCGGGCGGCCTTCTGCCGGTGCCCGAGTTTGACGAACTGCTTACTGACGCTGTCCCCTCCGCTGAAGGCGGAGGCGCGGATATTGCTCCCGACGCTCCGGCCTTTATGATCTTCACGGCTCACGGGAAAAGGGCGGCTATCCTCACACATAAAAATATATGCGCGACCCTCGGCTCCCTTGCAGGGGCTTTGGACATAAGCTCATACACTTTTTTAAGTCCGCTTTCGTGGGGCGGAGCCTTCGACCTTGTGGCGGGGATACTGCTGCCGCTTTCGGCGGGCTGTACCCTCGTCGAGCGGGGCGATAGGCGCAGCTCGGCGAGGGCGGTGGTCGAATCAGGCGCAACGGCGCTTGTCTGTACGCCCGAAAGGCTTACGTCTCTTGAAAAGGCGCTAAAAATCCGCAGCGTAAAGACGCTGGGCAAGCTCAGAACGCTGCTTTACGGCCTCGCGGCCGGCGTCGGCCCCGAGACGCGCCTCTTGGGCCACCGCAGGATACGCGCTCTGCTGGGCGACAGTCTCAGGCTCATAATTTGCGGCGGCGCTTATACGGACGCGGACTGCGTGCGTCAGTTCGCAAGCTGGGGCTTCGACGTTTACAACTGCTACTATTTGACGGAATGCGGCGCGGCCGCTATAAGCCGCGTCTCGGGCGGAACGCCGGTCCCTCTTGTGCCGACGGAAATAAATCCCGTGGCGGGGAATTACGGAGAAATTATCCTCACTTTGGCCGAACCCGTCCGCTACTTCGGAGCCGACGCGGCGGAGGGCCCCTTTGCCACCGGCGACATCGGCCGCTTTGAGGAGGACGGTTCTCTTGAAATTTGCGGAAGGCGCAAGACGATACTGCTCAGCGGCAGCGGCGCGCCTGTTTTCCCCGAGAAGATTTCGGCCGTTCTTTGCCGCAGCCGCTATATCAGCCGGGCCGCGGTTTCGGGCCGGTTCGACACAGGCACCTCCGGCATCCTCGTTTCCGCCGTCATTACGCCCGACTACAAGGCTGTGGCCTCGGCGCTGGGCTCCAAATACTCCGATAACCGGCTGCGCCTGCTCATCGGCCGTGAGCTGGAGCGTATCACTCCCCGTCTGCCGCACAAAATTGATGAGTTTCATATAGCAGAAAAAAAGTCATAGAGGTTTTAACATGAACGATACAAATTCCGGAGCGCTGCCGCTGACAAGAATAATGATATCCCTGCTGCCGCTGCTGTTCGGCGCTCCGTTCCTTTCATTTTTTCTTTGCGCGTGGAACGGCGCCATGGCGGTGATTCTGGGCGGGCCGGTGCGCGGCGGCGTGACTAATGCGGTTACGGCGGCGCTGCTCGTGGCTCTTTGCGCGCTCAGCGGTTTCGGCGCGGCCTATGGCGCGCTTATGGCCGCGCAGATAGTTCTGGTTTCGGTGGTGTGTTCTGTCTGCGTGCTTACTCGCCGCCCATTTTCGGTGGGGCTGATATCCTGCGCCGCGGCCTACGGCCTTGTCCAGCTCGGCGGCCTTAAGCTTCAGGCGGAGCAGGCCGGCCTCAGCATAGCCGAAAACCTGCTCTCCGGCCTCAACGGCCCCCTGCGGGAGAGTTTTACCGCCGCCATAGAGCAAAGCGGGCTCGACGCCTCGCTGGCCGACCGGTTTTTCACCGCCATGGAGGCCGCCGTTAGGTATTCGATACCCGCCGCGCTGGTTATAATCTCACTGGTGGGCGGCTACACGGTGATGTGGGCCGTTTCGCACACGCTGAGAGAGACGCCCGTTGCGAACGGCCACTCCTTTTCGTATATCCGCCCGGGGCTGGCGGCCGTGCTCTACGGCGCCGTGATGGCCGCGCTGCTGCTCTTGAATAACAAGGGGCTCCGCATAGTGGCCGTGAACGGGCTTATAGTTTTCGCTTTTCTGCTTTTCGCGGACGGAATGAGCCTTGCCGACTGGCTTCTGCGCCGCAAGGTGCGCCGCGTCGGCGTGAGGATGCTCATACACTGCGGCCTGCTGGCGCTGGGGCTGCTGTTTCCGCTGCTGAACGTGTTCCTTATTTATATTCTGGCGGGGCTTGTAGATAGCTTTGTTCCCATCAGAAAGAGAGTGACGCTGTCAAAATGAAAAAGAAAAACCGTTTCAGTTCAATAATGCGCAGCACCTCCTTCGTTTACGTTATAGCGGTGCTTGTTTTGGCGTGTATTCTGCTCCGCTTCGACGCGCCTCTGCCCGTGGCGGCGGCGCTGATCCTGATTTCGGCGCTGATGCTTTTGCATCTCATTTTGGAGCGGCGCGGGAGAATAATGAAAATCGAAAGATATCTGGGGCTCGGTTTATCGGAGGAGCCCTCCGAAAATGAGAACCGCCTGCCCTTTAACGTGCCGGAGCCTATGGCCGGAGTACGCGTGGACGGAACGCTTGTCTGGTACAATAAGGCCTTCAGCGACGCGTTTACCTCGGGAGGCTTCGCAGAAACATTGGATGAGATTTTCCCGAGCGTCAGTGTGGACGAGATAATCACCGATAAGGGCTCGCGCGTAATCGAGGCGTCCTTCGGGCAGCTCAGCTACCGCCTGCACCCGACTGTAATGCGCAACGCCGATCCCGACAAGGCCGCGGTGGTGATTTTTGCCGAAAACGCCTCCGACGTAAATTTGCTTAAATCCGCCGCCAGGGACGCTCGCTCGGTAGTAATGAATGTGAAGGTGGACAACTACGACGAAACCGTGGCCGACGCCGGAGAAAACGAGCAGCTTGAGCTCACGGCTTCAATCGACAGGGCCATCACAGGCTGGGTGCACGACGCCGGCGGCCTTGTGCGCAAGCTTGAAAAGGACCGCTATGTGGTGGTGCTCCAAAGCGCCGCTTTTGATAGGATAGTCGCCGACAAATTCTCGATTTTAAGCGCCGTTAAAAGCATAGCCGTGCTTTCGGCCTCCGCCCCTACGCTGAGCATAGGCGTGGGCGTGGGCGGCGAAAGCCCCGCCGAGTGCGACAGCTTTGCCCGCGCGGCGCTGGATATGGCGCTGGGCCGCGGCGGGGATCAGGCCGTTGTCTGCGACGCGGGCCGGTTCAGCTATTACGGCGGCTCTACTAAGGACGTGGAAAAGCGTACTCGCGTTAAGGCGAGAGTCATGGCCCAGTCGCTTAAGGAGCATATCCTCGCGGCGGAAAATGTTGTCGTCATGGGCCATAAGAACGCCGACGTGGACGCCGTCGGAGCGGCGATAGGCGTGGCTTGCGCGGCTTTTCATCTGGAGCGTGACGTGAAAATACTTTTGAACACCGAAAACGCGGCGGTGCGCTCGCTGGTTGACGTTATAACAAAAAATCACTACCATGACGGCCTGTTTGTCGGCCGCAATCAGGTAAAGGAATATGTGGACGGCGGCACGCTGCTCATAATCTGCGACACCCACCGTCCCGAGCTCACCGAAATGCCCGATCTGCTTGACATCGCGGGCTGTAAGGCTATGATAGACCACCACCGCCGCAGCGAAAGCTTTATCGAGGGCTGCGAAATGGTTTATCACGAGCCGGGAGCTTCCTCCGCCTGCGAGATGGTTACAGAGATTCTCATGTATATGGACGGAGGGCTCAGCCTCAGCACCATCGACGCCACCGCCCTTTACGCCGGAATCATTCTTGATACCAAGAACTTCGTCTTTAAAACCGGCGCCCGCACCTTTGAGGCGGCGGCCTATCTGCGCAACGCCGGCGTTGACACCATCAGAGTGAAGCAGTTCTTCCGCGAAACTCCGGACGACTACCGCCAAAAGAGCGACATCGTGGCCTCTGCTAAAATCGACGACCGCGGCATTTCTCACGCTAAGGTGTTCGCCGAGCTGCCCGCCGCGCTGATAGCGCAGGCGGCTGACGAAATGCTTGATGTGGAGGGCGTGACGGCCTCGTTCGTCATCTCCCGCGACGGAGACGGCGTGCGGATAAGCGCGCGCAGCCTTGGCGATGTGAACGTACAGCTTATATGCGAAAGGCTGGGCGGCGGCGGCCACGCTCTGGTGGCGGCGGCGCAGATTAGGTCGATATCGGTGAACGACGCCTCAAAGAAGCTGAAAAACGCTGTTGACGATTATTTCAACGGCTGAGCCGTATTTAATACTGAAAGGAAGAAAGAGATATGAAGGTTGTACTTTTGGCCGACGTTAAGGGCCACGGGAAAAAGGGTGATCTGGTGGAGGCAAGCGACGGCTACGCCAGAAACTATCTGCTTCCCCGCAAGCTGGCCGTGGAGGCCACCAAGGGCATAATCAACGAGCTCAAGGGAAAGAGCGACGCCGCGGCCTATCACCGCGAGCAGGAGCGCATAGCCGCCGAGCAGACGAAAACCGTGCTTGAAAGCGCGCCCGTCATAATCAAAGCCCGCGCGGGCGAGGGCGGCAGGCTTTTCGGTAAAGTGACGTCTCAGGACGTGGCCGACGCTATGAAAATGCAGCTCCACCGCGTTGTGGACAAGAAAAAAATCGTTCTGCCCGACGGTATCAAGGCCATCGGCGACAAAACTGTGGAAGTGAAGCTTTTCCCCGAGATTACCGCAAAGGTCGTAGTACGCGTGGAAAGCGAATAGATATGGAGGTGAGCGCGGATGGACGCTCCGATAGGCGTAACCATGCCGTATAATCTCGAGGCCGAGCAGGCCATTCTCGCCAGCGCCATAATGAACGAGGGCGCGCTCAGCGCCGTCATGGAGGGACTCAGCGAGGACGACTTCTACGTAACGGCCCACAAGACCCTGTTTTCCGCCATAAACACGCTGTTCACCGGCGGGCGGCCCGTGGATATGGTCACCGTGTCGGGAGAGCTTGGCGAAAAGCTTGACAGTATCGGCGGAATAAGCTATCTGACAAAGATAATGCAGGGCGTATATACCACCGAGAATCTGCGCCACTATATGGATATAGTGCGCGATAAAACCACTCTGCGCCGGCTTATCGAGGCCGGCAGCGGTATTGTGGATATGTGCGTCAAGGACGAGGAGGACGCCGAGCATATCCTTGACCGCAGCGAGCAGCTCATCTTCGGCATAGGCGACGGGCGCGGCTCCAAAGGCTTTACCCATATTGGCGAGGTCGTCAAGACCTCCATGGCCCTTATTGAGGAGCTCAAAAAGCGCGGCGGCAACGTGACGGGTATCCCCACCGGCTTCGCCGGTCTGGACGATTATACCGCCGGTCTGCAAAAAAGCGACCTCATAATCGTCGCGGGCCGCCCCGGCACGGGTAAAACCAGTCTTTCGCTGAATCTCGCCGAGGCCGCGGCCATACGCAGCAAGGCCGTCACGGCTATATTTTCGCTGGAAATGAGCAAGGAACAGCTTGTGAACCGTGTGCTTTCGAGCGAGGCCCTTGTTCCGCTCAGCAAGCTGCGCGTGGGCGACGTGGGCCCCGAAGAAATGACAAAGCTTGCCCACGCCCTTAAGGACGTGGTAACCGCGCCGATATATATTGACGACACTCCCGGAATAACCGTTTCCGAAATCAGCGCCAAGTGCCGCAGGCTCAAAATGGAGCGCGGGCTGGATTTGGTGGTTATCGACTACCTTCAGCTAATGGAAAGCGGCCGGCGCGAAAGCAACCGCGCCACCGAGATAAGCGCAATTTCCCGCGCGCTAAAGATAATGGCGAAGGATTTGAACGTGCCGGTGCTGGCCGGCTCGCAGCTTAACCGCTCGTCCGAGAGCGAAAAGCGCCGCCCACGCATAAGCGATATGCGCGAGAGCGGCTCTATCGAGCAGGACGCCGACCTTATCCTCATTCTTTATAACCCTTCTGGCGACGAGGAGGGCGGCGAGCCGTCGAACATTTTGGAATGTATTGTTGCAAAAAACCGCGCCGGCTCCACAGGCACAGTTAAAATGGCCTGGCGCGGCGAATATACAAAGTTTACCGACTTGGATCCCCGCTCTTAAACGGCAGAAAGGCGGAAAATCATGCTGGAGAAAAAGGTGCTTAATACCATCAGGGAGCACGGCCTCCTCGAAAAGGGCGACAAGGTCATCTGCGCCGTCAGCGGCGGCGCGGATTCCATGTGCCTGCTCACCGTGATGAAGGCTCTGGCAGACGAGCTGGAGCTCAAGGTCTATGCCGCCAACCTCAACCACTCTCTCCGCGGGGCCGAGGGAGACGGCGACTCTCAGTATGTGGAAACCGTGTGCGAGATAAAGGGAATCCCGTTTTTTGGAAAAAAGCTCGACATAGCGGCCATAGCAAAGGCCCGCGGCAAGTCCGTGGAGGAAACCGGCCGCGACGAGCGATACCGCTTTTTTGCCGAAGCGGCCGCCTCGCTTGGCGGGGCGAAGATAGCCACCGGCCACAATATGGGCGATAATGCCGAGACAGTGCTTTTCCGGCTGGCGCGCGGAAGCGGCAGCAGAGGGCTTTGCGGAATAAGATATAAGCGCGGCAATATAATCCGCCCGCTGCTCGACGCGAGCCGAAGCGAGATTGAGGAATACCTGCTTGAAAACGCCGTCATGTGGCGGGAGGACAGCACCAACGCCGAGCTTGTCTACACCCGCAACAAAATACGACACGGCATCATTCCCCTGCTGAAGGAGATAAATCCCGACGCGGTGGAAAAGATAGTGGGCTGCGCCAAAAGCCTCAGCGAGGACGAAGAATACCTGCGCGGTCTCGCCGAGGGGCTGCTCGCCTCCGCGAGGCTCGACGACGGGGAGGAATACTCCACTTCGGCCATAATGGCGGCTCCGTTGCCGATAGCTAAGCGCGCCGCGGCCATACTGCTTGAAAACTGGGGCGCGAGGGACATCGACCAGCAGAAGATAAACGCCTTTCTGGATTTGTGCGGCAAGCCCTCGGGCAAGCGCATGGATGTGAATTCCGACGTCTACGCCCTGCGCAGCTTCTATACCGTGGTGCGCCGCAGCCGCGAGGAGGAACGCGAGTTTTCGTTCTCCATACGCCCGGGGCAGAAGGTGAAGCACCTCGACTGGGAGGTCGATATATCCATAACCGACACGCCGCCCCCGCCGGAGCCGGATGTGGCCGTGTTCGACGCGGCGCAGCTTTTCGGCATTTTTACGGTGCGCTCGCGCAGGGACGGCGATAAGATACGCTTAAAGGAGCAAGGCAGCAAAAAAATCAAGGACCTTTTCATTGAAAACCGTATCCCTCAGGACAGGCGCGGCCGTGTGCCGATAATCGCCAAGGGAGACGAGATAGTTTTTGTGCCGCCGCTGAGGCGCTCTCCGCGATACGCTCCAAACGAGAACACAAGGAATTTCCTTGTCATAAAATATACCGTCGTCACAAAGGAGGAATAATTATGAAGACAGAAGACATTAACAGCGTTGTCGATCGGGTGCTTATATCGGAGGAAGAAATCCGCCGCAAGGTTGCCGAAGTCGGCGCGCGGATCAGCCGCGATTATGCCGGCAAGGAGCCGCTCATTGTAGCGGTTTTAAGCGGCAGCTTTATATTCGCGTCCGATTTGGTTAGGGCCATAACCATACCTGTGGGAATCAGCTTTATCTATGCCTCCAGCTACGGCGAGGGCTCCGAATCCACCGGCAGGGTTGACATAAGGACCGGCAAGGGCGGCCTCGACGCCGAGGGACGCGACGTCATAATCGTGGAGGACATTGTCGATACGGGCCGTACTCTCTCGGCGGTCAGAGATTTCCTTATCGAAAAGGGCGCCAAGTCCGTTGAAATATGCACTTTTCTCGATAAGCCCGCCCGTCGGGTTGTGCCCGTGGACGTGAGATATATGTGCTTCGACATACCTAACGAGTTCGTTGTTGGTTACGGTCTCGATTACGCCTACAAATATAGGCAGCTTCCCTTTGTGGGAGTACTTAAACCCGAAGTTTACGAAGAAAATTAAGGAGGGCTCCCCGCTTTGAACAAAACTGTTAAAAGTCTCAGCATTTATTTGCTGATAACCCTGATAATAGCAGCCGTTGCCGCCTATATGTTCCGCCCGCCGGAGCAGCGCAAGACTTCGTTTTCCGAGCTTGTGCTGGCAATTAATGCCGGCAGCGTAACTGAACTCGAGATAAACGACGCCACCTGCATAGCTACCATCAACGGCGTAAAAACCGAGGTTGAGGCCAAGCGCGATATGCTTTACGCACTCTGCGGCGAGGCTATAGCCGCCCAAATAAACGCCGGTACGCTCTCCGTCACCAATCCTAAGCCCGAAACCGTAAGCTGGTGGGTTTCGATAATTCCGTATCTGATAATTTCGCTGATCCCCATTGCGTTTTTGATATATTTCATGCGCCAGCAGACCGGCGGCAAGGGCGGCATTGGCGGCTTTGCCAAGAGCCACGCCAAGGTGGACGATGAAAAAACGCCAAAGGTGACCTTTGACGACGTGGCCGGCGCCGACGAGGAAAAGCAGGAGCTTCAGGAGATAGTCGAATTTTTGAAAAACCCGCGAAAGTTCATCGACCTCGGCGCAAGGATACCCAAGGGCGTGCTGCTTATAGGCCCTCCCGGCACGGGTAAAACGCTGCTGGCCAAGGCCATCGCCGGCGAGGCGAAGGTGCCTTTCTTCTCGATATCCGGCTCTGATTTCGTCGAGATGTTTGTGGGCGTGGGAGCCAGCCGCGTGCGGGATTTGTTTGAGCAGGCGCGCAAGAACCTTCCGGCCATAATCTTTATCGACGAGATAGACGCCGTTGGCCGCCAAAGGGGAACGGGTCTCGGCGGCGGGCACGACGAGCGCGAGCAGACGCTTAACCAGCTCCTTGTTGAAATGGACGGCTTTTCCGCCAACGAGGGCATAATTATGATAGCCGCCACCAACCGCCCAGATATTCTCGACCCCGCGCTGCTGCGCCCGGGCCGCTTTGACAGGCAGGTTGTGGTGAACTATCCGGACCAAAAGGGCCGCGAGGCCATACTCCGCGTCCACGCCAAGAATAAGCCCATCGACGAGGACAGCGTATCACTTGAGAAAATTGCCAAAACTACCTACGGCTTTACCGGCGCCGACCTCGAGAATCTCTTAAACGAGGCCGCCATTCTGGCCGCAAGGGCCGGCAAGAGCAAAATCACCATGACCGAAATGGACGAGGCCATGCTCAAGACTGTTATCGGTCCGGAAAAGAAGTCCAGCAAGCACACCGAGAAGGACAAAAAGCAAACCGCCTACCATGAGGCCGGTCACGCCGTTATAACGCGGCTGCTGCCCACGCAGGACCCCGTTCATCAGGTCTCCATAATCCCGCGCGGGCGCGCCGGCGGCTTCACGCTCAATCTGCCCGACCATGATAAGGCTTATATAAACAAGCAGACTATGCTCGACTATATTGTGGTGACGATGGCGGGCCGCGCCGCCGAAAAGATAGTTTTCGGTGAGATAAACACCGGAGCTTCAAGCGACCTCACGCACGCCACCAAGACCGCCCGTGAGATGGTAATGCAGTACGGAATGAGCGATAAGCTTGGCTGCGTCAGCTTCGATTCCGGCAATCACAACGTGTTCCTTGGCCGCGACTTAAGCGAGGGCCGCAATTACAGCGAAAGCGTGGCAGCCGAGATAGACGCCGAGATAAAGCGTATCACCGACGAGTGCTACGACCGCTGCGAAAGGCTGCTCCGCGAGAATATGCCGCGGCTTGAGAGCGTGGCGGCCGCCCTTATGGAGCATGAAAAGCTTGACGGGGACGAATTTGAGGCCGCGTTTACGGCTCCCGACCGCGCCGCCGCGGAGGCCGCTTCCGCCGAAGATAAGCCCGCCGAATAATAGCATAAAAAGGGGACGTAAAAAATACGCGCGGATCGGCGCGTCACAAACTCGTATTGCTTGTTTCGATTAAAAAAATCGAAACTCGGCTCACCGCCGTTCCTTCTTATCCCCACAAATCCTGCATAGCCGTCTTTGCGGAGACTCTGCGGTTGAAAATTTTGTTTAATATTAATGAGGAAAATCCGTTCAAAATGAGCGGATTTTCTGCGTTTTACGCCCTTTGAATACGAACGAAAATCACCCTCTGCGCAGGCATTCGCCTGTTTTGCGCCGCTTCGCGGCGGGGCGATAGGGGCCCCCGCAAAGACGGCGGAGCCGGATTTGTGGGGAAAAGGAGGAGAGGCAAAGCGAGCCCGGTTTAGGTTTTGAAAAAACCTAAACCGCGATGCGAAGCCTGCTCCGACGCCGTTCTGCGCAATTTTTTTGACCGGCCCCGCACGGCCAAGTTACAGAGCGACTTTTTTGCGGCCTTTTTGCTGAAAAATAATGTATGTACACAATGCAAACGGGGGCCGCGGACGGCCCCCTATATTAAAGCTTCAGTATTTTATCGTCTGTAGTATCTTTCGTTCTGGATAAAGCCGCCGTCAGATGTGGCCTCCGCATTTTCGCAGGGGCAGGGGCATGAGCAGCTCACGCAGCCGAAATAGTCAGCCAGAAGGCCCACTATTCCGCCAAGGAGAAGCGTCAGCAGCCCCACGGCAATGGCCGTGCCCACGCGGTATACCGCAGCCGTGTCAGCGCCGACAAGCAGAGTAAAGATTGTGGCTAAAATGGCGCCCGCGCCGCCCAGAGCGGCGGTAATGCCGTTCGCGCAGAAGCAGGAGCGCAGACCGTCGCATTCACAGGCGCGGGACGCGGCCAGCAGCAGAGCAACCAACCCAACCAAGCCTATTATGAGTATGGCGGGGAAAAGGGTGCCCGCAACGGCGGAGATTTCCGTAGCCTCAAAAAAGGCGTAGGTCACTATGCCCGCTACGACAGCGGCCAGCAGCGCCAGCTTTTGAGTTTTGTTGCCGCAGTTCAAAATATCACCTCCTCTATCTCATATTATGACGGGGAGGGGGATTTTGTCAAATCGGAGCGCGGCGCTGCCTTTTTCTTGGGGAGCATATAGACAGCGCCGACTTCGGCGCTCCATACGGAGAGGGAAAGGCAAGGGCGGAACGGGAAAAGGCCCGCACGGGCCATAGCGAGCCAAAATAAACAGGCAGCAAAAAAGGCGTTCCCGAAGGAACGCCTTTGGAGCTGTCCAGCAGATTCGAACTGCCGACCTCTTCCTTACCAAGGAAGTGCTCTGCCTGCTGAGCTAGGACAGCGTATTGGCGACCCGGAAGGGGTTCGAACCCTCGACCTCCAGCGTGACAGGCTGGCGTACTAACCAACTGTACTACCGGGCCATTTCGTCCAAATCCGTATCCGCGCTTTGCTTACCTTGTCCATTATACAAGATATCAGCCGGTTTGTCAAGCACTTTTTTTGTTTTTTCAAAATTTTTATAAAACCTCTTGACAAAGTTGTTCTACAAGTGTAAAATATAATTGATTCTACAAATGTCAAACATAAGGAGAATACCGATATGCCTAATAAGTTTAAGCTCCTGCCGGAGAGCGAGTTTGAAATAATGACCGAAATATGGGCCAACGGCGGAGCGGCCACCAGCGGCCATCTGACGGAGAGCCTTAAACGCGGCTGGAAGCAGACCACGGTTTTAAGTCTGCTTTCAAGGCTGTGCGAACGCGGCTTCCTGAAATGCGAAAGGCAGGGCCGCCACAACCTCTACACCGCCATCGTCTCCGAGGACGAGTACCTGCGCGAGGAGAGCGCGGGCTTCCTTAACCGCGTGTGCCGTGGCTCGGTGGCTCGGCTGGTGGCCTCGCTTTACGATGGCAGGGCTATAAGCGACAGCGACCTCGACGAACTGGAGGCCTTTATAAGGGAGGCGAGGGAATGATATCGACGCTGTTGGAAATCTCTGTTTCCATGACGGTGGTTATTATAGTCGCCCTTTGCCTTACGCCCGCGCTCGAAAAGCGTTACTCCGCTAGGGGCAGGCGGCTGCTGTGGCTGCTTTTTGCCATACGGCTGTTGGCGCCTGTCAATATATCCCTGCCGCACGCTCCCGTTACCGTCACCCCGCCCGAGAGAGTGGTGGTGCTGCGCACCGACGCTTCGCTCCCCGTGGCCGTGATGACCGAAAACGCACGCCGTGAGGCCGCCGCGGGCGAGGCAAACTCCGCCAATTACGCTCCGCTTTTCACGCTGGAGCAGGCTCTCGGGGCAATCTACTTCTTCGGTGCGGCGCTGTTCATGCTGTGGCATCTTCTGGCCTACTGGCGTTTTTGCGCTGCCATTCGCGGGAAAACGGAGCCGCTCGGGGAGTTTGAGGGACTGAGATACTTTCGCTGCCCGCTGCTCGACAGCCCTATAATGACGGGCTTTTTCCGGCCGGCGATACTCCTGCCCGACCGCGAGTTTACAGATGACGAGCTAAACATGATACTCCGCCACGAAAGCGTCCATTACCGCCGAGGCGATTTGTGGTACAAGCTAATTATGCTTGCGGCCTGTGCGGTCCACTGGTTCAATCCGGCAGTGCATCTGATGGCCCGACGCGCCGATAAGGACTTGGAATATTCCTGCGATGAGGCCGTTGTTAAAAACGAGGATATGGACTTTCGCAAGCGGTACTCTTTAGCCGTGCTTAACGCCATGCGGCGCAAGACCGAAAAGGGGGCCTCCGAATGAAAAAAATCACGCCTCCACGTCTATCTACCGCTTTTTCCGAGAGCGGAAAAAGCGCGAAGCGAAGAATAGGGGAGATACTGAACACAAAAACAAAACGCCTCGGCGCGGGCCTCGCGGCCTTGGCTGTCGGCGCGGCCGTTTGCGCCGGAGCCTGCCTGATGTTTGGGCAGAGTACCCCGTCCCGTGTTTCGGACGCGGCAGTGGAGGACGCGCTGCAAAACCATGGAGACGCTCCGTCCTTTACCGACGGAGACAGGGTTTGGTTCGCCAAGCAGGCTCTGTCATTTCTGGAAACCGCCCTCACCGAAGGCAGATACAAGGAGCAGGAGGACGTTCTCGTCCGCGCTCTGCTGGAAAAGGCCGTGACTGCGGGCAGCGGGGAGGAAATGGAAGCGGCGGCGGGCGCGCTTTCCGACAGGGGAGTGTATCTGTACGGCTACGATGACCGCTATCCCGCGCCGCTCCGAGAGGCCGACAGCCGCAGCGCCTACAATGTTCAGCTTTACGCTCCCATCGCCGCGTATAACGCCGTTAAGCGGGACTGGGTAATCGCCTGCGGAGGCGTGTGGCTGGACGACAGTTACGGCGCGGGATATTTAGACGGCGACGTCGGCTCGCCCGACAGCTTCGGCGTGAGATTTGTGGAGCCCGCAGGCTCCGTCCCCGAAAAGGAGCGTTACGCACGCATCTCAAGCGAGGACGGCGGCCTTTTTGAGGAGGAGCATCATATTTCTACAATCAGCTATTTGATGGACGACGGCGGGCAGAACGGCTTTGGCTTCAGTATGCGGGACTACTGCAAGGACGGGCGGTACGTGGGCTATAGGTGGTACGCTCAATGCGTTTACGGCGAGGATTTTGCCGGGCTCGATACCGCCGCCGCGACGGCATTTTACAACCACAGCGGCAAAAGCGGCGAATTTTCGCTGCTCAGCAACGATTTAGCCTTATGGAGGTAAATATGAAAAACATTACGCCTCCCCGTCTTTCGACGGCGTTTTCCGAGAGCGGAAAAAGCGCGAAGCGAAGGATAGGGGAGATACTGAATACGAAAACAAAGCGGCTCGGCGCGGGCCTCGCGGCCTTGGCCGTGTTTGCGGCCGTTTGCGCCGGAGCCTGCCTGATGTTTGGACAGAGAACCCCGCGGCGCACTCCCGAGGCCGAGGTCAGCCTTGCGGAGAGGCTTTACGCCACAAAGCACCCCTACGTCGGCGACGCATCCGCAAACGGCATGACGGCCTCGGCGCTGGGAATTTCGGCCTCGCTGGGCGGTTTTACCAACGAGCTTTTCACCGACGCGGAGCCATACGGTTGGCGGCTCAATTTTGAGAATGCTCCCAATTCAAAGTACGACAAAATGAGCGCCTACGCGGCGGCGCTGTTGGCCCTCGTAGACAATCTGGGCTATGTGGAGTGGAGCTATCCGGGATACGAGGCCGTGCCTTGCCTTACCGCCGAGGGGGCCTCGGAAATGCTTGGCCGCGACATAAAGTCCGCCGCCGACAGTGAGGAGACACTCGCCTCCCTGCTAGAGGATTTGGGCCTGTTCGATTACCATAACGAGCTTTACGAGGCTCTGACCGGCGTTTCGCTTGAGGAATTTGCCGAAAACGCCCTGATAATAAGGGATAACGCGCCCGAAAACATCGGTAAGCTCCGCGAGCTTTTGAACGTCCTTGCCTTTGACGAGCCAGCCGCGCTGAAGGTGGTTCGCTATATAGACGGCGAGCCGACCGCGCTTTGCCTGCGGAGCGACGGAGATCGCTTTTGGGGAGCGGAGTACGACGGGTATGTCTCGTCGGGGAAAACGGGCGACGGGTATTTTGATTTCGGCCCGTATAATCACTTAAAAATAATGCGCGAGGGCTCGGAGGTATACTTCTACCTTGTGAACGACCCCGACCTGACGCTTGACGACATATTTAAGGATTTGGTCAGCAGCGCGACCGCGCCCTACCCGCCGGAGTTCAGGCCTCTGTTTAACCTTGACGAAGCGTATTATCACGGGGACGACGCGATATATTAGGAGGGTTTGTATGAAAAGCAAAATCAGGCCTCCCCGCCTTTCAACGGCGTTTTCCGAGAGCGGGAAAAGCGCGAAGCGGAGGATAGGGGAAATATTGAACACGAAAACAAAGCGGCTCGGCGCGGGCCTTGCGGCGTTGGCTCTCGTTCTCGCACTCGCCGTAGGGGCGGCGATAGCCTGCCGCCGCACGACGGAGGCTGCCCCCGAGGCGGACGCGCTCATACACGGGCTTTTACTCGATGAAAGAGACAAGTATGCAGATACCGAATTTTGGGCCGAGGGCCACGTTATCCTCGGCGCGGAGGAGAAGGACAGCAAAACCGAGTACTACGCCGTGACGAGCGTGGGCGGCTACGGCTTTATGAACGGTATGTTCATCGAGAGCAGCGGCAGCGGCGCCATTCCGGCGGTAATCACCGTGTCGGGCGGCGGGGCCGAGATCGAATACCCGAAGGACGGCTCCTACTATGCCGACTCCATAAAGGAAATGTTTCCGCTTCGATTTGTCCGGAAGGCCTTTGGCAGCGACGCGTACAACGATGAACTCACGGCGCAGAAGCGCGCGCAGGCGGGGGAATACCTAAAAAGCATAGGCCGTGAGGCGGAGATCGGCTCCTACCGCGACCTTGACCCGAAGCTCCCAGATATGAACGCCGAGGCCTCGAATAGACTGCTCGAAATGCAAAAGGATGAGGAGCTGTATAGATACCCGATGTTCATCGGCAGCGCCGAATATCTGGAGGACGGCGCGCGCTATACTTACATCACCGACTGGGACGGCGACGAGGCCGGCGGGCTTATCACCTACCGAAGGCTCGGCCCCGACGGGAAGGAGGTCTCCCGCAGAGTTTTTGAGGTGTCGGGCGGCAGCGTGAGGGAGGTTTTTGAACAATAAATGGGACTGCCTTTGGCAGTCCCCCTTTTTTGCGTAAAATTTAATTTTCGTCCCTTTCTGGTATCAAAACCGACAAAACCTCCGAATAGAGCGCCTGAGGGTCGCGCTTGAACCTGCGGCAAACGCTTTGGGCCATCTTTTCGTCGAACATCGAGAGCGTGACGGTGAAAATCTCGTACCCGCCCTCCATTATGCCAAGGCGCACACGGTAGTCCATGTCGCCTGTTTTATCGTAGTCGGCTATCAGGCTGAGCCCGTTCTCGTACTCGCGAATCTTTACCCGCACCGTTTGGTACAGCTTTTCCAATACCGAGCGCGGAATCCGCGACTGGTAGCCCTCCGCCGCCGTTTCGCCGAGGCGCGTCAGGCTGTAAAGCCTCGCGCCCTTTTCCTCGTAGTAGGTTAGCAGACGGTTTTCCGTAAGCTCGTACACCGCCTGCTGTAAATCAAAAAAGTTGGCAAAGCCGCGGTCGAGTATGGCCTCGGTCAGGATATTCTCCGGCATGGCGGTTTTGAAATATTGCACGGTTTTCAGTATAATGAGTTTTATATCAGTCAATTCTTCAAATTTATACGGCATTTTTATCACTCCTTAAAAATCTCGCCTCAGAGCCGTAGGCAAAGACAAACGCGAACAGCAGTACCAGCGCGAGCTTCACGGCCATGCCCGTGAGCTTAACGGCATCATCGCCGCCGTTAAAGCCAAAGGCCAGTTCCGCTATATAAATAAGCAGGGGGTGGGCAAAGTATATGCCCAACGAATGGCGGCCCAGAGTCGCCAATGGGCGGCAGGAGGCCAGCGCGCCGGCGAGGTTGAACATGACGGGCACGGCGGCGAGAATGAACAGCTCGCGGCATACGGCGGCGGTCAAATCACCGGCGAGCGTACCCTCGGCGGGGCCGAGACCGTCAGCAAGGGCGGCCCGCGCAAGGCACATAACCGCCAGCGCCGCCGTGTAAAGCGGCCACATACGGGCAAAGCGCCCCTCGACTTCGGGACCGGAGGCAAGGCAGATACCGTAGGCTACGGGCGTAAAGTAATAGAGCGCGAGCACGCCCAGATTAGCCGTAACGCCGGCCGCCTCCGCCGCCTGCTCGATAAGCAGGGCCGCCGCGACCTGCGCCGCCGCCGCGAGCAGCGGCAGCCACGGAGCGCACGGAGGCTTCGCGTGGGACAGCAGCGCGATAACGACATAGAGCTGTAAAAGCAGGATTATGTAATACAAGTGGTAAAATGTTTTCCCCTGAAGCAGCCAGCCGAGAAGAAAGGCTTTGGCGTCCGGCATGGCCTCGCCGCCCGCGAAAACACGCAGCGCGGCATAGACCGCGCTCCACGCGGCGTACATTGCGAGGAGAGGAAGAGCCTTTTTTACTACGTAGGAAAGGCCGCGTCTTTTGCCGCCGCGCAGGGCGAGGAACACCGTCAGCGTAACAAAGGTGGGTACAGCGGCGTTGAACAGCTTATTCGCGGCGTTGAGCGGGAAGCGCAGCGCACAGCCCGAGGAAAGCAGGCCGTACTCGGCGGAGGTGTGTATCAGCAGCACGAACACAATGGCGAGCCCGCGCAGCACGTCGTATTTTTGACAGCGGTTTTCGGCCATGAAAGCACCTCCAATATATTATATTTTATAATATTTTTCGCCGGTTGTCAATGTCGGCGGAGCTTTTTTGTTAAAAATATAGACAAGCTGAAAAATTTGTGCTATAATATATATATATATATAAGTAAAAAGCGGGGGAGGGCGCGGCTTGAGCTACGAAGAATTCAAAAGCGAAATACGGGCCGGACTTCCCCGAAGCCTGTATGTTCTGGAAGGGCCGGAGGACTATCTTAAGGAGCGCTGCGCCGCCGACGCAAAGAAAAGGCTGGTCGATCCCGCGCTTGAGAGCTTCAACTTCCAGAGCTTCAGCGAGGCTCCCGAGGTTTCCGCGGTGAAGGACTTTGTTGCCTCTGTGCCGATGATGAGCGAGCGCAAGCTGCTGATTTTAAGGCGCTGCGGGCTCTTTGCGCAGGGGCTCAGGCAGAAGGCCGAATGGGCGAAGCTGTTCGCCTCGCTGCCGGAGCACGTCTGTGTGCTTTTGTGGGAGGACGGGACCGAAAAAAAGAAAAAATCCGCCTCGCCGGTGCAAAGGGCCGCCGAAAAGGCAGGAACGGTGGTGGATTTCCCACTCCAGACGCAGGCTAAGCTCGCGCCGTGGCTGGCTAAGGCCGCGGCAAAGGGCGGCAAGCTTATCGACGCCGATTGCGCGGGCTACATCATCGCGGGCGTGGGCCGCTCGATGAGCGCGCTCCGCTCCGAAATGGAAAAAATTGCGGCTTACGCCCCGGGCAGGCAGATAACCCGCGCCGATGTGGACGCCGTCCTTGTGCGCCCTTCGGAGGACAGGCTTTTCAAGCTTATCGACGCGATAATGGAGGGGCGGCGGGATTTGTGCTACGGCTATATTTGCGAGATGAGGCAGAACCGCGCCAAGCCTGCTGCGGTGCTGTGGACGTTTTCGGATCAACTCGTTGGAATATACCGCGCGAGGCTGCTGCTAAGCGAGGAACTTCGCCAGCAGGCGGCCGCGCGTGAGCTGATGAAGGGCGGCATTGTGCCGTTTGTGGCTGAAAAAAGCGTGCGTATCGCTTCCCGCTCCTCAGAAGAGCGGCTGGAGCGTCTGATAAGCCTCGCGAGGGAGGCCGAACGCTCGATAAAGCAGGGGAAAAGCGAGCCGTGGACAGCTTTTGAAATGCTCGTGGCCGAGATGAGGATTTAAAAGAATTAATTTTTCTAATATTTTTGAAAAAAGACGGAACTTTTATACCGCTTCTCCGTCTAAACTATGTAACGCGGATAGAGGCGTTGAGGAACTTAACGGTTTTTCAACGCTTGAGCGGCGGCCTCGGGTATCGGTAAGCCGAGCCGCGGAAGCGGGGCCGCCGCCCTCTACATAAACCAAAAATTTAAAAGTGAAAGGAAGGACAGCTATGAAAGACACAACCCAAAAAATACTTGCGGCGCTTTCTGCTGCCGCCGTGCTCGCCTCGGGAGGACTTATGAACGCTTACGCTGACGAAGCTCAGACCCCTGAAACCGTAATCGTTGGGGAAAATGCGCAGTCCGTCTTAACGGTTGACCACGGCTATGCGGTCGGCTCGATGATCGTCGGCGAAAACGACGAGTACATTGTTTCCGAGGATGGAAATCTCACCCTCGCGAAGGACGACGGAGCTTTTGTGCTTGACGCGAAGGGCGAAAAAAAGAGCTTCGACGACGTCAAGGCCGGCGACAAGCTCACGTTTTACGTTGACGGCGACAAGCCCGCGGAGCTTATCTATCCTCCCCGCTACACCCCCGACGTTATAGTTATCGAGGACGAGGAGGCCGCCGTTTCTCGTAAGATAGCCGTGTTCGACGAAAACCACCTCAGCGACGACGGCGAGCTTGTCATCAATTACGACCCCTCCACCCCGTATTACAGCAAAACCCGCGAGGCCGCCTTTATCAGCGGCAAGGCTCTGGTGTTCTATAACTTTGCCACCATGAGCATTCCCGCCCAGACGAATCCCCTCGCCATCGTGCGCCTTAACGGCGACGCCGAGGGGCTCAACACCACCGAGATGAAACCCATTACCACAGTTCCCCTCGGCAAGCCCGAAAGCGTGGTTGACCACGGCTATATCGTCGGCGGCATGATTGTCGGCGAAAACAGGGGCGGAATTTCCAACGAGGGCGGAGACATCTGCCTTTACAAGACAGTTTATACCCATGTCCTCAGCGACAGGGGCGAAGAGCTTAGCTTTGACGACATCAAGACCGGCGACCATATAACCTATTACGTAAACGGCGACGCTCCCGCCAAGCTTCTGAGTCCCGATCACTATTACCCCGAAGTCATCGTTGTGGAGAAGGAGAACTCCGACTCTTTCAGAAAGCTGGCCGTGTTCGACGAGGAGCTTATAAGCGACGACAACGAGCTCAAGCTTAACATGAACCCCGATGTCCCCTACTACAGCAAGATCCGTGAGTACAGCAAAGCCCTTGAAACCAATTTCCCCAGCGGCAAGGCTCTGGTGTTCTATGACATAACCACCAGAAGCATACCCGCGCAAACAACACCCTTAGCCGTTGTGAAGCTCACCGACGATGAGGTCTCCGCCGCGGCGGAGGGCGAGACTCCCGACCTTTCCGCCGTAAAAGCCTTTTTGGTGGATAAGGACGGAGATTACTACGTTCCCTACATCCCCGTGACTGTGGACGGCGTTCAGATGATACCTGTCCGTGAATTGGCCGAGTCCCTGGGCTTTACCGTGGGCTGGGACGGCGAAACAAATTCCGTAACCGTCGGCCAGGCTTCCTTCACCATCGACGTGGACAGCTACTCCTTCGCCAAGGCCGCTCCCCGCCAGCTGGGGCAGGCTCCCGTGCTGATTGCGCTCCCCGGCGAGGATACCGCCCTGACCTACGTTCCCGTGAGCTTCTTCACCGATGTCCTGGGTTATACTATTGAAGTGTCCGGCGGTGATGTTGTTCCCGGTCAGGTTGCCCGGGTGTTCCAGTAATTTAATACGCTTCTGCGGGCGGCCAAAGGCCGCCCGCTTTTTATGTTTAGGTTAATTCGGATTTTTTCAAATATAATTCTTGACTAAGGGACAAAATGATAGTATAATAATATATATGAAAATATGTAAAATTTTATTATGAGGTGATATTTATGGCAGAATTACGTTGGCACCCTTTGACAAAGGATTGGATAATGATTGCGTCGCACCGCCAGAACAGGCCCCAGATGCCCAAGGACTGGTGCCCCTTCTGTCCCGGACCGGACAACGACAAGGTGCCCAAGGCCTTTGACGTATACGAATACGACAACGACTTCCCCGCGCTCATGCAAAACCCTCCCGCGCCCGACGACGTTGAAACCGAAATATACAAGGTTCGCCCGGCCTACGGCAAGTGCGAAGTCATCCTCTATTCGCCTGAGCACACCGTAACTCTGCCCGAGCTGCCCGTGGAGCACGTGCGCAAGCTGGTGGACCTGTGGGTGGAGCGCTTTGAGGCCCTTCGCGCCGACGAAAAAATCAAGTATGTTTTCATTTTTGAGAATCGCGGCGCGGTTGTCGGCGTTACCATGCCGCACCCCCACGGCCAGATATATGGCTACAGCGTGGTGCCAAAGAAGCTTGAGCTTGAGCTCCAATCCTGCAAGGAGCACCACGACGAGACCGGCCATTGCCTTATATGCGACATGATTCGCGACGAGGTCAAGGATGGCCGCCGCGTTATATTTGAAAACGATGACTTCATTGTGTTCCTGCCCTTCTTCAGCGAATACCCCTACGGGATATACATTGCCGCCAAGAGCCACAAGCAGTACATAAGCGAGTTCACCGACAGCGAAAAGGATAACCTTGCCAAGGCTGTACGTGAAGCCGCCGGTACGCTTGACAGCCTGTTCGGCTACACCTTCCCGTACATGATGTGTATGTATAACGGCCCCGTGAACGCCGCCGAGGACAGCGGCGAATACTACCACTTCCACATTGCCTTCTATCCTCCCATGCGCAGCGCCGACAAGCAGAAGTTCAACGCCTCCAGCGAAACGGGCGCATGGGCGCACTGCAACCCCACCGCTCCCGAGGCTACCAGCGTGGAGCTTCGCGAGGCCTACAAAAGATTTAAGGAGAGTGACAAATAAATGACACTTCAGGAGCTTAAGCGCGAGTTTGTCAGGCTTTACGGCGGCGACGAAAGCGACGTGCGCCTGTTTATGAGCCCCGGCCGCGTGAATCTCATCGGCGAGCACACCGACTATAACGGCGGCTATGTTTTTCCGGCGGCGCTCACCATGGGCACCACCATCGCCGTACGACAAATCCCCGAAAGAGTGATCCGTCTGCGCGCCACCGACCTGCCCGACTTTGTGGAAGCGGATATCGACAATCTTGACAATTACCGTGACATCAAATGGGGCAATTACCAGATAGGCGTGGCCGTGGAGCTCCAAAAGCGCGGCTATGAAATACTCGGCTGCGAAATGCTGTTTTACGGCAATCTGCCTTACGGCGGCGGCCTCAGCTCGTCGGCCTCCATTGAGGTCGCTACGGCGCTGGCCCTCGCCACCTTCTCGAACGAGAAAAAGGGAGTAACCGAGCCCGTGAACATGATTGAGATGGCTCAGGTCGGGCAGGGAGCCGAGTGCAACTACTGCGGCGTAAATTGCGGCATTATGGACCAGTTTGCCTCGGCCATGGGCAAGAAAAATCAGGTTATCTTCCTAAACTGCAAAAACCTTGATTTCAAGCTCGTTCCCCTCGAAATGGACGGCTACAAAATCGTAATAGCCAACACCAATAAAAAGCGCTCCCTTGCCGACAGCAAGTATAACGAACGCCGCGCCCAGTGTGAGGAGGGGCTTAAGGCCCTCCGTCGGGCCCTCCCCGAGGCGGAGTGCCTGGGCGATATATCCATGGAGCAGTTCATTGAGCACAAGGCTTTGATCGAGGACGAAATTATCCGCAACCGCGTGGAGCACGTTATCTCCGAGGACAACCGTGTGCTGCTCAGTATCGAGGCCCTCAACAGCGGCAATGTAGTCGAATTTGGCCGATTGATGAACGGCAGCGGCGACAGCCTGCGCGACCTTTACGAGGTGACCGGCGTCGAGCTTGATACCCTCGTTGAGGAAGCCCGCAAAATCGACGGCACCATAGGCAGCCGTATGACGGGCGCGGGCTTCGGCGGGTGTACGGTCTCTATTGTGCGCGAGGACGCTGTGGACGAGTTTATAGAGAAGGTCGGCAGGGCATACGAAGAAAAAATCGGCTATGCCGCGTCGTTCTATGTGGATAATGTCGGAGACGGCGGTCACGAAATAAAATAAGAAATAATAATGTAAAAGCGCCTCCCCTGCGGGAGGCGCTTTTTCGCTTTATTTCCTTTTATAAACCGTAGTCAGCGGCTTTGTCACATTGTTAAGTCCTATAACGGTAAGCATATCTCCCGAGAATGCAAACAGAATGGACGGGGCGTCGTTTTCGCGGCAGACGGTGCAGCCGTGCGCCAGATTAAGCGTGCCGCTGCTGGTGCAGCCGCCAAGCGGGCTGCCGGTTATGCCGCCGCTGAAGCCGTAGCGTCCGTCGTCGCGCGGGGTGAAGTCGAAGCTGCCGAAGCCGTTCACGTCGGAATAGGTGGAGGAGGAAAGCTTGGAAAAGCCTTTGCCGTGGCAGAATTCAATAACGCCGTGGCTCTTTACGTTCTGAGCAATAAAGCTCACAAGGCCGGGGCTGTCTACGGCGTCGGGGCTTTCGGCGGAATAATACTTGATAACATTACGATAGGCCTTTTCGCCGTCATCGGTGTTTCCGTCGGCCACGGCGGCCATGAGGGCAACGTCAATGCGGCCGCTGCTGTATATGTCGATGGCGGCGGTGTTACCCGTCACGCCGCCCTGTCTGAGCGCGCCGTAAAGGGTTATCATGTCGCCGTCGCCCTCGGCATAGCAGGTGGCCAGCATGGGCAGCAGCAGAGTATCGTAATCCTTGCCGAGCAGCTCCTTAAGCGGGTTTAGGAACACCGACGAGCCCAAAAGCTCGTATGGATTGTTCGCGTAATAGCTTAGATTCGAGAAGCCCGAGACGTCGGTGGCAATAACGCCTGAATCCTGTGCGGAGGAAAGGTATATGGAGCGGGTGCGGTCGTTCCAGCTCACACCCACGTCAAGGGCGTTGGCGATGCACCTCACGGGCAGGTAGGTCACGCCGTCAATGACGACGGGCTCTACAACATTGCCGTCGGCGTCGGTCAGGGTAAGCCTTTCGCCGTCAAGATACACCCTTATGGGGGCGTCGTCCTCCTCGGCAAAGGCCGCGGGAGCCGCCGCAAGGCAGAGCGCCAAAACGACTGAAAGCAGTTTTTTCATTTTTATCAGTTCCTTTCCTTAAGATAAATATAGCCGCTTGTAACTGTTTTACCATCCAAAAGAATATATATTCCGGCGCTTTCACAGCCTTCGGGTATGGCGATGGCCGAGGTGCGCTCCTCAAATTCGGAAATAGGCAGGCTCTGGATATCAACGGCCTTGAGCTTAACTCCGTCGCGGCAGAGCACAAGGGCTTTTAGCTCCGCGGCTGGGCCGTGATTCTTGATGTCGGCAAAAACGATAGAAGCATTGCCCTCGTCGTCGGCGCCCTGATTGGTGGCGTACCTGAGAACGGCCTCCGCAGGAGCGGTGTAAAATTCCAGCTCAGCTATGTTGCACAGGCCTCCCGGAGGAGTGCGGTAAATTATTTTATCGTATGCTTCATCACTGTCAAAATAGAACTCATTCCAGCCGTTCCTTATACTTTCGGGTACGGTGTAGATAAGAGTTTCGGCATCTCCCTTAACGCCGTAGAAGGCGCCGCCGTACATACGGGTCAAAAAACCGATTCTGGGCGCGAAGCGAACCTTGTTCACCTTGACTCCCTCGGGCATGGTGGCGGAAATATAGGAGTGCTCGCCGTCCCAAGCGTCGTGGTGGGTCTCAAGGTCGCCGTCGAACACCTTTTCGTATGAGACGTCCTCATTGCCGCCGTAGGGCGCGGTGCCCTCAATTGCCGTGGGGAGCACGCGAATCTCGACCTCGCCGTCCGAAAGGGCGTCTATGGCGGGGACGAGCGCGCCGTGGCTGAAGTTCCACAACTGATTGGCTCCTCCTCCGTATTCGTAGGTGCCTACCGTCGCCCCCTCGTGAGTGGCGTGGCTGTACACGTCGAGACCCTTGCCGGTTTTTGTGTTCACCAGCCCCCAGCCGCCGTCGCCGGATATTATGCGCCATTCGGTACCGCCTTCGTCTTGAAGCAGCGCCTTGCTGCGAAGGTTGGTGAACGAGGCTATATCGCCGATTCGGTTTATCACCCAATACTGGCCGGCGCTGTCGTTGTCTCCCTCCTGAACGTAGCCTCCGCGCTCCTGAAGGGCGAGGCCGCTGCCGACGTTCACAAGGCGGACCGCGTCGCCGCTCTGTATTATATCAATGTTAAGAGTTGACGAGATTCCGGAGTCGGGTAGAGCAGCCGTAACGGCGGCCTCACGGGCGTCCGCGAGGGTGAGCTCCGTGCCGCTTAATACGGCGTTCTCGGCCGTGAGGACGGGCTCGGCCCCGTTGGACTTGACGTTAATCGAAAGCCTGTCGCCGGCGAAGCCGCTGGCAGCCGAGGCCGTGAGCCGTACGCTTTCAGCGGAGGCGGCGGCGCCGTTCTTCACCACAACGGTGGTAATAGTGCTTTTAGGTATGCTTACCAAAACGGTTTTTCCGTTCATCTGCGCTGCGCCGTCAAGTAGGGCGAGGTCGCGCTCAGTGTCGGTGCGGTAAACTTCCGCCGAATCGCCCACGCCGCCGAGAGCCGAAAGGTCAAGCTCGTAAACCTCGTCGCGCTTGCCGGCGTTGATTATAACCGCCGCCACCTCGCCGGTCTTTTCATCGCGGGCGGCAAAAACATTGGAATTACCGCTGTGAAGGAAGCTCCAGCCGGGGCGGATAAATTTCGTAAAATGGGCGAAGGCGTAATATTTCTTGTATTTCAGCACCTCGCCGGTTTCGGGATCAAAGCCGGAAAGGTTCCAGTATCCGTTGTCGGGGGTTTTGCCCTGCCAGTGGAAATCCGCCACCTGCCAGCATATCCAAGCGTTCGGGCGGAGGTTGTTCATATCGTCGGCTATTTTTTTACCGAACCACAGTGCGGGGCCCATATTGCCGCTGTCGTAGCCGATGGAGCCGTCGCCGTCCACCTCGGACATATAAAGCTCCTTGCCAAGCTCCTTTACTTTGGCCGTGATACCGCCGTAGCCGCCGCCGTAAGAGTGCACGTTCAGCCTCGGCATAAGGGCCAGCGCCTCGGGGCTGTATTTGTCGAGATAACCGGCCATAACGTCCATGTTGTTCTCGTCCGAGGCCGTTACGGCAACGCCGTTCAGCCCGTGAGCTTTAAGGGCTTTGTCGGCCGCGATTATGAGAGCGCTGTGCTCTTCGGCATCAATGTGGCAGCCCTCTTGGCTGCCCTCGTATCCCCAAAAGTCGGTGTTGGCCTCGTTCATTGGTTCGAGAGAATTTACCTTTATGCCGAGATCGTTATTTATATACTCCGTTACGGTCGCCAGATATTCGGCGAAATCGCCGAATTTATCAGGAGTAATGTTGTTTTCGTTCGGGTCTTTCCCACCGCTTGAGCAGCCGCTGACCGTCATATAGTAGGGCGGAGAGTTACTGAACACCTCAACGATGTCCGCCCCCATGGAAACGGCGTCCTTGAGAAAGCTTATCTGGTTCGGGTCGGCGTTCGGGTCAAAATTGCCGTTTTCGTCCACCCATACGGGCATACCGCGCCCGTTGTTCAGGTGGGTGTGCTTCGGGTCGTCGCCCGCGCCGATATTATAGCGCACGATGTTGAGCCCCAGCCCTTCGTCTTTGTCGAACAGGGAGCGGCTTATTTTGAGGCGGTCGGCCTCGTCCTCGCCGCCGAGAACCTCGGCCCACCAGCACAACGAGGTGCCCCAGCCGTCAAAGCGGGGCGATTGTTCGAGGCTGTCCAGCTTTACCCTTACGGGCGAGGCGGCCAGCGCGGCGGGCGTGAGCCCCAGTGCGAGAGCAGCCGCCAGCAGCAGCGATAATAGCTTTTTCATTTTTCATTCTCCTTTTTACGGCGTAAATCTCTATCACTATTTTATCATATTTCGCCGCGCTTGTCAATAACGGGGCGGTAAAGCCCGACGCAAAAAATGCGCGCCACGCATAAATTAATAATAATTTAATGGAAATGTAACGCAAAATTTGGTATAATAAAGTATATCAAATGATGAAAAGAGGCGGTTCTGTGCTGAGATTTATAAGACGGCTGCTTTGCGCGGCGCTGATATTGCTCGTAGGGGCGGGGGCGCTGCTAACGCTGCTCGGCTACGGCGAATACAAGGCCCTCTTGAAGGAGAAAAGCCTTGCCGCATCCGCGGCCGAGACCCGCGCTAAGGAGAACTTCACGCCCCTTTCCGATTTGCCCGATATATACAAAAACGCCGTCATTGCCGCCGAGGACCACCGCTTTCGCCTGCACTTCGGCGTTGATCCGCTGGGCATAGCCCGCGCGCTGATGGTGAACCTGCGCGACGGCGAGCTTAAGGAAGGCGGAAGCACCATAACCCAGCAGCTCATAAAAAACTACTATTTCCCACAGCGGCGCGACCTTGTAAAGAAAATTGCCGAGGCATTCCTTGCCGTTCGCATGGAAAAGGACTTCACGAAGGACGAGATACTGGAGCTTTACGTCAACAGCATTTACTTCGGAGACGGCTGCTACTGCGTGGGCGAGGCCGCGCGCGCCTACTTCGGCAAGGCTCCGTCGGAGATGAGTGATTACGAGAGCACCATGCTTGCCGGCATACCCAACGCACCGTCGGTCTACGCGCCTACGAAGAACCCCGATCTAGCCGAGCAGCGGCGGGTAATAGTCGTGAAAAAAATGCTCGCCGAGGGTTATGTCACCGAGAGCGAGGCTGCCGCCCTCGGCGTGGGAGAATAATAAAAATAAAAAACGCATGTCCTATCAAGCTGCGGATGTGCATTTTTTATTAAACCGGCTTTTTTGCCCTTGACAAATTTTCAAAAAATACTATAATATTTATAGGAAACTAAATTACGGAAGGAAGGACACACATGAACAACGCATATTTCAAAATACACGAGCCGAAGAACGAACCGATTTTTGGTTATATGCCCGGCAGCAAGGAAAAGGCCGCCCTTAAGGCAGAACTCAAGCGCCAGAGCGAAACCGTAGTAAAAATTCCGCTCATAATAGGCGGCGAGGAAATCTACACCGAAAATACCGTTAAGATAACCATGCCCCACGACCATCATCACGTGATAGCCGAATGCTCGATGGCCGGCGAAAAGGAACTGAAAATGGCCATCGACGCGGCTATGGCCGCGAAAAAGAGCTGGGCCGTTATGCCGTGGGAGCACAGAGCTTCTATCTTTATGAAGTGCGGCGAGCTGCTCGCGGGTCCTTGGAGGGCCAAGATGAACGCGGCCACCATGCTCGGCCAAAGCAAAACCGCCTTTCAGGCCGAAATTGACTCCGCCTGCGAGCTGACCGACTTTATACGCTACAACGTATACAACGCGCAGGAGCTTTATAAGCAGCAGCCCAACAGCGTCGGCGCTATCTGGGACCGCAACGAGTTCCGCCCGCTGGACGGCTTCGTTACCGCGCTTACACCCTTCAACTTCACCTCAATCGGCGGAAATCTGGCTCTCGCCCCCGCCGTTATGGGCAATACCGTGCTGTGGAAGCCCTCTACCACGGCCGTGCTTTCAAATTACTATTTCATGCGCCTCATGATGGAGGCCGGCCTCCCCGCGGGCGTTATCAACTTCATTCCCTGCCGCGGAGTGGACATCAGCAAGTACGTTATCCCTCACCCCGACTTCGGCGGCTTCCACTTTACCGGCTCGACCAAGGTGTTCAGCGGCGTGTGGACCACCGTCGGCCAGAATATAGCCACATATAAGAGCTACCCGAGGATAGTCGGCGAGACCGGCGGCAAGGACTTCATCTTCGCCCACAAGAGCGCCGACGTAGAGGCTCTCTCGGCGGCAATTGTGCGCGGCGCGTTCGAGTATCAGGGCCAAAAATGCTCCGCCGCCTCCCGCGCTTATATCCCCGCAAGCATCTGGGAGGACGTCAAGACCCGCGTGCTCGCCGAGGCCGCCAAGCTCAAGGTCGGCGACGTCAGCGACTTTACCACCTTTATGGGCGCGGTCATCGACAAGGCCTCCTTCGACAACATTAAGTCCTACATAGACTACGCCAACGAGTCCCCCGACGCCGAGGTTCTTTGCGGCTCCTACGACGACAGCAAGGGCTGGTTTGTATACCCCACAGTAATCCTCGCCAAGAAGCCCGACTTCAAGTCCATGGTCGAGGAGATCTTCGGCCCCGTCATCACGATTTACGTCTACGACGACGACAAACTTGACAAAACGCTTCAGCTTTGCGACACAACCAGCGCATACGCGCTGACCGGCGCGATTTTCGCGCAGGACCGCGAGGCCATAATCCACATGGAGGCCGCCCTCAACAACGCTGCCGGCAACTTCTACATCAACGATAAGCCCACCGGCGCGGTCGTAGGCCAGCAGCCCTTCGGCGGAGCCCGCGCCAGCGGCACCAACGATAAGGCCGGCAGCGTGTTCAACCTTATCCGCTGGGTGAATATCAAGTGCACCAAGGAAAACTTTGTTCCCAGCGCGGACATCAATTATCCCTACATGATAGAGGAATAAGGCGCGGAGGGAAAGACTCGTCCTTCGAGCGGTTAATTTTAATTTTACGGCAACGGCGCAGCTTGGCTGTACCGTTGCCGTAATTTTTGTTTTTATACTGTTAATATAGCCGACAAATAACGGGGCCGGTTTTTATAATTTTGCGTTTCCAGTCGCGGGATTGTCAATAAGAACTCCGTCGGCCTCAAACCGCGAGCCGTGACAGGGACAATCCCACGTATGCTCCGCTTTGTTCCATTTGAGCGCACAGCCCATGTGCGGGCAGCGCGGGGCCGTTGGCGCAATCAGATTTATGGTTGACTCGCCGGCGTTGATAAAAAGCTGGGGCGTAAAAATGCTTCTTTGCGGAGAAAATACCTCGGAATATTCGTTCTTCTTTCCTAAAACCATATCGGTCAAAATTTTTGCGGCGGCCATTGACGAGGTCATACCCCATTTATTAAAGCCCGTCGCAACGTACAGGTCGGGCGTGTTTTTGGAATACCGGCCGATGTACGGGATTTTGTCAAGGCTGATACAGTCCTGCGCGGCCCAGAAATATTTTGGGGCCGCATTAGGATAGTATTTTTTTGCAAAGTCAAGTATATCGCTCCACGCGCCGCATTTTTTGCCGGTTCTGCGGCTTCCGCCGCCGATTATGAGCAGATTGCCGTAATTGCGGAACGACATACCCTTATCGGCTTCGTCCACGTACATTCCGTCAAGGTCGGGCGCTTTTTCAAATGCCGCTACATGGGAACGCTGCTGGTACAGCTTCATAAAATAGCTCCCGTGCTTGTTGATGAACGGAAAATGCGTTGCCACAATGATTTTGCCGGCGGAAATTTTACCGCTCTCCGCTACGGCGGTGTGCGGCGTAATATCGCGTATAAATGTGCGCTCATATATGTTAAGATTTTGGCAAATCCCCGCTATGAATTGCAGCGGATTAAACTGCGCCTGCTCGGGAAATTTCACCGCTCCGGCCGTCTCGAACGGCAGCGCGGTATCGCCGGCAAACTCCGCGCTTAGGCCAAGAAACTCCGCCGCTTTAACCTCGGCCTCGATTTTGGCGCGGTCGGACAGAGAATAGGTATACGCGCTTTTTCGCTCGAAGCCGCAATCAATATCTTCACACAGGCGGGCATATTCGGCCAATGCCGCTTGATTTGCGTCCAAATACATTTTCGCCTTTTCTTTACCGACTTTTCGTATTAAATCGGAATAAATCAGCCCGTGCTGCGAGGTGATTTTTGCCGTCGTGTTCTTCGTGACCCCTCCGGCGATTTTACTGCCTTCGACTAAAATGTAATCCACGCCCGCGCGCTGCAAAAAATACGCGCACAAAATCCCGCACATTCCTCCACCTATAATCAGTACGTCGGTCTTTTTATCCCCCTCCAGACGGTGATACTCCGGCAATACCGTGCCGCTCGACCATATTGATTTTTGATTCGTGGAAATTGTATTATCGCTCATCTTGGTTTCACCTCGCGGTTAGTATGTGCTGTTACGTACAAAAAATTACGTAATTAAGCCGTTCTTTCAAACGAAAGAACGGCCCATTGATACGCGGGTAAATTCGGCCCTTAAAACAGAAGGCCGCGGCGGGAGAGAAATTTTATGCGCGGACGGGGAAGCGCCCCTCGAAATAATTTATTCTCCCTCCCGCAGACGGCAAAGGGCTTTCTTCTCTATCCTCGATACGTACGAGCGGCTGATTCCGAGCCTTCCGGCCACCTCGCGCTGCGTCAGCGGGGCGGCACCGCCCAGCCCGTAGCGCAGGCAGATTATCTGCCGCTCGCGGTCGGTGAGCAGGGTTTTCAGTCTTTTAAGTATTTTTGATATCAGATTTTCGCGGTCTATCTGCTCGCATATATCCTCGTTGTCGGCTTGGAGCACGTCGATAAGGCTTATCTCGTTGCCGTCGGCGTCGAAGCCGATGGGCTCCTGAAGTGATGCCTGCCCCTGATATTTTTTCTCTTTGCGCAGGCACATAAGTATCTCGTTTTCTATGCAGCGGGAAATGTATGTCGAAAGCTTGCGGCTTTTTGCCGGATCAAAGGAACTTATGCCCTTTATCAGCCCGATAGTGCCCACGGAAATGAGGTCGTCGCCGTCCGAAAGGTCGGTGTACTTTTTAACGATGTGGGCCACCAGCCTCAGATTGTGCTCGATAAGCACGTTTCTGGCGGCGCGGTCGCCCTCGGCCATCAGCGCAACATACCGTTCCTCCTCCTCGCGGCTGAGCGGGCGCGGAAAGCAGGAATCCTGCAATTGGCCCGTCATGAAGAAGCCTCCGAGGCAGCTCAATAGGACTGACAAAAGCATCGTAAAAAACCTCCTTATGGATTATACTATGTGACAGGAGGAGCTTTTGTTCACTTTTCGGGATATAAAAAAACAACCGTCCCCTGAGGCCGGTTGTTTTTTTATGTAATGATAAGGAAAAACCTCACCAAACATCGCACTATTATAATACTACGAAAATAGCGGCTTGTCAAGCCGAAAAGAATTAATTTTTCCCCAAAGAATGAAAATTATTTTGGAAAATAAATAATATATTGACAATGCGGCCGGTTTTGGGTTATAATATTTCTATAGGGATTTAATTTTTTAATGGAGGCGAAAATAATGGCCGGTATTTTTGAAAACGAACTGGGCAGTATAACCATAAGCGGAAGCGTGATTTCCGCCATCGCCGGCAGCGTGGCCACAAAGTGCTACGGAGTGGTGGGCATGGCCTTCAAAAACACGAAGGACGGCATTGTAAATCTTCTCAAGGCCGGCAACATAAGTAAGGGAATACAGGTCAGCTTTGACGAGGCCGGCGCCCTCAATATCGACCTGCACATCATCGTACAGTACGGTGTAAACATAAACGCTATCTGTGAAAGCATAATCCATAATGTGAGATATCAGGTGACAAGCGTAACGGGCCTTCAGGTCGGCGAGGTCAGCGTGTTTGTGGAGAGCGTCAGAGTTGCGAATGATTAAGGAGGAAAAACCCATGACTGATCGAATCGACGCGGCTCTGTTCAAAAACATGGTGCTTTCCGCCGCGAATAACTTGAGCGACAATAAGGACGCCGTGGACGCTCTTAACGTGTTCCCCGTGCCCGACGGCGATACGGGCACGAATATGGGCCTCACCTTCATGAACGCCGCCAAGGAGATAAATCAGAACGAATACGCCGCCGTATCCGACGCGGCCTCCGCTGTGGCCAAGGCCACGCTTCGGGGCGCGAGGGGCAATTCGGGAGTTATACTCTCGCAGATATTCCGCGGCGTGAGCAAGGGCCTTAAGGGCCTTGAGACCGCGGGAGTAAAGGATTTTGCCGCCGCGCTGCGCCTCGGGTGCGACACGGCCTACAGCGCGGTGATGAAGCCCACCGAGGGAACAATACTCACCGTTATCAGGAAGTGCGCACAGGCCGCGGAGGAGTACGAGGGTGAGGACTTTGAGGGCTTTTTCGGAACTGTCACCGAGCAGGGCGAAAACACCCTCGCCAAGACTACGCAGATGCTGCCCCAGCTTCAGCAGGCCAATGTTGTGGACGCGGGCGGGCAGGGGCTGATGTTTGTGCTCGAGGGCTTTGCCGCCGCGCTGGACGGCGCGCCGGTCGAGCTTAAGGAGCTGAGCTCGGGCAAGGCTCCGCAGGCCGATGTTCCCCAGCAGTCTATGAAAACTGAGGACATAAAATTCGCCTACTGCACCGAATTCATAGTCGAAAAGTACGACGCCAAGGCCTCGGCCGACGCTTTCCGCAGCGCTATTGAGGGGCGGGGCGACTGTATGCTCGTCATTGACGAGGACGAGATAGTAAAAGTACATATCCACACCAACAACCCCGGGTATGTGCTTGAACAGGCAGTCCGGCTTGGCGAGCTGGTCAGCGTGAAGATTGACAATATGAAGCGCCAGCACAGCAGCCTTGTGGGCGGCGCTCAGAACGAGGCCGCTCCCTCCGCCGATACCGAGGCGGCGGCCGAGCTCACGCCCGAGGCCCCCGAAAAGGAGCTCGCCATTGTGGCCGTGGCCGCGGGCGAGGGCCTTGCAAAGGCCTTTACCGACCTCGGCGTCAGCGCCATAATCGAAGGCGGCCAGACCATGAACCCCTCCACCGAGGACATTCTCGCCGCCGCCAACGCGACTAACGCCAAAAACGTGATAATACTGCCGAATAACAAGAATATTATACTCTCCGCCGAGCAGACGCGGTACCTGACGGAAAGGCATATTTTCGTTGTGCCATCCCGCTCCATACCCGAGGGACTGGCCGCCGCTATGGCCTACGACCCTTCGGCCTCACCCGAGCGGCTCTGCGAGCTGATGAAGGAGGCCGCGGGCGCGGTAAAGAGCGGCAGCGTCACCTTCGCGGTGCGCGACACCAGTATCGACGGCAAGGACATAGCAAAGGGCAACTATCTGGGCCTCGCGGATGGCAAAATAGCCTCCGTGGGCGAGAGCCTGCGCGAAACCGCCGCTGAGCTCATAAACGGCCTTGCCGATGAGGACAGCGAGGTCATATCCCTGTATTACGGCGCGGATGTGGGCAAGGCCGAGGCCGAGGCGCTCTCCGCTGAGGTGGAGGCCGCTTTCCCCAATGCAGACGTACTGCTCTACGACGGCGGCCAGCCGGTGTATTACTATATTGTTTCCGTTGAGTAAATAAAGTACGGTTGTAAAAAATACGCGCAGATCGTTCAAGGGCAGGAAATTTTATTTTGAGCCTTTATAGCAAGGAATTACAAAAAGCATGGCTTGATGAGGAAAATCCGCCCTTATGAGCGGATTTTCTGCGTTTTAAGCCCTTGAACCACTAACGAAAACCACCCTCGGCACAGACATCCGCCTGTTTTGCGCCGCCGCGCGGCGGAATGATAGCGATACGGGACCCCCGCAAAGACGGATATGCCGGATTTGCGGGGAAAAGGTGGAGCGGCAAAGCGAGTCCGGTTTTGATTTTGAAAAAAACGAAACCGCGATACGCAGCTTGCTCCGACGTCGTCCGTTCTACGTGATCGGCCCTTGTGCGGCCAGGTTGCAAAGCGAGTTTTTCATAGACGATTTCAAGGAGGATTTTCCAGTGAAAAAAGCGATATTTAGCTATATTCTCATGTTTGCCGCCATGGCGGCGCTTGTGCTGTGGCCGAAAATCTTCCCGATTACCGGAGACGAGCTCGGCTACGCTGTTATTGCCTACATCGTCGTTTTCCCGCTGGCCGCGCTAATCGCCTCGTTTCTGTCGGGCCTTTCGGGAGTACTCTACGGCCTTATGTGCACCTTTCTGGCCGGAGTCGGCAGCATAGTTATGCCGCTGATTGTTTTCGGCGCCACGGGCCGAGAATATATGCTTATACCGGTGGTCGCTTCGGCGTTGGGGCTGGCGGCCGGCCTTGCCGTTGCGCATATACTTGAACGCCGCAGAGCCGATAAGGGCGGGGAATAGACCGCCGCAAAAAAGGAGGAAGCAGCCGTGCCGATCCCCCTTTCATCGCCTCTCGGCGCCATTAAGGGCGTAGGCGAGGCGACCGAGAAAAAATTCCGCCGCCTCGGCGTTACAACCGTGTGGGATCTTTTGACATTTTTCCCCGTGCGGCTCGAGGACAGACGGACAGAAAAGAAAATAGCCGACCTCCGCGAGGGCGAGACCGTCTGCGTTACGGCGAACGTGTTCACCCCCGTCGAGGGCCTCCCCACAAGGAACGGCCAAACCGTCTATCACGCTACTCTCCGCGACGAGAGCGGCTTTTTGCCCGTGGTCTTTTTTAATAACCGCTTCATTAAAAATATGCTCATTCAGGGACGGGACTACACCTTCTACGGCAAGATGACGGCCTCGTCGGGCAGGCTGGAGCTTGCGAACCCCGAATTTGAACCGGCGGGACGCGAGCTGTTCAACAAAAGCGTCGTGCCGGTTTACCATTCCACGGCGGGGCTCAGCCAGCGGGTGATTCGCCGCGCGGCGCTCGCCGCGCTGGAGCTCGCCGGCGATTCCCTGCCCGAAACGCTGCCACCCTCGCTCAGGAGCGAAAACAACCTTTGCTCGCTGGCCTTCGCCATTCGTGAAATTCATTTTCCCCGAGATATGGAAAACGCCGAGATAGCCCGCCGCCGGCTCGTTTTCGAGGAGTTTTTTATTCTTCAGACGGCTCTTCGAGCCCGCAAGATAATGAACCGCAGCGCCTCGCCGCACGTGTTCGCCGATTTGGACTTTTCGCCATTCACGAGCCTCTTGCCCTATGCTCTGACCGACGCTCAGAGACGAGTGCTGGGCGAGATAGCGGCGGATCTTGGCTCGGGCTTTCCAATGAACAGACTGGTTCAGGGCGACGTTGGCTGCGGAAAGACCGTCATCGCCGCCGCCGCCATGTATCTGGCCGTCAAAAACGGCTGTCAGGCTGCGATGATGGCCCCCACCGAGATTCTTGCCGCTCAGCACTACGAGGCGCTCTCGCCTCTGTTCGCAAGGCTGGGTGTGCCATGTCGGCTGATAACCGGCAGCCTGACAAAAAAACGGAAGGCCGAGATAACAGAGGCCCTCTTAAGCGGCGAGATAAAGGCGCTTTTCGGTACTCACGCCATAATTCAGGAGGGCGTGTGCTTTCAAAATCTCGCCCTCGCCGTGACCGACGAGCAGCACCGCTTCGGGGTGCGTCAGAGGGGTACGCTGTCGGCCAAGGGTGAACAGCCGCACGTGCTGGCGATGACGGCCACGCCCATCCCGCGCTCGCTGGCGCTCGTTATGTACGGCGATATGGACGTTTCGTCGGTGGACGAACTGCCGCCGGGCCGCCAAAGGATAGATACCTTTTGCGTGGACGAGGGTATGCGGGCCCGCATAAACGCCTTTATCGCGCGGGAGGTGGCCAAGGGCAGGCAGGTCTACGTGGTATGTCCGGCCATCGAGGAGGGTCCTTCGGCGGACGTGAAGGCCGCCGCGCAGTGCGCCGAAAGGCTGCGCTCCGCTCTGCCGGACATAAGCGTCGGCCTTCTGCACGGGCGTATGAAAAATGCCGAAAAGGACGCCGTTATGGCGGACTTTGCGGCAAATAGGATATCGGTGCTGGTCTCCACCACGGTTATCGAGGTGGGCGTGAACGTGCCGAACGCCACGATGATGGTGATTGAAAACGCGGAGCGCTTCGGTCTCAGCCAACTGCACCAGCTCCGCGGGCGCGTGGGCAGGGGAGAGCACAAGAGCTTCTGCATACTGTTTGCGGGAAATCTGGCCGAGAGCACTCTTGAGCGCATGAAAATTATGGTTAAAAGCGGAGACGGACTCAAAATCGCCGAAAAGGACTTGGAACTGCGCGGCCCGGGAGAATTCTTTGGCAGCCGTCAGCACGGCCTGCCGGAGCTCAAAATCGCGAGCTTGGCCACCGATATGGACGTTCTCAAGGAAAGCGGCGCGGCCGCCGCACGGATACTTGAGGACGATCCGTATCTGGAAAATGATGAAAACATCTACCTTAAAAGGAGGATAGAGGAATTTTTCAAGGACAAAAAGGATTTCATGGCATGAATTGTCTGATTATAACGCCGCTTTCTGCGCAAAATACATTCGTACCCACGAGGTGCTTTTGAATATTGAAAACGAAACATTTGTAAGGAGAAAACAAAAATGAGCAGAAACAGACAGATGGTCCCCGAAGCCAGGGACGCCATGAACCGCTTCAAGATGGAGGCCGCCGGCGAGGTCGGCGTTAATCTTCAGCAGGGCTACAACGGCAACCTTACCAGCCGTGAGGCCGGCAGCGTCGGCGGTCAGATGGTCAAGAACATGATCAAGTCCTACGAGCAGACGCTCGCCAACAAGTAAAAAAGGCGCAAAAAAGGCGGTGAAGCATGGCTTCGCCGCCTTTTTCACAATTTTTTCAATCCAATTTGCAATAGCGCAAAAAGGCACCCCGCAGGGCGCCGATTGCAAACAAATCCGTTCTCGGTCAGACAGCTCTGACAACCTTATTGCTGCGAAGGCAGCGCGAGCAAACATGAATTGTTTTGGGTGTGCCGTTTACAAGAGCCTTTACGGTTCTTACGTTCGGCTTCCATGCGCGGTTGGCGCGTCTGTGGGAATGGGAAACCTTAATTCCGAAGGTCACGCCCTTTCCGCAAACATCACATTTTGCCATAGCCTTTACCTCCCTTTTGATAATGCACCATGTATTTTAACAGATTTCTTTCCAAATTGCAAGACTTTTTTTGAGATTTATCAAAAAAAATTAAAAAAATCTTTTCAACAGGGATAAAATCGGGGTTGACTAAGCGCGCGGCAGGTAATATAATAATATTACTGTGACTGTATTTTGAAAGTAAAGGAAGGCAGCGATGAAAATCAAGGTTCTGGATACCACCCTGCGGGACGGCGCGCAGTCCGAGGCGGTCTCCTTTTCAATACCCGACAAGCTGAAAATCGTTAGGCTGCTGGACGAGCTCGGCGTGGACATCATTGAGGCGGGCAATCCGTTCTCCAATGTGAAGGACAGGGAGTTTTTCCGCGAGCTGGCCGGAGTTGAGCTTAACCACGCGAAGATAGCCGCCTTCGGAAGCACCCGCAAGGTGGGCGCCCGCGTCGAGGACGATACGGCTCTTGAGGCTATGCTTGCCGCCGGAACCGAATACGTTTCCGTGTTTGGCAAGGCGTGGGACCTTCACGTCAGCGAGGTGTTGGCGACAACTCTCGAGGAAAACCTCGCCATGATAAGCGACACGGTCTCCTTCGCGGCGGACCGCGGCAAAAGGGTCATCTTCGACGCCGAACATTTCTTCGACGGCTACAAAAACAACCCCGACTACGCGCTGAGCGTCATACGCACGGCTGACGAGGCCGGCGCAGAGGTCGTCTGCCTGTGCGATACCAACGGCGGGGCTTTTCCTGACGAGATATTTGACATTACCAAGGCCGCAGTGGCCGCCGTCCGCTGCGAGGTCGGCATACATACCCATAATGACAGCGGCATGGCCGTGGGAGCAGCAGTCATGGGCGTGGCCGCAGGGGCGGCGCACGTTCAGGGGACGCTCAACGGTATCGGCGAACGCTGCGGCAACGCCAACCTTGGCACAATAATTGCCAATTTACAGCTGAAAAAGGGCTACGACATAATCTCCCCCGAGCAGATGGAGCGGCTTTCGCCCATCTGCCGCGAGGTGGCTGAAATAACGAATATAAGCATAGGCGGTATGCCCTACGTCAGTAAGAACGCCTTCGCCCACAAGGGCGGTATGCACATTGATGCGGTGCTGAAGGAGCCGCGTACCTTCGAGCATATAGATCCGGCGGTGGTCGGCAACGAGCGCAAGCTTCTTGTCAGCGAAGTGGCGGGCAAGAGCGCGCTGCTGCCGCTGCTGCGCAAGATAGACCCTTCAATCGATCGCGGCTCGCCCAAAATAAAGGAAATACTCGCCCGCATGAAGGAGCTGGAGTATAACGGCTACCAGTTCGAGGCCGCCGAGGCCAGCCTTGAGCTGGAGGTGCGGCGCGTGCTCGGCATGGAGAGCCGCTTCTTCGACATTGAGCGTTTCCGCATAATGATGGAGCAGGACAACCTCTCGCCCGATTCGATGACGGGCTATTCCACGGCCTTCACAAAGGTCAGGGTGGGCGAGGAACACGAGGTCACCGCCGCAGAGAGCCTCTATGGCCCCGTGAACGCCATTGACAAGGCGCTGCGCCGCGCGCTCGAACGGTTCTACCCCTCCATCGGGCGGCTCAGGCTCGTGGACTACAAGGTGCGCGTGTTGGATAGCGCGGCGGCCACGGGCGCAAGGGTGCGCGTTTTGGTCGAATCGACGGACGGCGTTGAAAGCTGGACGACCGTAGGCGTCAGCACCGACGTTATAATGGCGTCGAAAAAGGCTCTCGAGGACTCGATTGAGTATAAGCTCATCAAAGACAGCGAAAAACGGAAATCAATATAAGAAAAGGTGATTAGATATGGCAATGACAATGACACAGAAAATTTTGGCCAAAAAGGCCGGCCTCGACGAGGTTAAAGCGGACCAGCTCGTGCTGATAGACCTCGACCTCGCTATGGCGAACGACGTCACCGGCCCCGTGGCCGTGAACGTGTTCGAGAAGGCGGGCTTTTCGGTGAAGTATCCCGACAAGGTCTGCTTTGTGCTCGACCACTTCACCCCCAACAAGGACATCAAGAGCGCACAGCAGTGCAAGCAGGTGCGCGAATTTGCAAAAAAATGGGGCGTTAAGAAGTTTTTCGAGGGCGGCTGCGCCGGTGTGGAGCACGCTATCCTTCCCGAAAAAGGTATTGTAAAGGCGGGCTTCGCCATGATAGGAGCCGACTCCCACACCTGCACTTACGGCGCGCTGAACGCCTTCAGCACAGGCGTGGGCTCCACAGATATGGCCGTCGGCATGGCGACCGGCAAGGCTTGGATGAAGGTGCCCCGCGCACACCGCTTCAATTTGACGGGCAAATTCACCGGTGACGTTTGCGGCAAGGACTTGATACTTTACATAATTTCCAAAATAGGCGTTGACGGCGCGCTTTACGCCTCAATGGAGTTCACCGGCGAGGGGGTGCGCGAGCTCAGCATGGACGAGCGCTTCACCATAGCCAACATGGCCATCGAGGCCGGCGCGAAAAACGGTATCTTCCCCGGCGACGAAAAGACCGAGGCCTATCTTAAGGCCGCCGGCTGCACGGATTACTCCTTCGTAGAGCCCGACGCGGACGCCGAGTACGAGACAACCATGGAGATTAACCTCGCCGAGGTGCCGCAGATGGTGGCCTTCCCCCACCTGCCCGAAAACGGCAAAACCGTTGAGGAGGCCGAGGCCATGAGGATAAAGCTTGACCAGGTTGTCATCGGAAGCTGCACCAACGGACGGATCAGCGATATGGAGATTGCCGCGGGCGTCCTCAAGGGCCGCCACGTGGCCGAGGACGTGCGCTGCATAATCATTCCCGCAACTCCCAAGATTTGGACGGAGTGCATGGAGCGCGGCTACTTCAAGGTGTTCATGGACGCCGGCTGCATAGTTTCGCCGCCCACCTGCGGCCCCTGCCTCGGCGGCCACATGGGAATTCTCGCCGACGGCGAGAGGGCTGCCTCCACCACGAACCGCAATTTCGTGGGCCGCATGGGCCACACCCAAAGCGAGGTTTATCTCGTTTCTCCGGCGGTGGCGGCGGCCAGCGCGGTCAAGGGCTATATCGCGGCCAATGCCGATTAAGAAAGGAAGATGGATATGAATATAAAGGGAAATGTTTTCAAGTACGGTGACAACGTCGATACCGACGTAATAATTCCCGCCCGCTATCTCAACGTCAGCGACGCTAAGCACCTCAGCGAGCACTGCATGGAGGACATCGACGCCGACTTCGTTAGCAAGGTGAAGGAGGGCGACGTCATGGTGGGCGGCTTCAACTTCGGCTGCGGCTCCAGCCGCGAGCACGCGCCGATAGCCATCAAGGCCAGCGGCATTTCCGTGGTGATAGCAAAAAGCTTCGCCCGCATTTTTTACCGCAACGCTATCAACATCGGCCTTCCCATTCTGGAGTGTCCGGCCTGCGTGGACGAGGCCGAAAGCGGCGACGTTATCGAGGCCGACCTCTCCGCCGGCGTCGTTAAGAACGTGACCAAGGGCAAGGAGTACAAAACCGTTCCCTTCCCGAAATTTATACAGGAAATCATAGACCTCGGCGGCCTCACGGCCTACGCCAAGGCGAAGCTTAGTTAGGAGGAATTTAACATGATTAAAAACATAGCCGTTATCCCCGGCGACGGCATTGGCGGCGAGGTTGTTGCCCAAACCGTCCGCGTGCTGGACGCCGTCGGCGCCAAGTTCGGCCACAGCTTCAACTACACCTATCTCGAGGCCGGCGGCTGCGCCATTGACAGCTGCGGCAAGCCTCTGCCCGAGGAGACCCTCGAGGCCTGCAAAAAGAGCGACAGCGTATTGTTGGGCGCCGTGGGCGGCCCCAAGTGGGAGCATATCCCCGGCATACGACCCGAGCAGGCTCTGCTGGGCCTTCGCGGGGGCCTCGGCCTGTTTGCCAACCTACGTCCGGCCATCATGTACGACCAGCTTAAGGAGGCCTGCCCCCTTAAGGAATCCATCATCGAAGGCGGGCTCGACATCATGATAGTCCGCGAGCTCACAGGCGGCATTTATTTCGGCGAGAGCGGCCGCAGCGAGGATGGCCGGAGCGCCTACGACGTGGAGTCTTATTCCGTGCCCGAAATCGAGCGGCTGCTCGTTCAGGCCGCCGAGATAGCCATGAAGCGCAAAAAGCACGTTACCGTTGTCGATAAGGCCAATATTCTCGAAACCTCACGTATGTGGCGCGAGGTTGCCGCGAAGGTGTTTGCGGACTACCCCGAGATAAAGGTGGATTTCCTTTATGTTGACAACGCCTCCATGCAGCTTGTGCGCAATCCCCGACAGTTTGACGTTATCGCCACCAGCAACATCTTCGGCGACATACTCTCCGACGAGGCCAGCCAGATAACAGGCTCAATCGGAATGCTTCCTTCGGCCTCTCTCGGCGTGGGCAGCTTCGGTATGTACGAGCCCGTTCACGGCTCCGCCCCCGACATTGCCGGCAAGAACATCGCCAACCCCCTTGCCACCATTCTTTCCGCCGCCATGATGCTGCGCTACTCCTTCGGTATGTCCGCCGAGGCCGACGCCATTGAGGCGGCGGTGAGCAAAACCCTTGACGACGGCATACGCACGGCCGACATCGCCGGCGGCGCTGCTCCCGTTGGCACAAAGGAAATGGGCGACGCCGTTATCGCAAGAATATAACGCGCGGCTTGTTCGGGCGGACCTTGTGTCCGCCCGTTTTATGCCTTCCGGAAAGGAGAAAGGAAACGTGAAAGTAAACGTCGTCGGCGGCGGGCTTGCTGGCTGCGAGGCCGCTTGGCAAATAGCCAAAAGGGGCGTCGGGGCTCGGCTTATCGAGATGAAGCCCCTGCGCTTTTCGCCCGCCCACAGCAGCGAAAGCCTTTGTGAGCTGGTGTGCTCCAACTCTCTCAAGGGAAACGGGCTCGACAACGCCTGCGGCCTGCTCAAGGAGGAAATGCGCCGCCTTGGCAGCCTTGTTATCGCCTGCGCCGACGAGACCCGCGTCCCCGCAGGCGGAGCCTTGGCCGTGGACAGGGAGGCCTTCGCCGCCCGCGTGACTGAGCGTATAAAGGCTGAGCCGAACATCGAGGTGGTTTCAGCCGTCGCAGAGGATATACCCGAGGGCATAACCGTCATCGCCACGGGCCCTCTTACCGAGGGCGGGCTTAATGCCGCCGTCACGCGCCTCACAGGGCGGGAGGGCCTTCACTTTTATGACGCGGCGGCCCCCGTGGTGACCTTCGAGAGCATAGATACCGAAAAAACCTACTTTGCCGCCCGCTATGGAAAGGGTACTGCGGATTATGTCAACTGCCCTATGAGCCGCGAGGAATACTCCGCCTTCTGGCGCGAGCTTGTGGCCGCCGAAAGAGCGCCCCTCCATGAAAATGTGGATAAGCCCAATGTTTTCGAGGGCTGTATGCCGGTGGAGATCATGGCCGCGAGGGGTGAGGACACTCTCCGCTTCGGGCCGCTCAAGCCCAAGGGCCTGCCCGACCCTAAAACTGGCCGCGAGCCTTGGGCCGTGCTTCAGCTTCGGCGCGACAACGCCGCCGGAACGCTGTATAATTTAGTGGGCTTCCAGACAAATCTGAAATTCGGCGAGCAAAAGCGCGTGTTCTCCATGATACCGGGCCTCGAAAACGCCGAGTTCGTGCGCTTCGGCGTTATGCACCGCAACACCTATATCGACGCGCCCGGCCTTCTTGCGCCCGATTACAGCCTTCTCGCCGAGCCGCGCGTGTTCATTGCGGGGCAGCTCTCCGGCGTGGAGGGCTACGTTGAGTCGGCTTCGTCGGGGCTTGTGGCGGGGATAAACGCCGCTCGCCGCGCCCTCGGCGAGGAACCCTTGATTTTTCCGCCCACCACGATGACCGGCGCGCTGGCGGCTTATATAACCGAGCCTGAGCGGAAAAATTTCCAGCCAATGAACGCCAATTTCGGAATTATTGAGTGGGGACATAGCAAAATTAAGAATAAAAAAGAACGTTATGAACATATTTCCGCTAATGCTTTGAAAAATTTAGCAAGTTGCACAAAAATGAATTAAAAAATTGCACAACATGACAGAGAGAAATTTTAATTTTTTTATTGATTATTTGAAAATAAAATGTTAAAATATATGTAACGATTATGAGATTGGGGCAGTCCGCCCTTTTCTCGGTAAGAAATTCAAGGAGGATTATTGGTATGAAAAAGGTAAATGTTCGTGCGCTTGCCGCCGGGCTTGCCGCTTCGGTTGCCATGACCTGCTTGGCGGGCGTCAGCGCGCTCGCCGCGCCTCAGGCCGTCGGCGAAGCGGCGCAGGCCGTTATGCCCACGAGGGTCGAGGCTATTGAGGCCGTCGAAAGGGCGAACGATCAGTGGATTACGGCCAACAGAAACCATGGCAGGTCTTTCTGGGACAACGCCGCTTATCATGTGGGCAACATGGAGGCGTATTTCACCACAGGTATAGATGTATACCGTAATTATTCCGAGGCTTGGTCGATAAAGAATAACTGGAAGGGCGCTACCAGCAATAACAAGTCCGCTTGGAAGGGCGGCGCCTCCACAGGCGGCTACGGCGAAGGGCAGGATTGGGTTCTGTTCGGCGACTGGCAGATCTGCTTCCAGACATACATAGACCTCTACAACGACGAAATCATGCAGTCTCAGGGCAAAACAAAGGACGACAATAAGGTCGCCCGCGCCATTGAGGTCATGAGCTATCAGATGTCCACCGGCAAGACCGACTGGTGGTGGTGGGCCGATTCGCTGTTCATGGCCATGCCCATCATGAGCAAGATGTACGTCCTGACGGGTGATCTTGAATACCTCGACAAACAGTACGAGTGGTTCAAGTGGGCCGCCGAGACCGTTGACGGCGGTACCAAGGACGGTATGTGGGACACCGAGGAACAGCTCTTCCACCGCGACGGTAAATATATTTACCCCGACCATAAGACCGATAATGGCAAGAAGGACTTCTGGGCCCGCGGCTCCGGCTGGGTATTTGCCGGTCTCGCCAGAGTGCTTTCCGATATGCCTACCAACTATGAGCACAGGGATTACTTCCTTGATAAATACACCCAGATGGCTCAGGGCGTTGCCCGCAATCAGCAGCCCGAGGGCTTCTGGTCTCGCTCCATTCTTGACCGCGCTCACGCCGACGGCTTCGAGTCCAGCGGCACCTCGTTCTTCACATACGGTCTCGCATGGGGCATCAACAGCGGCTATCTTGACCGCGAAACCTATCTTGACACCGCCCTTAAGGGCTGGTACTTCCTTTACAACACCGCTCTCCAGAGCGACGGCGTAGTGGGCTATGTTCAGCCCATAGGCGAAAATTCCAAGCAGTCCCTTAACATAGGCGGCCGCAATACCGCTAACTTCGGCGTGGGCGCTTTCCTGCTCGCAGGCTGCGAAATTTCTAAGCTGGCCGGTGGCGTGGACGGCGACAAGACTGATAATCAGGACCTTTACCCCTACCTGCTCAGGAAGCTTGTGGGTAAGTACGTTATCGAGGTCAATACCGCTCACATGTTCGAGGGCGGCGTTATCCACCACCACGACGAAAAGAACCACAATATGCAGACATACCGCAGCGGCGAAACCGTTATGATTCCGCTGTGCACTATTCAGAATTACATGGGCAATACCGTTGCCGAAAACGGCAATAATGTTACCATTACCCGCAGCGTGAAGAGGGGCAATTCCAATGTTACCCACACGGTTGTCCTCACCAAGGGCAGCGCTGATTACACCGTTGACGGCGCTCCTATGAAGCTTCCCACCGCCGTTGAAAATAAGGACGGCTACACCTGCGCTCCCGTGCGCCAGGTTATGGAAGGCCTTGGCTACGAAATCTGGTACAGCCCGTACAGCGGCACCAGCAGATACGTTGCCAATAATCCTATGGACGCGCTTATCGTAATTTCCGAGAAGGTTGATCCCTTCTTTGGCTGCGATGCCAACGCCGTTGAGCTCCTTCGCTGGATGCTTGAGGTAAACCACCATTACCCCACCCGTCCCGCTCAGACAGCCAGAAGCTACACTGTTGATAAGCCCGTTGCTCCTCAGTCTACCAGCAGGACGGCTCCCACCGGCACAAAGGTAAACCTCAGCGCCGGCATGCTCAACGCTCCCACCGATGAAGCCCCCAATCCTCCGGCCAATGCCGTAGACGGCAACACCGGCACCTTCTGGGCAGCCAAAAAGGGCAGCAATATGATTATCGACCTTGGCTCCGCTACGGTTGTAAGCGGCGTAGGCGTGCGGATGCGCTCCTACGATGACGGCAGAGTTGTATACTACGGTATATCCACCTCTGCTGACGGCTCCAATTATACCTCTTATTTCAGCGGTAACTGCACCGAGGGCGGCGGCGCTATGGAATACACTACCACAGCGGCCAACGCCAGATATATCAGAATTGAAACAAATGGCAACAGCGTCAGTGACTGGGCCTCCGTTGCCGAGATAGAGGTTTATACGGGCGGCTCCGTTAATCCGGCTCTTGGCAAGCCTCAGGGCGGTACTGCGAGCACCGCGCCCACCAGCAAGATTTCTCTTAACGGCGGTATGGTGAAGGCTTCCGCTGAACCCGAGGCCGCCAACCCCGGCAGAAACGCCGTTGACGGCAATGCCTCTACGGTTTGGGCCGCTCAGGGCTCCGCCAACCTTGTTATCGACCTTGGCAGCGCCCAGACGATTGGCAGCGTGGGCGTTCAGATGAAGAACTACGCCGCTGATGGCAACGGCGGCAGAAGCGTTAACTACGGTATTTCCGTATCCGCCGACGGCGGCAGCTACACCTCCGTGTTCAACGGCAGCGCGGCGGCAGGCGGCGGAGTTATGGAGGTTAAGCCCGTAGGCCAGAGCGCAAGATACGTAAAGATTGACGTAAACGGCAGCAACGAGGGCGAATGGGCCTCTCTTGCGGAGGTTGAGGTTTACACCGGCGGCGGAGCCGCGACGGGTGCAGGCCCCGCGGTTATGTCCTCCATTTCATCCTCTCCCGTCGGCAATCTTGAAAAGCTTAAGGTAGCCGGCTCCGCCATTATTGTTAGCGAGAATGCTCCCGCTTCCAACGCTATCGACGGTAGCTTCTCCACCTCGTGGAAGGGCAATGCAAACCACAGTCTTGTTGTTGAGATGAACCGCGAGAGAACCATTACCACCGTGGGCGTACTCATGAGCGGCGACGAAACACAGGACTACACCATTTCCGTATCTCCCGACGGCAGCAACTGGACGCCCGTTTACGCCGGTACCAGCGTTTCCGGCGAAATGGCCTACCACCCCTGCGAGGCTAAGGGTAAGTACGTTATGATTACCCTTTCCGCCGAAGGCAGAGTGGCCGAGGTTCAAGTATACGGCGCCGAGTAAATCAGATCGGATAAATAAAATTTGTAGGGGGTTCCCGCGCGGGAACCCCCTTTTATATTAAAATAGTACTTTACAATCGCCCAAAAATGTGGTAATATAAACTTAGATATATAGAAGATTGAAGGAGGAAAAATAATGTTTGAAAAATCGAAGGAGTTTGTGGCCCCAAAAGCCAAAACCGCCGGTGAGGTCGCGATTATCGCGGCGGCGTGGGTGGTTGTGGCCGCGGTGGTTGGCCTTATAATGTTCAAGGTCTCGTGGGTTGGCGGCATAAGCGCAATGCTTGTCGTCGTCCCGTTGTATCTGCAAAAGCTGTTCACCCGCGAATTTGCATACACCCTTGTTGGCGATAAGCTCACGGTTGATATTGTTGACTTCCGCCAGAATCGCACCTCCCTCGGTAATCCCGTTTTTCTTGAGAACCTTGAGGTCTGCGCCAAGGTGGACGATACCGCCCATAACGACGCTCTCAAGGCTACATACGTTCAGACGGTGGAGGCCAGAACCTCCCCAAAGTCCAAAACGGCCTGCTTTGCCGCCTTTGAGAGGGACGGCAAGCGCAGTCTCGTGTACTTTGAACCCGTGGATATGCTTGTGGATGAGATGAAGAAGTACGCGGCGGACAAAATTTTTATATAAAATCGGGCGGCTCGCCCGACAGAGGTGATTTTTCGTGAAAATTAAAAGAATTCTTGTGCTGCTGCTCTGTGTTTTGCTCGCGTCAAGCTCCGCCTTCGCCTATACTTACGGCTCCGGCGAAAGGTACAGTAAAAGCGATATTGTAGCTAAAATGGAAGAGCTTCTTGGCGGGGGCGGCCCTTCCGCGGCTGAGCCTGACCGAACGGAGGAGACCGCTAAAACAGATAGCGGCTGGGTTTATCTCAGCGCCGACGCCTTTGTTATAGGCGGAGGCTTCGTTATTCTGCCCCAAAAGGTGCGGATAAGCGAGGGCGATACCGTGGCTGACGTAGTGTTCGATTACGTCAGCAGCGACGGCGAGACAGGATTAAACGCTGAATATTCCGGCAGCGCCGACAGAGATTTTTATCTCAAGTCGCTGCGCGCCTCGTCGCTGACCTTCAATGTAGACGAGGACTTTGCCGACTGGCTCGGCGATGTGACAGAATACTTCAAGCCCGAGAACCCGATGGACGGTATGCTCGGCGAAATGGACGTGACAGACCTTTCGGGCTGGATGTGCTTTGTCAACGGCGAGGCCGCTCCGGCGGGAATGTCCGACTGCGAGGTTAAAGACGGCGATGTTATAATGCTGCGCTACACCGTGGCCGGCGGTATGGATATGGGCGGCGAGGCCTTTGGCTCCGCCGACAGGCCCTACGCCCGCGCGGTGCGTCTGGACGGCGTGGTAAAGGGCATAGCCGACGGCGATATTGACCTTTACGACAGCCTTGACGTTATAAACCGCGTTGATGTGACTCAGGGTGAGATAAATGGGCTTTTGCGTTAAGCTTAAGCGGATAGCCGCCGCAATTTCTGCGGCGGCCGTCTTTTCCTGCGCCTACGCTGCCGGTCCGGAGGAGGTTGGCTCCGCCGCCAAGGCCGCCCTCGCCTACAAGCTGGGCGGCAAAGCCACTCTTGCCGAGGCCCTCACCCCGGGCGAGGATGACTGGTATGCCGTGGCCGCGGGAGAGGAGGCTGCGGGCTATCTTGAAAAGTTGGAAAGTTATGTGGCCGAAAGATATGCCGAAAGCGGCGGACTTGATGAGCACAAGGCAACCGAGTGGCACAGGGTGATACTGACCGTCAGGGCCCTTGGAGGCAATCCTGAGAGCTTCGGCGGGGTCAATCTGGTAAGGGACGGAATAACAGAGCCCCTTGTTCCGCCCGAGAGGCAGGGTGTGAACGGCCTTGTGTGGGCGGCTCTCGCCGCGAAGGGCAGCGGTTCGCCCGAGGCCGAGGCCAAAATCGGCGAGTTTTGCTCTGCTCTGGCCTCCCGCCAGAACTCCGACGGCAGCTTTTCGCTCCGAGGTGCGGGCGACAGCGACCTCACGGCCATGGCCATCCGCGCGTTCTGCGGCGTGGCGGGCTTTGAAAATAACCTCGCGGCGGCACGCTCCGCGCTTGACGCCCTGCGCCTGCCAAGCGGGGGGTTTGCTTCGTCGGGCGTGGAAAACAGCGAAAGCTGCGCACAGGTCATTTTGGCTCTTTGCGAGTTGGGCGAAAGGCCCGACGCGGAGGCCGAAGTCCTGCTGAAATATCAAAACCCCGACGGCGGCTTTGCTCATCTTCCGGAAGGCAAATCCAACAATATGGCCACCGCTCAGGCTCTGCTGGCCCTTGCTGCCTATGAAAGGGCCTGCGCTTTGGCATCCGCCGCGGAGGCTTCTGCCGAGGCGGAACCCGTTTCCGAACAGGCGTACAAGCCTGTGCCGGAAGCCGCCTCCGTCCCCGAGACCGTGCCGGCCTCCGCGCCGGCAACTCCTGCGGAGGCTGAGGCTCCGCATCAGTCGGCGGCAGATACGAAAACGGAGCCCGCGCCCGAGACAGCCGTCCCCACGGAAGCTCCTGCCGAAACGCTTCACGAAGCGGCACCCGAGGCGGTCCCCGAAGAGGTTATCCCTATGGAAAGCGACGGCTCCGTAGGCGAAGCGAAGTCTAAGGAGAAGCAAAGCTCCGCCACAGAGAGGAAAGGACCGAACCGTCTGCCTGTTTCGGCGTTTTTGACCGGACTTGCGGCAGTCGTGGCGGCGCTTGTGATAATAAGGCTCAAAAAATAAGCTCCGCGCTCCGAGCGCGGCGCCGTGAGCGGAAGGATTGGAACCAATTTGAAAAAAAGGCTGATTTTTGTGGCGGCGGCGCTTGCGCTGGCGGCGGCGCTGGTTTTTATCTTTAATATAACCTCGCCGGATGAGTTTTTCTCAGGCGAAAGCCCCCTTTGGGAAAGCGGACCCTGCGCGGAGCTCTCCGTAGAATTCGGTGCGGAAAGGAGCGCCCTGCCGCCCGAACTGGAGGATTACGTCCCCGAGGACGGCATGATTATCGCGCCGGTAAAGCTGAGCCTCGGCGAGGACGAAACCGCGTGGGATCTGCTCATAAAGGCGGCTAAATACTATAAAATTCCCGTGGACGCTCAGGGTAGCGGAGCTTCGGTTTACGTCCGCGGTATAAACCAGCTTTACGAGTTCTCCGCCGGCGAGCTCAGCGGCTGGGTGTATTATGTGAACGGCGAACGGCCCTCGGCCGGCTGCGGAGCGTATGCCCTCAGCGACGGCGACGAGGTGCGCTTTGTGTTTACCGGCGGGGAGGGAGTTGTCGAATGAACCGGCTGCACCCGCTTTCCGTCTTTGCCCTTGTGATTTCGGCGGCGTTTATCTCCGCCCTGACTGCGGATCCGGTCACGCACGTCATAATACTGTCGTCCGGCCTCGCTGCGGCTGCAATTAACGGCGTCCGCCGTCCGTGGCTTTACCTGCTGCTGATACCGTCGGCGGCCCTTATAAATCCGCTGTTTTCTCACCGTGGGGCCACTGCGTTGTTTTTCTTCGGCGTAACTCCCTTTACGCTGGAGGCTGTCCTTGCCGGACTTGGCTCGGGCGTGTGGCTCTGCGCCATGCTGCTGTGGTTCGCGGCTTACAGCCGAGTGATGACGGCTGACAAGCATCTTTACCTGTTTTCGGCCCTCACGCCAAGGCTCGGGCTCACTCTTTCGGCGGCCCTTCGCTTTGTGCCGCTGTTTTTGCGGCGATTCCGCGAGATTTACCTTGCCCAGATGGCCATGGGCCTTTTCAGCGGCAAAAGTGCGGCGCAACGGCTGCGAGGGCGGCTGATGGCGTTTTCGGCGGCTTTCGACTGGGGCATTGAAAACGGAGTGGCAACAGCGGTTTCAATGCGCGCGAGGGGCTGCGGCGCCGCGCGCCGAACGTCCTATACTTTATTCCGATTAACTGCCGCCGACACGGCGGTAATATCCATATCCGTCATTTGCGCGGCGGTCATCACGGCAAATCGTTCGGCTTTGCGTTTCGTGTACTATCCCACGGTATCGGCTCTGCCTGCGGCGGCTCTGCCTCGGCTGGCCTGCCTGACGCTTTGCATAGTACCTGTTTTCCTTTATTTTAAGGAGAGATTAGTGTGGATCTTGTCAGCTTCGAGAATTTCAGCTTTACATACGCCGGAGCCTCCGCTCCGGCCCTGAACGGTGTCAGTCTGAGCGTGCGCCGCGGCGAAATACTGCTGCTCTACGGCGAAAACGGCAGCGGCAAAACCACGCTTTTAAACCTGATTAAGCCAGAAACGGCGCCGAAGGGAGTCTCCTCTGGCAGCGTAAAAAGAGGCTTTGCCCCCAATGGGGCGGGTCTCGTCACACAGGATCCCGAGATGCAGCTTGTGACGGACAGGGTCTGGCACGAGCTGGCTTTCGCCTGTGAAAGCCTCGGCTGGCCGCGTGAGAAAATACGCCGCCGCGTGGGGGAAACGGCGGCCTATTTCGGGCTTCAGCCCATATTTCGCCGCGACACTGCTTCGCTCAGCGGAGGGCAGAAACAGCTTGTAAATCTTGCCGCCGCAGCGGTCACTGCTCCGGAATTGCTGCTGCTGGACGAGCCCACCGCTCAGCTCGACCCTTTGGCCGCCGAAAGCTTTATGAACACGGTGCGCCGCCTTAACCGCGAGATAGGAATAACCTTCGTAATTTGCGAGCACAATACCGAAAACGCCTTTTATCTTGCCGACCGCACCGTCTATATGGAGGGCGGCCGCGTGGCGGGCGTGGCTCCGCCTCGGGAGCTTGGCCGCGTGCTCAAGGGAAAGCCCATGTTTGGCGGTCTGCCGTGCGCTTTGCGTATAGGCGCGGCCCTCGGTGCGGAAAGCCTGCCGCTGACCTCCGGCGAGGCGCGGGAGCTTGTCAGCCGGTATTCGGGGCCGCTTTGCCCCGAGGGGCACGCGGTAAAGACCTCCGGCGAGACTGTGCTGAAGGCAAAAGGCGTCGGCTTCCGCTATGAGGCGAATGGCGGAGAGATGCTACGCGGCGTCAGTTTGGAGCTTTGTCGGGGCGAAATATTCTCCGTTCTCGGGGCAAACGGCTCGGGTAAAAGTACGCTGCTGCGCGTACTGGCTGGATTGCTTCCTCCTACGTGCGGCAAGGCGATGTATATGGGAAAGAGTCTCAAAAGCTATGGGGCGGAGCTATACCGAGGCGGCATAGCTCTGCTGCCGCAGGACGTGCGCGACTGTTTCACCGGCGATACTCTGGGCGAGGATTGGTCGTTAATGGCTAAAGCCTCGGGTTTTGGTGATTTTACCCACCTTGCCGAGGAGCTTGGTCTTTCGGGCCTTATGGATACGCACCCCTATGATCTCAGCGGAGGCGAGCGGCAGAAGGCCGCGCTGGGTAAGGCGCTTATGCGGCGTCCCCGCGTACTGCTGCTGGACGAGCCCGCTAAGGGGCTCGACGCCCCGTCGAGGACGGAATTTATCAAAATTCTCCGCTCGCTGGCGGGTGAGGGCGCGGCGATACTTCTCGTCACTCACGACGCAGAGCTCGCCGCGGCGGTCAGCAGCCGCTGCGCGCTGCTTTTTGACGGCGAGCTGCTTGCGTCAGCCCCACCGGAGGAGTTTTTTGGCGAAAACATATTCTTTACCACGCCCGCCGCGCGAATCAGCCGCGGAATATTCCAAAACGCCGTCACCGCCGAAAAAATTGCCGAGCTTTGCAGGCTGAACGGAGAAAAAAATGAACGGTAAATATATGCTTGCCGCCGTCGGGCTTTCGCTTTTGGTCTGCCTGCCGTGGCTCGCGCTTTACGAAAAGAAAAAGGCCTCCGTCACTGAGGCTGCTCTGGTGGCAGTCATGACGGCCTTCTCCACCGTGGGACGCGTGATTTTCGCGGCAGCGCCGCATTTCAAGCCCGTGACGGCTCTTGTAATCGTGACCGGAGCGTCGCTTGGTCCAAGCGCGGGCTTTGCGGCGGGCGCGCTGACGGCGGCGATATCAAATATGTATTTCGGACAGGGGCCGTGGACATTTTTCCAAATGGCGGCTTGGGGCCTTATCGGTATGGCGGCGGGGTTTTTGGGAGAACATATACGGGGAATCCGCGGGCGGCTTGTCGCCTTCGGAGCGGTAAGCGGAGCGGCTTACTCGCTGCTGATGGATTTCTGCACTGCGCTGATGGCAGGAGACAGTCTGAGCCCGGCCAAATACGCGGCCTTCGCCGTGGCGGGTCTGCCGGTTACAGCGGTTTACGCGGCGTCCAACGCTGTGTTTTTGTGGATACTCGGGCGGCCCTTTTGCAGAAAGCTCGCCCGCATAAAGCGAAAGTACATACAATAGCTTCGAGGGGGAACGAAGGATGAGAAATTTCATGGCGGCGCTGGTGGCCGCGTTAATCGCGGTTCTGCCCGTCCGCGCAACGGAGGTGACGCTCTATAACCTGAACGGTGAGGAGACAACTGTCCGAAGCGGCGATGTGAAGCGTATGCGTGACGAAGGCTGGTACTATTTTGACGAGATATACACCGTTGTATACAGCGAGGACGGCCGCAGCCTGAACGCCCTCACAAACCGGCTGGACGAGTGGAAAAGCGTAGGTTGGCACGAGAACCTGTCCGATGTTCAAACCACGCTTTACAGCGAGGACGGACGCAGCATAACAGTGTGGAATTCGGAGGTTGAGGCCTACCTTGCGGTGGGCTGGTACAGGACTCCCGAAGAGGTACACACCACGCTCTATAGCGAGGACGGACGCGAGATAAGCGTGTGGAACGCGGAGGTGGAGGCCTATCTTGCGGTGGGCTGGTACAGAACTCTCGAGGAGGTACAGACAGTGCTTTATAACGAAAACGGCGAGGAAAAAACCGTGTGGAATACGGAGGTGGAAGCTTATCTCGCGGCGGGCTGGCTGAGGAACAGGCCCGGCATTGACGCAAGCCGTCCGATGGTGGCCCTGACCTTTGACGACGGTCCCGGTCCCTATACCGACAGAATTTTGGACTGCCTTGTAAACAACAATGCCAAGGCCACGTTTTTCGTTGTCGGCAACCGCCTTGGCCGCTACGGCGCACAGCTTAAGCGCGAGGCCGAGCTCGGCATGGAAATAGGCAACCACAGCTGGGATCATGCCAATCTGACGAACCTCGGAGCCGCGGCGCTCTCCTCGCAGATAAACAATACCAACGCCAAGGCGCAGGAAATAGCGGGTATTTGTCCCGCCGTCATGCGCCCGCCCTACGGCAGCCATAACGCGTCCGTCAGGTCGGCGGCAGGTATGCCGTTGATACTATGGTCCATTGACACTCTGGACTGGAAAACCCGTAATGCCGATTCCACCTATAATGCGGTTGTTAGCAAGGTGAAGGATGGCGACATTATACTCATGCACGATATCCACGAACCTACCGCCGCCGCGGTTGAGCGCATTGTGCCCGAGCTCGTGCGCCGCGGCTTTCAGCTTGTCACGGTGTCGGAGCTTGGGCAGTACCGCGCGGGCGGCCTTGAGGCCGGCAGGGTTTATAACAGTGTGCGCTGATTTTGCGGGAAAATTTACAAAAATAATATTGACATGTTAGCTTAAAGTATTATAATATTAACAAAAGAATAAAGTGTCGAGCTTTGATTAAATCAGTGTTTGACAAAAAAAACAGGAGGTTGATACCAATGAAAAAAAGAATTGTATGCCTTGCAGCCGCCGCTGCCGTATGCGTGTGCGCGCTTTCCGGCTGCTCGGGCAAGGCTGACGAGGCTGCGCTTGACGCGCTGAACGACCGGCTTGAAACAGTAACTCACACCTATAACTCCCTTGCCGACGTTGTGGCTGAGTACGGCAACGTTCAGCAGCAGGAGGAATTTGCCGACGCAAAGGAGGACCTTGACGAGATTTCCGGCGAGGTACGGAAGGGTAAGCTTGATAAGGACGATGTGAACGATCTTATGGCCGATATTGCCGAGCTTCAGACTAAGCTCAACAGTATCGACAAAGCCGTAAACGGAAACATCCCCGAGGAGGGCGCCGCCGAGACCGTTGACATTACCGACGAGCTTGAGTCCGCCGCCAATCTTCTCAGCGGAGTTGCCGACAATATTGCCCAAAACGGAGGCGATTATCAGAAGCAGCTTATCACAGAGTATCAGCAGACGGTTTCCGATTTTGCCGACGAGGCCGCCAACGGCCTTGCTCCCGACCGCGCCAAGGCCGTTGTCTTTGAACTGGATATGATGAAGGAAGCAGCCGAGAGTATCAACGAGCGCGTGAACGAGGGCAGCGCCGCCGTCAGCGCAGATGCTGTCAGCGACGAGCTCGAATCCTTGGCCACCCTTGTCAGCGGCGTTTCGGCCAATATCATGGAAGGCGACGACCAGCTTAAGAAGGATTATATGACTAACATCACTGAGCAGCTTCTCGAGCTTCAGGAAAAGCTCTCCGCGGGCGAGCTCACCGATGCTGCCGCCAGGGATATCCTTGACGGAGCGGATGTTGTACGCGAGCTTGTTGAGGCCATAAACGACTGAAGCAGGGTGTAAAAAATGGCCGTAAAAAATCGCTGCGGAGGCACGGGACCGTTCAAAAAAATCGTGCAGAACAAATGAAAATCAGCTCGCGCAGGCGGCTTTCGCCGCCGAGCAAGCCCTCCCGACGGCGTACATAGGTACGCCGAGGGTGATTTTCGTTTGTAGTTCAAGGGCATAAAAATGAGAAAATTCGCTCGTAAGAGCGAATTTTCTTTCTACATTAAAATAATTTTATTACCGATTATTTATGCTCAAATTCGCCTTGAATAAAGGCTTTCAGCCCTTGAACGGTCTGGGCGACTTTTTTACGGCCTCTTTTTATCTTGCTCCGCGCTCGGAGAGTACGGCGGGAATGGTTTTGAAAATCAAATACCAGTCGTAAAAATACCCGCGCTTTTTTATGTACTCCATATCCATGCGCATCCACTCGTCAAAAGCAATATCGCTGCGGCCGCTACACTGCCATATACACGTGAGCCCCGGCTTCACAGAAAGCCTTTGGCGCTGATAATCGTTGTACAGATCCACCTCGCACCTAAGCGGAGGTCTCGGCCCTACAAGCGACATATCCCCTTTAAGCACGTTTAAAAGCTGCGGAAGCTCGTCAATGCTTGTTTTTCGTATAGACTTGCCAAACTTTGTGAGCCTGGGGTCATCCTCTATTTTAAAGGCTATGCCGTCGGCTTCGTTCAGGTCGCGCAGATCCTCGAGCTTGTCCTCCGCGTCCACGCACATAGAGCGGAATTTATACATTTTGAAATATTTCTCATCCTTGCCCGCCCTTTCCTGAACAAAAAAAGCAGGGCCGCCATCCTTATGCACTTTGTAAGCGACTACCGCAAATAGCGGCGATAATAAAACAAGCGCCACGGCGGATAACACTATGTCCGTCAGCCGCTTAAAAAAGTCGTATACAGGACGTCTGGCTGCGGTGACAAGCGTCCTGTCAAGCGGATCGGCCACTGCCATAACGTACTCCTTCTCCAAAGCCTTCCCTCCTCTCAATGAGGAATTTGAGGAATTATCGAAATTATTGTTTGAGTCGAAATTTCAATTACTCATGTTATTGTATCACTGTTTGTGGAAAATGTCAATACGGATTTTTGCGCAAATGTCGGATTAATGTATTAGTTATCAAAATGTCAACTGCTCCGCGTTCTTTTCGTAGAATTCGTCAGCGAGCAGATCCCCTCCGCCATAGGCCGCCACGGCAAGGCGGTCGCAGCGCTCGTTATAGGCATTGCCGGCGTGGCCCTTTACCCATATAAGCTCTACCTTGTGCGTGGCCATAAGACTTAGCAGACTCTCCCAAAGGTCGTGGTTCAGCGCGGGCTTCCCGTCGGATTTTTTCCAGCCCTTTTTCTTCCAGCCGTAAACCCAGCCCTTTTCCACTGCGTCCACAAGATACTTCGAGTCGCTGTAAAGCTCCACCTCGCAGGGCTCCTTAAGAGCCTCCAGACCGGCAATTGCGGCCAGCAGCTCCATGCGGTTGTTGGTCGTCAGACGGTATCCCGCCGAAAGCTCCTTTTCCGCCCCGTTATATTCAAGTATCGCGCCGTAGCCGCCCCTGCCGGGGTTGCCGCTGCACGCGCCGTCGGTGTATAGCCGTATATGCTTCATAGGCGCACCCTTTTCCGTTTGATAAGTTAAGTATACAATATTTTCGCCGTTTAGTCAAGCCATAAATAATGGAGAAGAGCTTCGGCGGCAAAAATCGCACAGAACGGCGGAGGGGCTTGGTTCCTCAGAACCAAAGCCCCTTCCACAGCTTATTTATTTGTCAGCAGCTGCGCATAGCACAGCGGCGGACTTTGGCGCATTTGAACTCCGCCGCCGAGGAAGCTGTACTCGGCGACCGTCATGTGAGGGATATACAGCGCCGCCTCGACAATTTTGGAAACGTCGCTCCAAAGGGCCGTTTCGTCCGCGCCCTTTTCCACAGGAAGCCCCAGCTCCCGCGCACAGTCCATATAGCCCTGAGGCCATGCGCCGAGGCTTTCGGCGTAGGGGCCGTAGCCCATCGAGGCAAGGAGCAGCTTTACGGCCTGCGCTATTGTCGCGGGCGAATCAGGGTCAAAAACGTCGGCGGCCACGCCGAAGGCTATCCGGCGGTTTATCAGCGTTTCGGCGGCGTCACGGTAAACGAGAAAGCCGTCGCTGCCGATGTCGGTGAACTCGCGGCCGTGGGCGTAAATCACTCCCGATTTGCTGACGGGCTCCGGCAGCAGGTTGTTGACGATTTTTGCCATTTCTCCCCTTGTGACTACGCTGTCCGGCTCAAGGTTGAGCCCCGCGTCGGCCTTGAAGGACAGCGGGCGGGGAAAGGGCACGGCGGCGGCGGAAAGCGTAAAGCCGTTCCCCTCCGAGGCGGGGAGGGAATGCGTTGTAATCATGACGTTGGCAGGGGCCGTATCCACGGCGGAAGCGATGTAAACCGTGACCGCGCTGTTCGGTTCGAGGCCGGTGAAGGTGATTTTTCCGTTGACGGGGCCGACCATGTTTTCGTACGAGCCCGTAAAGCTTTTGGGGGTAAGATAGCGGTCGGCGGTTTCGCTGTAAACCGACACAAAGTATTCCATGCTTTTTCCGGCGTCGGGGGCAATGCTCACCGTGAGGGCGTTATCGTCCGGACCGAGCGTTAAATCGTCCGTCACGCCCTTGGCATGGGCGGGGCGCGGAAGCTCCGATATGCGCTCCATTCTGAACGCGGCGGTTTGGGCGTTTGCGGCGGTAAATACGCTGAGAGCGGTACAGAGCGCGACAAGTGTTTTTTTCATGAACAATCCTCCTTATTATGTAGTACAACTATATAATACATAATGAAGGAGAAAAAATCAAGGCTTTTTTGAAATATTTAAAAATATTAAAAAAGGACTTGACAAATTCGTCTATATGTTATAGACTATAATTGTCTAAAGGATATAGACAAGGAGGAATATTTATGACAAACGAAGCGGTGAGCCTGACGAAGGCCGAAGCGGAGATAATGCGTGAGATTTGGAAGGCGGACGTGCCGATGACAGCGGCCGAGGTGGGCCGTCTTGTGGAGGATCGAGGCTGGAAGCGGACGACAGTAGCCACCTTCCTTGCCAAGCTGGTGGAAAAGGGCGTGCTGACCGCCGAGCGGCGAGGCCGTGCGTTGTACTATACGGCGAAAATATCCCAGAAGGAGTATAAGCGCGGGCAGACGCACCGCCTTATACGGACGGTTTTCGGCGGCTCGGCGAGGGAGCTTGTGGCCGCGCTTGCCGAGGAGGGCAGCCTTACCGGCGAGGATATTGCCGAGCTGAGAGAGATTTTCAATAAGGAGGAATGAGCATGGCGGGCGAGGCGCTTGGAAGGCTCATTGCGGCGTCGCTCTCGGGCGCGGCGCTGACGGCGGCGCTTGTGCTTATAAGGCCGCTCACAAAAAGGTTTTTCGGCTATGTGTGGCGATATTATATATGGCTTGCGGTGCTTGCGGCGCTGCTGCTGCCGGTGCGGATATCGCTGCCGCAGCGGGTCGGGGCGCCGCGCGAAGATACTCGGCGCGTACAGATAACGGCGGAGGAGGCGGCTCCCGAGGCGGAGAAAATTACGGCTGTTGACGCGCCGCTCGCAGCGGCGGTGACGGTCCCGCTCGTCCCGAGAGCGGCGGAGAGACTTAGCCGCTCGGTGGGAGGTCGAGAGAGTGAACTGCTGCTGATTTGGCTCGCAGGCGCGGGAGGATTTTTCCTCATGTATCTGTTGGGGTATTTGCGGCTGCTCAAAAAAATGCGCGAAAGCTCTGTGGAAATACCCTGCCCCGAAATACGAAAATACACCGATAAAAACGTGCGTGTACTGGCGAGCGGCGCGTTTTCGATTCCGTTCATGATAGGGGCGGCGCGCCCCGCGCTGGTGCTGCCGAACAGGCCGCTGACCCCCGCGCAGCTCGACAATATACTGCGCCACGAAATGACGCACCTTCGGCGCGGAGATATTTTGTACAAATGGCTGGCGGTATTCGCGAAATGCGTCCATTGGTTCAACCCCGCCGCGTACTACGCCGCGCGGCAGATAAACATTGAATGTGAGATCTCCTGCGATTTGGCGGCGATAAAGGGCCTCGACGCGGACGGGGAGAGGGAGTACGTCGATACGATACTTTCCCTGCTTTCGGCGGCGCCGCCGTGCGCCATGCCGCTGACAACGGGCATGGCGGGGAGCAAAAGGGCGATTAAAAGGAGGCTTATAACGATGAAGAACAAAAGGACGACGGGCAGAGTAATGTCGGCCGTGTCGGCGGTCGTCGCGGTTCTTATGCTTGCCGCGACCGTATTTGCGAGCGGCGCGCTGGCCGATTTGGCGGCGGAGGACTACACGGTCGAAATTACGGGCGGCGGAGAAAAAATCGAGCTTGCGAACAAGCCGTTTATCGAAAACGGCGAGGTTTATCTGCCTCTTCGGGAGATTTTTGCGAAAATGGGCTTCGCCGATAATCCCGAAAACGAAATCAGATGGAACGACGGTTCAATAACAATTATTATTAAGCCGATGAAGGGAACGGCTCCTAACGTCGTTACATACGAGTATAATATTCAAGTCGGTAAAAACGAAATCACCGGTCGCAGGTGGTCACATTTGTTTGGCTATGATGATTACTTGACCGAAAATACGTGGAACGCGCCGCTGCTGCGAAATTCGGTCGTTTATGTTCCGTATGAGTACGTGGACAGAATGCTTGGCGGCAAGAATAAGTTTTTCCTACAAAACGGGATAGACATTGACTATGCCGTGTTCGACAGGTACGGGGCGGAAAAAACGCTCGACGTTATAAAGGGAATGTCAAGACGACTGCTGGGCTTCGAGCCGCTTAAGCTCGCTCCGAATTACTCGGACGAGCGTACGCTGTGCTATGACACGATCAGAAGCCTTGCGGACGTGCTTGAAGGCGGCAGGCTTGAAAGCATGAAGCCGTACTTCACCGAGGATTTTGCCGTCACGGCGTTTAACGGCGACGCCTTTTTGGGCATGAGATTGGAAAAAATAGGGACGGTTATGTCGATAGACCTTTACCCGGACGGGAATTACTACGTCTCGTTCTACCTTTACCCAAGCAGCGGCGAGGAGCAGGTGTTTACCGCCGTTATGGAAATCCAACCCGACGGCAGGGCTTTGATTTGCGCTATGGGCAGAAGGCTCGACGTAGAGCGGCGCGGAGACGGCTTCGGCTGTGATTATTGGCCCGAGGGCAGCGCGTTGTTCTATGTGCCGATGAGCATTGTTTATGACGACCCCTACGGCGTTAGCCTTGATTTGCGCAAGGGCTGCTATTGGCTCAGCCCCAAGGAGGCCGAGGCGGTAACGGGCTATCGCTCCTTCCGTGGCAGCGGCGGGGAGAAAGCGCCGAAAATTATTTTTCCGCCGAATAAGTAACATATAGCACGGCTTTCGCCTTGGGGCTTGACAAATTCCGCGCGACGATGTATAATTATGGGGCCGAAAAACGCCTGCGGGCGAGCTTCGGCCCCGTTATCATTTTCGTGGAGCTGATACGAATGAAAACCGCGATAAAAATACTGAAGGCCGCGCGTAAATACTGGGGCTGGCTTGTGGTCTCGGTCATAGCAATACTTGCGAACAGCGTGCTGGGGCTGTATCTGCCGCAGGCCGTGCGGAGGCTGATGTTTTTGATAACCGACCGCGACCCTGACCTCGCCGGTAAGGCCCTATCGCTGGCGGGCGTGTTCCTTGCGGTGTCGCTGCTCCAGTGGGCGGCACAGTTTTTGCGCACCTTCTGCACGCATAAGGCCGCGTGGAGCTTTGTCCACGACCTTCGCGTTACAATGTATTCTCACCTGCAAAAGCTTTCGATGAGCTTTTTCCATGACAAGCAGACCGGCCAGCTCATGAGCCGCATAATCAACGACACCGAAAAAATGGAGCTGTTTATCGCTCATGCAAGCGCCGAGATACTTGCCAGCGCACTGATGTTTGTGGGAGTTATGGCGATGCTTTTTACCATAAACGTCACCCTAGCGCTTGTCAGTGTGGCGGTGGTGCCGCTTGTGGGAGTAGGCGTGTGGTATTACGCCGTGAAGGTCAGGCCGCTCTTCAGGGCCCGCCAGCAGATCGTGGCCGAGATGAACGCCGTGCTTCAGGACAACATCTCCGGCATAAGGGAGATACAGATTTTTAACCGTCAGGAGCGCGAAAAGGAGCATTTCGAGGACGTCAGCCGCCAGTTCACCACCTACAACATAATGGCCCTCACGCGCAGCGCCATAGTACATCCGGCCATCACCTTCCTAAACCAGATTGGCACGGTGTTAGTCATTGCCGTTGGCGGCGTGCTTGCGGCCCGTGGAGTGGCCTCCGGCGACATTGTGGCCTTTATTCTGTACCTGAACTCGCTTTACACCCCCATAAACAACCTTGCCCGCGTCAACGAGGATTTACAGGACTCCCTTGCCGCCGGCGAGCGTATCTTTGAACTGCTCGACGTCTGCACCGACGTGCCCGAGCCTGAAAACCCCGTAGCGCTCGGCAGGGTGCGCGGTGACATCAGCTTCAAAAGCGTGGATTTCCATTATAACGAGGGTATGCCCGTGCTCAAGGACTTTACCCTCGACATAAAGAGCGGCGAGACCGTGGCCCTCGTCGGTCCCACTGGCGTGGGCAAAACCACCGTGGCCAGCCTTGTGGCAAGATTTTACGACCCCACCGGCGGCAGCGTCCGCCTCGATGGAGTTGACCTCAAGGACATAAGCCTGCGCGATCTTCACGATAATATCTCGATGGTGCTTCAGGACGTTTTTCTGTTCCACGGCACCGTTGAGGAGAACATAGCCTACGGAGCCGATAACCCCACCCACGAGCAGATTGTCGCCGCCGCGAAGGTGGCCAACGCCCACGAGTTCATCACTGAAATGGAAAAGGGGTACGATACCATTGTGGGCGAAAGGGGAGTGCGTCTCAGCGGCGGGCAGAAGCAGCGAATATCCATCGCCCGCGCGATTTTGCGCGATAAACCCGTGCTGATACTTGACGAGGCCACCGCCGCCGTGGACAATTCCACCGAACGCCTCATACACGAGGCTATTGATAAGGTCATCGAAAACCGCACCACCATAATTATCGCCCATCGGCTTTCGACTATCAGAAACGCCGATAAGATTGCCGTTATTGATAAGGGCGCCGTCTGCGAGATCGGCACTCACGAGGATCTGCTCGCGAGAGACGGAATGTATAAGCGGCTGTATTTCGCGTCGTGAGAATAAACGAAAATGGCGGCCGTTAGCCGCCATTTTTATTTTTTCGACTGCTTATTCGACTACAATCAGCTGTGAGGCCGCGGCCTCATTTTCGCTTTCGGAGTATTCCTCCGGAGCATCGGCGACGCGAAGGCTGCCGCCGTCCGTGCTTTCGGGGGACATTTCCTCGTTCACCCTGTCGATAAGAGCCTGCGCCTTGTCGTGGTCGGCTTTTTGGGGGTCGAGAGCAAACCTGATAAGCATATTCGCGCCCTCGCAGTCGGGCTTCGGGCTGATCAGCCCGCTTTCGCCGTCCATGACATAGGCGGAATTGGGCGTCATTCCCTCATAAACGGCCATATACAGCGGCCTGTCGGCAAAGCATTCAATGCTGTCGCAGTCCACGATACGGTACTCCACACCGTCGATTGTCTTGCGGACGCTGCTGCCGCCCAGCGTGAACACGTTGAAATACTGAGGATTCAGCCCGCTTATCAGCGGCGAGACCATAAGGTCGTCGGCGTCGGTCATTTCTGCTCCGTCGGTGCGTTCGAGCGCGAGCACGGCGTAGGTGCGCTCGGGCGAAAGCTCATCGGCGGAGTCGGCAAATCCGCTCAGCTCGCTGCCTGAGCGCACGTCGAGCAATGTCGCGCGGTAGCCGCCGTCCTCGGCGGAAATGTTCATGCCTTCGCCCTTGAAGCTTTCGGCAAGCTTGGCGTCGCCAAGCTCTCTCACCGCCCCTTCGGCGGAAAGATAACGGTAGGCAGCGAAGGCCGCCGCGGACAGGGCCAAAGCCATGCAGGCTGCCAGAAGCGCCGCCTTAAAAATAAGCGGTTTTTTCGATTTCATTTTGGCATCAATCCTTTCTTCAACTTTTTTCTTGAGACCGTCGTCAACGGTCATTTTTTCAAACAGCTCGTTATACAAGCTTAACGCCTCCTTCCTCAAGCCGCCGGCGCAGGTTTTCGCGCCCGCGAGCGAGCTGCGAGCGGACGGTACCCTCCCGCAGACCGAGCATTTTCGCCACCTCGGCGGTCTTGTAGCCCTGACAGTAATGCAGGTATATGACCGCGCGGTAGCGCGGCGGCAGGGCAAGTATTTCCTCCGCCAGCCCAATTTCCTCCGCAGATGAAGCGTACTCCTTAAGGCCTTCGTTCTCCTCGGCGCGGCGGCGCTTCCGTTTGCGAAGGCTGTCCTTACAGAGGTTTATGGCCGAGCGGATAAAAAAGGCCTTTTCGTGCTCGTCGCTTTCAAAGGCGGGCCTCGGCCTTTGCATGAGCTTTACGAACAGGTCGGCGGTCATGTCCTCGGCGTCGGCTCTGTTGTTCAGCCAGACCATGCCGAGGCGGAAAACCGCGTCGGCGTATTTGTCCCACGCGGCGGAAAAATACGCCCTCTCCTCGTCGTTCAACGCTGTCGCCTCCGTTTGTTTTTTGTATCGATACATTAATAACACGTTTCGGCGGGCCGAAATGCTGCGCCGAAGGAAAGATTTTTTGAAAAATGTAAAATAGCTCGCACTGTGGCTTGGCCGAACCGGAGCCGGCAGAAAAAATCGCGTCAGAACTAACGAAAATCAAGCTCGCGCAGGCGGTTTTAGCCGCCGGGCAAGCAGGTAGCCGAGGGTGATTTTCGTTCGTAGTTTAAGGGCTTAAAACACATAAAATCCGCTCATTTTGAGCGGATTTTCCTCATTAATTCAAGCTTTTTGGTAGCTACATTAATTAAAGCAGCTTAAATCATTAAGCTCAGCCCTTGAACGATCTGCGCGTATTTTTTTTACGGCCCCAATATTTTTACGGTTCCAAAGTAAAGCCCAACTCGGCCAGCACCGCCGAGCGGTTGCACAGAAAGTACCTATATACGCGGTAAAGGTCGGTTTCCTCGTATTTCACCGGAGCGACGCCCCGCTCCGAAAACAGCAGCAGTTCTGCTTTGGGGTAGGCCGCGAGGATGGGCGAGTGAGTGGCGATGATGAACTGCGAGCCGCTGGCCGTCAGCTCCCTTATACGGCCCAACGCCGCAAGCTGGCTCTGAGGCGAAAGGGCGGCCTCGGGCTCGTCCAAAAGGTACAGCCCCTGCCCGCGAAGCCGGTTGAAGAACAGGGCCGAAAACGCCTCCCCGTGGGAACGCTCGTGCAGGCTGCCGCCATAGGCGGACTTTATGGGCGGCGCGGCGGCGGGAACAGCGTCCAGCTCCTCGATGTGGCTGGCCACGTTGTAAAAGCTTTCCGACCGAAGGAAAAACCCGTCTCGCGGGCGCTTTGTGCCCCGCGTTATTTTTATGTCCGAATATAGAGCGCTGTGGCTTTCAAAGGTGCTAAAGCTCATGTTCCGAGAGCCGCCCTCGGGATTAAAGCCCGCCGCCACTGCCACGGCCTCAAGCAGGGTGGATTTGCCGCTGCCGTTTTCGCCGATGAAGAACGTGACCGGCTTGGTAAGCCGGAGCCGCTCGAGCCTCTTTAATGCCGGTATGTCGAACGGATAGCCGCTGCCGCCCTCGGGCAGGCTTATTTCAGTGATGAACTGCGTCATGGCGGGCCTCAGCTCCAGTATTTGCGGTCAAGGCTGCGATAGCCCACAGCCTCGGAGATGTCGGTCTCAATTATGCGCTCGCGGCCGTCAAGGTCCGCTATGGTGCGGGCCACCTTGAGTATGCGCGAATAGGCACGGGCCGAAAGCCCCATGACTTCAAACACGCCGTTCATCATAGCTTTTTCTTTTGGCCCGAGAACGCAGTATTTTTCTATCTGCCCGGAGTTCATCTCAGCGTTGCACCCAATGCCCTCGCCCGCAAAGCGGGCCTGCTGGATTTTCCGTGCGGCGTTGACGCGCTTTCTTATTTCCGCCGAGCTTTCGCCCTTTTTCGCCTGAAGATCGGTAAACTTCAGGGTAGGCGCCTCAAGCTGAATGTCTATCCTGTCGAGCAGCGGGCCGCTGACCTTGCCGAGGTAGCGGCGCACGTCCTGCTCGGAGCAGTGGCAGCGGCCGCTGCCGTCGCCGTAATAGCCGCAGCGGCATGGGTTCATGGCCGCGACAAACATAACGCTGCAAGGGTAGGTATAGGTGGCCGCCGCCCGTGAAACGGTAACGGTTTTGTCCTCCAGCGGCTGGCGCAGCGCCTCCATGACTGACTTCTGATACTCGGGCAGCTCGTCAAAAAACAGCACGCCGTTGTGCGCCAGCGAAAGCTCCCCGGGTCCGGCCTTGGCCCCGCCGCCGACTATGCTGACGGAGCTTGCGCTGTGATGCGGCGCACGGAAGGGCCGCCGCGATATTATTGCGCTTCCCGCAGGAAGCTCGCCGGCTACGCTGTATATGCGTGTTATCTCAAGCGCCTCGTCGAGAGTGAGGTCCGGCAGGATGGATGGTATGCGTTGGGCAAGCATGGTTTTGCCGCTGCCCGGGCTGCCTATCATCAGCACATTGTGGCCGCCGGCGGCGGCAACCTCCAGCCCTCGGCGCATGGCCAACTGGCCGCGCACTTGGTCGAAGTCTGCGCCGAAATGGGAGTTTTCCTCGAAAAGCTCCGCAAGATTGGCCTCTGTGGGCTGAAGAAGCCGGACTCCGGTAAGGTGGAGCACAACCTCGGCCAGCGAGCGGGCCCCATAGACCTCAAGCCCCTTGACGAGCGCGGCCTCGCCCGCGTTTTCGGCGGGAACTATCAGGCTTTTTAGGCCGCGCTCCTTAGCGCAGAGCGCGCCTGACAGCACTCCGTTTACGGCTCGCAGCTCGCCCGAAAGGCCCAACTCGCCCATCAGCAGACAGCCTCCCACATCGGCGGTAAGCTGGCCCGTGCCTAACAACAGCGCAACGGCTATGGGCAAATCGTACTGCGTGCCCTCCTTTTTCAAATCGGCCGGAGCGAGGTTCAGCACACAGCGGCGCGGCGGAAAGTTAAAGCCGCTGTTGGAAATAGCCGCGCGCACCCTTTCCTTGGATTCACGCACAGCCGCGTCGGGCAGACCTACGATATCAAGGTGGGGCAGGCCGTTCGAAAGGTCGGCCTCGATGGTCACAAGATTGCCGTCCAGTCCGCTCAGGGCCGAGCAGTAGGTTTTTACCGTCATTTGCCTCCTCCTTCCGTAACACTGAGTAACCGGACGGCTTGCCGCCCGCTCTGGTCTTATGCCCTCATACTAGGCCGGCAATGTTGTTCATCACGCTTTCGGCTATAAAGGGCTTGTTCATGGTGTATATATGTATGCCGCTGACGCCCGCGGCGATAAGGTCAACTATCTGGTCGGTGGCGTATGCTATGCCCGCCTTGGTGAGCGAGGCCGGATCGTCCTGATACCTGTCTACCATGCGGGTAAACTTGGGCGGCAGCGAAGCGCCCGACATGGCGCACATCCGCCGTATTTGGCCGGCGTTCTGCACGGGCATAATGCCCGCCAAGACAGGCACGTTTATGCCCTTTTTCGCGCAGCGCTCCAGAAAGGAGAGGAATTTCTCGTTATCGAAAAACAGCTGAGAAATGAGAAAATCGCAGCCGCAGTCCACCTTGTTTTTGAGGTTGTCGAGGTCGGTTTCCCTGTCGGGGCACTCCACGTGTCCCTCGGGATAGCAGGCCCCGCCTATGCAGAAGCCGCCGCGCTCCTTGAGTTCTGCCACCAGCTCGCAGGCATAGGCGTAGTGTTTGGGGTTGGGGAAGTCGGTGACGCCCTCAGGTATGTCGCCGCGCATGGCGAGTATGTTTTTTATGCCCTTGCCGCGCAGATTCCGCGTCAAACGCTCTATCTCCGCCTTGGTGGAGGCGACGCAGGTAAGGTGGCTCAGGGCGGTTATACCGTGCTTATCCTGAATCTCCGACGAGATTTCGGCCGTGTAGGCGCTGGTGCCTCCGCCCGCGCCGTAAGTCACGCTGATGAAGTCGGGACGGAGGGCTGAAAGCTCGGCTACGGCCTTCCGCACGCCCTCAAAGTGCTCGGTCTTTTTCGGAGGGAACACCTCAAAGGAAACGCTTGTCTTTTTGACGCTAAAAATATCCTTAATAAACATGATATCAGTCCTAACGTGTAAATTAAAATAATTATATACTTTTTTTGCGGAAAAAGCAAGACTTTTATTTGACAATTATCGGTTTAAAAGGTATAATAAGTGCAAATGAAAATGGCGGAGGCGCTGAAAGTGAGCATACTGTTAAAAAATAAGCGATATTTCTTCGACGGGGGCATGGGCACCATGCTTCAGAGCGGCGGCATGGCCTCGGGGGAGACGCCGGAGGAGCTCAATATTACAAATCCTGAGCTCATACGTTCCATTCATCGGGCTTACCGCGAGGCGGGCGCCGATATAATTACCGCCAACACCTTCGGCGCGAACTCGATAAAGCTTGAGAGTTCCTATCCTCTTGCGGACATAATTGCCGCCGCCGTGGAGAACGCGCGCTCGGCGGGCGGCCTTGTGGCGATGGACGTCGGCCCCACCGGCGCTCTGCTCAAGCCGCTGGGCGATTTGGATTTTGAGACCGCCTACAGCGCCTTTTACGAGGCCGTATGCCTCGGAGCCAAGGCCGGAGCCGACCTTGTGCTCATCGAAACCATGAGCGACTGCCTTGAGGCCAAGGCCGCTGTGCTTGCCGCCAAGGCCGCCTGCGATTTACCAATCTTTGCCACGATGACCTTTGACGAAAACGGCAAGGCTCTTACCGGCGCCGATCCCGAGTGCATGGCCGCCGTGCTGGAGGGCCTCGGAGCGGACGCGATAGGAATAAACTGCGGTCTCGGGCCGAAACAGGTTCTGCCTTTGGCGCGGCGACTGGCCGCCGTTGCCTCTGTGCCGCTGGTAATTCAGCCCAACGCGGGGCTGCCTTCCGTTGTAAATGGGCAAACCGTCTACGACGTAACTCCGGCCGAATTCGCCGCCGCCGCGGCAGAGCTTGCAAGGCTCGGCGCGGGCTTTATAGGCGGGTGCTGCGGCACCACTCCCGAGCATATCCGCCTCGTTGCCGAGGCCTGCCGCGATATCCCCTACGAGCCGCCAAGGGACAAGGGCCTCACAGTCTGCTCGTCATATTCGCACGCTCTCGCTATAGGCGAAAGGCCGCTCATTATCGGCGAAAGGATAAACCCCACCGGCAAAAAGCGGTTTAAGGAGGCCCTGCGGCTGGGCGATTTTGACTATGTGCTCGGCGAGGCCGCGGCGCAGGCCTCGGCCGGAGCCGACGCTCTCGACGTGAACGTGGGCTCGCCCGACGTGGACGAGAGGGCAGTCATGCGCGAGCTTGTGCCGAGGATACAGGCCGTTACCGACCTGCCGCTCCAGATAGACAGCTCCTCGCCGGAGGTTTTGGAGGCGGCCATGCGCATATATAACGGCAAGCCGCTCGTCAACTCGGTGAACGGCAAGGCAGAGGTCATGGAGGCCGTGTTCCCGCTTGTGAAAAAATACGGCGGCGTGGTTGTGGGCCTCACGCTTGACGAGGCGGGCATACCAAGCGGCCCCGAAGAGAGGCTCGCCATAGCCGGACGCATAGTCGAAACCGCCGCGAAATACGGCATAAAGCCGAAGGATATTCTCATCGACGCTCTCACCATGACGGTCGCCACGGACAGTGAGGCCGCGCTCAAAACCGTATCGGCGTTAAAAATGATAAAGGAAAAGCTGGGCGTGCACACGGTGCTCGGCGTATCCAACATATCGTTCGGTCTGCCGGAGCGTCCCGCGATAAACGCCGCTTTTCTCGACATGGCGCTCAGCGCGGGGCTCGACTGCGCCATATATAACCCTCTGGCCCCAAAAACGGCCTACGGACCCGAGGCCGTGGATATGCTGAACGGCCGCGACGCCGGCTGCGCCCGCTACGTGGAGGCGGCTCTCGCCGCCGGCAGCGCGCCCTCCGCCGCAAGCGAGGACGAGCCGAGCCTCGGCCGGCTTATCGAGACCGGCCAGAAGGAGAGAGCCTACGCCGCCGCGAAGGAACTGCTTAGAACCGTTCCCGCCATGGAGCTGATAAACGGACACATAATACCGGCGCTCAACGCCATTGGCGACGGCTTTGGGCAGGGCAGGCTGTTCCTGCCGCAGCTCATGAGCGGGGCCGACAGCGCCAAGCGTGCCTTCGACGCCGTGAAGGAGGCCGCGCCGGACGGCGGCGAAAGCCGCGGCACCATAGTGTTGGCGACCGTCAAGGGCGACATACACGATATCGGCAAAAACATCGTGGGGCTGCTGCTCGGCAACTACGGCTACAACGTGGTCGATTTGGGGCGCGATGTGGATATAGAGGCCGTCGTTGCCGCCGTGCGCGAGACAGGCGCGCCGCTGCTGGGACTGAGCGCCCTTATGACGACGACCGTCGTGAGCATGGAAAAAACGATAAAGGCCGTTCGCGAAAGCGGTCTCGGCTGCAAGATAATGGTTGGAGGAGCAGTGCTGACCGAGAGCTACGCCATGGAGATTGGGGCAGATTACTACGCAAAGGACGCCCTTGTCAGCGTGGAGATAGCCAATTCGATTTTCGGAGGCGAAAAAGCGTGAGAAGAAAGGACAGGGAAATGCCCGCAGAGTTCGGGCTGGAGGTAATCGACAGGTGCAGTTACGGCGTGGCCGCCATGACGGACGCGGACGGCGCGCCTTACGCCGTTGCGCTTAACCTTGTGCGCGACGGCTCGGCGCTCTACTTTCACTGCGCGATGGAGGGCAAAAAGACCGATGCCCTTCGCCGCGACCCGCGAGTACACGTGTTTTTTGTGGCGAGCGAGCAGCCGCAGCGGGATAGGTTCACCACTCTTTACGAATCCGCCGCCGTCAGCGGCACGGCCCGCGAGGTGACGGAAGAGGCCGAAAAGACGCGCGCGCTGAGGCTGCTCTGCGAAAAGCTGACGCCCGATAATATGCCCGCCTTTGACGCGGCTGTTGAGAAAAGCCTCGTCCGCACAGCCGTCTGGCGGATAGACATCGGGGAGCTCACCGCCAAGCGCAAAGCGTAGTTAACAAGAATTTCACATTTACGGTACTTGAAAAAAGGCGACAACTGTGGTATTATTATAATACCACAGTTGTCTTTTGTAAAAACGCCGAGTATGGAGGAAAATATAATGAAACCAAAAAAGCTTCTGGCCCTTATTCTGGCCCTTTCGCTCGCCCTTTCGCTTGTCCCCGCCTGGGAGGCTGCCGCCGCCGACATAGACAGCGGCCTAGTGCTGTACTACAGCTTCGATTCCGACCGCGGCGAGCCGCAGACGATAACCGATGACAGCGGGAAAGGCTATAACGGCGAGGTTTTGGTCGGCGAGGGCAGGGCCGAAGGCTTTATGGGACAGAACTATAGGAACGCCATCAGTGTTCAGAGCGGCGTCGCCCGCTTCCCCGGCAGCGAGACGGAAGTCCAATATCCGTGGGGGGAAACCGCGACGAGCTTTGCCCATGGCGCGGCGATAAAGATCCCGCATGGATTCAAGGACGAGCTTCCCGATTCCTACACCGTTTCCATGTGGATCAAGGCCGACACGGGATACTCTTTGCACGACCAGCTTCAGCGCCTGTTCGACTTCGGCAGCGACTATTACGACAGCGCTTTCCTGCGCTACAGCAATAATGGTTTGTTCCGCTTCCAGGACCGCCGCGTCAGCAACGACGCCAACGCCTATGTCGAGGAAACAAGCGACGCCGCCGAGGGCAAGTGGGCTATGGCGACCGCCGTTTTTGATACGGCCGCGAACACTGCCTCCGTATATGTAAACGGCAAGCTGCTCGTTGAAGAAAAAAAGAACTTTAAAACCATTTCGTCCCTTAGCGAAGCCAAGAATGGCCGCGCCCTTTTCATCGGCCGCACCCAGTGGTGGGATGACAGAAAGACGGAAACGCAGAAGCTGAACCCCGACTTCGGCGGATGGATGGACGAGGTGCGAGTTTACAGCCGCGCCCTTACGGCCGAGGACGTGGACGCCCTTTACGGGGCCACCTACCGCGCGCCCGATATGCAGCTCATAACATCCGGCACGGATATAAGCTTTAATGTGAAGCAGGGCGAAAGCCCCGAGCTCCCCACTGCTCTTGGCGTAACCATGGAGGACGGCACCACTAAAACGGCCTCCGTCATCTGGGACGAGGTGCCCGAGGAGCGGCTCGTCGAGGTCGGCCAGTTTACCGTCAGGGGAACCGTTACCCTTGATGACGGCACGGGCTACGGCAAAATTGCCGCCGCCAACATCACTGTCAACTCCGCCGACAGCAGCCTCGGCGAGGGGCTTGTGCTCTATTATTCCTTTGATAACGACTCCAACAGCCCCACCCAGATAACCGACGCCAGCGGCAACAGCCTCACGGGTCAAGTGATAAGCGGCGGTAGTCAGGGGGGGCCGGGCGGATGGCCCGGATGGAGTGAGCCGACCTCCGCGCTGACGGTCCAGAGCGCCACCCGCGGCAAGGTTGCAAACTTCCCCGGCGGCACCGCGAGAGGGAACAATAACTACACTAACGGCCCGGCGCTCAGTATCCCCGCTGGCATGACCTCATACCTTCAGGATGGCAGCTTTACGGTTTCCATGTGGGTGAAACCCGACGGAAGCTATTCGATGAGCGGCTACCGGCAGAGGTTCTTCGACTTCGGCGACGGCGAGAAGAGCAGCGTATACCTGCGGTATATCGCGAGCGACGGTGAGATCATGTTCTGGGACAGGGACATCGGAGAAGACTCGGGAGCTAAACTGAATTTCCACCGTTCGCTTAATGACAGCTGGAACCTTGTGACCGTCACCAATGAGCGCGGCGGCGATACCGTCATATACATAAACGGCGAGGAGGCCGCGCGAACCGACCAGTTTAAGGACGTGGACATGGTCGGCCATATGGGAACGCCCTCCGGCAATTACGGCTTTTACCTCGGCCGCACCCAGTGGTGGAACGACGCCACCCTCAGCACCCGCAGGGATAATCCCGAATACCGCGGCTTTATGGACGAGGTGCGCATCTATGACCGCGCCATAAGCGAAAGCGAGATAAAAGAGCTTTACGCCACCACCTGCCCCGAGCCCATGACTGAGGTTGCCATAAGGCACGAGCTTGAGGACGGCACCTTGATACATTCCGAAACCGTCACCTTGAGCGAGGGCTCGGCCTATACCTACGACGCGCCCGCCACCGTGGAGCATGACGGCGTGACGTACAACCTCTACCGCGATAAGTCCAAGCTGCATATCGACGCGGTTGGTTCCGCGAACAACACCATAACTGCGGTCTACACCGTTAAAACCTACACGGGCTATTCCGTAGACGGCGTTGATGCCTATATAAACACCAAGCCCCAGCTTCCCTCCACGGTGGAGCTCCAATACAGTAACGGCGACACTGAGCAGGCCGACGCAGAGTGGCTTGACGTGCCCGAAAACGGCTGGAGCACGCCCGATACGTACACTGTGAAGGGCACCGCCGGCGGCCGCGATGTTGAGATCACGGTCGATGTATACAGCATAACCGGCACCGACCTTGACGACACGTTTATCGTCGACTTCGGCATGAAACCCGAGCTACCCGCCGTTGTGCTGGTTTACACCTCCAACAATAGAACGCTCACCTCGACAGTGATGTGGGACGCCCTTCCAGAGAATAAGATACGGAATAACGAGGACTTCACGGCCACTGGCCGCCTCGCGGACTACCCCGACTTCAAGGTGCAGACCGAGGTGCAGTTTATGTTCCGCGGCAACGGAAGCGTGGAGGTCGTGGCCGATGCCTATATCAATGAGGATGCGGCTCTGGAAAGCTACGGCGGCAGCGAGGACCTTCAGCTCACCAGCACGGCGGGCAGCGGCCACGCCCAATACGACAGATATGTTCTGCTGCGCTTCCCGAAGGTAGGCATGAATGTCATTGACGCAAAGCTCCGTCTCTACATGAACAAAATCAACAACAATGCGGACACCGATTACAGCCTGTACTCCTTTGACGGGGTAGGCGAAAACCTCGGTTTGTGGGACGAAAACCAGATTCGCTATGCGGACTGGGTCGAGCTGTACGAGAGCAGTTTAAGCCCAGACCCCATAGCTTCGGCCTCCTTTTCGCCCAGCTACGACCAGCAGGATGTCAACGACTGGATAGAGTTCGACATCACCGACTTCGTCAACGAAAACGCCGCTTATGATGACGGCGAATATTTCAACTTTTACCTCGAGGCCAGCACCTGCGCAACGTATTTCAGCTCCCGCGAGGGCGCCGAGCCGCCGGTAATAGAATACACAATCGACGGTAATATCAAGCCCGTTAACTATGTCGCCGAGGACGGCGAGGTCGTCAGCGCCGAGCTTACTCCCGCAACTAACTCGGGCCCGTTCAGCTACTACGGCCAGCCCTTCGCGGAGGGCGGCAAGATCTATGTGCCGACAGATCACTTCTTCGCCGAGAATATAGCGGACCACGACGCGATCGAGATCCCCGTCGCTGCCATTACCGAGACGATTGAGATAAGACCCCTGCCCGAGATGACTGTATATACCGACGAGGCCGTCGTGCTCCCGGCCGAGGTCACCGTAAGCTGGAACAGTGAGAGCTTCGCGAGTTCCGGCAGCCTTGAGGTGCCCGTCACGTTTGAGGAGACCGACTTCGCCTCCGCCGGCGTTTACGATGTTGCGGGCGACGCCGCGGGCTTCACCGTTGAACAGCGGGTAAAGGCCTATGAGCCTTATTATAACACGAGCGGCAGCCGCAGCGGCTACGGCTCGGTGATATACCACTTATATAAGAACGCCGTCGGCGAGACCATAGCCGACAGGGGCAAGATCGTCGTCAGACAGGGAAGCGAATACTCCGGCGCCGGCGAGTATCTGAACTACTATCCGCAGATAAAGGACCCTGCCGTCACGAGCTATTCCGACTATTCAGACAATTACGTCGACCGTCCCTTTAAGCCATTTATTGCCAGCGAGCCCGTCTACAGCGTCACCGTTCAGGGCGAGCTTACGGACGGCGTCAGCGGCAGGACCGAGGCCGCTCTCAGCTACGGCGACGATGATAGCTACACTCTTTCGATCGGTGCCGTGGCGGCAAACACCGCGGACGAAAAGGGCGATGCAAGGCTTATCGTAGTGAGCTTCGAGAACGATCTTCCCGCAAAAGTGCTATATAACGAGCCCGTCAGCCTACCGGCATCTATGAAGGACCGCACCGAGCTGGAGCCCTACGTTCTTGAAGGCTACACCTACGGCGATGATATCCGCGCCTACCTGTGGCAGGGCGACAACCTGCGCCCGCTGACGGACGTTGTGTTCGCCTCGGAGCTGCCGGAGCCCTCCTTAAGCGAGGAGGTTCTGGCCCTTATCCCCAAATACGACGACGTTAAGGAGAACGTTCTCCGTGCCAACGACTACCGCCAGAGAACGTGGAGCTATAATATGCAGGTTAACGGCATTGACCTTGCCTTCTGGGATACCGCCACCTACCACACCGGAAACATGGAGACCTATTTCACCTTTGGCGGCGATAACTATCTCCAATACTCGCTGAACTGGGCCGACACCAACGGCTGGCAGGGCAATAACTACAGCGGCGGCAAGGATGGATGGACATGGGGTTACAACCAGAACCAGGGCAGCAATGCCGTGCTTTTCGGAGACTGGCAGATCTGCTTCCAGACTTATATTGACCTCTATATGCTTGACGAGGATAAGAACGAAGGCAAGGTCGACCGCGCCAAGGATGTTATGAGCTACCAGATAACCAAAACAAACGACGACTTCTGGTGGTGGGCCGACGCGCTCTACATGGTGCCGCCCGTAATGACGAAGATGTACCTTCTGACAGGCAATGAGGAATATCTTGAAAAGATGTATCAATACTACCGCTTCGCGGCCGAGCTGATGTATGACGGTGACTGCGGAATTCCCAACGACGGCGAGGAGTATACCACAAGCGCCGAAAACAACAAGAAGAGCGGCGCAGCCCCATCCGACCCGGACAACTACGCCAACCTGTTCTTCCGTGACAATAACTACGTGTATCCGCTTAACACCATAAACGGCACAAAGAATTTCTGGGCCCGCGGTAACGGATGGGTATTCGCCGGCCTCGCCAAGATATTAAGCGATGTGCCCACGGACTACGAGCACAGGGGCTATTTTGAAAATCTCTATCTTGAAATGGCAAAGGCCATAATTGACTGCCAGCACGTGGACGGCGAGGGCCGCGGCTTCTGGACGCAGTCCATGTTGGCCGACTATCCCAAGGGCAACAATGGCAACAGCTGGGGATACGAGACCAGCGGCACAGCCTTCTTTACCTACGGCCTGTTCTGGGGCTTGAACAGCGGCCTGCTCGACGAGCGCGAATACCTTGAGCCCGCGCTCCGCGGCTGGAAGTATCTCAGCGAGGTAGCCCTTCAGGACAGCGGTAAGGTTGGCTACTGCCAGGAGATCGGCTCCAACGCAACACAGGCGACCCCCGACTGGCGCGACCAGCCCTTCGGCTACGGCGCGTTCCTGCTCGCGGGCTGCGAGCTAAGCCGCTATGTCGGCGGCGTGACCGAAAACAACGCGGCCTACCTTAAGCGCAAGCTTTGGGGCGGCAGCGCCGCCTCCGACGCCGGAAAGTATTATAAGGACGGCGCCGTCACCGAGGGCGCGCCCCTTATGACCGACGACTCCGGCGAGTTGTGGATACCGCTGGACGGCCTCGCTCCTCTCCTCGGCGGAAGCTATTCCGACAGCGGCAGCGGCACGGTGCTCGTGGGCTTTGGCAACGAATCAAGAACGGTTTCCGGCAGCGACCTCAAGGAGGAGGGCGGAGTGAAATACCTTCGCGGTTCCATTGCGACGGAGCTTTCCGGCAAATACGCCTCATCCTACGGCGGCGTGACGGTGTTCAGCCATAAGGCTGCGGACGATTTGTTCTACGACTGTGACGAAAAGACAATAGAGTATCTTCAGAGCCTGCTTGGCTGAGGGTAAGATAAGCACAAAAATTGTAAGGGCGGCCCGTAGTGGCCGCCCATGCCTTTCTGTGGCGGGGCGGTTATGCGCGTATTTATGCGGCCCCCTGCATTATTTTCAAAAAAATCTAAAAAAGGTCTTGACAAGGCGTGCTTTTTATGCTAATATATTTATCGTTCCGGATGTAGCGGACGGGCCGAGCGGCTCAAGGCAAAGACGGGCGGAATGTCAATTTGCCGGTTTAGCTCAATTGGTAGAGCAGCTGATTTGTAATCAGCAGGTCGTAGGTTCGAGTCCTATAACCGGCTCCATAAGGAGGAGTTCCCGAGCGGCCAAAGGGGGCAGACTGTAAATCTGTTGTCTCTGACTTCGGTGGTTCGAATCCACCCTCCTCCACCACGTCGTCGCAAGCGTCGCTTCGCTTGCGACGACTTTTTATGCTTCGCAAAAAAGCCGTCGTTTGGCTTGCTCCGCTGCTCCTCCTTTTCCGAAAAAATTGTTGCACAATTTTTTCGGGCGAGCCGCCTTTGGCGGCATTAAAGCAAAGCCTGTCTTTGCTCCGACGCTTTTTTCTGCGAAAAAAACGTCGTCGCGCGAAGGCTTGCTCCTCCTTTTCCGAAAAAATTGTTTCGCAATTTTTCGGGCGCGCCGCCGGAAGGACCCAATAACATAAAACAACCTCGTGCCACACGGGAGCAAAGCGGAGGCTTTGCTCTTTTCAGTTTATAAAGGAGTGTTCACTATGAAATCCATGACGATACTTTACCCATATCACGGCAATCTCTACGTAAATCTCACCAACCGCTGCCCCTGCCGCTGCACCTTCTGCCTGAGGCAGGGCCGCGACGAAATGGACGGCAGCGGCAGTCTGTGGCTGGAGCACGAGCCCTCAGCGGCCGAGGTAATTGCCGAGTTCGCAAAATTCGACATGACGTCCTTCGGCGAGTTGGTATTCTGCGGCTTCGGCGAGCCGACCGAACGGCTCGATACGCTGCTGGAGGTGGCACAGTACGCCAAGGCGCATTTCTCGCTGCCGGTGCGCGTCAACACCAACGGCCTCGGGGATTTGATAAACGGCAAAAGCACCGCTCCGCTGTACGAAGGCAAGGTAGACACGGTTTCAATAAGCCTCAACACCCCTGACGCCGACGAATACCTCCGCTTGACGCGCAGCCGCTTCGGCGAGGAGTCGTTCCCCGCGCTGCTGCGCTTTGCGGGCGAAGTGAAAAAATACGTGAAAAGCGTTGTGCTTACCACCGTTTCGACCACTATAACCCCCGAGCAGGAGGAGCTCTGCCGCGCTATCTGCGCGGAGCTGGGAGTGAGCTACAGAATAAGGCCCTACGAGGATTGACAAATGTAAAAAACAGTGGTATAATTTAGATATAAATTTGCGCGAAAGGACTGATTACCTATGAAAAAGCTCGCGGCAATGCTTGCCGCCGTGGTGGCGCTGACCTCGCTGAGTATACCCGTCACGGCGGAAAATTTCAAAAACGTCATCGTGGACGGCAAAACCGTCGCCTTTAAGGACGTTGAGTCGCAGATAGTTGGCAATTACGTCATGCTTCCGGTTCGCTTTGTTTCCGAGGCAATGGGCTGCACCTTTACGTGGAAGCCCGAGCAGAAGAAAGCCTTTGTCGCGGCTGACGGCTTCGAGGCGGTGTTCACCGTGGGCAGCAAAGAGGCCGAATATATCGTGAACGGAGAAAAGACCGCCGTCCTCATGGACGCGGCGGCGGTACTGACGAACAACCGTATGCTGCTGCCCGAGAGCGCTCTCAAAAGCCTTGCCGTTATGGTGGGCTATAACGTCCTGCCCGAGGATGCGGACAGGAGCATAATCATAACTTCGCCCGACGCCGTCAGCGTTACGGTGGGCGGCAAAGCTGTGGAATACGAGGCCTGCGCCCCTGCGCTGGTGGGCGATACGGCAATGGCGCCGGTGCGCTTTGTGGCCGGCGCAATGGGGCTTGACTTCGCTTGGGACGCCAAGACGGGCGTCGCCAAGGTGACAAAGGACGGCCTCGAGGCTGTGTTCACCGTGAATAATGACTCCGTAAGGCTTGGCCAGACCGGCGTTTATAAGGCTGAAAGGCGCATAATGCTCAACGGCGGCAGGCTTTACGCTCCGCTGAAGGCCATCGCGGAAACGGCCGCTTTCTTCGGAGCCGAAACCCAGCTTGAGGATAATACCCTCGCCATAACCCCCGCCAAGCCCTACAAAGTCTCGGTGGGCGGCGAGGCCGTGACCTTTCCCGACGTGCAGCCGCTTGAAAGGGACGGCGTGCGGCTGATACCGCTGCGCGCCCTCTGCGATAAGGCGGGCTTCAAATTCCTGTGGTTTGCCGCCGACGGCTACGCCAAAATTTCCAACAAGGACGAATCGAAGTACGTTCTGCTCTACGCCGGCGCGGACGAATATGCCGAATACACCCGCAATGTCGAGAGCGGCCGAGTACGGCCCGACTATCCCGCCACCCTCGTGGGAGACAGACTTTTGGCCTCTATCGACACCGTTATAAAGCTGGCGGGCTTCTTCGGCCGCAGCGCCGCCGCGAGCGATATCGGACTTGAAATTGATCCCTCCGACAGCGGCAGGGCCGATGACAACATTGTCGTTGAGGAGGAAAAGAACGACGTCAAGGTCACCTATAACGGCGCAGAAGTCGTTTTCCCCGACGCGGGCTGCATAATTCAGGAGGGCCGCGTGCTCATTCCCGTCCGCGCCGTGGTCGAGGCCATGCAGATGAAGGTAGACTGGGACGGCCAAGGCCGCGCCGCCACAATAGACAATCAGGGCGATAAACTCAAGATAACCGTTGACAGCGCGACAATGGAGGGCCAAAAGGACGGCGGCAGCCAATCCGTGGAGCTTGACGTCCCCGCCGTGATAATCGACAGCCGCATTTATGTGCCCGTCCGCGCCGTGATGGAATTTTTCGGCGCTACGGTCAACTGGGAGGGCAGCACCCGTACCGTTATTATCAACGATGACTTGTCCCAAGGCTCCGAACAGACTGCTCCTCAGCCCGAAACACAGCCCGACGGCCTTGCCTTGCTCGGCTTTGCTGTCGGAGCTCCCGAGGGGGCCGAAAGTGTGGTAAGTGCCGCGGAAAACGGCTGTGCAAGGGTGGAATTCACTATGGGCGGCATCAGATATATTCTGCTCGCCTCCGGCAACGGAACGGACGTTTCTTCCCGCTACGGCGCCGAGGAAGGCCGCGCCCTAAGCTACGGCGTCACCGTGAACGGAGTCGATACCAAAATCAACGCCGCCGCTCTGGCGGCGGGCGGCCAGCTCGCCCGCTGGGAGATAGGCGCGTATAAGTTCAGCCTCTACACCGCCGGCGAGGTATCCCGCTCGGATATGTTCTCGACGGCGTCCAAGGCCGCGCAGACCTTTGTTATAACCCGTGAGGTGGAGGAAAACAACAAGGACGAGGGCCCCACGGCCCAGCTTCCGAACCCCGTGGTTCCCTCCGGCGGCGACTTCTCGGCTATAGGCATGGCTCTCTCCGCTCCCGAGGGGGCCGAGTCTGCCGAATACAGCGTCATTGCGGATAAGGTGGCGCAGTCTGTGTTCACATACGGCGGAGCCTCCTACACCTTCCGAGGCGGCGTGACCGGAGGCGATGTTTCGGGCGTGTATTCAGCTCTTGAAGAGGGCTATGACATAATTGCCGCCGAATCGGACGGAGCGGCTGTATCTGTTGTGGCGCGCAAAATTGTGGGCGGGGGCCGTCTTGCCACTTGGAACGCCGGCGGGGCAAGCTTTTCGCTCTTTACCGAGGCAAATACCTCCGACGAGGAGTTTGAAGGGCTCTGCAAGCTCTGTGCCGCCTCGGGCAAAAGTCTTAAGACGGGCGGAGGACAGGACTGATGAGACTTATCGCGGCCACGCACAACAAGAATAAGCTCAGGGAATTTAAGGAGATACTTGGCCCTCTGGGCTACGAGGTAGTCGGCGAGGACGAGGCCGGCGCCGATATCGAGGTGGAGGAGACCGGCACTACCTTTGAGGAAAACGCCCGTCTTAAGGCCGAGGCCATACACGCCGCCACCGGCGCGGCCGTTGTGGCTGACGACAGCGGTCTCTGCGTGGACGCTTTGGGCGGAGAGCCCGGGGTGTTCAGCGCCCGATACGGAGGACTTGATACGGATGGAGCGCGAGTGGAGCTTTTGCTGAAAAATCTTGCCGGCGTGTCCCGGGAAAAGCGCACGGCGCGGTTTATGTGCGCCATCGTGTTTATAGGCGCGGACGGCGGCCTCGTCGCCTCTACAGGCAGCGTGGAAGGCTATATTACCGAGGCTCCCGAGGGTGAGAACGGCTTCGGTTACGATCCGGTGTTCTTCTCGCCGGAGCTTGGCAAAACCTTCGCCATGGCCTCCGCCGCCGAGAAAAACGCCGTCAGCCATCGGGGCCGCGCCCTCGCCGGACTTGCCGAGGCGCTTAAATACACGCCGGATAATTAAACTGAGCAAAACTTTTAATGCTGAAAGCGTAAGCGTAAGCGTAAAATAAAGGGCGGGCCGTCGGCCCGCCCGCGTCCCGCCGCTTAGTTGCAGCAGCAGTCGTTGTTATTGTTGTTGCAGCAGGGGTTGCAGCAATCGTTGTTGCAGCCGCAGCCGCAGCCAAAGCCGTTGCCGGCATAGCCGAGGAGGATAATGATTATGATTATCCATACGATCCACTGGTAGCCGTTGTTGTATCCGAACATAAATTTTTTCTCCTTTTAATTTTGATTTTGCAGACGGTTTTTTATGCCGTTTACAGTATTATACTATGAAAAATGTCGAAAAGTGTTCCATTGTTTTAGTGTAAATCCTTTGGCTATGGAAATAATAAAGCTGAAGCCAAAATGAAAGGATGGAATATCTTGAAACGACTTTTGTTCATTGTTGCGGCGCTGGTCGTTGCGCTCTCCGGCTGCGGAGACAAAAACGACAACTCAGCCGCCAATAACTCCGGCCAGACTACGGCCGGCACTCAGAATTCCGAGGGCCGTTCTCCCGCCGGAGACCTTGACCTTTCGGACGACGACGGCGACGGAAAGATCGACAAGAACGGCGACGACGGCAGAACTGCCGGCAACACGGCCACCGACGGCGACGCCGCGGGCAGCGGCATGATGCATGACGCCGGCAACGCCGTGGACGACGCGGCTAACGGCGTGGGCAACGCCGCCAAGGACGTTGTGGACGGCGCCGAGAACATGATTGACGACGTTACCGGCAACTCCAACAGAACGGTTAACAACAATAACTGACAAATCGGGGCGTGAGCCCCGTACATAAATAAAGAGAGAATAAGGAGGAATAGCCTTGCAGATAGTGAATCATAATCTGAAGAAAGGCATAGATCTGTATTTCATAAAAGACGGCAAATTCAAAACATACATGGCGAGCGTGCTCTTTCATCGCCCGCTGAGCCGTGAGAGCGCGTCGAAGGGAGCGCTGCTGGCGCAGGTTTTGGGGCGCGGGAACGAGCTTTATCCCACGGCAAGGGAACTCGACATGGCGCTTGAGGAGCTTTACGGGGCTTCGCTCTACTGCACGTCGGGAAAGCGCGGCGCGGAGCAGATTATCAGGGTCGCGGCGGAGGCTGTCAGTGACGAGTTTCTGCCCGCTCCCGCCTTTGACAAAGTAGCGGAGCTGCTCTTTGCCGCCGCCTTTAAGGGGGGCGTCCGCTCGGCGGTGGAGAGGGAAAAGAAAAACCTGATTGACAGAATACGCGGACAGATAAACGACAAGCGCGTCTATGCCATGCGCCGCCTTGACGAGGAGATGTTCAGGGACGAACCGTGCGGCGTGAACACTCTGGGCTACGAGGAGGATGTGGAAAGGCTCACCGCAGACGAGCTTTTCCGCTTTTATGACGACGTAAAAAGCTCCTCGGCCATAAGCATAATTTTCACCGGCAATTTTGACGAGGCTATGGCCGAAAAGGCCGCCCGTGAAGCGGTTGCCGGCCTTCCCGAGAGGGAGGCGGGCCGCACTTTGGCTGAGATAAAGGCCGATGTGGGCGAGGTCAGGCGCGTTACCGACCACATGGACGTTACGCAGGGCAAGCTGACGATGGGCTTCCGCACCGGCGTTGAACCCACGGGGCCGCTGGCCTATCCGCAGATGGTGTTTAGCTGCCTTTACGGCGGCGGGCCCGACAGCAAACTGTTTGAAAACGTGCGTGAAAAGCTCAGCCTTTGCTACTACGCCTCGGCTTGGGCCGACCGCCTGACTGGCGTATTGCGCGTGTCCAGCGGAATTGAGTTCCGGAATTTTGACGCGGCTTATAACGAGATAATGGCACAGCTTCAGGCAGTAAAGGACGGCGATTTCACCGACAAAGAGGTCGATGTGGTGAAGAAACAGATCGTCAATTCCTTCCGCTCCCGCGGCGACGCCGTGGAGGCTCTCGAGGACTACTACACCACTCAGTTGCTGCTGGGTGCCGATGTGAGCCTTGAGGAGGCCGCCGAAAGGATAGAGCGCGTGACAAGGGAAGAGATAATCGAGGTCGCGAACAGGGTGCGGATCGATACGGTCTACTTCCTCGCGGGAAAGGAGGAAAAGTGATGCGGTTTACAAAGCATACCGACGCTCTCCTTAAGGAGGACGTCTTTACCGCCGAACACAAGAGCGGCCTTAAGGTTATCGTAATAAAGAAAAACACCGAAAAGAGCTACGCTACCTTCAGCACTCGCTACGGCTCCATCAATACAGAATTCGTCGTTCCCGGCGAGAACGAGACGACCAAGGTCATTGACGGAGTGGCCCATTTCCTCGAGCATAAAGTGTTTGAGCAGCCCGACGGCACCAGCGCGTTCGCGCTGTTCAAGGGCGCCGATGTGAACGCCTTTACCAGCTTCGGCGTGACAAATTACCTTTTCAGCTGCACTGACTATTTTTACGAGAATTTCAGGAACCTCCTCAGCTACGTGCAGACGCCCTACTTCACTCCCGAAAACGTGGAAAAAGAGAAAGGTATCATTGCGCAGGAGGTTCGTATGTACGACGACGACGCGGGGCAGGTCTGCTTCTACAACTGCATGAAGGGCCTTTATAAGAACCACCCCGTCCGCACCGAGATAGCCGGTAGTGTGGAGGAGGTAATGAAAACCACCCCCGAGCTGCTGTATAAGTGCTACAACACCTTCTACCACCCGTCGAACATGGCCGTTATCTGCGTGGGCGACATCGACCCCGAGCGCCTCGGCGCGATAGTGGACGAGATGATAACCAAGGATAAGCCCGAGGGCGAGATAAAGCAGGTGTTCCCGGAGGAGCCCCGCGAGATCGTTACACCCTACAGCGAGGCGTTTTTCGAGATAGCCAAGCCCCAGTTCATGCTGGGCTTTAAGGACAATCAAACCGGCGGAGACCTCCTTAAGCGCGACATTGTGGCCTCCGCTCTGATACACACTCTCGCGGGCAGCAGTTCGCCCCTTTACGAAAGGCTGTATAACGGCGGTCTTATCAGCCGCGGATTCGGCGGTTACTATGACTACGAGCGCAGCTTCGCCTTTGCCGCCTTCAGCGGCGAAAGCTTTGAGCCCAAGACTGTGGCCGATGAGATAAAGGCCGAGATAGAGCGCGTCAAGGCCGAGGGCATAGATGCCGGCGCATGGCGCCGCGCCATGAACCTGCTCTACGGCCGCTATATCCGCCTTATGGGCGGCGATGTGGAGGACATAGGCAACGAGTATATGTTCTCGTTTCACCGCGGTATCGAACTTATGAGCTACCCCGAGGTCTGGAAGTCCGTAACTGTGGCGGACGGCGAGCGCTTCCTCCGCGAGGTGCTTGTTCCCGAGCGGGCGTGCCTTAGCGTTGTCTACCCGAAAAATTAACAATTTTATTACAATATAATATATTGACGCCGGACCGGTTTTTTGCTATAATATAAAATGTAAAATAGCAAAATATCGTGTTCGGCGTTATTATTGCCAAGTCTTTACGGAAGGAAAGTGAATTATATTGAAAATATTAAAACGCGGCCTTTCGGCCATAGTCGCGCTTATAATGATTTTGGTGTCCTTGCCGGCTCTTTCGGCAGGCGGCGTTTCGACCATGGCGACGGTTGCCAACCCCACGTTCTCATTCGCTCACAGAAGGACCGAAGCCGGAGTGGACGAGGTGGAGATTACCATAACCGGCCCCGCCGGCGCGGAAATATACTACACCATTCAGGACAGCAAGGCCGATGGTACGCCGTCCGCTCCGTCAAACCCGACAAACAAAAGCAACAAGTATGAAGCCCCCTTCCGCCACAGCGGAAACACGGGTTTTACCATAAAGGCGGTAGCTTATGTTTCCGGCTCCGCGAGCAAGGTCTCCACGGCGCAGAAGCCTGCTTATCTTGCAACGCTGAGCTCGTCCATAGTAAAGGACAAAGACGGTAAGGTCATAGCTAAGGATATACATGTAAATTTGGACGCTTACAAGTCCCTTAAAGGATATAAAAATATTGCCCTCAGATATACTCTTGACGGCACAAAGCCTACCAAAAACTCTCCGATTTTGCCGACCACAACTCCGTACTTGAGGGTCAGTACCACGAAGATGTTATCGGTGAGCGCGGTATGCGATAATTATAATGTTTGCTCCGAGCCGCATACCTCGAAAATCCAGTCGGATGAATGGCCGGAAATTGCGCCGAAGCTGCGCTTCACCGGAAGGGCCATTTACGGCGGCTGGGAGGTTTCGATCGCGCTTAATCCCGATGAGGATGAAAGCGGAAATATTCCCGAATATGAAGGAGTTGTTATCAACTACGCTACAAGAACAAGCGCCAGCTACGCTGATACTGATATATATTCCGTCAATACCAACGTCTATACAGGCCCCGTTACCTTAACGACAAAGGGGCGCAACTATTTGGGCGCTTACGCCAGCGGGGAAAATTATGCGCCCGGCTTTAAGGCGACTGCCAGCGTAGATGTGGGCGAATGCTCCAAGCCCACTATAACCGTGGGAAACGCTTCTAACGGCAGAAAAAAAGTGACTTTAACCACAAGCGAAACCAAGAGCGGCAATTACTCGCCAGAAATATACTATACCATTGACGGCACAAATCCCACTCCGACCGGCGGAATACGGTACGAGGGCGAGTTTTACATAGGAGAGAACTGTACCGTAAGGGCCATAGTTGCCCGCAAGGGCAGTATTTCCAGCAGCGTGGCTTCACAGCAAATCACAGCCTCCGGCGGTACGGTAATGGTCGAAGATCTTGCGGTGGACATCGCCCGAGTTGACGCCGTAAACGGCACCAGAAGCATTTACCTCTCCACTAAAATGCCCAACGCGCAAATATACTATGACTATAAGCAGTTTTCTGAAAATGATGATGCCACGGCGGAAGCTTTAAAAATGGACGTAGGCAAAAACCGGCTTTATGACGGCCCCATAGTATTAGATGCGAATAAGGTTGGGAAAGAAAAGTATTACGCTGTATGCGCCGTGGCCTATTTTAACGATATGCACGGCGTCGTCAGAAGGGCTACCACTACCATTGACGAAATACAGCTTTCGGACTACCTTGAAACCCTGCCGAGCGGCGTTAGAACCGTTACCTTCAAGCCTGTTAGCGGCGCCGACATATACTGCGTTGTCAACTCGGGCACGACCAGCGGTACGAAAAATATCCCTATTGACGAAGAACACCGCTATATTTATCCTCTCACGATAGCCCAGCCCAGCACCGTCAGCACTGTTGTGCGCGACAGCGCCGGCAACAAGAGCGAGGTCGTTTCGTTTGGCGTCAATATTACGGACCCGTCGGCAAAGCCCGAGGCCCTGCCACCCGTGACGGTCAACTATGTGAGCGGCGGGCTGACGCTTGACTGCGCCGATGCCTCGGCCGACATCTTCTACATTTTGGACAATTCGGCGGATACTAAGGCCACCCCGACCATGGAGCGCTACGCCCGCGGCAGCACGATAAGCGCCGCCGATAAGGCATATATACACGCCGCGGCCATGAGGCCGGGCTATGAGACCAGTTACGTGACGCAGCCTGCCGTCTCCAGCAATATTACGCCCACTCCCACAATAACCGTTATCGGCCCCACAAACAATGAATATGCGGTTTCATTCACCGGTTCCGGCTCCGGCGCGGTATACTATTACACCACCGACGGAAGCGAGCCCAGCGAGTCCTCCCTAAGCGGCAGCTTTGCGACCGGACTCAGGAGAGGGCAGGTGGTAAAAGCTATGGCAGTGGTTGCCGGTAAAACCCCGAGCGATGTCGCGGCAAAAATTATCGGCGAGGAAACCGGCGTCTGCGGCGATGTGAGCATAACCTCCGAAGGCTCGTACGGCGGAATAGAAGTGAAGCTCTCAACCATCACGCAGGGTGCCTATATTTACTACACCACCGACGGAAGCGAGCCTTCGCCCAAGAACGGCAGCCTTTATAACGGCAGCGGCGTACTCTTAAACCGCGGAGGCGAGATTACGCTAAAGGCCATAGCTACGTTCCCGGGCTTTGAAAACAGCGGCGTATCATCCAAAAGCTTCAAGCTGACCAAGCTGCAAAAGGTCGTGATAGGTAAAACCGGCAATATTTTAGAGCTCAAACGTGCAAACGGCGAGGTTGACGGCGTATCCTTCTTCTATACGCTTGACGGCTCCGACCCCGATGAACATTCCCAAGTCTGCGCCGACGGCGGTCAAATCACGCTGGATAATTCCGTTACGAGGAACGTAACGATTAAGATTATAACGGTGAAAAAGTCCGAAATATACGACGATGACGGCAATGTTATTGAGGGATACGCGCCAAGCGATATCAGCGAAAGGATCTTCCAGGTAGGTCCGTCTCCCGAGAGACCGCATAAGGATAAGACGGAATTCGTTCTTGGCGGAGAGCTTGTGTATTTTTCCTGCCCGACCGAGGACGCCGAAATCTATTACACCACCGACCCGAACGGTAAGCCCGATATTCTCTATACAGATCCCGTACTTGTTACCGACCGCTACGGCGTAAAGGTCAAGTCCTCCAAGGAGGGTATGTTCGACAGCGTGGTTGTGCTTTACAATGCGAACGACCTTGAAATATCGGAGCGGCCCACCGCTAACATTGAGAATGGATTTGCGGGAGACGGGCTTGAAATTGAGCTGAGCGGCGGCAAATATGTCAACCCCAATACCAATAAAACGGAGGAGTACACAATATTCTATACCACCGACGGCTCCGAGCCCACGCTTGACAGCGAGGTTTATACCGGCCCCATCACCATTACGGGAGAAACCACCGTCAAGGCCGCGGCGGCGGGCGTCGGCCATGTGCTCAGCCCCACGGCGGTGTTCCATTACTCTGCCGAGGAGCCCACGGCGGTTATCACGCCTCATCTCTCCCGCGAGGCTGGGTTTGTTTCCGGCACGGTTGAGGTTGACGCCTCCGGCATGGCCGCGGCGGACGGAAAGGCCTATATCGCGCTGTATTCCGGCGACGAAATGCTTAAGGCCATAAGCTGCGACTTCGCCGAGAATATGACCTTCGGCGATATTGACGTTAAGGCCGACGGCGGCTTGATTATCAAGCTGTTTGTCCTCGACGAAAATCTTACGCCTCAGTGCCGCGCCGAAATAACGGTCGCGAATATATAACAAAAAACGAAAGAGCCGCCCTCGGGCGGCTCTTTTCATAAATTTACTTTTATTGTGTCCGTGTCCTCGCGGCGCAGGGCAATAACCGCCCCGCGTATGAGATAGGCGCGGGGATTCCCCAGTATGCTTTCAAACAGGGGCTCAACCTCGGTTCCTTCCACAAGCCCCAAGTCCAGCAGCCTTTGCCGCATAGAGCCGGAGCCTCCGGCCGCCGAGACTACGGCCCGCTCCCCGACAGGCACGGAGCTTAAGCTCACTTCGGCCATAATCACACCTCTGCGGCATAATATGACCCGAGCTGCCAAAATGCTACACGTTAAAGCGGAACAGCACAACGTCGCCGTCTTTCATAACGTAATCCTTGCCCTCGCTGCGGACAAGACCCTTTTCCCTCGCTGCGGCCATCGAGCCCGAGGCGATAAGGTCGTCGTAGGCGACTACCTCGGCGCGGATAAAGCCGCGCTCAAAGTCGGTGTGTATTTTGCCGGCGGCCTGCGGAGCCTTGGTGCCGTTGGTTATCGTCCACGCGCGCACCTCCGGCGCGCCTGCCGTCAGGTAGCTTATCAGTCCCAGTAGCTTATAGCACTTTTTCACAAGACGGTCGAGGCCCGACTCGTTCAGCCCCATTTCTTCGAGAAACATCAGCTTTTCGTCGCCTTCGAGACCGCTTATCTCCTCCTCTATGCGGGCCGAGATGGGCAGCACCTCGGCGCCCTCGGCGGCGGCTATTTTCTCCACCTGTTTCACAAAGGGATTGTTCTCGATACCGTCCGCGAAGTCGCCCTCGGCCACGTTCGCGGCGTAGAGCACGGGCTTCATCGTAAGCAGCGATAGCTCGCGCACTATAGCGGCCTCGTCCTCGTTCGTTTCCACGCTTCGGGCGGGCTTGCCGTCCTCCAGTGCGGCCTTAATGCGCTTCCACAGCTCCAGCTCGGCGGCGTATTTTTTGTCGCCGCTTTTCATGGCCTTCGCCACGCGGTCAATTCGTTTGTCAACGCTTTCAAGGTCGGCGAAGATAAGCTCCAGCTCTATGGTTTCGATGTCGCGGGCGGGGTCTATGCCGCCGTCCACGTGGACGATGTTCGCGTCCTCGAAGCAGCGCACCACATGGACGATGGCGTCCACCTCGCGTATGTGCGAAAGGAACTTGTTGCCAAGGCCCTCGCCGCGGCTCGCGCCCTTCACAAGGCCGGCTATGTCCACAAATTCCACAATGGCGGGGGTTATTTTTTCGGGGGAGTACATCTCGGCCAGCTTGTTCAGCCGCTCGTCGGGAACGGCCACCACGCCGACGTTCGGCTCGATGGTGCAAAAGGGGTAATTCGCGCTTTCGGCCCCGGCCTGCGTTATCGCGTTGAACAGCGTGCTTTTGCCCACGTTCGGCAGGCCCACTATGCCCAATTTCATTTTATATCATTCTCCTTTGTTCTCTATTTGCTTCATTCTATAAGTATAACATAACGGCGCGGTTTTTTCAATAGTTTTGGAAATTAAATTGCCCGCGCGGGATATTTTTTCAAAAAAGGCTTGCAATGGGTGCGCGAGCTGTGGTATAATAAATGTGCGGTACACATTTTATGGGATAAATTGAACGTATGGCGCGGCGACCCCGGCGCGCCGAATAATACATAAGGAGGAAGAACATATGAACAAACTCAGAAAACTGCTGGCAGCGCTGGTGTGCGCGGCAATGACGCTGGCCGTCGCGCCGTGCCTGACCGTCGGCGCGGCGGACGCGGTCCCCTACGGACTGGAGTACGATGTGTGTGACGATCATGTTGAAATTGCCTACTACTCCGGCTACGCCGAGGAACTCACAATTCCCGCAAAAATCGAGGGTTTGCCCGTAACGGTAATTTTAGACTATGCGTTTTATAACTGCGACAGCCTCACAAGCGTAACAATACCCGAGGGCGTGACGAGCATTGGCGAGTTTGCGTTTGCTGAGTGCGACAGCCTCCCAAGCATAACAATCCCCGCAAGCGTGACGGGCATTGGCAGGTGGTCGTTTAACCGCTGCTTCAGATTTACAGAATTTATTGTGAACAGCAATAATTCAACCTACAGTGCTAAAGACGGGGTTCTTTTTGATAAGGAAGTTAAAACGTTAATTCAATACCCGAAGGGTAAAACGAGCAAAACATATACAATACCTTCCGGCGTGACGAGCATCGGTGATGGCGCGTTTTTCGACTGCGAAAACCTCACAAGCGTAACGATTCCCAAGGGAGTAACGAGCATCGGCGAAGAAGCGTTTAGCTTCTGCTACTATCTTGCGAGCGTAACAACAATACCCGCAAGCGTGACGAGCATTGGCAAAGATGCGTTTTACTACTGCAGCAGCCTGAAAGAATTTGTCGTGGATAGCAAAAATTCAAGCTACTGTGCTAAAGACGGGGTTCTTTTTGATAAAGAAGTTAAAACATTGATTCAATACCCAATCGGAAATGATAGAGAAACATATAAAATACCCTCCGGTGTGACGAGCATCGGCGAAAGCGCATTTGAAGAATGTTACAGCCTCACAAGCGTAACGATCCCTAAGGGTGTAACGAGCATTGGCGACAGAGCATTTGGCAACTGCTACTATCTTGCGAGCGTAACAATCCCCGCAAGCGTGATGAGCATTGGCGAGTATGCGTTTTCCTGCTGCGAAAACCTCACAAGCGTAACAATCCCTAAGAGTGTGACGAGCATCGGAGAGAGCGCGTTTTCTAACTGCGGCCTTACAAGCATAACAATCACCGAAGGCGTTACGAGCATTGGCGAAAGCGCGTTTGCGAACTGCTTTGACCTGACGCAATTTGTCGTGGATAGCAATAATTTAAACTACTGTGCTAAGGACGGAGTTCTTTTTGATAAGGACGCCGACACATTAATTCAATACCCGGCCGGGAATATGAAAGATACATATACAATACCCTCCGGCGTGACGAGCATCGGCGGTGGCGCATTTTCCGGCTGCGACAGCCTCACAAGCGTAACAATCCCCGAGGGCGTAATGAGCATCGGAGAGAGCGCATTCATCAGCTGCGGTCTTACAAGCGTAACGATTCCCGAGGGCGTAACGAGCATTGGCGACAGAACATTTAACTACTGCTTCTATCTTGCGAGCGTAACAATCCCCGCAAGCGTGACGAGCATTGGCTGGTGCGCGTTTGACGGCTGCAACAGCTTGACCGACGTATATTACGGCGGCAGCGAGAGCCGGTGGGAAAATATATCAATAGACGCAAGTAACGAGCCTTTGACTAACGCCAACATCCAATTCGGCGGCAACGACCCTGAGGAGTTTATCCCCGAGGGGCTGAAGTATGAACTGTATGACGGTTCTTTTACAATTACCGGCTACACCGGCTCCGCGTCGGAGCTTGTTATTCCGTCTATGATCGACGGCAAACCCGTAACGACCATAGGAAGCAACGCGTTTATGGACTGCACAAGTCTTAAAAGCGTGATTATCCCCGACAGCGTGACGGAGATTTATGCGGAGGCGTTTATGAACTGCACGGGCCTTACGAGCATTAAAATCCCCGCCGGCGTGATGTATATTTACTGGGGACCGTTTGAAGGCTGCGATAACCTCGCGAGTATAGAGGTCGATGCGGATAATGATTATTACGCAAGTCTGGACGGAGTATTATTCGATAAGGGAATAACGCATCTTACGGCGTATCCCGACAGAATGGCAAATACGAGCTACCGCATTCCCGACGGCGTTACAAGCATAGGCATTATGGCATTTTCCGGCTGCCCGGTCCTTACAAGCCTGATAATTCCCGCAAGCGTGACGTCCGTTGCCCCTGTTTCGTTTGGCGGCCTTACCGACATATACTACGGCGGAACGGCAGAGCAGTGGCAGGAAATATCGGTTGAATTCCCCGATGATGTCAACGTTCACTGTAACAGCGCCGGGCCGGAGGAGCCTATCCCCGAGGGATTGGAGTATAGCGTGGGCGATGACGGCGTTACAATTACCGACTACACCGGCTCGGCGGCGGAGCTGAATATTCCCTCCGTAATCGAGGGCAAGTTGGTGAAGTATATCGGCGTAGCTGCGTTTTACGACTGCACGAGCCTTGTAAGCGTGAATATACCCGACAGCGTGACCGCTATCGGCGACGGCGCGTTTTCCACCTGCACTAATCTGCGGAGCCTGAAATTAGGCAGCGGAGTGACGAGCTTTGGCGACTACGTATTCGACAGCGCCGACAGCCTCGCGAGCATCGACGTCGCCCCGGGGAACCCCGCGTATACCGGCAATAACGGAGTTCTGTTCAACAAGGAAATGACGAGCTTGGTTCAGTACCCCAGGGGGAACGCGAGAACAAGCTACGTTATACCGGATAGCGTGACAAGCATTTCGGGGCGCTCGATGCTGTGGTGTCCAAATCTCAAAAGCATATATATCCCCGCAAGCGTGACGAGAATCGGCTGGCAAGCTCTCCAGTATTGCGAGAGCCTTACGGACGTATACTACGGCGGAAGCAGAAGCCAATGGGGAGATATATTTATAGATGATTTTAACGACTCGCTCACAGACGCCGCACTCCACTGTGACAGCGACGTGCCGGAGCCTGAAATACAGAAGCCGGAGGTCGGCAAGGAGGACGACGGCGGCCTTAACGTCGCCGTGGAGGTAGACAACATTCCCGCCTCGGCGGAGCTGGTGGCCGTGGCCCTCGGCGCGGACGGAACCGTGGTTGACAGCGCGGCCGTGAAGGGCGGCGAGGCCGACCTCGACGGCGAAAACGTCAAGACCGTGAAGGTTTTCTGCTGGGAAAGCCTTAAGAGCATGAAGCCCCTCTGCCCGCCAAAGGAGATAGCGGTAGCGCAGTAAAGCGCAAAAATAAGAGGGTATGGTACCCCTTTAACATAACGTCCCCGACGCGGCGGGCCTCGGCCCGCACCCTCACGCGCCGGGGGCGTTTTGCGCTTCTATGCAAAATTAAACATTTGTTTACAAATAAAACAAAAGATTTAAATAAAATTCTGTTAATTTAATTATATATCATAAAAATTGGTTTACACGGGGCTTTTTTTATGATATACTATTTTAAAAAGGATAAAATTTACAAAGGGGAGATAAGGCTTGAAAAAGGCGCAGAAGATAATGATAGTAGACGACGACGCCAATATATGCGAGCTCGTGCGGCTATACCTCAAAAAGGAGGGCTTCGATACCTTGGTCTGCCCCAACGGCGAAAAGGCGCTCGAAGTGTTTGAAAAGGAAAAGCCCGACCTCGCCATACTTGACATAATGATGCCGAAAATTGACGGAATGACGGTCTGCCGCGAAATCAGGCGAACAAGCAATATGCCGATAATCATGCTGACGGCTAAAGGCGAAACCTTTGACAAGGTGCTGGGGCTGGAGCTTGGGGCGGACGATTACATGGTGAAGCCATTTGAGGGAAAGGAGCTCGTGGCAAGGGTAAAGGCCGTGCTTCGCCGCAGCGACGCCAAGGGCGACGACGCCGAGGAAAAAATAATCGAATACCCCGGCATATCCATAAATCTTTCCAATTACGAACTGACGCTGGGCGGCAAAACCTACGACATACCGCCAAAGGAGCTTGAGCTTCTTTATTTCCTCGCCAGCCACCCCAACAGGGTGTTCACCCGCGAACAGCTTTTGGAGGACGTTTGGGGCTTCGACTATTACGGCGATTCCCGCACGGTGGACGTTCACGTCAAGCGTCTGCGCGAAAAGCTGGAGGGCTACGACGAAAACTGGAGCCTCAAAACCGTTTGGGGCGTCGGCTATAAGTTCGAGGTGAAGTCAGTTGGGTAAAACGCTGTTCGCGAAAATATTTTCGGTAACAGTGCTGATAATTTTCGTTTCGACGGCGCTGACCTCGGCGCTGATGTTCACGCAGCTCGGCAACTACCTTATGGAAAGCCAGAACGGCGAGATAGCCGAAATGGCCGAGCACATAGCCGAAATGACCGGCCACATAATGTACGACGAGGACGAGACCACACGATGGCTTTTCAACCAGTATCTAAGCAACCAGAGCCGAAATGAGAGCTGCTCCATAATGATACTTGACACACGCGGGCAGGTTGTGCTTTCGGCGGGCAGCCACGGATATGAAACCGAAAACGGCACGGCAAAGATTGACGAGCGTTATATCGAACGCGCCCTCTCCGGCGAAAGCGTGCGCGAGGTTGTGACTCAGAAAAAGCGCGGCGGCTATATAACCGACTCGATTATTGCGCTTGAGCCTGTATCAGTGGAGCAGGGGGGCGACGACGCCGTCTGGGGCGCAGTAGCCGTGTGCAAGGCCATGCCTCAGGTGCGGGAGGGCCGCAACGCCCTTATGCGGATGTTTATAGCCTCTCAGGGGGCGGCGGTGCTTTTGGCGTTTTTGCTGTCGTACATCGTGGCGAAGCGCATTTCCCGCCCAATATCCAAGCTAAATGCCGCCGCTAAGGCCGTGGCGGCTGGCGATTTTACCAAAAAGGTTAGCGCCGAGCCCTACGGCGAGCTGGGCGAGCTTATCGCCAGCTTTAACTACATGACCGATGCTTTGAAGGAAATCGACGATTCCCGCAGCAGCTTCGTCAGCAATGTGTCGCACGAACTGCGCACTCCGATGACTATAATCAGCGGTTTTGTGGAGGGCATTCTCGACGGCACCATAGCCGAGGAGGACCGCGTTAAATACCTTAACATCGTCCTCAGCGAAACTCAGCGGCTGAGCCGTCTCGTCAGCGACCTGCTGGAGACCAGCCGCCTTGAAAGCGGCAAGGCCAAGCTTGTGATGAAGCCCTTCGACATAAACGAGCTGCTGCGCAAGGGGATAATCAGCTACGAGCAGGCTATCACCGATAAAAAAATTGACGTGGAGGCCGAATTCATGTACGACCAGATTTACGTGAACGGAGCCGAGGACTCGATATACCGCGTCATAATGAACCTGCTCGACAACGCAGTGAAGTTTACGCCCGAGGGAGGCGTCATCCGCATAAAGAGCGCGCTGCGCGGACAGAAGGCCGAAATTTCGGTTGAGAATACCGGCGAGGGCATAAGCGAAAAGGATATCGCCCGTATATGGGAACGCTTCTACAAGACAGACAAAAGCCGCGGCATGGACAAGAACGGCGTGGGGCTGGGACTTTACTTGGTAAAGACTATCATCAACCAGCACGGCAACCGTATATGGGCCGAAAGCCGCGAGGGCGAATACACACGCTTTACCTTTACGCTGGATAAGGTCAGCGTAAAATGATATATAATACTTTTTAATCAAAGTTTAAAATCATGTTCATACAGGCTTAATAAATAAGCTTTATAATTATCGTCGTAGAAAGGAAAGGATGATATTTATGACAGATTACAACGAGTTCAACTGGAATGAGGAGGAAAGCCGTCCGGCGGAGCCGCAGACCAGAACGGTCTACACCGAAAGCGTGCTCCGGCCCAAGAGCCCTAAAAAGAGCGGCCGAGGCAAGCTTATTGCGGGCGTTATCTGCGGCGCTCTGGCCGGAAGCCTTATATCCACTACGGCGGTAATGGGTATTTCGGCCATGTTCCCGCGCAGCGATAGGGTGACTATATATGAAACCGGAGGCCACGGCTCAAAGAACGAAACCGAGGGCACGCCCGTCAGCACTGTGACGGCGGAGCCTTTGACCGAGGAGCTTTCCACCGAGGAGATAGCCAAAACGGTCGGACCGGCCGTTGTGGGCATAAGCTGCCCCGTCAGTATGCAGACATTTTTCGGCGTTCAGCAGGGAGTTTCCAGCGGCAGCGGCATTGTTATCAGCGACCAAGGGCACATCGTTACCAATTACCACGTTATTGAAAGCGCAAACAGCATAACCGTTCGCTTCAACACAGGCGACGAGGTTCAGGCCACCCTTGTGGGCGGCGACCAGCAGGCCGACATTGCGGTGCTCAAAATTGAGCCTATCGACACTATGAAGGTGGCTGTTCTTGGCGACAGCGACGCTGTTGAAGTGGGCGAAAGGGCCGTGGCAATCGGCAATCCCTTGGCCGATGAGCTTTTCGGTACAGTTACTCAGGGCATAATAAGCGGCAAGAACAGAACCGTCAAGGTGGATAACCGCGAAATGACGCTGCTTCAGACTGACGCGGCGATAAATCCCGGCAACAGCGGCGGCGCGCTAATCAATAAATACGGCGAGGTAATCGGTATCAACAGCGTAAAGGTGACGGCCAATTCCAACGGCACCAGCAGCGAGGGCCTTGGTTTTGCAATTCCCATCAACGAGGCTAAGCAGATAGTCAACGATATTATCACATACGGCTATGTTCGGGGCCGTCCGCTTATCGGTATCACCGTTCAGGCTGTAAGCAAGCAGATAGCTTACTATAATAACCTGCCAGTTGATCATGGCCTGTACGTAATGGGCGTGACGGAAGGCGGCGCGGCGGCTGAGGCAGGCATACAGCGCGGCGACATAATCCTCACGGCCGACGGTCAGGACGTTACAACTCAGACTGAGCTTAACGCCATACGTGACAAGCACGCCGCCGGCGAGACCATAGAGCTTGGTATTGACCGCAACGGCGAGCGTATGTCGGTGAGTGTTACTCTTGGAGAGGACAGCTCCGCCAAGATGAACTGATCATATAACGAAGGAACCGTAAAAAAGTCGCGCAGACCGTTCAAGGGCTGAAAGTCTTGGAATTCATGTATTGAGGAATCAAATCATAAATTAAACAAATAAATTAATATTGAAAATCCGCCGTTTCTTATTAAAACGGCGGATTTTTTCAATTATATGCCCTTGAACTACAAACGAAAATCACCCTCGGCGGCGTCGGGGCAAAGCCCGTCTTTGCTTTGACGTTTTTTCTTACGAAAAAATGTCGTCGCTAGAGGGCTTGCCCCTCCTTTTTCGCAAAAGGTCACGCCGCGTTTCGGCTATTCGGGCGGATAAACCGCCCTCATCACACCTTCACTTGCTACCAACCTTTTGCGAGCGGGAGTTCTTTGTTTATGTGGGGCGTTGCGCAGCCTGCGCGAGCTGATAACGGGGCCCCGCAAAGACGGCGGAGCCTACTCCGACGCCGTCCGTTTTGCACGATTTTTTTGGACGGCCCCGTGCCTCCATTACAGAGCAAGCTTTTTACAGCCTCTTTTGCGTCTTTTATTTTATTCCGCCGGAGCGGGGATTTTGTCGGAGGCCTCGTCGGAGGCTTCGTTGGAGGCTTCCGACTTAGGAACGGCGACATCGTATTCAGTAGCGGCGGCCTCTGGCTGAGGCTCAGTTGAGAAAGACTGCTCAGGCTGAACAGTTTGCTCTTCTTGCACGGGCTGCACAGGCTCCGTCTGCTCGGCCTTCGGTTGAACCTGCTCGGACTGCGGCTGCCGCTCCGGCTGCTCGGGCTCGAGTTGTTGCTCGGGTTCTGGCTCGGGCTGCGGCTGCTGCTGCTCCGGCACGGCCTCTACGTCATCCGAAACCGCCTCCTCGGCGGCCTCCTCCTCCGGCTCGGGAACGATGTAATAGTCCGGCGCGGTGCGGGGCTCCACATCGGGCACATAGCCTGCGTAGGTTCCGCTGTAGACAGGAATCTCAAAAATCTGTAGACAGTCGGTCCCGCCGATTATCTTCGCCATTGAGGCGGCCTGCTTCACGGCCCAGCCTATGTCGGTGGCGTATTGGTGATAGCCGGGCGAAAGGGGATTCCAGCGCATTTTGTAAAGCGTGTTTTGTCGGGCACTCGAACGGTGAACGTAATTCTGCGCTATCCACGCCGCTCCGCCCCTGACGGCGGCTTCGGGGCTCGTCCACCCTTTAGACGCCGCGTAGGCCGCGCCGCCACGCAGCGCGTTGCCGTCATAGGCGCCAATGCCAAACATATTATATACCGTAACTCCGTCGTGCTCCACGCCGCGGGCAAGCTGAGAGCTGCCGTTGCCGGTTTCGAGGCAGGCGTGGGCAACAAGGTAGACCTCGCTCACGTTATACTCCTTCGCCGCGTCAGAGAATACCTGCCCCATGCCGCTCAGTACGCCTTTCCCGTTAAGATAGGCGTTAAGCCTCTCAACGGGCAGATTATTGGGGACGGATAAATCCAGAAATTGGTACCTGTCAGCGCCGCTCGAATAGTTTGCGGGGTTTACATACCTTGCCACCTCGACCGCCGGAGCGGGGGTGGCGTGATCGGTGAAGGTGACGTTATACAGACTGCACTGGATATCCAGCATGGAATCAAGGCTGCGGGAAAGGCTGAGATAATTGGTGAAAATGCCGGTTTTCTGCTGCTTTTGCCATTCGGCGTCGGGGTTTACGGCCTCGGACTCGGCCGCCGGAGCGGGAAGCACGTGTACCGTGCAGACAGCCGTCAGCCCAAGCTCGGGCGACGAGGCCCCAATGACCGCCGTGCCGACGCTCTGCGGCGTTATGCCTCCGTAGGCGTCCACGCTGACGACGTTCCAGTCGGAGCTGTCCCACACGAGGGCGGTCTGTATTCCGGCGGGAACGGTGTACGGCGTAAGCATTATGGGCGAGCTGCCCTCGTATACAGAAATTTCGGCTGGCTCAAAAGCCAGCGCTTCCGCCGCCGGACCGACCGTGACCGTGCAGCTTGAGGCCGCGTGGCCGTCACCCGATACGGCGATTATTTCAGTTTTACCCGTTGCGACGGCGGTGACCGTTCCGTTTTCTACCGTTGCAACGCTTTCGTCGGCGCTGCTCCAAAGAAGCTGCTTTACCGTTGCGTCCTCGGGGCCGACCTCGGCTGTGAGGATGGCGCTTTCGCCCACGGGCAGGCTCAGCTCCGCCGCGCTGAGAGCGACGGTTTCAGCGTCGGTTATCTCGTCGCTGCCGCCCAGAAAGCGTATAAGTGAAAATACGTCCGCCGCGGTGAGCGCGCCGTCGGCGTTCATATCGGCAGAGGTAAAGCCCCGTGAGCCGGCTGTCCTGTCAACCCGCCCAAGCGCCAGCGCAAGCACGTCGGCCGAGCTGACAATGCCGTCGCCGTTGACGTCGCCCATGCGTATATATATCGGGTCGCTGCCCGTCGCGCAGCTGCCGAAGCGAAACAGCGAGCACAGCGCAAGCGCGGCGGCAGGAAAGCCTTTGACCGGCGGCAGACCCCGCAGGGATTTTATCGCTTTTTTCAAAAAGTTCGTTGGCCTTGTCATGGCCATCGCCCTCCCTTTTCAAAGCCTGTTTCAAAAAAACCTCATATTATTATAGTGAAAAGGTCGAAATTTGTCAAGCCCTGCGGCGGCTTTTTAACAATAAGTTCAAAAAACCGCGCGGCAGCATGGAAAAAACGTGAAAAAACTGAAAAAAAGAGAAAAAAAGAATTGAACAAAGCGCAATTTTATGGTAAAATAATTCTATAGCCTAATCGCGGATGCCCCGCCTCTAAGGCAGCGGGCTCTAAAGTGTGTCCGCGGTTTTGCGCGGGAGAAAATTTCAGTCGAAAGGGCGGTGGAGAGAATGGCTAAAGAATGGATATTTCCGGAAGAAACAGCCGACGAAAGCGTCATAGGCGAGCTTTGCCGCGCTTTCGGGATACCCGCCCTTGTGGCCCGAGTCTTGGCGGTTCGCGGCTACTCTGACGTGCGGGCAGCCGACGGTTTTATTCATAAGGAACGCATAGCGCTGCACTCTCCGCTGTTCCTCGCCGATATGGATAAGGCTGTCGCCCGTGTGCGCCGCGCTCTTGAAAGCGGCGAAAAAATCACAGTCTACGGCGATTACGATGTGGACGGCATAACCTCCACGGCGTTGATGGTACGCGCCCTCGGGGCGATGGGCGCCGATATCGACGCATATATTCCCGACCGGCGCGGCGAGGGCTACGGCGTGAACTGCTCTGCCCTTGATAAAATTGCCGCAAGGGGAGCCGGTCTTGTAATAACGGTGGATACCGGCATAACCGCCGCGGCTGAGGCGGAATACGCCGCGGAGTTGGGTCTCGACATGATAATAACCGACCACCACGAGTGTAAGGACGCGCTGCCTAAGGCCGAGGCCGTGGTGAACCCCAAACGCCCCGACTGCCCCTATCCCTTTAAGGAACTGGCCGGCGTGGGAGTGGCATTTAAGCTTGTGTGCGCGCTGACCGGCGGAGACGAGGCCGTGCTGAATGAGTACGGCGACCTTGTGGCCCTTGGCACCATCGCCGACGTTGTTTCGCTGACGGATGAAAACCGCGCCATAGCCGACCGCGGGCTGAAAAAAATGAACGAAAATCCCAATCTCGGCCTCAAGGCCGTGCTGGCCTCGCTGGGCGGTGGCAAAAAATGGGACAGCAGCTCGGTTGTCAGCTTTTCGGTGGCGCCGAGGCTGAACGCCGCCGGAAGAATGAGCAGCGCCATGACCGCCGTCGAACTGTTGCTGACCGATAGCCCCGCCCGCGCGGCGGAGCTCGCGGCCGCTCTGGATGGGGAAAACCGCCGCCGTCAGGCGGAGGAGAGCCGCGTTTTCGAGCAGGCTGTGGAGATGATATACCAAAACGACCTCTTTGGCAAAAAGGCTCTTGTGCTGGCGAAGCGCGGCTGGCAGCACGGAATAATCGGTGTGGTGGCCTCGCGTATCTGCGACCGCTTCAGCCGAAGCTGCGTGCTCATTTCTGTGGAGGACGGCGGCCTGTGCAAGAGCAGCGGCCGCAGCGTGGAGGGCATGAATCTGTTTGACGCGCTGAGCTCCTGCGGCGATATACTTGAAAAATTCGGCGGCCACGCCTATGCTGCGGGATTCAGCATAAAAGAGGAAAATATTCCCGAGCTTGACAGACGGCTCAACGAGTTCGCCGAAAAAGTCCTGACAGGCGAGCCCACGGCGAAGGTGCGCATAGATACCGAGGCCGAGCTTTCGGAGCTGACGCTTGACAGCGTTCAAAAAATAGAAGCGCTGCGTCCCTTCGGCGCGGGCAACAGAACGCCGGTTTTTGCCCTTAAGGGGCTGACGCTGGGAGATGTGCGCACGCTCTCGGGCGGAAAGCACTGCCGTCTCATCGGTGAAAAGGACGGCCGCCAGATAGAGATGATAGCCTTCGGGATGGGCGGCTTGGCCGGCGAGTTCGGGCAGGGAGACCTTGTGGACGCCGCGGGTGAGCTGAACATAAATTCCTACAACGGTACCGACAGGGTACAGCTTGTGCTCGCCGACCTGCGTCCGTCCGAACCGAGAGTCGAGGATGTGCTCCCGTCCCGCGAGGACTTTGCCGAGGTGTACCGTGCGCTGCGGGCCATGCCGCGGCCTGTGTTCACCGATACGGCGCGTCTTTCGGCCGAAATCAGTCGGCGCGGCGGGCGGCGCGTGGGCCCCGACAAGCTGCTGAACGCGCTTTCCGTTTTTGCCGATGTGGGTATTCTCCGCCTCGGGAGGCTCGGCTCATCGGTCAAAATTGAGCTTGCGTCAGGCATGGAGGGGCGCAAAGTCAATCTGGCCGAAAGCCGAGAATATATAAGATTAAAAAACGAGTTGACCGAGCTCTACGGAAAGGAGGGCACAGCTTATGCACACTGACGACGAGACCTTTGACCGCATAATAGCGCTGATGAAGGAGCATGACAGATACACTCCCGAAATCGGAGAGAACGTCCGCCGCGCCTACGAGCTGTGCAAAGAGGCGCACTCCTCTCAGGTGCGCCTTTCCGGCGAGCCTTACTATATCCACCCCGCCGCCGTGGCCGAAATTCTGGCCGAGATGGGCATGGACAGCGAAACCGTGATAGCCGGTCTGCTTCACGATACCATTGAGGACACCGAGTACGGCTACGACGACGTGAAAAATCTTTTCGGCGAGGACGTGGCCAATTTGGTTGACGGCGTTACAAAGCTGAAAAAGATAAAATACGTCTCACGCGAGGATCAGCAGGTGGAAAATCTGCGCAAGATGTTCTTCGCCATGGCGAAGGATATCCGCGTAATCCTCATCAAGCTGGCCGACCGCCTGCACAATATGCGTACTCTCAAATATATGCCGCCCGAAAAGCAGCGCATAATCGCCAAGGAAACGCTGGATGTATTCGCCCCGCTGGCGCACCGGCTGGGCATCTCTCAGATAAAGTGCGAGCTGGAGGATCTCTCGCTCAGGTACCTTGACAGCGTTGCCTTTTACGAGATAGCCGAGGGGCTGAAGCAGAAAAAGACCGAGCGCGACGCATACGTAAAGCTCATACGCGACACAATTGAAAGCAAGATGGAGGCCGCCGGCATTAAGGGGCAAATCAGCGGCCGCGCCAAGCATATTTACAGCATATTCCGCAAGATGTACAATCAGGGCAAGACGCTGGATGAGATTTACGACCTTTTTGCCGTGCGCATAATTGTGGATAACGTCAACGAGTGCTACGCGGCGCTTGGCATGGTTCACGAGCAGTATAAGCCCATTCCGGGCCGATTCAAGGACTATATCGCCATGCCCAAGCCCAATATGTATCAGTCGCTGCACACCACCGTCATCGCACCCGACGGCCGACCGTTTGAAATACAGATACGCACTTGGGAAATGCACCGCGTGGCGGAGCAGGGCATAGCCGCTCACTGGAAATACAAGGAGGGCGCGACCGCCGCCGACGAGAAAAACCTCGCTTGGGTGGAGCAGCTCATGGAAATCCAGCGCGACGCCGCCAGCGACGAGGACTTCATGCGGACGTTAAAAATAGATATGTTCGCCGATGAGGTTTTCGTCTTTACCCCGAAGGGCAATGTTATAAGCCTGCCGATGGGCGCGACGCCGATAGATTTTGCCTTTTATATCCACACCGCCGTCGGATACAGGATGACCGGCGCAAAGGCAAATTCCCGCATTGTGCCGCTAGATTATAAGCTGCAAAACGGCGACATTGTGGAGATACTCACCTCATCGGCCACCAAGGGCCCCAGCCGCGACTGGCTTAAAATCGTCAAAACGGGGCAGGCCCGCAACAAGATAAACGCTTGGTTCAAGAAGGAGAACCGCGAGGCCAACATCGAGCGGGGCCGTGAGGCCATCGACAGGGAAATCAAGCGGCAGGGACTTAACGCCTCGGCCCTGATGAAGCCCGAGTTCGTGGAGCCTATGCTTCGCCGCTATGGCTTTAACAGCTATGACGAAATGCTGGCCGCCGTGGGCTACGGCGGGATAACCTCGTCCAAGATTATCTCCCGCGTTCGCGAGGCCTACAGCTCCGCCGTGAAGGAGGAGCCCGCTCCGGAGGCCGCTCCGCGTGCACAGAGGCCCTCGCGCGGTGGCGGAGCTGTGGAGGTGGAGGGTATCGACAACTGCCTTGTGCGCCTGTCCAAGTGCTGCAATCCCGTCCCCGGCGACGAGATAGTCGGCTTTATCACCCGCGGTCGCGGCGTAAGCGTCCACCGCGCGGACTGCGTCAACGTGCGGACGGAAAATATGAACGAGGAAGCGAAAAGCCGCATGATACGCTGCTCGTGGACCGAGGACAGCGGCAGCTACAACTGTGACATTCAAATCGACGCCCCCAACCGCGACGGCTTGCTGGGCGACATTACAAACGTCATTGGCGAGGTAAAGCTTCCGCTTGCGGCCGTCAACGCCCGCACCACCAAGGACAACATGGCCGTTATCAACATCACGGTGGAGATAAGCGACAAGCCGCAGCTCGATATGTTGGTGAAAAAGCTCTACCGAGTGCCTGGCATTTTCGAGATAAGACGAATCTGACGGAGGAACACCATGCCTAAACCTACCATAGCCATAGTGGGCAGGCCCAACGTGGGCAAGTCCACGCTGTTTAACCAGATAGCCGGCAGCCGAATTTCCATTGTGGAGGATATTCCCGGCATAACCCGAGACCGCATATACGCGCAGGGCGAATGGTGCGGCAGGAGCTTCACCCTCATTGACACCGGCGGCATTGAGCCCTACTCTAAGGACGAGATACTTGCGCAGATGCGCGTTCAGGCCGAGATAGCCATCGATTCCGCCGATGTGATAATCTTTATGGTCAACGTCCGTGACGGAGTGACCGCCGCCGACTCCGACGTGGCCGCTATGCTGCAAAAAAGCGGCAAGCCCGTGGTGCTGGCTGCCAACAAAGCCGACACTCCCGGCGAGCCGCCCATGGAGCTTTACGAGTTCTATAACCTCGGCCTTGGCGACCCCATGCCTATATCCTCAATTCACAAAATGGGCCTTGGCGACTTGCTTGACGAGTGCGTCAAGTTCTTCCCCGACGACGTCACCGAGGAGGAGAACGACCGCCTCAGGGTGGCTGTTGTCGGCAAGCCGAACGCCGGCAAAAGCAGTCTTGTGAACCGTATTTTAGGCGAAAATCGCGTCATAGTGTCGAACGTGGCGGGCACCACGCGCGACGCTATTGACTCCGACTATGAGCGCGCCGGAGTTAAGTACACCTTTATCGACACCGCAGGCATAAGACGCAAGTCAAAGGTGGATGAGATTATCGAGCGATACAGCGTTATCCGAGCCTACAACGCGGTGGAACGCTGCGACGTGTGTCTTATCCTCATCAACGCCGCCGAGGGAATAACCGAGCAGGATGCCAAAATCGCGGGCTTTGCCCACGAGGAGGGCAAGGCTTCGGTAATTGTGGTGAACAAGTGGGACGCCGTCGAAAAGGACGACAAGACCATGAGCGCCTTCGCCCAAAAGGTCCGCGACACGCTCAGCTTTATGACATACGCCCCCATAGTGTTCATCTCGGCCCTGACCGGACAGAGGGTGGAAAAAATTTTCGATAACATCACCGCCGTCCATGAACAGAGCCTCACCCGCGTTAAAACCGGCGTGTTGAACGATGTTCTTGCCGACGCGACGCTCCGCGTGCAGCCGCCAACCGATAAGGGCAAGCGGCTCAAGCTGTACTATATGACGCAGGTCAGCGTCAAGCCGCCGACGTTTATTATATTTGTCAACGACAAGGAGCTTGCTCATTTCAGTTATATACGTTATATTGAAAATCAGGTGCGTGAAGCCTTTGGACTGACGGCTGTGCCGCTGAGATTCATCGTCCGCGAGCGCGGCAAAAACGACGACGGCCCCGCCGTTCGCACAAAGGAGGAGTAACAAATGAGAACAATATCTATGGGCGAGATAATTCTTATGCTGCTGATGGGTTATCTCATCGGCTCGTGCAATTTTGCCATAATTTATTCCAAGCTTTTCAAGAAGGACGATATACGCAGATATGGCAGCGGCAACGCCGGAGCCACCAATATTCTCCGCACCTACGGCAAGGGGCCTGCGGCGGCGGTATTCCTGCTCGACGTGATGAAGGGCGTTGTCGCGGCGCTCATAGCCCGCGCCTTTTATCCACATACCGACGTCTGCGCCTGCGTGGCCGCCTTTGGCGCTATTCTGGGGCATAATTACCCATGCTACTATGATTTCAAGGGCGGCAAGGGCGTGGCGACAAGCTTTGCCACCCTCCTTGTGCTGGACTGGAGGCTTGCCCTCGCGGCCCTTGGCACGTTTCTGATAGTCGTTCTTATCAGCCGCTACGTTTCGCTCGGCTCCGCCTTCGGCGCCGTCGCGGCTGTGGCCTTGGCAGCCGTGCTGCGCTTCGGCCCGAGCTTCGCGGGCGGGCCGGTCAGCAACGCGCTGTTTATTTACACTGCCTGCGCCGCGCTGCTCTGCCTGCTGCGCCATCACGCGAACTTTAAGCGTATCCGCGCCGGTAAGGAAAATAAGTTAGGGAAGAAGAAATAAGCGAGGTGTCACCAATGAACGTATCGGTTATCGGCAGCGGCGGCTGGGGAACGGCTCTGGCGCTGCACCTCAATAAGCAGGGGAACCATGTCTGCCTGTGGAGCTACTTGCCCGAGGAGAGCGAAAGACTAAAGTTGGACAGGGAAAACAAGGAATTTCTTCCCGGCGTACCCTTCGGCGGCGCCGACCTTATATTTACCTCCGACCTTGACGAGGCGGCGGCCTTTGGCCGGATAATCATCAGCGCGGTGCCAAGCGTGGCCGTGCGCACAACGGCGGAAAAGCTGGCCGCCCGCGCGGACGGGAAAATAATAGTAAACGTATCGAAGGGCATTGACGAGAGCAGCCTTGAAAGAATATCTGAGGTTTTCGCCGAAAAGCTTCCACATTCGCCCGTGGCGGCGCTGAGCGGCCCAAGCCACGCCGAGGAGGTTGCCCGAGGCGTGCCTACCACCAACGTGGCGGCCTGCGCCGACCCCGAGGTGGCGAAAACCGTGCAGAATTTGTTTAACAGCGAGACTTTCCGCGTCTATACCAACCCCGATGTCTGCGGGGTGGAGCTCGGCGGCGCGCTGAAAAATGTTATCGCCCTCTGCGCAGGTATAACCGACGGCTGCGGCTTCGGCGACAATACCAAGGCCGCCCTTATGACGCGCGGCCTGCATGAAATAACCCGCCTCGGCGTGGCTATGGGCGCGCGGGAAAAGACCTTCGCCGGTCTCAGCGGCGTGGGCGACCTGATTGTCACCTGCACCAGTATGCACAGCCGCAACCGCCGCGCGGGGATACTCCTCGGGCAGGGCAAAAGCCTTGCCGAGGCTCTTGAAGAGGTACATATGACCGTCGAGGGCGTGGCCGCCACCAAAGCCGCCCACGCGCTGGGTCTTAAATACGATGTTGAGCTGCCCATAATCAACGAGGCCTACGCCGTGCTGTTCGAGGGGAAGGACCCCAAGGCCGCCGTGCGTGACTTGATGACGAGGGAAGCCAAAAGCGAGGATCAACTGCTATGAGGACAGCCGTAATAGGCGGCGGCGCGGCGGGGCTTGCCTCCGCCGTTTTTGCCGCGCGGGCAGGGAGCTCCGTGACAGTGTTCGAGGGCAACGACCGCGTTGGCAGAAAGCTGCTTTCCACGGGCAACGGCCGCTGTAATCTATCGAACGCCGATATTTCGCCCGCCCGCTATGCAACCGCGTACCCGCCTTTTCTGGAGACCGCCCTCGAGGGGCGCGGCTTTGGTTTCGCGCGGGAGTTTTTCGCCTCGCTGGGGGTGCCGCTTACCGTTGAGGAGGGCCGCGCCTACCCGCGCAGCATGAGAGCCGCCGCCGTGGCCGACGCTCTCCGCTTCGAGTGCCTGCGGCTCGGGGCGGAGCTGCGCACCGGCGTCCGTGTAAACGGAGCCGAGGCCGTAAAGGGCCGTTTCATGGTGGAGGATGAAATGTTCGACCGCCTTATTCTGGCCTGCGGCGGCATGGCCGCGCCCGCGCTGGGCTCCGACGGCTTTGGCTTCCGCCTGGCGAAGGGCTTCGGACACAGGGTTTTGGAGCCCTATCCCGCGCTGGTGCAGCTTCGTGCGCTTTCGCCGGACAAGTCTCTCAAGGGTGTTCGCGCCGAGGCTCGGGTCACGGCTATTGTGGGCGGGCGGCGTGTGCGTGAGGAGCGGGGCGAGGTGCAGTTCACAGACTACGGCCTCTCCGGAGTGCCAATAATGCAGCTTTCGACCCTGTTCCGTGGCGAGATGGAGGTCGTGATTGACCTTCTTCCCGAGTGGGATTTCACCTCCCTCACGGAGGAACTGTCCGCCCTCGCGGAACATCTCGGCGATCTGCCGCCGGCAGAGTTCATGGGCGGATATCTGCACAAGAGCCTGACGCGCAGAGCCTGCCTTAACGCCGGATTAGATCCATCTAGACCCGTGGGCGCTTTGACGCTGCGGGAGCTTAAGGCCCTTGTGGGAGCGTTTAAGAATATGAGCTTCAAAATTGTGGGAACCAATTCGTGGCCGCAGGCCCAGACCACCCGAGGCGGGGTGGACCTGCGCGAGATAGAGCCAAAAACCATGGAATCGCGCCTTGTACGCGGGCTGTATTTCGCGGGAGAGATAACCGACGTATGCGGCGACTGCGGCGGATATAACCTGCACTGGGCTTGGGTAAGCGGCGCGGCGGCAGGGGAGAGCGCGGCGCATTGAGGGAAAAATCATGCTAAAAATTTCCAATTTAAGACTGCCGGTGGGCTTTGCCGACGGCGACATACGCTTGGCCGCCGCCGAAAGGCTGCGCCTGCCCGTGGAGGATGTCGAAAGCGCGGCCCTTGTGCGGCTTTCGGTGGACGCCAGAGATAAGAGCGATATACATTACAGCGCGGCCGTGAAGGTCTGTGTAAAAAACGAGGCGCGTTTCCTCAGGCTTCATGACGTGGAGCCCTACGTGCCCTACGCCTACCCGCAGCCGCCGGTCAGCCGCCTGCGCCGCCGCGTTGTGGTGGCAGGCAGCGGTCCGGCGGGGCTGTTTGCGGCTCTGATATTGGCCTCGGCCGGAGCGGAGCCGATTGTGCTTGAGCGCGGCGAGTGTGTGGAGCAGCGGCTCATAACTGTGGAAAATTTCCAAAGGCATGGCGTGCTCAACCCCGAAAGCAACGTGCAGTTCGGCGAGGGCGGGGCCGGAGCCTTTTCGGACGGCAAGCTCACCACCGGCACCAAGGACCCGCGCCAAAGGAAGGTCATAGAGGAATTTATCGCCGCCGGCGCTCCCGAGGACATTGCCTACCTCGCTAAGCCGCACATTGGCACCGACCGCCTCGTGGGCGTGGTGCGCGGGCTGAGAAACAAAATAATCTCCCTCGGGGGCGAGGTGCGCTTCGGCTGCGCTTTAAGGGATTTTTATATTGAAAACGGCCGACTGACGGGAGTCGCTTCGGCGGGCGGTGATATCGAGACCGACGTTCTTGTCCTCGCCACGGGCCACAGCGCCCGCGACGTTTTTGAGCTCTGCGCGAGAAGGGGGCTCCTTATGGAGCGCAAGCCCTTTTCGGTGGGCGTTCGGATAGAGCACCCGCAGGAGCTGATACAAAGGGCGCAGTACGGCGCGGCTGGCGGATTGCCGCCGGCTGATTACAGGGCCGCCGTACATCTCGCGGACGGGCGCGGGGTCTATACCTTTTGTATGTGCCCCGGCGGCGAGGTAGTGGCCTCGGCCAGCGAGGAGAACACCGTCGTCACCAACGGCATGAGCCGCTACAAAAGGGACGGCAAAAACGCCAACAGCGCTCTGCTCGTCTCAGTGGGCCCGGGAGATTTCAAAAGCGACGACCTTTTTGCCGGCGTGCGTTTTCAGCGTCGGCTCGAAAGGCAGGCCTTTTATATGGGCGGCGGGAGTTACCGCGCCCCGATGACGCTTGTGGGCGATTTTCTCAAGGGACAGAAGTCCGCCTCGATAGGCGGTATTGAGCCGAGCTATCCACTCGGCGTGACTCCGGCCGACATTTCGCGCCTGTTTCCGGACTTTGTCACGACGGCGCTTCGGGAGGGGATAAGGCTTATAGGCCGCAAAATACGCGGCTTCGATACGCCCGACGCCCCGCTCACCGGTGTGGAGAGCCGCTCCTCGTCGCCGCTGCGGATAGTACGCGGCGAAAATTTGCAGGCCTCCGTCGCCGGCATTTACCCCTGCGGCGAGGGCGCCGGCTATGCCGGCGGCATAATGTCCGCCGCGGTGGACGGTATAAGGTGCGCCGAAAAAATACTTGGCGAAATCTATTGATTTTGTGGAAAAAATAGTTTATAATAAAAGAAATGCCATAAGAAAACAAAGGAAAGGGCGGCGAGAAAGTGAACGTAAAAAAGGGGCTTTTTTCCGACGCGGTTGATCGTGCGCTTATAATATACGTGGTTTTGGCGTCGCTTCTGGGCATAGCCGCCGTCAACAGCGCCTCGGCGGGTCTCGAGGGGCACTACCGCTATGTGACGGTGCAGGCCGCCGCCTTTGTGCTGGGCATGGTCGCAATGACGGCCTTGACCTTCTTCAACTACAGCTTTTTGTATAAGCTCCGCTTCGTTTTCTTTGCCGCGGCAATGGCCCTTTTAGGGGCGGTGCTGGTCGTGGGCAAGATACGCGGCGGCACTAAGGGCTGGATCGGGCTCGGCCCCGTAAATCTCCAGCCCGCCGAAATAGCCAAGCTATGCTTTATAATCACTCTGTCAGCCCACCTTTCAAAGGTGCGCGAAAGCATAAACAAGCCGAAAACTCTGCTGCTCCTGTTTTTGCATTTGGGGATATACATGACGCCGGTGCTGCTTCAGCCGGATTTTGGCACAGCTATGGTTTTTGTGGTAATTTTTTGCATTTCCCTGTTTTTTGCGGGGATAAGCCTTAAATACGTGTTCGGCGCGATGGGCGCGCTGGTGGTGGCGTCGCCGTTGGTGTGGCTGGCGCTGAACCCCATTCAGCGCGGACGCATAATTAGCTTCCTAAACCCCGAAAGCGACCCTACGGGCACGGGTTATCACGTATTACAGTCCAAGCTTGCTATCGGAAGCGGACAGATACTGGGCAGGGGATACCTACGGGGCCCGCAAACACAGTACGGCTACCTTCCCGAGAGGCAGACAGACTTTATCTTTTCCTCTATCGGCGAGGAGTTTGGCTTCATCGGCTGCGCCGTGGTGGCGTTGCTGCTGTTCGCCATCATTTTACGCTGCTTCAAGGACGCTTCAGACAGCGACCACGATCCCTTCGGTATGTTTATCTGCGTGGGCGTGGGGGCGATGATGTTTTTCCACACCCTTGAAAACATAGGTATGTGCGTGGGACTTCTGCCTATAACCGGAATTCCGCTGCCGTTTTTCAGCTATGGCGGCAGTAGCATGATAACCTGCTGCGCGGCCATAGGGCTGGTACAGAGCGTCGTCACCAGACGGCGCAGAACGAAATTTGATATTTAAGGCGGACAACGAATGAAATATAACGATAATAATGGGCTTTGGAGCTGCGTGTGCTCCCGTCTGGCGCTTGCGGGCATGAGCCTTGCCGACGCGGAAAGGGCCTTGGGACTGTGCGGCGGAATGCTTGAGTATATGCTTGAAAACGACGTGATACCTGAGGACAGGTTGATCAAATGGCTTTCGATGCTCACCGGCCGAAGCCGCGACTATATGATATACGGCGAGCCGCCGCTTAAGGTGAAGGTGCGCCGCTCGGTCTTTGTGGTGCGCGGCGCCGAGTTCGTGAAGGACTACATAGAAATTGAAAAAGTTATAAGAAGGATGTATATCGACAGGCCCGCCAACGACTCGTGCACTTATATAGGCGTGGTGGTGGAAAGCGACTCCATGAGCCGCGCCCGCATTTTCAAGGGCGATACCGTTATAATCCGCAAGCAGATAGCCGCCGAGGACGGCGATATCGTGCTGGCCTCGGTGCGCGGAAAATCCGTGCTGCGCCGCTTTCATGTGCTTAACGACGTTGTTTGGCTCGAGGCCGAAGGCCTTGCCGACGACGGCCCCGTGCAGTTCAGCGAAAGTCTGCGTTCGCCCAGACGGGATATACGCGTTTACGGCAAGGTTGTCAGCGTGTGCCGTTTTATGGAGGATAACGCTCCCGCGACCGTTTTATAATTAAATGAGTGACGCGGTTTCGGACTTTATTGAGGAATTTTTCGCTCCCCTTCAGCATATATTTTAAAGGATTATATGCGAAGGGGAGCTTTGTTTTGGAAAACAACGGCAATCTGATTCTGGAAAACCGCGCGAAGCTGTGCGTCAGCGCCGTCAGCGACGTTGAAAGCTTTGACGAGCGGCGGATAGTGCTGCGCATTGGTGAAAGCCGTCTTGTTATAGAAGGCAGCGGATTAAAGATAAACAGCGTCAGTGTGGAAAGCGGAGAGGCCGTCATAACCGGTCTTGTGGACAGCTGCGCTTATACGGGCTCCGTGCGGCGCTCCCTTTGGGGGAAGCTTGCAAAATGACGGTTTCATCGGCGGGGCAGCTCCGTTTTTTCTTTTTAAGTGTGCTTGCAGGACTGATATCCGGCGCGTTTTATAACTTGCTGCGCGCCGTCCGCGAGAAAAACGGCCGCGGGCCCGCCGGCCCTGTAAGCGACCTTTTTTTCTGGATATTTGTGGGGGCGGCGCTGATAAAGCTCAGCCTCGACTTTAACGACGGCGGCATAAGGGGTTATCAGCTTTTGGGCGCGGCCTGCGGCTTCGCGCTGCACTATCTCTGCCTCGGGCAGATATCGCTGCCGCTTGCCAGAGCCGTGGTTCGCGCGGCTGCGATTGCGCTTTTTCCGGCGGCCTTTCTGCTGCGCGGATTGGGCCTTTACGTAAAGCATATATACGGCAAAGCGCGCACAATGCTTTTAAAAATATGCCAAAGCGGAAAACGCGTTTCCACTTCCCGCAAAAGGCGCAAAAAAATCCAAAAAAATTACAAAAAATTGCTCTAAACTACTTTACAAAACATAAAAAGTGTTATATACTTATTATATATCCGTGCGGGGAGGGGTAGGGTTGACGTTTTTAGGAAGAACCGTAAGGAAAAAGGACGTGCCAAGGCTGGCTGTGTTTGCGTCGGCCTTTCTTGTCATTACGCTTTTTATCGCGGCTCTTTTCACAACCTTCTGGGATATCCACCAAGTGCGCGGTGAAATAAGCGATTGCAATGATGCCATCGCCCAAAAAGAGAGCGAGCTAAAGCAGCTTGAACAGAAAAAGGAATATTACGAAAGCGATGAATTTCTCGAGGACGCTGTTCGCGACAGCGGCTACGTTGGGCGGGATGACACAGTTTTCGTGATAACTGATTAGCTTGCATTTTAACACTTGAAAGGGGTTCATAAATTATATGGATCTGGAGATCGGGAGCATTGTTGAAGGTAAGGTTTCGGGGATAACGGGCTTCGGCGCCTTTGTTGATCTCCCCGGGAAAAAGACGGGCCTCGTCCATATATCCGAGGTGGCGCGCGATTACGTTAAGGATATCCACGACCATCTCAAGGTTGGGCAGACAGTCAAGGTGAAGGTGCTTTCTGCAGAACCTAACGGTAAAATAAGTCTGTCGATAAAAAAGGCAGTGGCTCCTCCGCCCAGAAATGTTCCCTTTACGGGCAGTCCCGCGGAGGTAAACTTCCCTTCGGTCAACCAGCAGTTCAGCGACCTTTCGTTTGAGGACAAAATGGCCAAGTTTAAGCAGTCAAGCGACGAGCGGATGCTCGATATAAAGCGAAATGTGGAGTCCAAAAGAGGAAGCCACCGAAAATAGTACATAAGGGTTCGTAAAAGTACGCGTACCCCTACTGAGGGGTTTGCTATTGTTTGCGCGTAGAGTGCGGGAAGAGATTCGTAGGGAGCGCCGACCTCGGCGCTCCTTTTGTAATTGTGTTGTAACAATAAAAGACTTGCTTTTTTGGTAAAACCGTAGTAAAATAAACTTGGAATTATATAGAAAAACGGGGAACTCGCAATGAAATTCAACTGGAAAGATGACGATCAGAAATACATCAAGCTCGGATTGACAGCCTTTGCCGTGGTAGTGCTTTCCATACTGGCAAATCAGGTGCTGCACCAGATACCCTTGCTGACGGTGGGCGTAAAAACGCTGCTGGGCTGCCTTAAGCCCATTGCCTACGGGCTGGTTTTCGCTTACCTACTGACTCCGCTGCTAAATATGTTTGAGCGCTGGCTGTTCAGACTTAAGTTTTTCGATAAGGGCAATACCAAGAGTTTTCGACTTGTTCGAGGCATAAGCGTTGTGCTGGCGTGGGGCGTCATGATTTGCGTCGTAGCCGTGCTGATAAAGCTTGTTGTCCCCGAAATCCTCAGCAGTATTCAGGGCATAATTGACAATATGCCGGTATACATCATAACCCTGCGCCGCTGGGTATCGCGTCTGCTTGAGGGCAATCCCGACATCCGTGACTGGATAATGACGCAGATTGGCAAGTTTTATACCGACTTCACCTCGGTTGCGGGCAGCTTCCCCGAGTTTGTGGATAAGATTTCCAAGTTTATGCCGCGCGTCGGCTCGTTTGCGGCCAGCGTGTCAAGCGGCGTGTTCAGCGCGGTGACGGGCACCTTCAATATTGTTGTAGGCGTGATTGTTTCAATATACGTCATGGCAGCAAAGGAAAATTTTGTGGCGCAGGCCAAAAAGTTTACTTATGCGCTGCTCCCAACCTCGCAGGCCAACAGCCTTTCCAGAACCGTTAGGCTGGCGCACATAAAGTTCGGCGGCTTTTTCGTGGGCAAGATAATAGATTCCGCCATAATAGGCGTGCTGTGCTTTGTGCTGCTTTCAATTTTCCGTATCCCTTACGCCATGCTGCTCAGCTTTATTGTTGGCGTGACGAATATTATTCCGTTCTTCGGACCCTTTATCGGGGCGGTGCCCGGGGCAATCATTCTAATTTTGGCAAATCCGCTGCGCTGCCTGTATTTCCTGATAATCATAGTGGCGCTTCAGCAGATAGACGGCAACATTATCGGCCCCAAAATACTCAGCAACTCCATTGGCATATCCAGTTTCTGGGTAATGTTCTCGATTCTGGTGTTTGGCGGGCTGTTCGGCTTCTGGGGACTGGTGTGCGGCGTACCTTTGTTCGCAGTGCTGTATGACCTCATTTCCGGAGCGGTAAACGTGCATTTAAAGAAAAAGGGACTACCCGTGCAAACCCGCGATTACCACGATCTCGGCTATGTGGACACGGAAACCGGCGAAATAATAAGCAGAAAAGACAAGGATGGTAGCAATGATTCTGAAGGTAGATAAAAATAAGCGGCTCAAAGAGGTAAACCCTCATATATTCGGCATCTTTTTTGAGGACATCAACTACGCTGCCGACGGCGGGCTTTACGGCGAACTGCTGGAAAACCGCTCCTTTGACTATTTCCCAACGAAAATCAATCCCTACAATTCGCCCCTCATCGCTTGGCGGCCCGTGGGCCGCTGTGAGCTTTCCGCCCGCAGCGACAGTCCTATGAACGAGGTGAATCCCGCTTATGCGCGCGTCAGGGCCGAGGCCGGCTGCGGCATATCGAACCGCGCCTACGAGGGCTGCTATCTCGTCAAGGATGAGGAGTACGTTTTTTCTTTCTATTCACGTGGGGATTACTCGGGCGGGATAGAATTCCGGCTTGTGAAGGACGGCGAGACCGTGGCCTCGGCGTCTTTCGCGGGTGCGCCAAAAGCATGGGAAAAGCGCTCCGCCGTGCTTAAGGCGGCTAAAACCGTCATTGGGGCTGAGCCGCGCCTGATACTCTTGGACGGCGGCGAAATAGATGTGGATATGTGTTCGCTGTTCCCAAAAAATACGTTCATGGGCCGCGAAAACGGCCTGCGCGCTGACCTCGCCCAAGCGCTGAAGGAGCTTAAGCCGGGCTTCATGCGCTTCCCCGGCGGCTGCATAGTCGAGGGCAACGGCCTCGCGAACCGCTACCGCTGGAAGGACACCATCGGCCCCGTCGAAACGCGCAGGGGCAACTGGAATCGCTGGCAGGCCGGCGGGGTGGGCGTTTACGCCCCCGATTACTACCAGAGCTACGGGCTCGGATTTTACGAGTATTTCCTGCTGTGTGAGGATCTTGGCTGCGAGCCGCTGCCCGTACTTAACTGCGGAATGGGTTGTCAGTATCAGTGCGACGAAACGGTTCCGCTCGGAGAGCTTGACGAATACATACAGGACGCTCTCGACCTTATTGAGTTCGCGAACGGCCCGTCGGACAGCGGCTGGGGCGCAAAACGGGCCGAGTGCGGCCATGCGGAGCCCTTTGAGCTTAAGTATCTGGCCATCGGCAACGAACAGTGGGAGGAGGGCTACTTTGAGCGGTACGAGGCCTTTCAGCGCGTTATTGCCGAAAAACACCCCGAAATAAAGCTGATAACCTCTTCCGGCCCCAGCGCCGCGGGCAGGGAGTTTGACAAGGCGTGGAGCTGGCTGGACGGCAAGGGGCGCGATTTTGCCTTTGCCGTTGACGAGCACTACTATGTGCCTTCGCACTGGCTCTTTGCCAATACGCACCGCTATGACAACTATGACCGCTCCGGCCTGAAGGTCTTTGCCGGAGAATATGCCTGCCACATACGCGGGCCTCAGCCGCGGCCAAACAATCTCGAGGCCGCGCTGGCCGAGGCGGCCATGATGACGGGCTTTGAGCGCAACGCCGACGTGGTGTGCCTCGCGGCCTACGCCCCTCTTTTCGCCCGTGTGGGCTTCACTCAGTGGACGCCCGATCTCATATTTTTTAACAGCCACGAGGTACTGCTGACGCCCTCGTACTACGTTCAGCGGATGTTCAGCCATAACGTGCCCGACTACACTGTGGCCTTTTCATGTGTGGGCTGCGACGGACTTTACATCACCGCCGGAGTAAAAGACGGCAGGGTTATAGTGAAGGCCGTTAATTGCAACCCGAGGCCCATTAAGCTTGAACTTGGCTGCGAGGGCGGCGAGGCCGAGCGCTTGACTGCCCACGGCGAACACTGCCTGACTGCCCACGGCGAGCAGCACAGCCGCAAAATCCTTGATATGAAAAACACCATGGAGAATAAGGACTGCGTTGTTCCCGTCAGCGAGAGCTTCGTTGGCGGCGAATACACGCTTGCGCCGTTCTCGTTCACGGTTCTTAAATATAATTAAGAGGTGGTAACAATGAAAAAAACAAAAAAGCTTGTATTGTTCGCCATGTTTGTGGCGATAATCGGCATACTTTTTGTGACGCCGCTGGGAATGATTCCCCTCGGAGTGATAAACGCCACCACCATGCACATACCCGTCATTGTGGGCGCGATAATCATGGGGCCTAAGTTCGGCGCGGCTCTGGGCGGCGTTTTCGGGCTGGCGAGCTTCCTTAAGGCCAGCTTCGCACCGATGGCCACGTCTTTTGCCTTCTCGCCGCTGGTGCCCGTGCCCGGCCTTGGCCGCGGCAGCCTGTGGGCGCTGGTGATAGCTTTTGTACCGCGCATACTCATAGGCATCGTGTCCTACTACGTGTACGCCCTCGTTAAGAAGGCCTCTAAAAACGAGGCCGTGGCCATGGGAGTGGGCGCGTTCGCCGGCTCGCTGACAAACACCGTGCTGGTGATGGGACTTATCGGCATGATATTCGCTGACGATTACGCCGGAGTGGTTGGGAAGGCTTTCAGCCTTATCCTGCGCTCAACCGTGCTTGTGAACGGCGTGCCTGAGGCCCTTGTGGCCGTTATTATCTCAGTGGCTGTGTGCAAAGTTTTGAAAAGAGTAGTGAAGGTGGAAGTCGATGCGTGAGATTAACATAAGCGAAATTGAAAACGTAAAAATAGGCTCGGCTGAGGATGCCTCTGCCATGACGGGCTGCACCGTAATTATCTGCGAGCGCGGCGCTCCGGCGGGGGTGGACGTGCGCGGCGGCGGTCCGGCCAGCCGCGAGACCGAGCTATTAAGCCATCAGGCTACCTGCTCCGCCATACACGCTGTCCTCCTCAGCGGCGGCAGCGCCTTCGGCCTTGACGCCGCCGGCGGCGTTATGGAGTATCTTGAAAACAGGGGCGTGGGCCTCCCTGTGGGACCTACAGTCGTGCCGCTGGTCTGCGAGGCCTGTCTATTTGACTTGGGGATAGGCGACAGCCGCGTTCGTCCAAATAAGGAAATGGCGAAGCGGGCTTGTGAAAACGCGGAGCTTTGCCGCCCAAGGGGCGGTAAGCTTGTCGGAGCGGGAACAGGAGCCACCGTAGGCAAGCTGCTCGGGGCCGAATTCGCAATGAAGTCCGGCCTCGGGATGTACGCCGTGCAGCTCGGAGATCTGAAGGTGGGGGCGGTGGTTGCCGTCAATGCCTGTGGAGATATTATCGACTTTGAGAGCGGCGAAATAATAGCGGGGCTTCTTTCTGATGATAAAAAGAGCTTTCGCGACAGCGAAAAAACGCTCTATGACATGGCGGAAATGCCGTCGGGGAACACCACCATCGGCGTGGTGATAACAAACGGAAAGTTCACCAAGGCCGAAATGACCAAAATTGCACAGATGGCGCAGGACGGGTATTCCCGCTCGATACGCCCCGTTCACACAACCATGGACGGCGACACGGTATACGCCATGAGCGTGGGCGATGTTTCCTCGAACGTAGACCTTGTGGGCACCCTTGCGGCAAGGGTCATGGCCGCCGCCATAAGGAACGCCGTAAAATAACAAAAGGGAGGCGGGAGCATGGGCGAGATACTTTCAAAAATACTGACTTATATTTTCGTCATAATAATCTATCTCTTTATCTACGCCATAATTCGTATGATATATTTTGATATCCGCGCCATGAACCGCAAAAAAAGCGGCGGCCTTGCCGACGCCTATCTTAAGCTGATAAACCTTCGGCGCGACCTTGACTTCAATATAGACGAAAGCTATGAGCTGGAGGACGATGAGGTCATAGGCCGCGGCGCAAAATGCACCCTTCGTCTGCCCGATAAGTATCTCAGCGTGCGCCACTGCCGCATATACAAGGCCGACGGCAGCTTCTTCATCGAAGATCTGGATAGTACCAACGGCACCTTCCTCAATGGCGACGAGCTGGGCGACGAGGCTGTGGAGCTTATTGACGGCGACAAGATATCCATCGGCCGCCTTAACTTCATCTTCGTCATGCCCAAGGGGGTGGACGAATGAGCTATGCAAGAAGCATGAAGCCCCTGTTTTACATCATATTGCTCAACGCCGTGGGCGCAGCCCTCATCTCAATTTCCGGCGGCGCGCGGAGCCCCGAGGCCCTTGTGCTTACGGGGGCAATTTGCGTTGTGAGCATAATCTGCTACACTGTCGTCAGCTTCGCGGGCTTCGGAGACCCGTATTTGTTCCTCATAATATCCATGCTTGGCTCGGTGGGCGGCATAATGCAGCTCCGTATCCGCACGGCCTACGGCGTGCGCCAGCTCAAGTGGTTTTTGCTGGGCACGGCCTGCTATTTTTTGGCCATGCTCATTTTCCTTGCCATGCGCAAAATCCTGCCAAGGCTCACCCCGCTTTATGTGGGGGTGAGTGTGGCGCTGTACGCGGCCACGCTTGTTTTTGGCCGGACGTCGCACGGCTCGCGCAACTGGATAGTCATCGGCGGCGACAATGGGCTCTCCATCCAGCCAAGCGAACTTATCAGGATATTCTTTGTGCTGACGCTGGCCGCGATTTTCACCGCGCAGCCGGATAAAAATAGTAAAAAAAAGAAAAAGGCCGACGGGGATAAGCCCTTCGGTCTCCGCCCGAACGCCGCGCGGCTGTTGTCGGCGTCGGCGGTGACGGCGGTGAATTTGGGCTTCCTGCTGCTACAGCGCGAGTGGGGGATAGCGCTGCTGTTCTTCGCCACTTACTTCTTTTTCATTTATGTATACGGCGCAAGCCGCGGATATCTGCTGCTCAACGCAGCCGCGGCGGTGGGTGTGGGAGCCGTGAGCCTTAAATACATGGGCCATATCCAGACGCGAGTAGAGGCTTGGCTCAATCCCTTTGCCGACGCCTCGGGAAAGGGATACCAGATAACTCAGTCCCTTTTTGCTATAGGCGAGGGCGGATTTGTGGGCCGAGGTATAGGCGAGGGCAGCGTATACTTCATACCCGAGGTCCACTCAGACTTCATCTTTTCCGCGATATGCGAGGAAATGGGTATTTTGGGCGGTTTCGCCATCGTCATGCTCTACTTTGTGCTGACATACCGCGGGTTTAAAATCGCGCTGGCCTGTACCAACCGCTTTAACAAAGCTGTGGCCTTTGGTCTCAGCCTAATGCTGGGACTGCAAAGCTTCATCATCATCGGCGGCGTTACAAAGATGATTCCCCTTACCGGCATAACCCTCCCGTTCATCAGCTATGGCGGCAGCAGTATGCTGACCACCTTCGCGGCCTACGGCATACTTCAGGCCATTAGCGCGCTAAAGGAGGAAACCACTGATGAACTCTAACAAAAAAATCGTCGTAACTCTGGTTTTCATGTGCGCGCTGTTCTTTTCAGTCTTTATATATCTGACGTATTTCCAACTTTTTAAGGCGGATGACCTCGTATCGTCAAACTATAACCGTCGGCTGTGGGAAAAGGAGGAAAGCGTGCTTCGCGGCTCCATTCTTGACCGCGGCGGCCTTGTGCTGGCTGAGAGCGAGGTGGAAAACGGCAGTCAAAAGCGCGTTTATCCTTACGGCTCGCTCTATGCACACGTTATCGGCTACAATACCCGCAGTTATGGAAAAACCAATCTGGAACTCAGCTTCAACGACTATCTTTTAAAGACTGAAAGCCTTACCGAGATAATTCAGTATGGTATGGATATGGGCACGGAGAACGGTGAGCTCAAGCGCGGTTGCGACCTTATAACGACTATAGACCACGATCTCATGCGCACCGCCGCTTCGGCCATGAACGGCCGGAACGGAGCCGTGGTGGCTATTGTGCCCTCGACGGGCGAGGTAGTCTGCCTATATTCCGGCCCCAGTTTCGACCCAAACGAGGACGAGCTTGTAAAGAACTGGGCTGATCTTTCCGAGGACGAAAACAGCCCTTTCCTGCCCCGCGCCACAAAGGGCCTCTACGCCCCCGGCTCCACATTCAAGATAGCGGTGGCTGCGGCGGCGCTTGAAAATGGTTACGATGACTTCACCGTTGATGATGAGGGCAGCGTCAAAATCGACGGACGGGTGTTCCGCAATGCCGGCGGAAGCGAGTATGGCGAGATTGGCCTGCGCGAGGGCTTTAAGCATTCGAGCAACGTGTTTTTCTCCCGACTTGGCGTAGAGCTCGGCGCGGAAACGCTAAAGAAGGCCGCCGAGGACTTCATGATTACGAAAAAGATACCCTTTGACATAGAAACAAGCGCCTCCGCCTGGAGCTACGGCTCCGACATGGGTAAAACGGAGCTCGCCTCCGTGGGCATAGGTCAGGGTAAGCTGCTGACAACGCCGCTCAATATGGCGGTGGTTGCCGCCGCCGTCGCCAATGACGGAATTATGATGAAGCCCTATCTGGTGCAGAGCGTGGTTTCGCCGAACGGAGTTTCCGTATACGAGGCCGAGCCCGAGGCCTTTGGCCGTGTGGCGCCCGCCGTGGTGACCGATGCTCTTGGCGATTATATGCTCGCCTGCGTGGAGAGCGGCACCGGCGTTAATGCGCGTATCCGCGGTATTGACGTAGCAGGCAAGACCGGCACCGCCCAAAACGAGCGCGAGGGCCGCGACCATGCGTGGTTTGTGGGCTTTGCACCGAAGGACGATCCGCAGATAGCCGTGGCGGTGTTTCAGGAGTACAGCGGCAGCAGCGGCGGAGCCGCCTGCGCGCCTATCGCACGGAAAATTATGCAGCAGTGGCTGGAAGGGTAATAAGAGATACAAAAAAAGCCGCTCAAAATGAGCGGCTTTTTTGTGGTTTACCGTTCTATCGCCAAAATCTCATACGACGTAAGGCCGTCGGGAACCTCTATGCTCACGATCTCGCCCACCTTGTGGGAAAGCAGAGCCTTGCCCACGGGGCACTCGTCAGAAATTTTGCCCTCAAGCGGATTAGATTCAGTTGAGCCGACAATGGCGTAGATGTCCTCCTCGCCGTCGTCAAGGCATTTTATTTTAACGGTAGAGCCAACGGTCACGGTGTCGGTATCTATGACCTCGTCATCAATGATTTTCACATTGACGAGCATACCCTCAAGCTCGGCTATGCGGCGCTCGATATAGGCCTGCTCCTCCTTGGCCTCGTCGTACTCGCTGTTCTCGGACAAATCTCCGAAGGAGCGGGCGCGCTTAATGGCCTCCTTGTTTTCCTGACGGCGCACCGTTTTAAGGTTTTCCAGCTCGTCCTGAAGCTTTTTGAAGCCGTCGGCTGTAAGTAATACCTGTTTTGCAGCCATGTAAAAAAACACCTCTCCATTCATTTGCTTTCTTATATCAAAAACTATTATATTACAAAATCCCGCCGATGTCAAGACAAAAAATTTCATCTCCCGCTTCGGCCGTAACGCTGTCCTCGGGCAGGGGAAGGCCCGCAAAAGCGTAGAGCGCGGCGGTTGGCGTGAGGCCGAGAGCCGCGAGATGGGCGAGCGGCCCGCCGTTTATGACTGCGCGGGGAAGCTTCGCAAGCTCTATGGCCTCCACCCCAAAGGGCGGGCGGCCCCCGTCCGTCACGCAGAGCGCGCGCCGCCCTACGCGGCTGCCCGGCGCGGCTACGCGGCGCAGAATAAGACCCTTATTAAAATAAAGCCTGTCAAAAACGTCGCTGTCGAGCTCATTCGCGCTGATGACGGTGAACAGACGCGCGCAGTCGGCGCAAAGCTCCACTATTTCAGCGGCGAGCCGCGGCTCGGTGGAAATGAAGAGCTCGTCTAAGGGAAGAGCGGTTTTTTTTCGGAGCGTCTCGGGCAGCAGCGGCAGGAAGCGTTCCCACTCTGCGGGAATGGGCCGCTCTTCGGGAAAAAGCCCCCGAACCGAGGGCGCGAGCGCAACGCGGGTTACGCCCATTTTTTTAAGCTTTTTTACCGCTGCGGTTTTTTTTACGTAATAAATGTCGGCCGCCTCGGTTTGAACCTTACGCAGAGACGGCGAAAAAAGGCCGCCCTTTTTTTCGGCGGCGAGAACAGACAGCATTGGCATCACCGAATTAATTATACTCGGCGGGGCGGCGTAAAATTCGCTTTTGCTATTTACAATTTTAAAAAAATGTGTTAGAATAATATAGATGTCTTTAAAAAGCGAGGAACCGACATGAAGAGATTATTAGCTGCTATGGCGGCTTTGGCCGCGCTTTTCGCGGCGGGCTCGGCTTACGCCCTCGGCGTCAGCGTGAACGGCGAGGCCGTCCGCTTTGGCGCGAGCGACGGCGCGCCGTTTATCGAGAACGGACGCACGCTTGTGCCGCTCCGTGCGGCGTCCGAGGCCTACGGCGCGGAGGTCGGCTTTGACTCAGCCTCGAATTCCGCCGTTGTAACCAAGGACGGCGTGTCGGTCACAGTCCCCATAGACGATAGCGTTATTTACGTGAACGGAGAGACTGTGACAAACGATGTGGCGGCGCGGATAGTGGATTCGCGCACATATCTGCCGATAAGGGCGGTGATGGAGGCCTTCGGGGCGGAGGTTGGCTTTGACGCTGAAGCTCAGACTGTAACGGTGAACGACGCCGACGTACTTTTTGTTCAGGCCATAGAGAATGGCCCCGAGGTTTCGCAGGCCATTGTATGGAATAAATGGAACGACGCCGTTACCGCACAGGAGGCCGGCGATTACGCCGCCGCTGTGGCCGGATACCGTGAGGTCGCGCCGCGCTTTATGAAAGAGGGCGTAAGCAATATGGCGCTGCTGTTTCAGCGCCTTGGCGAGTGCTATGGAGCGATGGGCGAATACCATAACGCCGCTGTGTGCTACGAGAGGAGCGCGCACTACTGGGATCAGGCTCCCGGGCAGGAGCAGACGGCCCTATATTACGCCGCTCAGGCGCGGTACGTTGATACCGACATCCGGCTGTATCTCAAGAACGAGGATAAGAGTTATAAGCGGTCGAAGTATTTTGGCCTCCCGGGAGAGAACGCCCATGGCATAATCTTAGGCACCACCTATAATTCCAACACCGCTTCTCTCACGGGCGTCCGCCACCCGCTGGAGCTGCAATATTTCGACTATGGCGATGAGTTTTCACGCCACGACTACTTTTTCGAGCGCGTTGCCGAAAATGACTTGATTCTCGAACTGGGCTGGCAGCCAAGGGCAGGTATGGCAAGTGTGACCGATACCGAATATATCATCAGGCAGGCCAAATATCTGGAAAGCGCTCCATGCACGATACTGCTGCGATTTGCCAACGAGATGAACGATACTACCTGCCCATGGTACACGACGGACTATAACCTCTACATCGAAAAATACCGCCTTGTGGCGGACATCTTCCGCAAGTACGCTCCCTCGGTGGCGCTTGTCTGGGCGCCTAATTTTTACCCCGCCGAGACGATTGACCTCTACTACCCCGGCGACGAATACGTGGATTACGTGGGCCTCAGCACCTATCAGGAATACGACCCTAAGAACGATCCGCTCGGGCAGGGAATCGACCGCAGCCGATGGAGCTCCGTCTTAGATGGCGTGTATAACACCTACGGCAAAAGGAAGCCGATTATCGTATCCGAGGGTGGGTGCAGCTATGTGAGCAGTTGGACAGGCGAGGATATAACAGAGTTTTCGGCCCGCCAGATGGAGGATTTCTACACTTATCTGCCCATCAAGTATCCTAATCTTAAGATGGTCGTGCTCTTTAACAAGGAGGATGCCAGCGGTAAGCGCAAATTCATTCTTTCGGAAAACAAGACTGTGCTCGACGCATATATCCGCGGCATACAGAGTTCGCCGCTGTATATGAAGTACGTTGATTACAAGGCGCCCGATCTTTTCTACTACGAGCTTATGAACAACTTTACCGCTCCCGCCGCCCTTGTGGAGCTTTGCTCCTACGTGACGGCTCCGGTTGAAAAGCTTGATTATGTGGTCTACACTGTGGACGGCGTTGACTATCCGGCTTACGCTATTCCATACTCGGTCAGCGTGGATCTTTCGGCATACGTGGACAGAAGCGTGGACGTGCGCGTGCAGGCCTTTGCCGGCGGAACGGCGGTCTCCGACGAAACATTTAGGTTGAATGTCCGTGCGTCTCAGGCACATTAAACAAAAGAACAGGGCGGCTGAAAGGCCGCCCTGTTCTTTTGTTTATAAACGCCGCTCTCAGGCGTTGTCCTCGCCGGCGGCTTCCATCTCAAGCAGCTGACTGTGGGTTATAAGCACCTCGCGGGGCTTGCTGCCCTCATGAGGACCAATGATTCCGCGCTCCTCAAGCTGATCGATAAGCCTGCCGGCGCGGGCATAGCCCACCTTAAGTCTGCGCTGGAGCAGCGAGGCGCTGGCCTGTCCCGCCTCAACCACGGCCTTTATGGCTGCGGGGAGCATTTCGTCGGCGTCGCCGGCGTTTTCCTCCTTGTCGCGGTCGGACTCTACGCCGCGCTCAATGTGCTCAATTACGTCCTCGTCGTATTTTGCGGTGAAATCCTGCTTTACGAATTCAACTATGGCTTCGGTCTCCGCGTCGGAAACAAAGGCGCCTTGAATACGGGTGGGGGTGTTCGCGCCCATCGGCAGGAACAGCATATCGCCGCGCCCAAGCAGCTTTTCGGCGCCGCCCATGTCAAGAATGGTGCGGCTGTCAATCTGATTCGACACAGCGAAGGCTATACGGCTGGGTACGTTGGCCTTGATAAGGCCGGTGATAACGTCCACCGAGGGACGCTGTGTGGCGATGACGAGGTACATACCCGCCGCGCGGGCCATCTGCGCCAGACGGCATATACTGTCCTCGACTTCCTTTGCGCTGACCATCATCAAATCGGCCAGCTCATCTACGATTATGATTATCTGCTCAAGTTTGCGCTCGCCGGTCAGTTCGGCCAGTTCGTTGTAGCCTGCCATGTTGCGTACGTTGTTTTCGGCGAATAGCTTGTAGCGCTTTATCATCTCCTGCACCGCCCAATTCAGCGCGCCGGCGGCCCGCCGCGGATCGGTCACAACGGGAATGAGCAGGTGCGGAATACCGTTGTAAACTCCGAGTTCCACCATTTTTGGGTCTATCATTATAAGCTTGACCTCGTTCGGGTCGGCCTTGTAGATAATGCTGGTTATCAATGAGTTTATGCACACAGACTTACCGCTGCCTGTCGCGCCCGCTATGAGCAGGTGGGGCATTTTGGATATGTCGGCGATGATTACGCGGCCGTTGACGTCCTTGCCGAGGGCAAAGGCCGTTTTGCTTTTGAAGGCGCGGAACTCATCGGTGTCTACAACGTCTCTCAGCCGCACGATGGAGACCTTTTCGTTGGGTATCTCAATGCCAACGGCGGCTTTGCCGGGTATGGGTGCGATAACGCGCACCGACACGGCGGCCAGATTGAGGGCTATGTCGTTTGAAAGATTGACTATCTTGTTCACCTTGACGCCGGCCGCGGGCGATATCTCAAAGCGGGTTATGGCCGGCCCTCTGGTGATTTCGTTGATTTTTGCCTCGACACCGAAAGAAGCCAGCGTTTCGATGAGCTTATTGCCCATGCGGAGTACGTCCTCCTGCGAGGTGGTGTCCTTGCTGGGCTTTTCACGGCCAAGCAGCTTCATCGGCGGGAAGGTGTAGGGGATAAAGTCGGTGTCAATCTCGTCGTCTGTGACTGGAATGGGAGTGGCGTCCTCCTTCTTGGAGGGAACGCCGCCGCTTTCGGCCATGGCGAGCTCCTCTATATCCTCGGGAACCTCGCCGTCGGCGGGAGGAACGTCGAACATATTAATACGCACCTGCCCGCTCTCGCCCGAGGGCGGGGTGACGAGATGAGGCTCCACTTTATTGACTTCTGCGTTTTTTTCGCCCTCAGGGCGCTTTTTCTTTTTATTGCCGTTTTTGCCGGCGGCAGTCTTAGCCTTTGTTGGTGCGGGCTCGTCCTCGGTAATGAGTGAGGCGATTGTTTCGAGCAATCTCTTTTTTTCGTTTGATTTTTTTGTTTTTTTACTCTTTGCGGCCTTTTTAGTCACCTCTCCGGCGTGCTCGGGCAGTTCAAGAAGGGGCTCGCTCTCGCCGTCGGCCTCAGTCTCGGCTTCGGCGCGCTTTTCGCGTATGTCGTCTATCAGGCCGCGAATTTTCCCCGCGAGGTACAGGAAGGGCGCCCTGCCTGTAGCCACGGCGGCCAGCGCCAACATAAGCGCCCAAAGCAGCGCCGTTGTGCCAATGGGCGAGAGCAGGCGAATGAAAAGAATCGACGCGATATACCCCAATATACCGCCTCCGTTGCCGCCCTTGCCCGCGTTCACAATGTTAGAGAGCAGGTCGAAGGGGCCGGAATACTCATAGCGGATGTAACGGGGATTGTTCTCGATTGCAAACGAAATTTCGTCGGCAGTATATCCCTCGCCGTAAAGCGTGGGATTGAGCCTATAGCTATGCACGGTTAGCAGACCGGCCACGCAGACGCACGCCAAAATCGCCGCAATGAAGCGGTATGCGTTCGGGCTGAGCGTTCCTTTGATAAGCACGTGAAACCCTGCCAGCGCCGCAAAAACCGGCACTATGTAAGCCACCGGACCGAAGAAGAACATACCGAGATTTTTGATGAAGCTGCCGACCACGCCGAAAAACGGCGTATAGTAGCTCATGGCGAGCATGAAACAGACAAAAACAAAGATTATAAGCCTAATCTCGCGGCTAAGGCGTGAATCGGACTTACCGCTCTTTTTCATGGGCTTCGCCGCCTTTTTTTCCGCCTTTTTCACGGGCTTCGCAGGCGAGACGGAGGCCGCCGCGCCACGAGGCTTGGTACTCCGCTTTGTGTTTTTTTGAGGAGTGGATTTAGCCATTATGTAACCTCTTTAAAGTTTATTATCAGAGCGTGAAGTTCAGGACAATGGCCGCAATTCCGGCCAGCGCACAGTAGACGGAGAACACGCCCAGCTTCTGCCGACGCACAATAGCCAGCATAAAGCGAATGGCGAGATAGCCGCTTATTCCCGCGACAAGCATACCCGCGATTACGCAGGGGGCCGAGGGCAGGACGCTCGCTCCCGAGAACAGGTCCTTAACATCGAGCGCCATCGCGCCTAAAATCGCCGGTATGGACAGCAGGAACGAAAAACGCACCGCCGTGTTCTTTTCAAGGCCCGAAAACAGGCCTCCCACTATAGTACTGCCGCTGCGGCTTATGCCGGGGAACACACCCAATCCCTGAAAGCAGCCCACGATAAGAGCGTCCTTGACGGACATGGCGTCGGCGGTTTTTTTGCCGCCGGCAATATGGTCGCTGAGCAAAAGCAGCAGCGCCGTCACCATCAGGAACAGGCCAATGAGCCAAAGGGACGGGTTTTCAATTATATCACCGAAAAGCAGCGCCGCTACGACGGCGGGCAGCGTGCCTACGATAAGCATTACGATTAGCCTGCGGTACACGTCCTTCTTAAGGCCCGCGCCCTTACCGGTGAAAATGTCGCCAAGCATTGAGAAGAAAGCTTTTATCAGTTGGAACACATCCTCACGGTAGACGATGAACACCGCGGCCAGCGTGGCTACGTGAAGGAGTATATTAAACGAAAGCAGGCTGTCGGCCTCCGGATCCATGCCCATGATTGCGCCGGCAATGGCAAGGTGGCCGGAGCTTGAGACCGGCAAAAATTCCGTCAGACCTTGAATAAGGCCGAGAATTATCGCTTTTATGACTGTCATTAATCCACCTCATTTTGAATTGATACGGAGCCGAATTTCCGAAAACGTTGGTAGCGCTTTTCGATAAGCTCCTCCGGCGAAAGGCCGGCGCGGTCGTCCAACGCTTTTTTAAGCCAAGTGCGCAGGTTCATGTACGCGGCGGTGAAATCCCTGCCGCTTTCGGGGATTATCCGTTCTATAACGCCGAGGGAATAGAGATCCTCGGCGGTGAGGCGCAGACATTCGCTGGCCTCCTTCACTTTTTTCGCGTCACGCCACAGTATAGAGGCGCAGCCCTCGGGCGAGATGACGCTGTAGATAGAATTTTCCATCATCCACACCTCGTCGCTGACGGCCAGCGCAAGCGCGCCGCCGCTGCCGCCCTCTCCTACGAGCACCGAAATTATTGGCGTGCGAAGCGTCATCATTTCCATCAGGTTTTCGGCTATAGCTTCGGCCTGCCCGCGCTCCTCGGCTCCGAGGCCGGGGTACGCGCCGGAGGTATCGACAAAGCAAATAACAGGGCGGCGGAACTTTTCGGCCTGCTTCATCAGGCGCAGAGCCTTGCGGTAGCCCTCGGGGTTGGGCGAGCCGAAGTTGCGGGCGATTTTTTCCTTGGTGGTCTGGCCCTTTTCCTGCGCTATTATTGTAACAGGCATATCCGAAAGCCGGCCTATGCCGGCCACAATGGCTCCGTCGTCGCCGAAGCGGCGGTCGCCGTGGAGCTCCTGAAAGTTGGTGAATATGTTGTTTATATAGTCAACCGAGGTGGGGCGGCCCTTCGCGCGGGCAGCCTGCACCCTTTCGTATGCGGCGCTCATTCGCTTTCCTCCTTTTCGTGCAGGGCGAGAAGGTTCGCAAGCATTTCCTTCTGAATATTTCTGGGGGCGATGGCGTCCACAAAGCCATGCTCGAGCAAAACTTCGGCCGTTTGGAAGTCCTTGGGCAGTTTTTTGCGTATTGTCTGCTCGATGACTCTCGGGCCCGCAAAGCAGATGAGAGCGCCCGGCTCGGCGAGGATGATGTCGCCTTCCATGGCAAAGCTCGCGCTCACGCCGCCGGTGGTAGGGTCAGTCAGTACGGCAATATACAGAAGCCCCGCGTCGCTGTGCAGCTTTACCGCGCCGCTGGTTTTGGCCATCTGCATGAGGCTCACAATACCCTCCTGCATTCTTGCACCGCCGCTGACGGTAAAGCCCAGAACGGGCAGCCCCTCACGGGTGGCGCGTTCAAAGGCAAGGGCCACCTTTTCGCCCACGACGGAGCCCATCGACCCCATCATGAACTGCGATTCCATCACGAACATGACGCAGCGTCTGCCGCCAACTGAGGCCTCGCCTACGACAACACCCTCGCGCTCGCCGCTTTTGGCGCGGCTGGAGCGCAGCTTTTCGTCATAGCCGGGGAAGGATAGAATGTTGACGCTTTCCATGTCGGCAAAAAGCTCGGTGAAGCTGTCCTTATCGGCGATGAGCTCTATTCGTTGGCGGGCGTTCATGCGGAAGTGATGACCGCATTTGGTGCATACCTCGTGATTGTCCTTAAGCTCGGTGGCCGTCAGCTCAAAACCGCACTGCGGGCAGGTCTGCGTGGCCTCCACAAAGTCCTCGTAAACCGTGCGGCCGATGTGCTCAAGCTCGTTGTTGGCTTTTTTGAACAGGGTCTTTGGAATCACTGCTTATCACACCTTTATTTATAGTCGTGGGTTTTCATAAAATCGGTATGGAAATCGCCGCTGCGGAAGTCCTTATCGCCAATTATGGCGAGTTGGAGTTCCACGTTGTTGTCCACGCCCACCATGATTAGCTCGCCCAACGCCGACTGCATACGGCGTATGGCTTCGTCACGGGTCTTGGCCTGCACGATGAGCTTGCCTATCATCGAATCGTAATATGGGGGAATGGTGCAGCCGAGGTACAGCGCCGTGTCGAAGCGGACACGGAAGCCCCCCGGCACGTGCAGCAGCTTCAGCTCCGCGCCCGCGCCGGCGGCGTTTATGCGGCACTCGATGCTATGGCCGTGAAGAAATACGTCTTTCTGCGAAAAATTCAGCGGAACGCCTGCCGCTATGCGTATCTGCCACTTTACAAGGTCTATATTTGTGACCATTTCCGTCACGGGATGCTCCACCTGGAGGCGGGTATTCATTTCCATAAAATAGAAGCTGCCGCCGCTGTCGAGCAGAAACTCCACCGTTCCGGCATTGGTGTAACCGGCGGCGCGGGCGGCCTTTGCTGCTGCATCGTAGAGTCTTTCGCGAAGCTCCGGTGTGACGGCAGGTGAGGGAGACTCCTCGAGCAGTTTTTGATTGTTGCGCTGTATGGAACATTCGCGCTCCCCAAGGCAGACGATGTTCCCCTTTTCGTCGCAAAGAAGCTGAACCTCAATGTGACGTACCGGAGAAAGAAATTTTTCGATATAACAGTCGCCGTTGCCAAAGGAACTGAGAGCCTCGGCTGAGGCGGTCTTAAAGGCTTTTTCAAAATCCTCGCGCCGCTCCACTATGCGTATGCCTTTGCCGCCGCCGCCGGCGGTGGCCTTTATCATCACTGGGTAGCCGATTTTATCGGCCTCGGCGAGGGCGGCCGCACTGTCGGATATAAGGCCGGTGCCGGGAGTTGTGGGCACGCCGGCCTCGCTCATGGTGCGGCGGGCGGCGGCCTTGTCGCCCATTTTGCGGATAACGTCGCCCTGCGGGCCAATGAAAACAAGGCCGTTTTCGCGGCACATATCGGCAAAATCAGCGTTTTCGGAAAGGAAGCCGTAGCCTGGGTGTATGGCCTGAGCGCCCTTTGCCTTGGCCGCTGTTATCAGCGCTTCCATATTAAGGTAGCTGTCCTTGGGCAGAGGCGGGCCTATGCACACGGCGTCGTCCGCGAGGGAAACATGCAGGGCGTCGGCGTCGGCAGAGGAATACACCGCAAGGCTCTCAATGCCCATTTCGCGGCAGGCGCGTATTATGCGCACCGCTATTTCGCCGCGGTTGGCAATAAGTATTTTTGAAAACATTGCTTTTCACTCCCGTCACATAACGGCAAAACTGAACTCCGCGCTGGTGCAGAGCTTGCCGTCCACGAAGCCCTTGCCCTCGGCAAAATAGAAGGGCTTTTTTACCTTCGTGATGCGGCACTCGGTTTCAAAAGTGTCGCCGGGGAGGACGGTCTTGCGGAACTTGACGTTGTTCAGCCCCGTGAAATAGGGAGTTCTGCCGCTGGTCTCTTCCGCCAGCAGCACGCAACTTGCCTGGGCCATCATCTCGCAGAGGATGACGCCCGGCACCACCGGATTTCCGGGGAAATGCCCTTTAAGGAAAAATTCCTCGCCGGTAATGTGATATTTTCCGTAGGCCGTGCCGTCCCTGACCTCGGCCTCGTCCACCAGCAGCATATTGTCGCGGTGGGGAATTATGTTTTTTATTTCTTCTTTATTCATGGTTTCGCCCCTTACTTGAGTATGAACAGCGTTTGCCCGAATTCAACGAGCTCGCCGTCCTCGGCGCAGATTTCGGCGACGACGCCGTCCTGCTCGGCGATTATTTCGTTCATCAGCTTCATGGCCTCAACAATGCACAGCACGTCGCCCTTTTTCACGCTGTCGCCGACCTTGACAAAAGGTTCGTCCTCGGGGGAGGGAGCGGCGTAAAACACGCCCACCATCGGGCTTTTCACGGAATTGACATTGGCCGCGGGAGAGCTTTCCACCGCCGGTATATCTGGAGCGGCAGCGGGAGCGGACGCGGTGACGAACGCCCCTCTTTCAAGCTCCAGCTCGCAGTCATCCCATTTTAATTTGATTTTTGTAAGCCCGGCCTCGCTCATCATTTCCGCAATGGCCTTAATTTCGTCGCGGTTATTGAACATATCGTCTATTCCAAACATTTTGAAAACCCTCCTTTAGTAGGCCTTTTTTATCGCAATGCAGGCGTTATGCCCGCCAAAGCCCAGCGAGGTGGACAGGCAGAGGTCAAGATTTTTTCGCACCGCTTCGTTGGGCGTAATGTTGAGGTCGCATTCCGGATCGGGTTCGCGGTAGCCGATTGTCGGGGGGACCACACCGTCGCGCAGCGCGAGGGCGGAGATTATGGCCTCTACCGCGCCGGCCGCGCCGAGCATGTGGCCCGTCATGGACTTCGTGGAGGACACGTTTATTTTGTGTGCCCTTTCCTCGCCGAGAGCCTTTTTAATCGCCACGGTCTCGCTCCTGTCGTTCAAGGGCGTGCTGGTTCCGTGAGCGTTTATATATATGTCGTCGCTATTGACGCCGGATTCCTCAAGTGCCGCCCTTATCGCCGCCGCGCCGCCCACGGCCTCGGGGTCGGGAGCGGTTATGTGGTGAGCGTCACAGGTGGAGCCGTAGCCGCAGAGCTCGCCGTATATCTTCGCGCCTCGGGCCTTCGCGCGCTCCATTTCTTCAAGTATCATAACGCCCGCGCCCTCGCCCATAACGAAGCCGGAGCGCTCCCTGTCGAATGGTATCGAGGCCCTTGACGGGTCCTCGCTTTCGGTCAGGGCCTTCATGTTGGCAAAGCCCGCGAGGCTCACGGGAAGGATAGCCGCCTCGCTGCCGCCGGCAATCACCGCGTCGGCGTAGCCGTGCTTTATGGCGCGGTAGGCCTCGCCAATGGCGTTGGTGCTTGTGGCGCAGGCCGTAACCACGGGAATGGCAGGGCCCTTGCAGCCGAAGCGTATGGCGATTGTTCCCGCCGCCATGTTGATTATCATAGCGGGTATCATGAAGGGAGAAACCTTTTTGGGGCCTCCGTCACGGCACTTTATGACTTCGTCAATAAACGTCTGCATACCGCCTATACCGCTGCCGAAGTACACACCAAAGCGTTCGGGAGCAATATTTTCCCCAGATATAAGGCCGCTGTCGCCCATGGCCTCAACCGCGGCGGCCATGGCATATTGGCCAAACAGGTCGCTTTTGCGAATTTCGCCCCTGTCCATTACCACGGACGGGTCGAAGTCCTTCACCTCTGCGGCCAGCTTCACCTTAAAATCACTTGTGTCAAACTTGGTTATATAGTCTATGCCGCATTTGCCGGCCTTTATGCTCTCCCACATCTCACCGACGCTGTTCCCCACGGGGGTTACCGCGCCAAGACCGGTTATCGCCACACGAAACATCGCTTTAACCTCTTTTCATAATAATTCCTTTTGATTTAAGGTAATCTTCAATTATAGCCTTAAATTTTTCGGCCCTTGCTATCTGCTCGCTGGCCTCGTCCTTTGATGCAATGAAAAAATCAAGGTAATCGGCGCTTTCTCTTTGCTCCGATGCCAGCTTTATAAGCCGCGAGGCCTCCTTCGGGAAAATTCCCTCCTTGACATAGCGTTTGTTGAAATGCGCTATTACGCCGCTGTGCTTGCCGCTGTCAAAGCCGTCAAGCGCGTTTACGGCGCGTATGCCGTGAAAGATGGAGTAGTACGCCCGATTGAGAGTGTTCTTGTACCTTCCGGCCTCGAACATAATTTTCGCGTCCTCCAATGCCTCAAGGCAGCAGTCAAAGCGGTGCCTCGCCAAATCCTCTACGCTGCGCTCCACAACAAAACTCCGTCCTTTTTCACATTTTTATAGAAGGGGAGTATATTTTCCCACTCCTTGAAATTTTCCAAATCAATGAGCAGGACCGACAAAACCTTGTCGTGCTCAAGCTCGAGGTCAACTGTCAGGTCTATCATTTTATCGTGCATATCCTTCGTATATCCGTTCACAATAACGGCTATGTCCACGTCGGATTCCTCAGTTTCTGTGCCCCTCGCGGCGGAGCCGTACAAAATTATTTGCGCGAGAGAGCCGCCGAATATGCTTCGCAGCCCGGGTACCAGCTTTTCAAATATTTTTCCGAGACCTGTCATAGCTCGGCCCCCTCCCTGCAAAAATTCCGCCTACATCTGCATACCGCCGTCGCAGCGGATAACCTCGCCCGTCACGTACGAGGCCATATCGCTGGCGAGGAACAGCGCAATGTTCGCCACGTCCTCGGGCTTGCCGGTGCGCTGCATGGGAATTTGCGCGCACATAGCCTTTTTTGCCTCCTCCGAAAGAACGGCCGTCATGTCGGTCTCGATAAAGCCGGGGGCGATAGCATTGTATGTTACGCCGCGGGAGGCAAGCTCCTTCGCCGCGGACTTTGTCATGCCGATGATACCGGCCTTGCTGGCGCTGTAGTTGGCCTGCCCCTTGTTGCCGCCGAGGCCCACCACGCTGCTTATGGATACCGTCCTGCCGTAGCGCTGGCGCATGAATAGGGGGTAGGTGTGCTTTATCATGTTGAAGGCGCCCTTGAGGTTGACGCTTATGACCGCGTCGAACTCCGCCTCGCTCATCTTGAGGATGAGGTTGTCACGGGTAATGCCCGCGTTGTTTATCAGAATGTCCACCCTGCCGAACGCCTTGACGGTCTCGTCCACGGCGGCCTTGGACTCCTCGAAGTCGGCCACGTTGCAGTATATGTCCAGCGCCTTAACGCCCAAAGCCTCAAGCTCTTTTACGGTGGCGCCGCCGCGCTCCCTGTCGCCCACGTATAGAATGGCGACGTTGGCTCCGTTTTCGGCCAGCTTAAGCGCGATGGCGCGGCCTATGCCCTGCGAGCCGCCGGTGACAATGGCGTTTTTTCCTTCCAATAGCATAGCTTACTCTCCTTTAACGGCCGCAACGGCGGCCTCAAGCGTTTCCTTGTTTTCCACGTTCAGCACGCGGACGGAGGAGTCTATCTTGGCGATAAGGCCCGATAGAGTTTTCCCCGGGCCGACCTCAATGAATGTATCGACGCCGGCGGCTATCATTTTTTCCACGATTTTCTGCCACTGAACGGGATTTCGTATCTGCTCGCGCAAAAGCTCCGCCGCATTGCCGAAATAGACGTCCGCGGTGTAGTTGGAGTACACCGGTATTGTCGGTTCGGCAAAGCTCATGGCGGTCATATCGGCGTAAAGTCGCTCCGCAGCCCTGTTCATAAAGGGCGAGTGAAACCCTCCGCTGACGGCCAACGGTATGGCCCTGCCGCCGGCGGCTTTGACGTCCACCGAAAAGGCCGCAAGCTCGTCATTGTCTCCCGCCACCACAAGCTGCCCGGGGCAGTTGTAGTTGACGGGGTACATTTTATCGTATTTTTCGGCAATACTCTCTACGGCCTCATTAGGGAGCTTTACGCAGACAACCATGCCGCTGCCGGTCTCCTCGGCGGCGTCGTTCATGTATTCGCCGCGCAGTCTCACAAGCCGAAAACCATCCCGCACGGGGAGCATACCGGCAAAGACTATGGCCGGAATTTCACCGAGCGAGAAGCCTGCGGCGCAGTCGGCGCTGACGCCGCGCTCGCGAAGGGCCTCCGCCGCCGCCAAATCCACAAGGAACATACATGGCTGCGTGTTCACAGTGAGGGAAAGTTCTTCCTTACTGCCCTCAAAGCAGAGGGCGCTTATGCCGGGGCGCAGTTCCTCGGCCGTGTCAAACACGGCTCTTGCCGCAGGGCTTATTTCGCACAGTTCGCGGCCCATTCCGGTATACTGCGAGCCCTGACCGGAGAACACAAAGGCTATTTTACCCATTTTCCGGCCCCCTTAAGAACCTGTTCGGCCTCGGTAAAGATTTCGGTTATGATTTCCGCCGCGGGCTGCTCTTTTTTGACCATTGCGCTTATTTGCCCTGCGAGGAAGCTGCCATCCTTTTCGTTGCCCTCAACGGCTGCCTTGTAAAGCGAGCCGACGCCGAGCTGCTCCAGCTCCTCGTCGCTTACGCTCGGGTCGTACTCGGCCTTAAAATAATTGCGGGAGAAGGGATTTTTTATGCTTCTTACTGGATGACCGAGCCTGCGGCCCGTCATGATGGTGTCCACATCGCCGGCCTTAATAACTTTCTTTTTGTAGTTTTCATGAACGTTACACTCGTTGGCGACAAGGAAGCGCGTGCCGAGCTGTACGCCCACCGCGCCCAGCATAAAGGCCGCCGCCACCCCGCGTCCGTCGGCAATGCCGCCCGCGGCAAGCACGGGAATGTCCACAGCGTCAACTATCTGCGGCACCAGAACCATCGTCGTCAGGTCGCCCACATGGCCGCCGCTTTCACCACCCTCGGCGATAACAGCCGTGGCTCCGCAGCGCTGGGCAAGCTTTGCCAAAGCCACCGAGGCCACTACGGGAATGACCTTTATCCCAGCGGCTATCCAGCCCTCCATAAAGCGGGAGGGGTTGCCCGCGCCGGTAGTCACCACGGCCACTCCCTCTTCGGCCACGACCTGCGCAACCTCGTCCACATGGGGGCTCATTAGCATTATGTTCACGCCGAAGGGCTTATCCGTCAGCGTTTTTGCTTTCTTTATCTGATCGCGCAGCCAGTCGCCGCCGGCGTTCATGGCCGAGATTATGCCCAACCCGCCTCCGTTCGACACGGCCGCCGCCAGCTCGGCGTCGGCTATCCAAGCCATTCCGCCCTGAAAAATGGGGTATTCGATACCCAGAAGCTCACAAAGCGGGGTTTTTATCATCGAAATCTCTCCTTATTATTAATACAACAGACAGGCAAAGGAGCTTTGCTCCCTTGCCTTTCCGTCGGGGCCCGCGCCGCGCGCGGCGCGGCGCGGGCATGGCGGTTTACTTGCTTTCGATGAGGTCTACAAGCGCGCCGACGGTTGTGATAGAGGGATTAAGCTCAATTTCCACGCCGAGCTCCTCCTCAACCTTCATGACCATGTCGAGCATATCAAGAGAATCAATGCTGAGGTCGTCAAAGGCGGTTTCAAGCGTTATGTCCGCGTCGGTGTACTCCGCGAGAATTTCCTTTACCTTGTCGAATACCATGGTGTATTCCTCCTAAAATATGTATTTATAATAAGGGCCTTGCCCGTATTACCACCTGTAAATTGCGCCGCCGTCCGTCAGGCCCGCGCCGAAGGCCGTAAAGGCTACGATGTCGCCCGCCTTAAAGCGGCCGCGGCGGTTTTCGATATCGAGCACTATGGGCTCGCTGGCGCTGCTGGTGTTTCCCATGTCCTCAATGCCCACGCAGAATTTTTCCATGGGTATTTCAAGTTTTTTCTGTGTGGCGGATATTATTCTTAGGTTGGCCTGATGGGGAATAATGTGATCTATGCCCTCAAGCGGAATGCCCGCAAGCTCCGCCGCCTCCACAATATCGCCGCTCATCGCGCCGATAGCGTACTTATAGGTCTCCTGCCCGTTCATAAAAGCAAAGCTGTTACAAGCCTCAATGGGGTCGGCAAAGGGACAGTTTCCCCTCGCGCCGTGTATGCCCACATACTCGGTGTTGCCGTGAGTGTGCAGCTTTATTGAGAGCAGATTGTCGCCCTCGCCCAGCACCACGGCTCCAGCCCCGTCGCCAAAAAGCACGCAGGTGCTGCGGTCTGTCCAGTCGGCATAGCGGGACATGGTTTCGCTGCTGACAATGAGCACCTTTTTCACCGCGCCGGCCCCAAAATATTTGGCCGCCACGTCCATGGCCGCAATGAAGCCCGAGCAGGCGCTGGATATGTCGAATGACAGGCACGATGCGCCTATCGCTTCCTGAACCGAGCAAGCCACCCCGGGAGATACGTTCAGGCCAGTGCCCGTAGTGCCGAGGATAAGGTCCAACTCGTCGGGGGCAACTCCGGCCATTTCGAGCGCGTTTTTCGCGGCCTCGATACCCATGGAGGAGGTGGTCTCTACGGTGGCAATATGGCGGCGACGTATGCCGGTGCGCTTGCTTATCCACTCGTCGGAGGTGTCTACGATTTTTGAAAGGTCGTCGTTAGTGACTATTTTTTCGGGCAGACTGTGACCCGTACCTAATATTTTGAACATTTCGGGAGCCCCTCTCAGAAATATAAATACTACCTCTTATTATAGAACAAAACCGCGCGGTTGTCAAGGAAAAAATGGCAAAAGCCCCGTCGGGCGCGAAAGATTTACAAAAGACTTCTGAACACGGCGATGACCTTGCCGAGAATGCTTACGTCGCTCACGATAATGGGTTCCATATAGTCGTTTTCGGGCTGAAGGCGGAAATGGCCGTTTTCCTTATAAAAGGTTTTTACGGTTGCGCTGTCGTCAACAAGAGCTACGACCATCTCACCGTTATGGGCCACCTGTTGTTGTGCCACAACAACATAGTCGCCGTCGAAGATGCCGGCGTTTATCATGCTGTCGCCCTGAACGCGCAGCATAAAAATGTCCGCGTTTTTTGCAAAATCCATCGGCAGGGGAAAGGTGCGTTCAAAGTTTTCCTCAGCCAGAATAGGCGTGCCGGCGGCCACACGGCCAATGACGGGCACCTCAAGAAAGTCCCTTTCAATGCCGCCGTTTTTCAGCCTCAGCGCGCGGGAACTGTTTTCGCCCTTTTCCAGCTTGCCGTCGCGCTCAAGCCGTTTAAGGTAGCCATGTACGGTGGAGGGCGAGTTCAGCCCCACGGCTTCGCCAATTTCTCGAACCGTTGGCGGATAGCCTTTCTCGGAGGAATATTGTTCGATATACGAGAGAATTTTGTTCTGTTTTTCAAAATTTGGCATAAAATCATCTCCTTAAAATCATTATAGCACAGTTTTTTCAAAAATGCAAACATTTGTTCTAATTTTTTCAAAAAAAGTATTGACAACGAACAAATGTTCTGATATACTAAAGTCAGAAAGCGAACAAATGTTTGCAATAGTACGAACGGAGGTTGTTATTTATGACGATGGAATATCATTCCGCTTATATTATAAAGAAGGCAAGGAGGCAGTCCGTCCTCAACCGCCAGCGCAGAGCGGCGGTTATTGCCGTGCTTCTGGCCGCGGCCGTTATGTGGGCTGTTTTCAGCGGCGCGCTAAACGGGCTTTTTGCTCCTGCCGAAACGGTGGGAGAGTATGTCAGCGCCAATCGGGGCGACAGCCTTTGGTCTATAGCCGAGGAGTATAAGCCCGAGGGCGAGGATACCCGCGCTTTTATGCGCTCTATTATGAAAATCAATGGTATGGACGCCGCCATAGTGTACGAGGGGCAGATACTGTTCATCCCCGCCAAGGGGTGACCGCGCGTGCGCGGCAGTATGTCGGCTGTCCGCAGGTTAATAAAAAACCTCCTGCGGTAGATTTTGTATCTGCCGCAGGAGGCTGTTTTGGTTTATTTTTTTGTGTTTTTTTATACAGCCCGCTCGCCGTTCACAAACACAGCCTTTACGGCGGCGTCAAAGTCAAGAGGGAAGCGGTCGAATACGGCGATATCGGCGTCCTTGCCGACCTTCAGCGAGCCGACACGGCCGTCTATGCCGCAGAGCCGCGCCGGATTTATAGTTATCGCCCTAAGGGCTTCGGCGGCGTCCATGCCGCCCTTTACGGCTAACGCAGCGCACAGCGGCAGGTGCTTTTCGGGTATCTCGGGGTGGTCGGTAATGATGGCGACGTTAAGGCCGGCCCCCGCCAGCGCCGCCGCAGTTTCGTAGCTGAGCGCGCCGAGCTCGGGCTTACTGCGGTCGCCGAGGCTCGGCCCCACGCAGACGCCTACATTTTCCTCTTTGAGTATGTCGGCTATGAGGTGGCCTTCGGTACAATGCTCTATCGTCATTTTAAGGCAAAATTCCTTGGCTATGCGAAGGGCGGTGAAGATGTCGTCGGCGCGGTGAGCGTGGGCCTTCACAAGCATCCCGCCGCCGAGGCAGGGGACAAGGCTTTCGCTCTTAAAGTCAAAATCAGGCTCATCCTGTTCTGCGTATTTTTTAGCCTTAATAAGCGCCTCGCGGATAGCCGCCGCCGTTCCCATGCGGGTTGAGGGGAACTGCTTTTTTTCGCCGTATACGCCCTTGGGATTTTCGCCAAAGGCGAATTTCATGGCCGCGTCGGCCTTGATGAGCATATAGTCCACCCGCCGTCCGCGTGTTTTTATCGCCGTAAAGGAGCCGCCGATGGGGTTTGCGCTGCCCGGTCCGGTCACGACCGAGGTCACCCCCGCGGCCAGCGCCTCGGCAAAGGCGTGATCCATCGGATTCACCGCGTCGATTGCGCGAAGCTGAGGAGTTATGGGGTCGGTATCCTCGTTGCCGTCGGCCCCTTCCATGCCGAGCGAGTCCTCCCACATACCGATGTGGGAGTGGGCGTCGATTAGCCCGGGGACGACAAAGCAGCCCTCCGCGTCAAAGGCGGTCTCGCCTTCGGGACACTCGCTCATCGGTCCAACGGCGGTTATTTTTCCGTTTTCAAAGGCTGCGAATCCGTTTTCGTACTCCGCGCCCTCCATCGTGAGGACGCGGCCGTTTTTGATTACAGATACCATAGGCTGCACTCCAATCATGTCCAAAGTGAAGTAATAAACATTGGGCTTGAATTATCAGATCTATTGAAGCCGCAACGCTTGTAAAAGTCCGCTTCTTTGTCGTATGCGACGACAACTATGCGCAGATATTCCTTATATTTTTCCTTAACCGCTTCAACCAGTCTCCTGCCTATACCGAGTCCCTGATATTCGGGCCGCACAAGCAGATAGTGGACGTAGGCCGTCATGGAGCCGTCGTCCATGGCACAAATCATACCAACGAGCTTATCACCGTCCCATGCAGAAATCACGGTCTCAAAACCCTTCATGGCCTCGGCCAGCCTGTCGGGATAGTGTCCGGACGACCATTCAACCGACAGAAACAAGTCTTGCAGGGCGGCGGCGTGGAAATCGTGAGTATAGCTGTATGTAACTTCCATAGCTCAATCCTCCAAAGATAAACCGATATATTCTCCATAGGTGAGGAAGCCCGCGGCAAGCGCGGTTCTGCGGGAGGCGGTGTTTTCGGCGTCGGTTGACCAAAGCGGCGTTTTGCCGTTTTTAACTATCTGCAAGGCGCAGAGCCGCGCGCTGTCCGAGGCGTACCCACGCCCGCGGTGCTCCTCCAAAGTATTGACACCTATCTCCTGCACGGCGTCGGCCATGTAGGGCATTAGCGGCGCGTCGGTGCAGCAGGCGAGTATGCCGTTGGCAAAAACGCCGCAGCATATACCTGCGTCTGTCATTTCGTCAAAATATTCGCGCAGCCAGCCGATGTCTCTGCAATCGGGGTTGATTTTTCTGAAAAAGTCCTCGTAGAGCGCGTAGTCCTCTCTGCGCAGGATTCGGGCAGGTCCGGGTTCGTATGGGCCGCCCGCAAAAAGATATTTTATTCCGTGGGAAACGGAACCGGAGTATACCTCGGCTAAGGCGCGCGATAGCTCCGAGGGGGCGGGCGAGGCGCCAAGCCTTTCCGTAAGCGTGCCGAGCCTCGGGGCGGCGGCGTCGCCGTAGGAAATTATCGTCTTGCCGTCGCCAAACCATGCCCAGACGTCAAATCGGTGGGAGTAGCCGGGCTGAACGCGGTTCCTTTCGTCGGAGTACACATACTCCACGCCCTTGGCCGCGCTGATGTCCTTTCCGGCCCAGAGCGAATAATATTGCTCCGTTGTCTGCCTGTAATCCATAATTCCTCCTAATAGCTTTCGCTCACGGCGACCGCTCCGTCGGCGGCGGCGGTGACAACCTGCCGCAGGGGCTTTTTGCGGATGTCGCCCACGGCGAATACGCCCTCGATTTCGGTGCGCATCCTTTCGTCTGTCACGATATACCCTTCGTCGAGGCTTATCTGGCCCTCAACGAGTTCGGTGCGGGGCAGGGCGCCCACTGCCACAAACACTCCGTCCACGGCGAGGCTTCTGCCGTCCTTTAGCAAAATCCCATTTAGACGCCCGCTCTCAGACGTAAATTCGGCGGCCTCGGAGTTGGGCATGAACTCCACGTTCGGCAGGCTTATGCGGGCAAGAGCCGCGTCGCCGCCGCGCAGGACGCTCCTGCGGTGGAGCAGGTAAACTTTTTTACAAAGGCGGCTGAGGTACTCGCAGTCATGGACGGCGGTATCGCCGCCGCCGATTACGGCCACGGTCTTGTCGCGGAAAAAGCCCCCGTCGCAGACCGCGCAGTAACTGACGCCCGCGCCCACGAGCTCCTTTTCCCCCTTAACGCCTAGCGGGCGGGGATAGGCCCCCATGGCGAGCACCAACCTTTGCGCGGCGTAACTGCCCTTGCGCGTCGCTACGGTCTTATCCTTAAGCGAAATTTCCTTCGCCTTTTCGCGGCGCACCTCCGCGCCCATGGCCTCGGCCTGTTCGCGCATGAGGCGGCCGAGCTCGGGACCGGCTATGCCGGCGGGGAAGGCGGGGTAGTTTTCTATTTTTTCGGTCAGCGTCATCTGCCCGCCAAATGCCCCGCCCTCAAGCAACAGCGTTTTTTTGCCGCTTCGGGCCGAGTATATGGCTGCGGTGAGCCCCGCAGGACCCCCGCCGACAATAATTGTGTCGTACATAAAATATCTTCCTTTTCAGCCGAGTTTTTTCTCCAACTCTGCCCTAATGGCCTTGATGAAATCAAGGGAATTGACAACAGTGGGCGTCACGCCCTCGGCCAAGCCCGCAAGGTCCTTCGTCATAACGCCGCTCTCAAGGGTGTCAAGGCAGGCGGACTCAAGCTTGTCGGCAAAGTCCGTCAGCTCGGGCGAAGCGTCCAGCTCTCCGCGCTTTTTTATAGCGCCGCTCCACGCGAAAATCGTGGCGATGGGATTGGTGCTTGTTTCCTCGCCCTTGAGGTAACGGTAGTAGTGGCGCGTCACAGTGCCGTGGGCCGCCTCGTACTCGTAGCAGCCCTCGGGGCTGACGAGGACGCTCGTCATCATGGCGAGCGAGCCGAAGGCCGTGGACACCATGTCGCTCATAACGTCGCCGTCGTAATTCTTGCAGGCCCAGATATAGCCGCCCTCGCTGCGTATCACGCGGGCCACGGCGTCGTCGATGAGGGTGTAGAAGTACTCTATGCCCAGCTCGTCGAATTTCGCCTTGTACTCGCTGTCGAATATGTCTTGGAAAATCAGCTTGAAGGTTTGGTCGTACTGCTTGGATATGGTGTCCTTGGTAGCGAACCAAAGGTCCTGCTTTGTGTCGATGGCGTACTGGAAGCACGAGCGGGCAAAGGATTTAATGCTGCTATCCTTGTTATATAGGCCCTGAAGCACGCCGGGGCATTCAAATTCGTATACGGTCTCGCGGAAGGAGGCCCCATTCTCGCCGGTGAAAACCAGCTCGGCCTTGCCCTTTTCCGGCACGCGGTACTCGGTTCCCTTGTATACGTCGCCGTAGGCGTGGCGGGCTATGGTGATGGGCTTTTTCCAGTTGCGCACGGCGGGTTTCACACAGCTTAGCAGTATAGGCGCGCGGAACACAGTGCCGTCCAAAATGGCGCGGATTGTGCCGTTGGGGCTTTTCCACATCTCCTTGAGCTTGTATTCCTCCACGCGCTGGGCGTTGGGCGTTATAGTGGCGCACTTCACGCCGACGCGCCACTTTTTGATGGCCTCGCCGGCCTCGTAGGTGACACGGTCGTCGGTTTCGTCGCGGTGGGGCAGGCCAAGGTCGTAATACTCGGTGTTCAGCTCCACGAAGGGGAGCAGCAGCTCGTCCTTTATCATCTTCCACAAAATGCGGGTCATCTCATCGCCGTCCATCTCGACGATTTTATTTTTCATGGGGATTTTGTTCACTGTGTTCTCCTCCTTACTTATTGTTGTTTGCGTAATAATTCATCAGGCAGCCGTCGAGGATAATCTGCTTTTCGTCGGCTGTCAGGCCGGTGATATGCAGCATAAGAGCCTCGGTGGAGCCGTCTCGCTTTATGACGGTCGCGGGGATATTCTCCGCGCCGCTTTCGACGGCCTTCCTTATGCCGGGAACAAACACGTAGTCGCCGTCGGAGTAGTCAAAGGGCGTGTCCCTGTCAATGGTGAAGGGGAGAATACCCCAGTTTATACAATTGCTGCGGTAGCGCTTTGTGGCGAACTCGTAGCATATATTTCCGAAGCCGCCCAGCACCTTCTGGCAGGAGGCCGCCTGCTCGCGGGCCGAGCCGTCGCCGGGCTTGTTGGCGAACACGCACGAGCCGAACTGCGTGCTTTCCATCAGCTTTTCGGGGGAGCCGACCTTCATCAGCGTCTCGGTCAGCTCCACGGGCCGCTTGCCCTCGCGCCGCTCCTTTTCAACGGCGGCCACGGCCTTGCTGCGGCCCACATACTCGGGTACGCGGCGCGACAGTGCAAATTCGCTCAGGCGCAGGGGATTGCTGCGGTAAGAGCTCGTTTCACCGGAGGGGATAAGCTCGTCGGTAGTCGTGACCTCGTCATGTATCACGGCGGCGAGCTTGAGCAGCAGATTTTCGGCCAAGGGATACATCTTCGGCCAGTCGGTGATGTTGGGGCCGAGGCGCAGCTCGGCGTTGGGATCGGCCTTGCCGAAGCCGTTATACACGCGCTTTTCGTAAACGCCGCTGTCGAAGCTGTATTCGGCGTTGTATTCGGGTATTTCAACGTCGGTGGCGGCTGTCAGCGCGCCCTTGTTCAGCGCGGTGGCCGCAATTGTGCGGGCGTCGGCCAGAGCCACGCCGCTTAGCTGGCCCTCGCCGGGCTTGGAGCCTTCGCGGTTGAGGAAGTTGCGGGTGGTGTGGCGAAGCGAAAGGCCGCTGTTGGCCGGCACGTCGCCCGCGCCGAAGCACGGCCCGCAGAAGCAGGGCTTGAACACGGCCCCGGCCTCGAGAAGCGAAGCCTGAACGCCGTTTTTGATGAGCGCGAGATTTATCGGCACGCTGCTTGGGTAAACCGAAAGGTTGAAATATCCGTCGCCTATGTCGGCATTTTTAAGTATAGCCGCGGCCTCGCATATATTCTCGAACATACCACCGCTGCAACCGGCGATTACGCCCTGATCTATCATGATCTTGCCGTCAACGAGCTTATCCGTCAGGTTAAAGCGCACCTTGGGGCCGAACTGCTCGGCGGCCTTGAGCTCGATTTCGCGCAATATGTCGCCGGCGTTCTGCTGGAGCTCGTGAACGGTGAAGGCGTTGGAGGGGTGGAAGGGCATGGCAATCATGCTTTCGATTTTTGAAAGGTCTATCCTTATAACGCGGTCGTAATAGGCGTTCTCCTCGGGGCGCAGCTCCTTATAATCGCCGGCGCGGCCGTGTATTTTGTAAAATTCCTCAACCCTCTCGTCGGTGTGCCATATAGACGAAAGGCAGGTGGTCTCGGTTGTCATAACGTCTATGCCGATGCGGAAGTCCATCGAAAGGCTGCTTACGCCGGGACCGGTGAACTCCAGCACGCGGTTCTTCACAAAGCCGTCCTTAAAGGTGTCGCCAACGAGGGCGAGAGCCACGTCCTGAGGGCCTACGCCCTTTTTTGGCGCGCCCTCAAGGTACACCAGCACTACCTCGGGGGCGGCGATGTCGTAGGTGTTGTTAAGGAGCTGCTTCACAAGCTCAGGCCCGCCCTCGCCGACGCCCATCGTGCCAAGCGCGCCGTAGCGGGTGTGGCTGTCGGAGCCGAGTATCATCTTCCCGACGCCGCTCATCATCTCGCGGGCGTACTGGTGGATAACGGCCTGATTTGCCGGCACGTATATGCCGCCGTATTTTTTTGCCGCGCTGAGCCCAAACACGTGGTCGTCCTCGTTTATGGTGCCGCCGACGGCGCAAAGGCTGTTGTGGCAGTTTGTCATCGCGTAGGGGAGGGGAAATTCCTTAAGCCCGCTGCCCCGCGCCGTTTGGATTATGCCTACGTAGGTTATGTCATGCGAGATGAGGGCGTCAAATTTTATCCTCATTTTTTCGCCGCCCGTCGAGTGAGCCCGCATTATCTTATAGGCCATGGTGCCTTCGCGGGCGGCCTCGGGCGAGGGGAAGCCCTCGGGCGCGTCCTTCGCGTCGATTATTCTGCCGCCGCAAAGGTATGCGCCGGCGCTTTTAAGTTCCGCTGTGAACATTGTGTGTCCTCCGTTTCTTTATCTCGCCATTGAAATATAGTATATGTATTTAAAATATTATACCATATTTTAGGCCGCTTATCAAGGCCTTTGCCAAAAAAAATGCGGGCCCGCGCCCACATTTTTTGCCTAAAGCCTATGCTTCCATATGCTTGCCAAGAAACCCGGCAGCGCTTTGGCAGAGCTTTTCCTCTACCTCCCCCATGCCGTCGCCGGTGAGATCGGTTATCATTACGACAGTACCGATGGTGTCGCCCTCGCTGATAATGGGCGCCATAACGCCCGCGTAGTACTTGTCGGCCCCCTCCACAATCGGCACGGGGTCGCTTCCGCCGGGCTCCATAACAAAAATCCGCTTTTCGTCCATCAGCCTTTCTAGCTTGTCGCTTATGCGCTTTTCCTGCAGCTCCTTGCGGGGCGCGCCCGATACCGCGATAACATTGTCCTTGTCGGTTATCAGCACCGGATTGCCGCTGGTTTTAGACAGTGTTTCCGCGTATTCTGATGCAAAATCGCCAAGCTCGCCGATGGGCGAGTATTTTTTGAAAATGACCTCGCCGTCCCGCTCGGTGAAGATCTCCAGCGGGTCGCCCTCGCGTATGCGAAGGGTGCGGCGTATTTCCTTTGGGATGACTACCCTTCCCAGGTCGTCTATCCTCCTGACTATACCTGTTGCTTTCATATATGAAATTCTCCTTTTTGCTGCGATATTACTATGGTAGTATCTGCGAAGGCAAAAATTTTATCCGTGGTAAATTTTATAAACACACAGGAGTCGACGCGACCAAAGGATTAGGCGATTATTCCCATATTTAGCATAATTTTCCTCTTTTCGTCCGGCCTCGGTTAAATTCCGGCGGCTCTTGCCGCCTCGTCGAGCAGCGCTTCGGCGTCCGCGTCCCAAATATCAAGCCCTTCGGCCGATATGAAGCGCGTTTCCTTTATGCCGTAAAAGCCCTTGGCAAGCGCGTCCACGTATTCAAAGCCCATATTGCGCGTGATTGGCCCGCCGGAGGTGGTCACGTAAAAAAGTCTTTCCGCGCGGCACAGACCCCTGGGCGTGCCGTCCTCCTCGTAGCGGAAGGTCACTCCGCAGACCGTTACATTTTCAAGATATATTTTTAGCAGCGCGGGAAACGACAAATCCCAGTACGGCGCGGCAATCACGATAGTGTCCGCGTCGGCAAAGACGCGCGCCGCCCCGAGCTCGGGGGCGGAAAAATCCCCCGAGGCGGTCAGTTCCTCGCGCCGTCGGAGCGAATCCTCGCACAGCGGGCTTAAGCCGCACAAATCCGGACGGATTTCGCAGACCTCGCCGTCGAGGCCCGCGAGCAGCCTCCGCGCAAGCCTCAGCGTCCGCGACCCTTTGCGAACGCAGGTGTTCACAAATAAAATTTTTTTCATATGCGAACGCAGGTGTTCACAAATAAAATTTTTTTCATATTATATCATCCTTTTTTATATCAATTTTTATACAATGCGAATAAAAAGGAGGGGCAGGCCTTTGCGCGACGACATTTTTTCGTGAAAAAGTGTCGGAGCAAAAACGTGCTTTGCCCCGACGCCGCCGAGTGGTAATTTTCGTTCGTAGTTCAAGGGCATAAAATGCAGAAAATCCGCTCGTTTAGGGCGGATTTTCTTCGTCAAATCAGGCTTTTAATTTTTTTACAGTTATATAAATGAAATGTGGTTTCAAAGCCTTCAGCCCTTGAACGGTCTGCGCGTATTTTTTTACGGCCCGCCAAATTACGCGCCTGCGGCGTCAAGCACAGCGCGTCGTATTTCCTCGAGCTTGGCCTGAGCGGCGGCCCCGTCGGCCTCGCTGTAACCAAAGTAGAACTTTATCTTGGGCTCGGTGCCGCTCGGGCGCACGGCTATCCAGCCGCTTTGGCCCTCGCCGCCGAGCTCAAAGTAAATCATGTTGTTTAGCGGCTGACCAGTCTCACCCTTGCTGCCGTCGGCATAGGTTATGACGCCGGTTTCGTAGTCGCGCAGGGCAGTAATCTTAACGCCGGCAAAATCCTTAAAGCCGCCGTTTCTGAGGCGGTCTATCATGGCGGCTATGCGGGCGGGGCCGTCGGGGTCGTCAAGGTAGATGTTCTTAACGCCCTCACAGTAGCATCCGTATTTTTTATAGAGCGAGAGCAGAGCCTCGTAAAGGTTCATGCCCCTGTATTTTTTGTACCAAGCGGCCATTTCGGTGATGAGCATAGAGGCCACCACGGAGTCCTTGTCACGGACATAGGAGCCGCTTAAATAGCCGTAGCTCTCCTCGAAGCCGAATACGAAGTTTTTCTTGTTGCCGTCCCGCTCAAATTCCAGAATTTTTTCACCGATGAACTTGAATCCGGTCAGCACCTCCATCAGCTCCACGCCGTATTCCTTCGCAACGGGGCGCAGCATTTCGGTGGTGACGACGGTTTTGATAAGCACGGGGTTTTCGGGCATAAGGCCCTTTTCTCTCCGCTGGGAAAGGATGTATTCGCTGAGCAGAACGCCGGTCTGATTGCCGGTCAGCGTCACATATTCGCCGTTGTCGGCGCGGACTACTATGCCCACGCGGTCGGCATCGGGGTCGGTGCCGATGATGAGATCGGTGTTATGCTCCTTCGCCATGCCTATGGCTATCTCAAAAACGTCCTTGTTCTCGGGGTTGGGGGCCTTCACCGTGGGAAAGTCGCCGTCGGGGAGCTCCTGCTCCTTGACCACATACACGTTCTTCATGCCGCACTTGGCAAGAATACGGCGGACGAGCTTATTGCCCGTACCGTGTAGGGGGGTGTATATTATGCTGAAATCATCGGCTACCGAGGCGATAACGTCACGGTTTATGGACTGCTCGTACACGCTTTCGATGTATGGCGCGTCTATGTCCTCGCCTATGTACGTGAGAAGCCCGCGGTTTTCAGCCTCGGCCTTATCCATAGTTGCGGCGCCGGTGAAGATGTCGATTCCCTCAATGGCCTCAATGACAACGTCGGCGGCCTCGGGCGGGAGCTGGCCGCCGTCCTCGCCGTAGACCTTGTAGCCGTTATACTCCTTAGTGTTGTGGCTGGCGGTTATCACAATGCCGGAAACGCAGCCCAAGCGGCGGACTGCGAAGCTGAGCTCGGGCGTGGGGCGCAGAGCGTCGAACAGATATACCCTTATGCCGTTGGCACACAGCACCAAAGCGGCCTCGAGGGCAAACTCGGGGCTGAAATGGCGGCTGTCATAGGCGATGGCCACGCCGCGGCTTTGGCCGCCCATGCCGGTTATCCAGCTTGCAAGGCCCTGCGTGGCGCGGCGAACGGTATAGATATTCATGCGGTTGCTGCCGGCGGCGATTTTGCCGCGCAAACCGGCCGTGCCGAAAGAAAGCTCCGTTTCAAAGCGGGAGCGTATTTCGGCCTCGTCGCCCGCTATGGCCTCCAGCTCACGGCGGAGGCTTTCCTCCAAAGCGGGATAGGCGAGCCATTTATTGTAATTATCCATATATGCTGGCATAGGTTCCTCCTGTCAATTATTAAGGAATTTACGCTTCGCGGCGGTTGCACCGCGCATTATTTGCTTAAGTTTATCCCTGTCCGAGCTTTCGACAGCCGTCTTAATTCTCATAAGGCTGTCGCACATTTCGCCGATGAGCTTAGCGAGCGAGGCTTTGTTGAGCACAAACAGCTCGCTCCACAGCTCTTCGTTGAGTATGGCGACGCGGGTGCAGTCGCGCAGGCTGCCGGCGCTGTACATGGCGCTTTTTTCAATATGCGTATTGTCGCACAGGGCCACGGCCACCGCGTGCATAAGCTGCGAGGTGTAGGCTATCATTTCGTCGTGGTCCTCGGGAGTGGTGGTTATTACGTTGGCGGCCCCGATATGCCTTGCCAGTGCCTCGGCGGTTTCAAGCGCGGGGCGGCGGGTGTTGGGTGTGGCCGCGATAATGAAATTGCAGCGTTCGAAGAGCGTGGGCAGGGCGTTAATGTAGCCGCTGACCTCGCGGCCGGCCATCGGGTGGCAGCCAACGAAATACAGATCCTTGCGAAGGCCGGCCTCAACCGCTCCCACGACGGGCCCTTTTACGCCGCACACGTCGATTACGACAGCGCCGCTCTTGAGCAGCTTCTGATTGCCGAGGATAAAGTCCACCGTCGCGCGGGCGTACAGGGCAACGATGAGCAGGTCGGTATCGGCGAGAATACGCTCGGTCTCGGCCTCGGAGCAGGAAGAGTTTTCGATCACACCGTCCTCAAAGGCCTTTGCCACAACGGAGGCGTCGATATCAATGCCGTAAACGCGGCAGTCCTTAAAGCCTGCCGCCGCCATAGCCATGGAGCCGCCGATAAGACCCAGCCCCGCAACGGTTACATTATACATATAATCTGTCACCGCCCTATTTTACCCAATATCATATTATAATTATAGCTCAAAATTCGCGCAAATTCAAACCGAAAATTATACAAATTTTACAATGGTTTTATCCTATTATTCCTCAATTTTTGCCAAAGGAACCGTAAAAGCAGGGCGAACGCCGCCCCGACAAGAGCGCCGGCGGTGTCGATAAGTACGTCCGTCGGGCGGCCCGACCTCCCAGAAACAAGCCGCTGGTGCAGCTCGTCGGTGACGGCGTAAACAGCCGAAACGGCCGCTGACAGCGGCAGCAGGTGTTTTTTTCTGTATTGCCCCCAAAGGAACAGCAGCCAAAAGCCCAGCCATGCGTAAATCGAAAAGTGCGCCAGCTTGCGCACCGGCAGCATGACCTTTTCAACAAGGGCGTCCTGCTGGGCGGGCGTCATTTCTTTATATTCCGGAACCACCAGCGACAGTACGGCCCTCGCCACGGTTCCGCTGGTTTTAGTGGATTCGTTGGAATTCTGCGCTGAAAAGACAAAAATCATGCACATGGCCGAGACGGCCATTATCCACAGAAAAACCGTAGCCGCAATGCGGCGCGATGGGGTTTTCATATCAGCTTCACTTCCATAAACAGTCTAAAAGCCCGCTCGACAGCAGCGCACGCGCCGCGGCCTCGCCGGCGGCTCCGTTGGGGTGGGCGTCGTCCGAAGCGCACATGAATTCCGGACGCACGCGGCCGCTTTCGCCCTCAAGCAGAGAAGCTAAGTCGAAAACCTCCGAACAGAGTTCGCCGCCGAGAATGGCCCGATTCACTATTTGACGCTGCCTCTCCTCCCATTGATCAAGGTTAAATGGCGGTACGGTAAAAAGTATGATTTTTATGTCCGAACGCCCTTCCCTCAGAAGCTCCAGAGCGCGGCGAAGGCTCGTTATTACCTGCTCGCCCGTTCTTCTGCCGGTCTTTATATCGTTCACTCCGAAGCACACCGTAACAACGTCGCCCCTGCGGGCGAGCCTCAGAAAGATACCGCCGGCCTCGGCGTCGTATGCGCGGGCCCAGCCGCAGCCGTTGTTTATCACGCTTATGTCGTCGGGCAAGGCAAGTCCAACGCGGTGGCTCCACGCCTCGTATTTGTCGGTGCGGGTGCGGGCGCCCTGCGTTATGCTGTCGCCAAAAAAGAGCAGCGTTTTCCGAAAATCCCCTTGGGAGCCGATAAAGCCCGGGCGCAGCACGTTCAGCGTGCGAAGCCCGTTTCTGAATCCCGAGGACGCGCTTTCGTTGGTGGAGGGAAGGGCGCAGTCCGTCTCGGCCCGAACGCGGAGCCGCACGGATAGCCAGTCTCCCTCACAGAGAGTGAGCGGAGCGAGGTCGCTGGAAAAGCCTTCCGTCACCTCGGCGAAGGGTTCCCCGCCAAAGGTCAGTCGGGCCTCGTCCTCGGGGCGGGGCGAGGGCTTATCCCCGCGTCCTATGGCCGCCTCCGTCACGGTAAAGCTGGGGCCTGCCTCCTCGCGGACGCCGCAGCCGGTGGAATATATGCGGTTCCAGTATTTTATCGCAATATCAAGCGGGCCGGTGCGGCGGGGCCTGTACCAGCTCAAAAATTCGGTTTCCTCGCCGGCAGAGAGGCGGCAGTAATTGTTGTTGCCGCAGCCGCTGACGGTCAGTGAAAAAAGCTTTTCCGAAAAAAAGTCCATGGCGGCCATCCTTTCGTTACAAAAACGAGCCGCCCCGCGGCGGCCCTGTCCTTGCAAAACGCCGCGGCGCCGGCGTTTTTTTAATGGTGCTCGAGACCGGGATCGAACCGGTACGGCTTTAAGGGCCGCAGGATTTTAAGTCCTGTGCGTCTGCCAGTTCCGCCACTCGAGCTTAATTACACCTTATTATACTAAAATCGCCGCGTTTTGTCAATACGGTTTTGAAAAAAATCGCGCCCGCAAAAAAACCTAAAAAATTTTTGCAAAACTATTGACAATCAAGGCAAAACATTGTACAATACTGCTACTGGTACAATTGGCGGGCTTTCGTGCATAGTCCCTGATTGTGCTGTTTTTATTTTGAGGCGGCAGGACGTCCTTGTAGGCCGCTTCGAAAAATCGTGATGGGGCTAAAGCTCCCAAATACTTAAAGGGGTGACGCAGTTTTGAAGGACAAAAACATCATTATCGAGCTGAAAAATGTCTCGAAGCATTACGGGCAGACATACGCGGTGGAGGATTTCAATTTGCAGGTCAAAAAGGGAGAGTTTGTAACATTTCTCGGGCCTTCGGGCTGCGGAAAGACAACGACCCTCAGAATGATAGCCGGCTTTGAAATGCCCACAGAGGGGCAGATTCTTTTGAACGGCAGGGATATTTCCTCTCTTCCGCCATACGAGCGGCCGGTAAACACCGTGTTCCAGCGCTATGCGCTGTTCCCGCACCTTGACGTTTACGACAATATAGCCTTCGGGCTCAAGCTTAAGAGAGTGGATGGGGAAAACGGCAAAAAGCGCAGGCTGACGCAGAAGGAAATAACCGAAAAGGTCCGCTCCGCACTGAAAATAGTTGACCTTGAGGAGTACGAGGACCGTGACATCTCGACGCTCAGCGGCGGCCAGCAGCAGCGCATAGCCATTGCCCGTGCCATCGTGAACGAGCCCGAGATACTGCTCCTTGACGAGCCGCTTGGCGCGCTCGACCTTAAAATGCGCAAGGATATGCAGCTCGAACTTAAGGAAATGCACAAAAAGCTTGGCATTACCTTTATATACGTGACCCACGATCAGGAGGAGGCGCTGACGCTTTCCGACACAGTAGTTGTGATGAAGGACGGCATGATACAGCAGATAGGCACGCCCGAGGGCATATACAACGAGCCCGCCAACGCTTTTGTGGCCGACTTTATCGGCGAGAGCAACATATACAGCGGCACCGCCATGGGCGGCCTTAAGGTACGCTTTTTGGGCCATGTTTTCGACGCGCTTGACGAGTTTGAGAAAAACGAGAAGGTGGACGTAGTCGTCCGCCCCGAGGACATAAAAATCGTCCCCGCCGGTGAGGGACAGGTCAGCGGCCGACTTGTGAGCAAGATTTTTAAGGGCATACATTACGAATATTTGATGATGGTGGGCCGCAGCGAGGTAGTCATTCAGGATACTCGCAATCTTGACATTGACCGAGAGGCCGGTATAATCATCGAGCCCGACGGTATACATATCATGGCCAAGGAGCTGACGGCTAACGTCTACGACGACGCCTATATCGACAAAAACAATAATGTCGTCATCTCCGAACGCCCCTTCCCCTGCGATGTAACGCAGCTGGTGTCCGGCTCAACTCTCGACGGCGACGGCTATGTCATCGGGCCCGACGGCACGGTCTACGACTTCACCGACGCCGACGTCAAGGCCTCGATAGGCCTCGGCGATATTGAAATCCTTGACGACGTTGACGCGGGCGAGGCGCAGGGCAGCGTGGTTGCCACCATATACAAGGGCGACCACTATATGCTCACCGTCCGCACCGCCGAGGACGAGGACTTTGTGCTTGACACGGAATATACCTACGACGAGAACGACCGCGTGGGCATTCACGTTAAGCCGGAAAGTATCGTTCTTACGCTAAGGGGGGAGGCTAAAAAGTATGCGAAAAAGTAACCTCCGCTTTCAGCGCAAATTTCTCGCCATACCCTATGCCGTGTTTATGGCGCTTTTCGTTGTGGCTCCGATGGCGCTCATTATAGGCTATGCCGTCACCAACGGCAGCGGCGTTCCCTCGTTGGAAAATCTCACCATATTTTTCAGCGACAGAAACAACGTTGATACCCTGACCGTCAGTCTGCTCATCGGTCTCGGCAACACGGCGCTGTGTCTGCTTATCGGTTATCCGGTGGCAATGCTGCTGGCGAAAAAGGAACTGGGCTTCACGATGGCGACGGTGCTGCTTTTTGTCATGCCAATGTGGATAAACTTTGTTCTGCGTACCGCCGCCACCCGCGACCTCATCTATTGGATGGGGCTTAAGGGCGGCGAACACCCCTACGCGGCCACGATGGTGGGCATGGTATATAACTACCTGCCCTTCACCATTCTCCCGCTCTACACCACCATGATAAAAATGGATAAAAGCCTTGTTGAGGCCTCTTACGACCTTGGCGCGCGTCCTGCGCAGACCTTTGTCCGCACGGTGATACCCATGACTATGCCCGGCATAGTTTCGGCGGCGATGATGGTGTTCATGCCCACCATGAGCAGCTACGTCATCTCCGACGTTATGGGCGAAAGAAAGATTTCCCTCATAGGAAACAGTATACAGCTCTACTTTGACCAAGGGCTCTGGCACATGGGCAGCCTTGTGGCGCTGATAATGCTTGTGATAATCCTTGTGGGCTCGTTCTTTACCAGAAATGTCGAGACAGAGGACGACGCGAGAGGAGGCCTGTGGTAAAATGAAGGGAAATAAACTTACCGGCTTCATTCAGAAGTTTTACGTATATATAGTACTTTTCATTATGTATGCGCCAATCCTTGTACTGGTGGCCTTCAGCTTTACCGATACAAAGGTTATAGGCACGTGGAACGGCTTCAGCCTGAGGCTTTATTCATCGCTGTTCAAAAACAGAGACATCATGGAAGCTACGCTCAACACCTTTATTGTGGCGTTTTCCTCGGCCTTTGTTTCAACGGCACTGGGCACCCTCGGCGCGGTGGGCATATTCTACAGCGGCAAGCGGGCGAAGGCCCTGCTCGAGGGCATGGGCCAGATTCCGATTCTCAACGCCGAGATTGTGACGGCTCTTTCGCTGACTATACTTTTCGTATTTTTCGGCGTGCGTTTTAACTTTATCACGCTGCTTATCGGCCACGTGGTGCTCACCATACCCTTTGTGGTGCTGAGCGTACGGCCCAAGCTGATGCAGATGGATCCGAACATCTACGAGGCGGCGATGGACCTCGGCGCGACGCCGAACAAGGCTCTTATGCGCGTGGTGCTGCCCGAGGTTATACCGGGCGTCGTCAGCGGCTTTATCCTTTCGGTGACGCTCAGCCTTGACGACTATATTATCACGGCATTTACCCGCGATACCGCCTATCAGACGCTCAGCACCTACGTTTACGGCATAACCAGCAAGCGCGGCACGCTGCCGCCGTCGCTCAGGGCGCTGACGACAATAATAACTCTGCTGGCGCTGGTGGTGCTGCTTATCGCGAACCTCCGCGGCAAAAAGGCTGAGAGCCGCAGGCCGAGAAGGTAGATTCGGAAAACGAAGGGACTGTGATAGATGAAAAAATTTCTTATGGCGCTGCTGCTCGGCGCGGGTCTCGCGCTGGGCTCGATTACTGCCCTTGCCGACGGAAGCGAAAGCCTTGTGCTTCGCGTTTATAACTGGCAGGATTATATAAACGACGGTGTTGACGAGGACAACAACAAGGTGGATAAATCGGTCCTCGAGCTCTGGGAAGAGGATTACGAATCCCGCACCGGACAGAAGGTTTCGGTGCAGTACGATATGTTTGAAACCAACGAAACCATGCTTAATACTCTGCGCACGGGCAAAACGCAGTACGACCTTGTCTGCCCGTCGGATTACATCATACAGAAAATGATAAAGGAGACCGTGGAGGGCGGCGAGGAAAACATAATGGTCGAAAAGTACGACCTTTCCAAAATGCCGAATTACACCGCCAACGTGTCGCCCTTTATCCGAGATATGTTCAGCCGCTACGGCTGGACGGACTACGCCGTGGGCTATATGTGGGGCACCGTGGGCATACTCTACGATCCCGAGCGCGTCACGGAAGGAGACGTCAGCACTTGGGACATACTTTGGAACCCCGATTACCGCAAGGCCACAAGCTGCAAGGACACCAGCCGCGACGCTTACGTTATCGGACTGCTTGAGGTCTACGGCGACGAGCTCCGCGCGAACCGCGCCGCCTACGACGCCGGTAAAATAAGCGCGGCCGAGCTTCAGGCCCGTACCCATGAGATAGTGAACCGCGTGGATGACGAGTCCATAGACCTTGTGGAGCGGGCGCTCAAGGACATGAGGACCAATATCTACGAGTTTGAGGTGGATACCGGCAAGACCGACATCGTCTCGGGCAAGATAGCCGCAAACGTGGCGTGGAGCGGCGACGCCGTATACGCCATGGATCTCGCCGAGGAGGAGGACGATATATTTCTCGGCTACAAGGTGCCCGAGGAGGGCAGCACGATTTGGTTCGACGGCTGGGTAATGCCGAAGGGCGCCAATGTCGATCTGGCACAGGATTTTGTGGACTTCCTCTGCCGACCCGAGATAGCCGCCATGAACCAAGAATTTATCGGCTACACCAGCGCCATCGCCGGAGACGAGCTTTTTGACCTCGTCACAGATTGGTACGGCGACGACGAGGGAGATATAGCCTACGACCTGACGTACTTCTTTGAGGGAACCCTTTCGGATGACCGCCTTGAAAACGGCCGCGCCATAGTACACACCGGCGAGCGCGACCGCCAGCTTATGGCGCAGTACCCGTCCGAGGAGGTAACCGCCCGCTGCGGCATAATGGAGGATTTCGGCGACCGCAACGAGCTGGTTCTCGCAGCGTGGGGGCGCGTCAAGGGCGCGAGGCTGCCCGACTGGCTCTATGTTGTTCTGGGAGTGGCGTTGGCCGCCGCGCTTATAGCCTCGGCTCTTTCCGGCAGGAAGAAGAAAAGAAAAAGAAGATAGTAGGGGCGCGCCGACCTCGCGCTCCGATGGTATTGCTGTGTAAATATGTCGGCATAAAAAGGCTTCCCCTCGGGGGAAGCCTTTTTCCTGTAGGCCGGACATTACAGAAAAAATCTCCAATCTTCGACAAAAAGCTTGTCAAAAACGGCCGGCTTCATGGAGGAACTCGACCGTGACGCGCGGGACAGCGGAAAGGAGGACGGCGAAAATGAACGATAAAATGAGTGTAAAAAAGAAAAGGTACATTGCCGTAATGCTCCTCGGCCTTGCCCTAAATATAGGTCTTTACTGGGTTTCTCACATCTTTAAGATGCCGATGTGGCTTGATACAGTGGGCACCGCAGTAACGGCCGTGGCGCTCGAGCCGGCGGCCGGCCTTGTGATAGGTTACGCCACAAATCTGTTCGAGTCAAGCGCAATATACATGAGCGGCACTATCGTTTTTTTCGCGATTACGGCCGCTGGTCGCGGATACCGCCGTCATGTGCGCGGTTCTTCCGCTGGTGTGGCGGCTGCTGCCATGCAGCTTTAAAAACGAGATCCTTGAGAGCGGCGTGACGTGGAATTCGCCTTTTAAGTAAAACGATCCGAGAAATAAAAAGGGCGGCCGATGGGCCGCCCTTTGCGTTTTATGCTGTTACATATATCGTAGTCTGCAATGGTATAGTATCCGTCAGCCACTTAATATTCTCCGGACGGACGCGCACACAGCCGTGGGATATGCGTACGCCCACGCGGGCGTCGGCGTTGGCCCCGCTGTACCGCAGCAGTGTGGAGTGGATGGCGTAGCCGCCGTAGAAGCGCATTATCGGACCCACGTAGTAGGTGGGGTACTCCCAGCGGCTCTGGTACTGATAATATTTGAAAACGCCCTCGACAGTGGGGGTCGCGGGCGCGCCAATGGCGCAGGGGAAGCTGTTTATCTGGTGCCAGCCGCCTCGCTGCCCCTTGAACACGCGCACTGTGTATTCGCCCTTGGATACCCAGATAAGGTAGTTGGTGTCGCTCGTTATGCCCTTGCCGTTCATCAGCTTCTCCGCCGCGTTCTGACCGGCCGAGGCGTAGCCCAGCGAAAGCGAGAGCGTGCAGCCGTCGTCGCTGTAGTCGATTCCGCAGCCAAAAACGGAGGCCGTATCAGCCACGGGTACATAAAGCCCGCCGTCAATATTACGGGGAGCGAGTGTCAGATTAAAGGCTTCGCCGTTCCTGTAGGCGCAGAGCTGGTCGGGGTAAAGCAGCAGGCTAACGTCGCCCTTGGAGAGCGTCAGCCCTCCGTCCGAAAGGCGGGCCGAGGCGAGCCCCAGCGCACCAAGAGCCTCGGCGGAGATGAGTATGCCCTCGGGGTAGGTATAGAGCGCCAAATCGGGACGGGATTCGCCGTCAAGCTTTAGGTTTACTATCCTACCGGCCGCAGGAATCAGCGTCATGTAAAATTCGGTAAAGTAGTCGAGCTTCGCGCCGTCCGCGGTCGGGGCGGAATAGGTTTGGAGAGTGAAGTAGGCTCCGACGGAACCGTTGAAACCCAGCTCGGCCTCGCCCTGCTTTATATGCAGGAAGAAGGCCTTGCCTATCTCGTAGGCCGGCGCCGTGAAGGAAAGGTCGATATACGGCGGGGTTTCGCCGTTAATTTCTATAGTTTTTTCACCAAGAGAAGCGCTGTCGCTTCCGTCCAGCAGTTCAAATATGAGCGTCTGCTCTTTCAGAACCGCCGCCTCGCTCATAAGCTGTAAATGCACCGTAACCGTTGTGAACAGCGGCTCTCCGGAACCCTCGGCCGCGTCCTCGGCAAAGGCCGGCAGGGCAAACAGAGCGAAAATAAGTATTATGGCCGTCAGTCGTTTCATATCGTATCCTCCTAAATCCTCCGTTACGATTTTAATTATACCTTAACATATTTAAAACGTCAACATAAAATTTTGTGTATGGCGCGACAAATTCCAGCAAATAAAAAAAATTTCAAAAAAAGTATTGACAAACTCAATTAGTTGTGCTAAACTAACTAACGGCTGATGAATAACAGACCGAACCAACCGATAGGAGGAGATATTATGCCACTTAAGCTGATGGAAGCCGGTGTAAAACGCAAAATCGTCAAAATCGGCGGAAAAGAGAAAACAAGGCGCTTTCTGGAGAGCCTCGGCTTTGTGGAGGGCGCGGAAGTGAGCGTCGTATCGGAGCTTGGCGGGAATATGATAGTAAACGTGAAAAATTCGCGCGTGGCTATCGACAGCAGTCTTGCCGAGCGGATAATGGTGTGATTTGAGCGGGTTGCCGCATATCTGGAAGGAAAGGGGAGATATCAGTGAAAACCTTAAGAGAGACCGCCGTTGGCGAGACAGTTACCGTAGAAAGGGTGAACGGCGGCGGAGCCGTCAAGCGCAGGATTATGGACATGGGCGTCACGCGCGGCGTGGAGATTTACGTGCGCAAGGTGGCCCCGTTGGGCGATCCTATCGAGGTGAACGTGCGCGGATACGAGCTTTCGCTCCGTAAGGCCGACGCCGAAATGATAGAGGTGAAATAGCCTTTATTTTTTGCCAAGGTATTAGTCGAATCTAATTTAGTTAGGAGGAACAAATATGTCGGTTACAATAGCCCTCGCGGGCAACCCAAACAGCGGCAAAACCACGCTTTTCAACGCGCTGACGGGGGCGAATCAGTTTGTGGGTAACTGGCCCGGCGTCACCGTTGAAAAGAAGGAGGGCCGTCTTAAGGGCAGGAAGGACGTTACAATTACCGACCTTCCGGGGATATACTCCCTTTCGCCCTACACTCTCGAAGAGGTGGTGGCGAGAAATTACCTCATAAATCAGCGCCCCGACGCCATACTCAACATCGTTGACGGCACAAACATCGAAAGAAATCTCTACCTAACCACACAGCTCATGGAGCTGGGCATACCCGTCGTTATGGCGGTGAATATGATGGATGTGGTAAAAAAGAGCGGCGATACCGTAAACGTAAAACAACTGGAGGATAGACTGGGCTGTCCGGTGGTCGAGATATCGGCGCTGAGGGGAGAGGGCGTTGATAAGGCCGCCGAAAAGGCAGTGGGCCTCGCCGAGGGCAAGGCTAAAACACCGGCCATACATTCCTTTGAACCGAAGGTGGAGGGGTATCTTTCGGAAATTGAGGCCCGTATCACGGGCGTCAGCGAGGAGCAGAAGCGTTTCTACTCCATAAAGCTCTTTGAACGGGATGACAAAATCGACCTTAAGACCGACGTTGGCGATATCATTGAAAAGGCCGAAAGGGAGATGGATGACGACAGTGAAAGCATAATCACCAACCAACGGTACAATTACATAACATCAATAATAAAGAACTGCTATACGAAAAAAAGCAAAAATCGTCTGAGTATATCCGACAAAATTGACAAAATTGTCACAAACCGAATTTTGGCCCTGCCTATTTTTGCCGTTGTGATGTTCGTTGTTTACTACGTTTCTGTGACTACCGTCGGCACCTTCGTCACCGACTGGACGAACGACGGCCTGTTCGGCGAGGGCTGGAACCTGTTCGGCAATGAGAATATGTTTGTGCCGGGAATACCTGTTCTTATCGGAAATCTGCTCGATGCGCTCGGCGTTTCGGGCTGGCTCGCGAGCCTCATTCTCGACGGAATTGTGGCGGGCGTGGGCGCGGTGCTGGGATTTGTTCCGCAGATGTTGGTGCTGTTCGCCTTTTTGGCCTTTCTCGAGGGCTGCGGCTACATGGCGAGAATAGCCTTCATCATGGACAGGATATTCCGCCGCTTCGGCCTTTCGGGCAAGTCCTTCATACCCATGCTCATCGGCACGGGCTGCGGCATACCGGGCGTTATGGCCTCGCGCACAATCGAAAACGACCGCGACCGCAAAATGACCATAATGACGACTACCTTCATTCCCTGCGGGGCAAAGCTCCCGATAATCGCCCTCATTGCCGGCGCGCTGTTTGACAACGCCGGTTGGGTGGCCGCCAGCGCCTACTTTGTGGGAATAGCGGCAATAGTTGTTTCCGGCATAATACTCAAGAAAACCAAGATGTTCGCCGGAGACCCCGCGCCCTTCGTAATGGAGCTGCCGGCCTACCGCCTGCCCACCGTTGGCAGCGTACTGCGCAGTATGTGGGAGCGCGGCTGGTCGTTCATTAAGAAGGCCGGTACGGTAATTTTGCTCTCGACGATCGCGCTGTGGTTCCTTCAGGGCTTCGGCGTTGAAAACGGCCGCTTCGGCATGGTTGAAAGCCTCGACAATTCCGTTCTCGCGTCTATAGGCCGCGCAATAGCGTGGATATTCGTTCCGCTGGGCTGGGGCGACTGGAAGGCCGCCGTCGCGGCGGTCACAGGCCTTATTGCCAAGGAAAACGTCGTCGCTACCTACGGCCTGCTTTACGGCTTTGCCGAGGCGGCTGAGGACGGGGCCGAGTTCTGGGGCTCCTTCGCCGCCGAGTTTACGGCAATATCGGCCTATTCGTTCCTTGTGTTCAACCTGCTCTGCGCGCCCTGCTTCGCCGCGATAGGCGCTATCCGCCGCGAGATGAACAGCGCGAAGTGGACGTGGTTCGCCATAGGATACCAGTGCGTGTTCGCCTATATGGTTTCGCTGTGCATTTTCCAAATCGGCCGCCTCGTGACGGATGGGGTGTTCGGCTTGGGCGTGGCCGCCGCCTTTGCGGTGTTGGCTCTATTCGCGTTCCTGCTGCTTAGACCAAGCAAGGATACGGGCCGCCTCGTGCTGAGCCCCACGGTGAAGTGATATGGGCACGATTGTAGTTCTTGCAGTCCTCGTGGTTGCCATTGCCGCCGCAGTGGCGTCTCTCCGGCGGCAGAAAAAGTCCGGCAAGGGAGGCTGCGGCTGTGGGTGCGGCGGCTGCGCCATGGCCGGAATGTGCCACGGCGCGGATTCCAAAGACTCCGAAAATAAAAAAAGCTGAAATAAATAACCGAAAACGGCCCGAGGGAATCCCTCGGGCCGCTAAGTTGTTGCTTAATATAACGCCTTCAAAAAAATAATTACTTCGTTCCCCTTCTGATTTATATACTCGCACCCGTCTGTTTCAAACCCCAGGCTTTGGTGCAGAGCTATGCTTGGGACATTATCCCTCCGAACCTGCTGCGAAACGATTTTATACCCTTTATTTTTTGCGATTTCCAATGCCATATATAATGCCTTTTTTCCAAAGCCCTGCCTTTGATATGCCGGAAACACCCTAATACCGATCGAAATAACAGTATCGGATTTTTCGTATAAGGAAATTTCTCCTACTATGCCGCCGTCGTGAATAACGGCAAGCATTTCAAAGTATTTGCCTTTGTATTCACACTTGTTCCAATCGCAAATCATGCTTTGAATTTCTTTGAGAGACATATCTGTATATGAAAGCTTCTGCAAAGTTACAGCGTCATCATATTCAAAATGCCTTAATATAGCCATAATATACGTCCTCTCGCTCAATCCTCGTCCTTACTGACGCTTATTCCCAGCGTATCGTCCGAGGCGGCGACGTTCACGTAAACGCCGTCCTTTTCGAGCGGCACGCCCAGCGCGGCCACATCGTTTATGCCCTCGAGCTCGGCAAAGCCGGCCTCCTTAAGGGCTTCTACGTATTCCTCGCTCTCATCCTTTGATACATCCTCGTAAATGATTGAGCAATAGCCCATATCCTCGTCGAGTATCATCTCGGAGGGGGAGCCGTGCGCGGGTTTGGGCAGCGTCTCGGTGTAGTCGTTTTTGGGCCACTTGTCTATCTCGCTCGTCACGGGGCCGTCGGGCCGTCCGCAGCCCGTCAGAGCGAGGCACAACGCCGCAAGCGTGAGCAGCCTTTTCATTCCGCCGCCTCCCAGCCCTTGCAAACGTCCACCCACGCCTTGGGCGCGGCGCAGTCCTCAAGCTCGGCCACAGTCAGCTCTATGGCGCTGTTGGCGCTGCCGCAGGCAGGAAATACCGTCGCGAAGCGCTTGAGCGAAACGTCAAGATAAACCTCCACCCCGTCGTTCACGGCAAAGGGGCATACGCCGCCCACCGCGTGACCGATAAGCTTCTCCGCCTCGGCGGGGGAGAGCATTTTAGCCTTGGCCCCGAAGCGGGCCTTGTACTTTGGATTGTCGATTTTCGCGTCGCCGGCGGCGACTATGAGTATGGGGCCGTCAAGCATAAACGAAAGCGTTTTCGCTATCCGCGCCGGTTCGCAGCCGAGGGCCTCCGCCGCAAGCTCCACCGTCGCGCTTGAGCTCTCAAGCTCCCGTATGCGCCCCTCCATGCCCCGCCCGCGGAAAAATTCCTTTACTCTTTCTATTGACATATTTATCCTCCGTTCAAATGTTTCTGTTTATATTTTATCACATTTTCGCTCCGTGTCAATAAAAAATTGTCGTAACTTAAAACGCCTTCCCCTTGAGAGAAAGGCGTTTTTCATAACACCTAAACATTGTGCGAATGATATTTGCTCACCAATACCCCGAGGGGTATTGTTTGCTCATCAGTCAAAGGGGCCCCGCAAAGACGGCGGAGCTTGTGACATTAAAGTCGCGCTCCCTACGGATTAAAATTGAAAACAGTTTCGTGCCGCGCAAAACAAAATCACCCACGCAAAAGCCCCGTCACGGGAATCTTTAAGGGGCCCGCAGGCCCCTTAAACGCGTTGAGGGGTTCACCGGCTGCGAGTTCCCCCCCCCGAGACTTTTGGTTCTTTTGGTCACAAAAGAACATAGACAAATAATTAAATACGACTGCCCGCGTCGTCGCGCGAAGCAGAAACCAAGCCCTACTCTATATGCGCGAGCTCCACAGTATGGGCTATACAGGGTATGCTTTCGCCCTGAAGCACCGTGGTGGGGCTGAGCAACGCTCCGGTGGCGGTAAACAGCACGCGCTTCCACTCGCCGCTGTTGAGCTTTGGCAGAATGTGGGCGCAGAGCATTGTAGCGGCGCAGCCGCAGCCGCTGCCGCCGGCGTGCACATCCTGCTTTTCGCGGTCGAAAATCATCTCGCCGCAGTCGTAGTAGTTGGCCCCGAGGTTTACGCCGTCCCTGCGGAGCAGCTCGCGGGCAAGTTCCATACCTATCACGCCGAGGTCGCCTGAGAAAATGGCGTCGTAATCCGAGGGTTTTGCCGCGTTATAGTTCAGGTGCGCGGTAATAGTGTCGGCAAAGGCCGGAGCCATCGCCCCGCCCATGTGGTTGGCGTCGGTCTGACCCATGTCGGTTATGGTGCCGATGGTAGCCGCCGTAACGCCCACTTTGCCCTGAAAGCCCAGCAGCACTGCTCCCGCGCCCGTTACCGTCCACTGAGAGGATGGCGGCCGCTGACTGCCGTACTCAAGCGGGGTGCGAAACTGCTTTTCCGCGCTGCAAAAGTGGCTGCCCGCGCTGGCAAGGATGTTTTCGCCGTAGCCGCCGTCAAGCAGGGCGGCGGCGGTTATCAGGCTTTCTGCCATGGTGGAGCAGGCCCCGTAAACCCCTAAAAACGGTATGCCAAAATCTTTTACCGCGAAAGACGTCGCTACGCACTGATTCAGCAGATCGCCGCCGGTGGCCGCGTCGATGGCGTCCTCCGTCAATCCGCTGCTTTCGAGGCAAAGCTCAATAGCCTCGCTTTGCAGCCGACTTTCGGCCCTTTCCCAGTTGTCCTCGCCGACGTACTCATCGGTTTCGATTTTACTGAAGTTTTGTCCGAAGGGGCCCTCGCTCTCCTTTTTGCCTGCCACCGAAGCCCAGGCCCAAATCCTTGGCGGCCGGTTGAAGCGGATAGCTCCGCGTCCTATTTTCTGCATATTGTCACCTCATGAAAAAATAGTAAATCAGCCCCGCGACGATGGACGCCGCTGTGCCGTAGACGATGACAGGCCCCGCTACAATGAACATTTTTGCCCCGACGCCCGTCACCCAGCCCTCGGTTTTGTACTCCATAGCCGGCGAGACTACCGAGTTGCTGAAGCCGGTTATCGGCACCAGAGTGCCGGCTCCGGCGAATTTTGCAATTTTCTCGAAAACACCCGCCGCCGTCAGGACAGCTGCGAGCAGGATAAGGCTTATGCTCACCGACGAGGCCGTCAGAGTTTCGTTCAGGTCCAGAGAAAGGAAGAAGTGCCTTAATCCCTCGCCAAGGGTGCATATTAGCCCTCCTACGAAAAAGGCTTTGAGACAGTCTGTAAAGATGGGCGAGTTTTTGGTGTAGCCCTCCACCATTTTTTCATATTCCTTGTTGGATATGTTGCTCATATTGTCCTCCGTTTGTCATGAAGTTTTTATATCAGCGCCGTCTGAAGGTCCGCGGTAAAGCCCTTTTCCGTCAGCGCCGCACGCATAAGGCACAGCGCCGCGATGGCAAGCAGGGCCGCAATTTTTTTATACATTTCAGTCACGCTCCTTTTTGGCTATTATGCCCGCCACAAAAATTTTTATTATTTTTTTCAAAAAACTATTGACAAACGGGAAAAGGCGTAGTATTATTGTATTAAGCGCTTAGAACAATAATACGAGGTGATGTAATGAGGTGGAATTTTGTGAGCGACAGGCCGATATACGCTCAAATCGTCGAGAGCATGAAGCTGTTCATCGCGGGTGGCGAGCTTGCCCCCGGCGGCAAGGTGCCCCCTGTGCGGGACTTGGCCGCCGAGGCGGGCGTGAACCCGAACACCATGCAGCGGGCTCTCGCGGAGCTTGAGCGCGAGGGGCTGCTGCGCTCGAACCGCACCAGCGGAAGGTACGTTACCGACGACGCGGCCGTCGTCGAGGCCGTAAGGCTGAGCCTTGCCAAGGCCGAGACCGTCAGGTTTCTCGGCGCGATGGAAAAGCTCGGCTACGGCAGGGCCGACATTGCGCGGCTCGTTGAAAATTTTAAAGCGGGAGATGATAAGGCATGAGCGAGATAGTAATGGAGTGTAAGAATTTGTGCAAGAGCTACGGCGGCAAGGCCGCGCTTTCCGGACTTGACATGGAAATACGCCGAGGCCGCATAGTGGGCCTTTTGGGGCCGAACGGCAGCGGCAAAACAACGCTTATCAAAATCGCCAACGGGCTGCTCAGGCCCGACGCCGGCGAAATACTGATCGACGGCGGGCCTGTCGGGCGCGAGAGCAAGGCAAAGGTGTCGTACCTGCCGGACTGCCTGTCGCTGCCCGAGTGGATGCGCGTCGGCGAGCTGATAAAGTTTTACGCGGGCTTTTTCTCGGATTTCAGCGAGGAAAAGGCGCGGGCCATGCTGAAAAGCCTCGGCTTGGAGGACTCCGCCCGCTTCAAGTCGCTCTCGAAGGGCAATAAGGAGAAGGTGCAGCTAATCCTCACCATGAGCCGCGAGGCCTCGCTTTACCTGCTCGACGAGCCGCTCGGCGGCGTTGACCCCGCGACGAGGGACTATATACTCGGCGCGATAATAGCCAATTATTCGGAAAGCTCCTCCGTCGTCATATCCACCCACCTTATTTCCGACGTGGAGAAGGTTTTGGACGAGGTGTTCTTCATTCGCGAGGGCAGGATATTTTTAAGCGACACGGTGGATAATATCCGCGACGTCCGCGGCATGAGCGTGGACGCGCTGTTCAGGGAGGAATTCAGATGTTAGGAAAACTGCTTAAATACGAGCTAAAGGCCACCGGTCGGGTGCTGCTGCCGGCGTTCGCGGCGCTTTTGGCGATTGCGCTGGCCTCGTCGTTCATCGTCAGCGACAGCCCGCTCATACGGGGTTACGGCGGCGGCACGGAATACAGCTCGCAGCTTCAGCGCACTATGGTTCTTGTTATGACTATGCTCTATATGGCCGCCTGCGCCGGCACCTGCGCCGTCTGCGCGCTGATCTCGGTTCAGCGTTTTCGGCGGAATATCCTCGGCCCCGAGGGCTACCTTATGAATACCATTCCCGTCAGCCCAATGGCCAACGTGGCCGCGAAGCTGATAACCGCGACGCTTTTCCAACTTGTGGGCATATTCGTGGTGATTTTGAGCGTGGGCGTTTTTACGAGCAGCGTCGGCTTCGGCGATTTGATAACCATGCTGAGATACATTCCGCGAATAGGCCCAGACGCCTTGGCGCAGTCGCTTTTGGCCCTCGCCTGCGTCATACTCGCGGTCGCGCTGTTCAATATAGCGGTATATGCCGCTCTTTCGGTCGGTTATTCGTTCAACGGCCCGAAGCTGGTTATCTCGATAGCGGTTTTCGCCGCGCTGTGGATAGGCGGCTCCGCGCTGTATATCTCCGTGCTTGAAAGGGCCGTCATGGCCGCGAGTCGTATGGCCGTTTGGGCCGTCAACGACATCACCGCCCTCTGCTTCGAGGCGGTCTATATCGCGATAGGCCTCCTTGTGACAAATTGGTTCCTCAAAAATCGGCTGAATTTGGAATAACGCCGCATATCGTTGCAGAAACCGCAAAAAGGGCCTCCCAAACGGGAGGCCCTTTCGTTATGCGGTTTTTGCTCTTACTTCGCAAGCTCCACAAGGTGAGCGTACTTCTCCTTGGCGTACTTTTCGGCCTGTGCAAACAGATCCTTGGCCCTATCGGGATTGCTGCGGGCGAGGGAGTTATAGCGAACCTCATTCATGATGAACTCGTTGTAGTCCATAGTGGGCTCCTTAGAGTCAAGCTGGAAGGGGTTCTTGCCCTCGGCAGCAAGCCTGGGGTCGTAGCGGAACAAATGCCAGTAGCCGGCGGCCACGGCGCGCTTCTCCTCGGTTTGAGCAATGCTCATGCCGCCCTTGATACCGTGGTTGATGCAGGGGGCGTAGGCTATGATGATGGAGGGGCCGTTGTAGGTGCCGGCCTCAACAAAGGCCTTGATGCACTGGTTGTTGTCGGCGCCCTGCGCCACCTGAGCGACGTATACGTAGCCGTAGCTCATAGCGATGGCGGCGAGATCCTTCTTCTTAACGGCCTTACCGGCGGCGGCAAACTGCGCGATTGCGCCGGTGGGCGTAGCCTTGGAGGCCTGACCGCCGGTGTTGGAGTAAACCTCGGTGTCGAACACCAGAACGTTTACGTCCTCGCCGCTGGCCAGAACGTGGTCCAAACCGCCGAAGCCTATGTCGTAGGCCCAGCCGTCGCCGCCCAAAATCCATACGGACTTCTTGCCGAGGTAATCCTTTTCCTTGAGTATCTCGGCGGCCTCGGGGGTGTTCATCTTGGCGAGAACCTCAACGAGCTCGGCGGTGGCAACCTTGTTGGCCTTGCCGTCGTTCTTGGTTTCGATATACTTGTCGATAACGGCCTTCGCGGCGTCGTCGGCGGTTTCCTTCACGGCCTCGACCTTCTTGATAAGATCCTCGCGCAGGGTGTTCTGGGCAAGGAACATACCATAGCCGTACTCGGCGTTATCCTCAAACAGGGAGTTGGCCCAAGCGGGGCCTTCACCGGCGGCGTTGGTGGTGTAGGGAGTGGAGGGAGAGCTGCCGCCCCAAATGGAGGAGCAGCCTGTGGCGTTGGCGATATACATTGTGTCGCCGTAAAGCTGGGTGGCGAGCTTCGCGTAGGGAGTTTCGCCGCAGCCCGCGCACGCGCCCGAGAACTCGAGCAACGGCTGCTTGAACTGGCTGCCCTTGACGGTGGTCTCCTTGAACTTTTCGTGAACCTCGGCCTTATCGGGAACGGTCACGGCGAAGTCGAACACAGCCTGCTTGTCAAGCTGAGAGTCGAGCGGCTTCATAACAAGGGCCTTTTCGCCCTTCTTGCCGGGGCATACGTTCGCGCAGGAGCCGCAGCCCGTGCAGTCGAGCACGGATACGGCCATGCCGAAGTAGTAGCCGTTCATGCCGGTCATGTTGATATACTTAATGCCCTCGGGAGCGTTCTTGAGCTCGTCCTCGGTCAGAACGACGGGACGGATGCAGGCGTGGGGGCATACGTAGGAGCAGAAATTGCACTGTATGCAGTTATCGCTGTTCCACTCGGGAACGTCGATGGCTATGCCGCGCTTCTCGAAGGCGGCGCTGCCCAGAGGAACCTCGCCGTCGGCGTACTTTTCAAACGCGGAAACGGGCAGCTTCATGCCGGCGAACGCGCTGATGGGATTGAGTATGTTGTTTACATAATCCACAAGACGGCCCTCGCCCTCGAACTTGACGGAGAGATCCTCGTCCTTGGCGTTCTTCCAGCTTTCGGGAACGTCCACCTTAACGACCTGCTTCGCGCCGGCGTCAATGGCGTCGTGGTTCATCTTAACCACGGCCTCGCCCTTCTTGCCGTAGGAAGCGGTGGCGGCGTCCTTCATGTACTTGATGGCGTCCTCCTCGGGGATAATGCCGGCAAGCTTGAAGAAGGCCGACTGAAGAATGGTGTTTATCCTGTTGCCAAGGCCGATTTCCTTGCCTATCTTAACGCCGTCGATGGTGTAGAACTGAATGTTGTTCTCGGCGATGTAGCGCTTAACCTGACCGGGAATGTGAACCTCCATCTCCTCGGGCGTCCACGAGCAGTTGAGCAGGAACACGCCGCCGGGCTTAACGTCGGTCACCATGTCGTACTTTCTGATGTAGGAGGCCTTGTGGCAGGCCACGAAGTCGGCCTTATTGATAAGGTAGGTGCTGGTAATCTTGGGGTTGCCGAAGCGAAGGTGAGAAACCGTAAGGCCGCCGGACTTCTTGGAGTCATAGTCGAAGTAGGCCTGCACGTTCATATCGGTGTGGTCGCCGATAATCTTTACGGAGTTCTTGTTCGCGCCGACGGTACCGTCGGCGCCGAGGCCCCAGAACTTGCAGCTCGTAACGCCGGCGGGAGTGGTGTCGGGATTTTCGGTGATGGGCAGGGAAAGATGCGTAACGTCGTCCTCGATGCCGATGACAAAGCGCTTCTTTTCGGTATTCCTGTAAACGGCGATAATCTGGGCGGGGGTGGTGTCCTTGCTGCCAAGACCGTAGCGGCCGCCGTAGATGTCAACGTCCTGAAGGGCGGTGCCGCGAACGGCCGCGCAAACGTCCAGATACAGAGGCTCGCCTATGCTGCCGCTCTCCTTCGTTCTGTCGAGAACGGAAATCTTTTTAACGGTAGCGGGGATAGCCTCAACAAGGTGCTTCGCGGAGAAGGGACGGTACAGGCGTACCTGAACCAGACCCACCTTTTCGCCTGCGGCGGTAAGGTAGTCGATAGTCTCCTTTATTGTGTCGCATACGGAGCCCATCGCCACAATGACCTGCTCGGCGTCAGGCGCACCGTAGTAGTTGAACAGCTTGTAGTCCGTGCCGATCATGGCGTTTACCTTATCCATGTACTCCTGGCACTTTTCGGGAACGGCCTCGTAATACTTGTTCGCGGCCTCCTTCGCCTGGAAGAATACGTCGGGGTTCTGGGCCGTGCCGCGCTGAGCGGGGTGCTCGGGGTTAAGGCTGCGGCGGCGGAAGGCGTCAATGGCGTCCATATCGACGAGCTGAGCCAGCTCCTCGTTGGACCATACCTCAACCTTCTGGTACTCGTGCGAGGTGCGGAAGCCGTCGAAGAAGTGCAGGAACGGCACGCGGGAGGAGATTGTGGTAAGGTGCGCGACTGCGCCGAGGTCCATGGCCTCCTGCGGGTTGGTGGAGCAGAGCATGGCGTAGCCCGTCTGGCGGCAGGCGTAAACGTCCTGATGGTCGCCGAAGATGGACAGTGCGTGGCTCGCAAGGGCGCGCGCCGAAACATTGATAACATTGGGAAGCAGTTCGCCCGCTATCTTATACATATTGGGTATCATCAGAAGAAGGCCCTGCGAGGCGGTGTAGGTCGTAGTGAGAGCGCCGGCCGCCAAGGAGCCGTGAACCGCGCCGGCGGCGCCGCCCTCGGACTGCATTTCGGCAATCTTGACCTTTCTTCCGAAGATGTTGAGCTTGCCCTCCGTGGCCCATTTATCCGTTACCTCCGCCATAGTGGAGGAAGGAGTAATTGGGTAGATGGCAGCAACGTCGGTAAAAGCGTAGGACGCCCATGCCGCGGCGTTGTTGCCGTCCATGGTTTTCTTTTTTCTTGCCATTTGAACACACTCCTTATATTAATAATAAAAAAAGCAAAAAATAGATTTAACCGTATACATTTTATAACTTTTTTGCGAATTAGTCAAGGGGTTAAATGGATTTTTATAAATATTGATAAAAGTTTTTCAGAATTTATCAAAATTTGATAATCCGCGCGGGCCGTCCGCTCTGCTCCAGCGGCGCCGAGCCTATCTCCCAGCCTGGGCCGGTGGTCTCGGCGTAAAAATAATTCACCCCGCCGAAGGGGTAATATTCCCCCTTCATGAGTCCGTCGTCGGCTATGCCCACGGCCATGTGCCCTCCGGAGGGTCCCTCAAAGGCGAGCAGCGCAGCGTCCACGCCCATTTCCTTCAGCAGGCAGGCCAGCAAAATGGACTTATCCTCACAGTCGCCCTTCTGCTCGAACAGCGTTTCGGCAGGAAAGTTCGGGTATTCCTCCGCTCCCTTTGAGAGGAGGTCGTCCGCGTAGGGCAGCGACTGCACAAAACCGAGCGCCAACTCCGTCCGCTCGTGCGGGCCGAGGCCCAGCCTGCCGGCGGCGTCCTCAAAGCAGGCGGCAAGCGACGCGATATACAGGTCGTCCCCCGCGTCGGAGGCGTAGGCCGCGTAGTTGAACACTCCGTTTTCCTCGCGGCTCACGGCGCGGCAGGCGTCGTAAAGCGCTACCGGCAGCGTCAGCGTAAAATCCCATACGTACCGCCCCTCGGGCGGCGAAAAGCGAAAATGCAGCGGAGCCATGGCCGTGGAGCGGTCCTCCACGGGTCGGTATTCGGCCATAGGCATATCCGGCAGCGTAAGAAATACGGCTCGGCGGGCCTCGTCGCGGCGCAGCTCGCCGCAGCGGGCGAGGTCGGAAAAATAAATGGCCGTCATATTATCCGCATTAAAGCTTTGAATTACTTCCCCGTCCAGCCGTGTTTCGATATCCGTTTCCAGCAGATTGGCTATCGGCTGTCCGTAGGTGCGCCTGTCGCGCCAGACGCGCAGCGGGGCGATTTTCCCGCCGGTATAGCTCAGATCCACCCGCCGCAGATAGTCGTTGTACGTGCAGGTAAAGCCGTAGCCCTCCAAATCTGCGGCCCGCACCGCCGTTTGGCCGTTGATGCTGAAGGAGGGTATGGGATTGTTGTTGATGTAGGCCGCTATGTCGGAGCCCAAGGCCTGACCTGCGGCTTCCGCCGCTGCGGGCGCAGAAAAAAGCGCCGCGCAGAGCAGCGCGGCAGCGAGGTCCTTAATCCCACTCCACATAGCCGTACCTCCACGAAAGTAGCCCGCCAAAGTCGCACACATTTTCGTAGCCCTCTTCGTCGAGCAGCGCAGCGGCCACGGCGCTGCTGCGGCCGCTGCGGCAGCAGACCAATATCCGCGCCGACTTGTCGGGCAGCTCGCCGAGCCTGTGCGGAAGCTCGTCCACCGGTATGCAGACGGAGTCCTCTATGTGCCCCAGCGCGTATTCGTCCTCGGTGCGCACGTCCAGCACCGTGCAGTCCCCGCCGTCCATAATGCGTTTTGCCTCATCTTGGCTGATTTTTCTGTGCATTGCGCCGCCTCCTCTGTTCCTAATATACCACTAAACCGCCCCAAAGTCAAGGGCGGTAAAAATTTTAAGTTTTCAGGGTTGCAAAAGACGGAAATCGGTGCTATAATATGGTATAAATATTTCTGAAACGGAGGGACGGGCCATGCGTACCGCTTTGGCGCTGGGCTTTTTCGACGGAGTTCACATCGCGCACCAAAAAATAATATCCGCCGCCGTGGATTATGCCCGCGAGCATGGCCTCCGCGCGGCCGCGCTCACCTTCGACCGCCCTCCCGCGAGCGTGCTTTTCGGCGCGAAGGAGCGGCTTTTGACCGATGACGCTGAGAAGCGCCGCCTGATAGAGGGCCTTGGCGCGGAGCGCCGCATTCTCGCGGCCACGCCTTCTCTTCTCGCCATGAGCGGAGCTTCCTTTGTTGAGCTGCTCGTTCGGGAACACTCCGCCGCCGCGCTTTTCTGCGGCTATAACTACACTTTCGGCAGCGACCGCCTTGGTGCGGAGGAGCTTGCGCGGCTTGGGCGGGAGAGGGGACTTTTCGTCCGCGTCCTCCCCGAGGAGACCGCCCTCGGCGGGCCGGTCAGCAGCAGCCGTATCCGCGCACTGCTTGCCGAAGGCAGCATGGAGCAGGCCGCCGAGCTGTTGGGCCGGCCCTTTTCGGTAACCGGCACGGTGGAGCGGGGCAAGGGCCTCGGCCGCTCGCTGGGCTTCCCCACGCTCAATATTTACCCCTCCGTCAGCGGCGAACTTTTGCCCCATGGCGTTTATGCGGCGCGGATTGCTTTTGGGGACGAAAGCCGCGCCGCGGTGGCAAATTTCGGAATAAACCCCACCGTAGGTGATAAAAATATCAGATTAGAGGCCCATATTCTGGATTACAGCGGCGACCTGTACGGCCGAACGGTCACGGTGTCGCTCTGCCGCTTTCTCAGGCCGGAGCGCAAATTTTCCTCGGTGGACGAGCTTGCCGCTCAGATAGCCGCGGACGCGAGGGAATGCAGAATTATGAATGTCGGATTATGAATGATGGCGCGTTATAACACAAATTATTTCCTTTTTGTAAATTTTACAAATTTAATTGACAACCTATCCAGTATGTGGTATACTTTAGGATATAAAAATACGAAATAAAGAGAGGGCTTAAACGTGACCTTCAGAAAATATTTAACGGTGCTGCTTGTGGTGATACTTATGTTTGCCGCGGCGGCTGCCGGCATATTCACGGCGCAGAAGCTTACCTCGCAGGTGGACGCTGATTTTTCGGTCAACGTGTACCGCGAGCTTGAGGAGCCCGCCCCCAAGGAGGAGTACAACGTGCTGCTCATGGGCACCGACGCCGAGGGCGGCCTGACGGACGTAATGATGGTTTACCACATCGACCCGAAGCAGAAGCAGATAAAGGTGCTTAGTATACCGCGCGACACGCGGATTCTCTATAATAATCGTACCGAAAAGATAAACGCGGCCCACGCCTACGGCAAGAAGCAAAAGACCTCCGACGGGCACGACCGCGCCGACGAGTACGCCATCCGCGCCGTGAAGGAGCTTACCGGCATACCCATCCACCATTACGCTTGTATCAATTTCGCGGCCTTCCGTCAGGTGATTGACGTTTTGGGCGGTTTTGACTACGATGTTCCGCAGAATATGAAGTACGACGACCCGTGGCAGGAGCTGCACATTGACCTTAAGAAAGGCTTTCAGCATTTAGACGGAGATAAGGCCGAGCAGCTTGTGCGTTTCCGCAAGTATACCGACGGTGATATCGACCGCGTTGCCGTGCAGCAGGATGTTTTGAAGGAGCTCATCCGCCAGAAGGTGAACCCGACCGGCCTTGCGAAGGTGCCCGAGATATACGAGACCGTGCTTAAGAACGTGGATACGGATATGACTATGGCCGAGGCCGTGGGCATAGCGAAAAATATCCTTGACGCGTCCGCCTCGAAGGTGGACGAGAACGGCGAGGAAATAAGCGGTATCGAGACTTTTACCCTTCCCGGCAGCTTTCTTGATATCAGGAATGTTTCTTACTGGGAGCCTTCGCTCAAACAGATTGAAACCCTTGTGGCCGAGGAGTTTGGTTACGGCAGCGAAGAGGCTCTTGCCGCCGCCGCTAAGAAGAACGCCCTTACCGCCGAAAACGCCAAGGTCAGCACAAATAGACCATCATCGGACGAGTGATTTCATCCGGTGCGCACGCCGACTTGCCTTTCCCGTGCCGCAGCCTTGCCCGCGCCTGCGTCCGCAGGTTGCCGCCGCTGCGGCTCGCAACAAAAGGCTTCCCCCTTGGGGGAAGCTGTCGGCCAAGCCGACTGATGAGGGGAGTTTTCCCCGCCGCACTGCCGCAAATCCTAAACCGTGGCATATAAATAATATGGAATGGGATAACCGCAAAGCGGTTATCCCATGATTTTTAGTTAAAATAGCTGGCGCTTTTGGACTGTGGCAGTTATTTTTTTGCGATTTCAATAAGGATTGACAATGTTGGCATATCCATACTATGTATGCACCAAATATTTTACATGTTTGTCAATAATTGTCAACAGATTTTCCCGCCTCCCACCGCTCGGGCATTAATAAAAAACACAAAAAAATTAATAAAAAATGATTCCAAGCTTGTTGACAAACCGGCGAGGGAGTGTTATAATAATTATAAGTACCAAAGGGTGTGCTGTGCGCGTGCGCCGTGCGGGCGGCCCTTGGGTAACGATGCCAATTCCTTTGCGCGGGGAGCCTCGCGGGTAATCCAAACGGGTATGGGAGGCCCGGAACAAATTGTCCAACGCTGCTGCCGGCGTGAAAGAAAGCAAAATGAAAATCGGTACATAACCGAAAAAATTAAAAACAGGAGGAAACAGAACAATGAACACGAAAAAGCTTTTGGCTATGATCGTGGCCGTTGCCATGATTATATCCATCGTTCCCATGTTCGGTATTGTTGCCAGCGCGGACGAAGCGCCCGCGTTCACCATTGACTCTATCGTTGCTGACGGCGGCGAGAGCTGGGACAGGGTTTGGACATTTGATAGTGTTTCCGGTGACCTTAGAATTGAGTTCGACGTTACTTATACTGGTGAAGTGAACGACGACTTTATAGGTTTCGGTAATGCTGTAAAGAATGGTCGTAATAGTGGCATTCCAGTATATGCCGGTACCGCTGTCGGTATTTATACTGCAGACACCGATGGCGATAAAGCATGGGACTCCCTTGCCTTCATGGACGGTAAGCAGGACACGAGCGCTGGCGATAAGAAGCCGGCAGTTAAGGTCGAACTTAATCAGAAGTATCACTTCTCCATTTCGACCAACACGACCGAAAAGAACTATACTGCTTCTGTTACCAAGGATGGCGAAGTTGTTACGGAAAATATTACCGGTGGATACCGTGATAAGAACGAGAATACTGAGATAATCAACTCTATTTCTACCGTTTCCAATAACCCCGGCAACTTTAAGATCGAAAATATTCAGTTCTTCTATGATGCCGACAGTGCTGTTAAGAAGGCAACCGTGACTGTCAATGATTCTAACGGCGAAGAAATGGCTAAGTACGGCACTGCTCACAATGATAGGATCTATGTTGGCGATAAGTTTACTCCCATTTTTCCCGAATATCGTGTAAACGAGCAGGTTCTCCAGAAAATAACCCCCATCGGCGAAATAAATGTTGACGATGTTAACAAAGTTGTTACTGCTGAAGTTAAGGATTTCAGACAGATTGTCGGTGAGAACAAGGTTAATAACCCCAGTTTTGAGGATGACCTTGCCAATTGGACCGTGACTGGCGGAGGTGAATTGCCCGCTACCGAGTATGAGATAACAACCGATGCTGCTAATGTAACTGATGGTGGTAAGGCTCTTTTCGCTAAGGGCAATGGCGGTAATGAGGGTACGGCTCTTGACACGACATGGGATGTAACCGCTGGAAAGGATTACTTTATTTCTGTTGACGCTAAGGCCACTAAGACGAAAGATCATCAGAATGCTTGGTTCTATGCTAACGATAGTACCACAAAGATATTTGAGGATCTTGCCCTTCCCGTTTCTGGCCAGTGGTACACCAAGCAGGGTATAGTTACCCTTAACGAAACTCAGAATAAAATTGGCTTTTACGGAAGCTGGTTTGGCAATGACTCTGCTCCCTACTTTGATAACTTTAAGGTATATGAGCTTGATATCCTTGCAGATCAGCAAGAAAGAGAGAACATTCCTGTTGACCTTGTAAATGCCGAGGGCACTGTGGTTGGCAGCGGTACCTCTGTTACCAGTGGCATTGTTGGCGAAACCGCCACCGTTCTTACCGCCAGCAACGCTATAATTGACGGTATCGACGGCAACAAGTATTTTGTTCCTGCTAATGTTCAGAAAGAGATTCCCAAAGATGGCAGCATTAAGGCCGAGGTTACCCTTCTTTCTACCTATATGGTTCGTGATAAGGCTCAGGATTCCGGCCTTGCCAATGACGGCGTATGGGTTGGCAACGGCAACGCCTCCGATGGAAACGACCCGACCAAGTACAACGGTCAGGACGTTTTCGGCGGTTACGCGTGGAGTAATAATCGCGGCTATGACAGACTCGGCGTAGCGGTTCTTGCGCTTCCCGAGGGCTTCAACGCCAGCGGCAACTATGCCCTCACTGCTGATAATTACCGCCTGCATGCGAACGGAGGCAATGTTACCACTCTTTGGGCTATAAGCAAGAGCGATTACAGCGAAATGACGAACATTACAGCCGCAGGGCTTTATGCTACCAAGAATGAAAGCAACGTTATTTTCGAGGATAGCGTTATCGGCAACATTATTCCCCTTAACGCTGAAGCACTTGCCAGCGTTGTTGCTGAAGGCGATAGCGAGGTTGTAATTCTTGCTACTTCCAGCGATGCCCTTATAGGTCTTACCGGCAACGTAAGAATTATTGAGCTTACGCAGCCCACCATTACCGGCCCCACCCTCGGCTGGAACGGCAGCAGCTTCACTATCAACTATATAACCGGCAGTGCCATAAGCAAGATTGACATAAACAACAACGGCAACAAGACCGATTCCGTGGTCGCCGCTATCAACAATCGCAACGACAGCAACTTCTTCCAGACTGCTACGGAGAATAACGGTATAGCCTTTGTTCCCAAGGGCACCAACATTCAATATCAGGCCAAGGCCGTAGCCGGCAAGCTTGAATCTGAGTATACCGCTCCCACCAGCATCTACAAGCTGGTTGCCGATGCCATTGCCGAAGTTAAGCCTGACACTCTTCAGGACGCCCAGAAAGCTGCTGCTATCGCTGTGCTTAACGCCGGCGGCGTAGGCATCAAGGATGGAGCGCTCAACACCGAGGCTGCTAAGCTTCTTAAGCTTGAAAACAACATAGTTACCGTAAGTGATGATGCTGCCGCTGCCGGTCTTGTTATAAACGACGGTGAGGTTAGCGTATCTGTTGACGGTGTGATAACCAAGGTTACCGCTACCGAAGGCAAGATCGACCTCAGCTCTGTTATGACTGCTGCCGCAGAAGAGGTTGCACTTTTTGAAATTGAGTTTGACTTTGCTGACGAGACCGTTAACGAGATTGTTGACGCCGTCGGCGAGGTTGACTTCGTTGAAGAGATATAAGGAGGTTAACTGAAATGAGAAAGTTTATTGCTCCTGAAATCAATTTCGTTGAAATCGTTTCCGAGGACGTTATCATGGTTTCCACTCTGGCCGCTCAGAACTCTGGCCTTACTCAGATTAGGGATAATGATGGTACTCCTGCCGACCCCGGAATTTGGACCGGCGTTGACGACAGCTGGGTATAAACCCCCGCTGACCGACTTACGGTTGATTAACGATTGATTTTTTGACAAAACTCCCAAACATTATGGGCCGCGAAAGCGGCCCATTTTGCTTTTGTAAACTCTTGCGTACTTCGCAAAGTCCCTGTTCCCGCCGCTAAGTCTCCCTTGAGGGAAAGCAGCCGTCCGCGGGCTGACTGACAAGGTGTGCCCGTGTGGACAAAAATTTCCGAAAAACACTTGAACCTTTGGCCCTATTATGGTACAATAAATACATCAAAACAAAAAGGAGATTTTACCATGTCGAAAGAATTCTGGCTGATAACCGGCGGCCAGCACCTCTACGGCACTGACGCGTTCGCGGAAATGAATGCCCACAGCGCCGAGATAGCCGCCTCCCTTTCCGAAAGGCTTCCCTTTCGCGTTCTAAGCAAGGGCCTTGTAACCCTGCCGGACGAAATTTCCGCCGTCGTGGCCGAGGCCAACACTTGCGCTGACTGCCTTGGCGTTATCATGTGGATGCACGTATTTTCGCCATCCAAAATGTGGATAGCCGGCCTTAAAGCCCTGCAAAAGCCCATGCTCCATCTGCATACGCAGTATAACCGCGAAATTCCATGGGATACCATTGATATGGACTTCATGAACCTGAACCAGTCCGCCCACGGCGACCGCGAGCATGGCTTTATCGTCAGCCGCATGGGCCTCAGCCGCAAGGTCGTCGTCGGACATTGGCAAAATGACGACGTGGCCGAAAAAATTGGCGCATGGATGCGCGCCGCCGACGCTTGGGCTTTTAGCAACAGTCTTAAGGTGGCTCGCTTCGGCGACAATATGCGTGAGGTTGCCGTGACCGAGGGCGATAAGGTTGAGGCTCAGATTAAGCTCGGCTGGAGTGTCAACGGTTACGGTATGGGAGACCTTGTCGAGGTAATTAACGCCGTCAGCGATGAGGATATCGAGGCCAAGCTAAAGGAGTACGAGGAAAGGTACGAATATAACACCACTCAGCGCGAGGCCGTCCGTGTGCAGGCCAAATACGAGGTGGGAATGCGCTGCTTCCTCGAAAACGGCGGCTTCGGCGCGTTTACCACTACCTTTGAGGACCTTCACGGCCTGCGACAGCTGCCCGGCCTCGCTGTGCAGAATATGCTTGCGGACGGCTACGGCTTCGGCGCTGAGGGCGACTGGAAAACAGCTGCCCTTGTGGCAGTGATGAAGCGCATGGCCAAGGGCCTTGACGGCGGCGCCGCGTTTATGGAGGATTATACATATCACCTTGAAAAGGGCCGCGAGCTCGCTCTCGGAGCTCACATGCTTGAGGTTTGTCCCTCTATTGCCGAGGATAAACCCAAAATTGAGGTTCATCCCCTCGGTATCGGCGGCAAGGAGGATCCCGCCCGCCTTGTATTCAACGGCCGACAGGGGCGCGCCGTCGCCGCGACGCTGCTCGATATGGGCGACCGCTTTAGGCTGCTTGTTTCTGAGGTTGAGCTTGTGAAAATCAAGAAAAAAATGCCAATGCTGCCCGTGGCCCGCGTGCTTTGGAAACCCCTGCCCGACCTCGCTACCTCTGCCGAAGCGTGGATACTCGCCGGCGGAGCGCACCACACCTGCCTTTCCGACGCGCTCACCACTCAGCACCTGCGCGATTTCGCCGAGATTGCGGGTATCGAGTGCGTGGTTATTGACGAAAAGACTGATATCAATGATTTTAAGAAGGATCTCCGCTATAACGCCGTGGCTTTTAAGCTGGGGCTGTAAACCGATTTTCTGCGATGTACGCAAAAAAAGGGCCGAAAGGCCCTTTTTTTAAATCGGTATTATTCAAAATACGCCAGCGCGGCGGCCATCTGGTCGTCAACGACCTTTACGACGCCGTCATATTCAAAATCCGTCAGCTTTAGGGCGGTGTTGAAATCCAGCTCGCCGCTGAGTTCCAGCTCGCTGTATGCTTGGAAAATTCGCAGGGCCTCCGAGGTTTTTTCATCAAAAACTCCGTCGGCGTCCGCGTCCTCAATCAGACCGAGGGCGTTCAGCCGCTGTTCGGCGGCCATGCGCGACGTGTCCGAGTCGAGCTGCGCGAAGTCAAACAGCAGGAAGCTATCCTCATCCACGGGTATCTCGGTATTCTCCACAGGGAAATCGGGCGTCAGGCCCACGGTGTGGACGCGCTCTCCCTTGGGGGAGAAGTACTCGCCTGTCGTGAATTTGACGCCGCTGCCGGCGACCGTGCGTATCATGCTCTGCATACTGCCCTTGCCGTAGGTATGCTCTCCCATAAGCTTCGCTCGCCCGCGGCTTTGCAGAGCCATCGCCAGAAACTCGCTGGCTGAGGCGGTTTTTCCGTCTACCAGAACAAGAATCTTGTAGCGCGGAGCGTCGAGGTTCTCACTGTAGATTTCCTCCTCGACCTCGCCGTTCTTGTATTCCTTAAGTTTGCCGATGAGCCCCGCCGGTATCAGCTTCTGCGCCACCGATATCGCGGCGTGCAGCTCTCCGCCTCCGTTGCCGCGCAAATCAATGATTACGTTTTCTATGCCGGAAGAGTCGATTTCGGCAATGTATCTGTCAAAATCATCGGGAAGTGAGCCCGTGAACGAATCCACGTCAATGTAGGCAATTTTATCATCAATAATTTCCATGCTGGAGTGGCTTTCGGTGATTTTGCGGCGCACGGCGCGTATGGGAATGAGTCCCTCGCCGCGCCGAACCGTCAACTCGACGGAGGTATTCTCCTCGCCGACGACCATTGAGCGCACGTCCGCGGGCAACATACCCGATACGTCGACGCCGTCCACCGTCATAATTTGGTCTCCCACTCGTAGGCCGGCTTCCTCGCCGCTGCCGCCCGCAAATACGCTGTTGACCACAACGCCGCCGTCCTTGGGCTCCAGCACAACGCCAAGCCCGTAAAAAGCCGCGCCGTAGTACTCGATTTCATTCTCGAAGGCGTCAGCGGGATAAAACTCGGCGAATTCATCGCCGGTGGCGTCCAGCATAGCCTTAAGGGCTAAGTCAATGTCGAACTCTCCTCCGTTCTCGATAGTGGCGCAGATTATGGCGTAGAGTAGGTTGTTGTCGCTGACGCCGTAGTAGTATTCATCCGCAATAGTGTGTGCCATGCTGTATATCAGCCGCTCCTGCTGCATGGGCGAAAGCGCGGGCCGCTCCTCGGTTTGGGGCTCGGCCTCCGGCAGGGCTTCGGATGACTGCTCTGTAGGAGGCTGCTCGGCCAAAGGGTCCTCCGCTAAAGCAAAAGCGGGGGAGAGCGCCATTATGAGCGCTGTAAGCAGGGAAATTAATTTCTTCATTGTGTTACCTCCATGCTGCTCAGTGCGTTCCCGAGCAGGATATAGCGCGCCATGGCCAATGGCCTGCCGCCTCTGAGACCTATTTTATCGTAAAAATCCAACGCGGCCTCAATCAGCTCGCGTCTGTCGCCGCCGAAAACCGCCCAGAGCAGCCGCAGCTCCTCGGGTGAGGTCAGAAGCTCGAGCCGTTGGCTGCCGTCGGGCGGAGCGCCCTGTGTTTCAAGCACGGCGGCTAGCCGCGCTTTTGGGTACGCTTCGGCGAAGCCGGCGTCCTCGAGGGGCGGCAGAGGCGGAGCGTTGAATTTCGGGGAGGGACTCAAGGCCGCAAGCAGGAAATCCGGCTTGAGAAAAAAATTCAAAAAGCCCTTTCCCGCGGGCTCGACCCGCTCTCCGCCGGACAGAGGCAGCGCCGCGGCGATTTCGGCGGCTATTTCAAGCGGGGGCCTTTTGAGCAGGCCCGCCAGCCTCAGCGCCGCCGAGGCGGAAAGCTCGCCGTGGGCTGGGAGCCTCGGGCGGGTTATCTCATATTCGCAGCCGAGGCCGTAAAGCGACAGCATGGCTCCGTCTATGAGGGCGCGGAGCTCGCGCTTTTTGTCATCGAGCGGGTTCGCGCTCATGAACGTACCCGCACGTTTACGTGGTTGCGGCTGTTTTGCAGATTGTTGATGGAGAGGTTGTAGTCTATGTCAAGGCTGCCGCCGTTGTCATCCATGTCGATGTTTACCTCTCCTGCGGTGACGTTTACCGTCAGATTGCCGCACTCGGTTTCGTAGCAGCTTATATGGCTGCGTCCTGCCTCGAATATCATCTGTGTGTTGGCCGCCCCGCTGCGCAGCATGGTGATAACGCCCGCGGGATTGACCTTGATGGTGGTATGGCACTCGCCGCCGCCGGTCATCAAGCCTTCGCTGTACTGTATGTAGTACTTGCCCGACTTTTTGCACAGCCGCCCCTCGGTGGAGTAGCTGAGCGAGTCTGTCTCGCCGCCGGAGGTGACCTTGCCTTTTATTTCAACATATACTTTTTTCATCGGGGAAATCTCCAAAGCTTAAATTTCTATCCTGTGCACATCGGAGCTTATTGTCTGGCCGAGGAAGAGCCCGCCCAGCTCGGCAAAGCCCTCCGCGCTGTCGGAAACAAAGAACTCGTGCCTGCCGGCCTCGGCGGAGCTGGTCAGCATACCGCTTTCGGCGAGAACGTCTCTCGCGCGGCAGGCGGCCTCGCGGCCGGAGGAGATAAGCTCCGTTTCCTTACCCATTATATCACTTATTACGCCCTCAAGCAAGGGGTAATGTGTGCATCCTAAGATAAGCGCGTCCACGCCTTCCTCCTTCAGGGGGGAGAGGTAATCGGCGGCAATCATGCTCGCCACCTTGCTCTCGGCGTAACCGTTCTCCACAAGGGGCACGAACATCGGGCACGCCGCGCTGAAAACCTGCGCCGACGGGTCGAGCGACCTGATTATCTGCTCATACTTGCCGCTTTTTATGGTGCCCACTGTGCCGATAACGCCTATCCTGCCGGTCTTGCTGCGGCTGACGGCCGCTTGGCAGGCGGGCTCCAGCACGCCGATTATTCTCACGCCGAAATCCCCAAGATGGGGGAGGGCGACGCTGCTGGCCGTGCCGCAGGCTGCGATTATCAGTTTTATATTGTGTCTTAGAAGGAAGCCGATATCGTCCCTTGTATAGCGGATAATGGTTTCGCGGCTTTTGTTGCCGTAGGGTACGCGGCCGGTGTCGCCGAAGTAGATTATGTCCTCGTTGGGCATAACGTCCATAAGCTGCTTGACGGCCGTCAGACCGCCGAGGCCGCTGTCAAAAACGCCGATGGGGCGGTTATCCATGAAATCTCCTCCAAAAATATATTGCCGCGGAGGCGGAAGCCTATTTCACAAGGCTTTCGCCGGTCATTTCGGCGGGCTGCTCAAGGCCCATCAGCTTAAGCATTGTGGGAGCTATATCGGCAAGCCTGCCGCCCTCGCGCAGAGGCCCGCAGTCCGCGCCGACAACGATGAACGGCACGGGATTGGTGGTGTGAGCCGTGAATGGGGCCTTGGTGACGGGATCTATCATTTGGTCTGCGTTTCCGTGGTCTGCGGTAATACATACCACGCCGCCCTTTTTAAGCACGGCCTCGGTCACTTGGCCCACGCAGTCGTCCACGGCCTCGACGGCTTTGACGGCGGCAGGGATAATGCCGGTATGGCCCACCATGTCGCAGTTAGCGAAGTTAAGGATGATAACGTCGTACTTGTCGGCCTCAATCTCCTTTATAACGGCGTCTTTCACCTCGTAGGCGCTCATTTCCGGCTTGAGGTCGAAGGTGGGTACGTCGGGCGACTGAATAAGGATGCGTCCTTCGCCGGCGAACTGCTTTTCCTCGCCGCCGTTAAAGAAGAAGGTGACGTGCGCGTATTTCTGGGTTTCGGCTATGCGTAGCTGCGTGAGACCTAATTTGCTGATATATTCGCCGAAGGTCTGGGTGAGAGCCTCGGGCGGGTAGGCAACGGAGACGTTGGGCATGGAGGCGTCGTACTGCGCCATGCACACGTAGTTTACCTTAAAAAAGCCGTTTCTGCGCTCAAAGCCCTTGAAGTCGGGGTCAACGAAGGAGCGGGTTATTTGGCGGGCGCGGTCGGGGCGGAAGTTGAAGCAGATAACGCTGTCGCCCTCGGATATCATGCCGCCCTCGTCAACAACGGTGGGAAGCATAAATTCGTCCGTCACGCCGTTGGCGTAGGATTTTTTGACAGCCTCCACGGGGTCGCTTTCCTTTACGCCCTCGCCGTAAACCAGCGCGGCGTAAGCTTTTTCAACGCGGTCCCATGCGTTGTCACGGTCCATTGCGTAGTAGCGGCCGGCCACGGTGGCCACTCTGCCAAGGCCGATCTCCTTCATTTTATCAACCAGAGCGGCCATATAGTCCGCGCCGGAAGTGGGAGGAGTGTCGCGCCCGTCGAGAAAGGCGTGGACGTAGAGCTTGCTTACGCCCAGCTCCTTCGCCATGGCGATGAGGCCGTAAAGGTGTTCGTTGTGGCTGTGAACTCCGCCGTCGGAGAGCAGGCCGAAAAGGTGCAGCGCTTTGCCGCTTTTGGCGGCGGCCTCCATATTTGTGCGCAGCGCGGCGTTTTTGAGAATGGTTCCGTCCTTAATGTCCTTGGATATTTTAACCAGCATTTGGTAAACCACGCGGCCCGCGCCGATATTTGTGTGGCCGACCTCGCTGTTGCCCATCTGGCCGTCGGGCAGGCCTACATCAAGCCCGCTGGCGGAGATTATAGTGTTGGGGCACTGGGCCATATATCTGTCAAGATTGGGCTTTTTCGCCATTTTTATGGCATTGCCCTCGTCGCTTTTATTTATGCCATAGCCGTCCATAATGAGCAGAGCTATCGGTTTTTTTCCCATATCAAGCCTTCCTTTCAGTAAACGAACCGCCGCACAGGGCGGCGGCCCGTCATTCGGTTTATTTTGCGGCTTCGACTATCTTTGCGAAGTCGGCCGATTTGAGCGACGCCCCGCCGATGAGCCCGCCGTCGATATTGGGCTTGGCCAGAAGCTCGGCCGCGTTGGAGGCGTTCATGCTGCCGCCGTACTGAACGGTTACGGCCTCGGCAGTCTCGCCGCCGTAAAGAGAGGCGAGCATGGAGCGTATGGCCGCGCAGACCTCCTCAGCCTGTTCCGCCGTGGCGGTTTTACCTGTGCCGATGGCCCATATAGGCTCGTAGGCAATGACCACGTTTTTGGCGTCGGCGGCGTTTATTCCGGCAAAGGCCTTCTTGATTTGAATCGCGATAAGGTCTGTGGTAATGCCGGCCTCGCGCTGCTCAAGGCTTTCACCCACGCAGACGATGGGGATAAGGCCCTTTTCGAGCGCCTTTTTGATTTTCAGGTTCACGGTTTCGTCGGTCTCGGCGAAGTACTGCCTGCGCTCGCTGTGGCCGATTATGACGTACTTCACGCCGAGGTCAAGCAGCATATCGGCGCTTACCTCGCCGGTGAAGGCGCCTTTGTCCTCGAAATGGAGGTTTTCGGCGCCGATGGCGACGTGTGTGCCCTCAGCTCCCTTGACGGCCTCGCTGAGGCAGACATAAGGCGTGCAGCACACAACCTCGCACTGAGCGCCGCGGGTGGCCTCGGCCACCTCCTTAACGAAGGCGCAGGTTTCGGAGGGCAGCTTATTCATTTTCCAGTTGCCCGCAATTATATATTTGCCCATTGTAAATTGCTCCTTTGGTGTATACTGATTGAATTACTTATCGTTGAGAGCCGCAATGCCGGGCAGGTCCTTGCCCTCGAGATACTCAAGACTGGCGCCGCCGCCTGTGGAGATGTGGGTCATCTTATCGCCGAGGCCGGCCTGATTTACGGCCGCAACGCTGTCGCCGCCGCCGATTACCGTGGTGGCATCCTCAAGGGTGGCAAGAACCGCGGCTATGGCGTTGGTGCCTTTGGCGAAGTTAGGCATCTCGAACACGCCCATGGGGCCGTTCCAAACGACAGTCTTGGCGGTTTTAAGTATATCGGAGAACAGCTCAATCGTCTTGGGACCGATATCAAGGCCCTGCCAGCCGGCCTCAATGCCGCCTTCGGGAACTATTTTGCTTTCGGCGTCGTTGTCAAAGGCTTTTGCAACGACTGTATCAACGGGAAGCACAAGCTTGTCGCCGGCCTTTGCCATCATTTCCTTGGCGTAGTCGATGAAATCAGCCTCAAGCAGGGAATCGCCTACCTCGTAGCCCTTGGCCTTCATAAAGGTATAGGCCATGCCGCCGCCGATGATGAGCTTATCAACCTTGTCGAGCAGGTTCTCGATAACGGAAATCTTGCTGGAGACCTTGCTGCCGCCGAGCACCGCCACAAGGGGACGGACGGGAGCGTTCACGGCGTTGCCGAGGTACTGTATTTCCTTCTGGATGAGGTAGCCGGCCACAGCGGGCTGAACAAACTCGGTCACGCCGACGTTGGAGCAGTGAGCGCGGTGAGCGGTGCCAAAGGCGTCGTCAACAAAAACGTCGGCGAGGGAAGCGAGGTCTTTGCTGAAGGTCTCGACGTTTTTTGTCTCCTCGGCGCGGTAGCGAGTGTTTTCAAGCAAAACAACGTCGCCATCGTTCATCTCTGCAACGGCCTTTTTTGCCTTTTCGCCAACAACCTCGGCGTCGTTAGCGAAAACTACGGCCTTGCCAAGCCTCTCGCTGAGGCGCTTGGCCACGGGTGCGAGGGAAAGCTCGGGCACGGGCTCGCCCTTGGGCTTGCCGAGGTGCGAGCAAAGGATGACCTTCGCGCCCTTATCAATAAGGTACTGAATTGTGGGAAGCGCGGCGACTATTCTGGTCTCGTCGGTAATTTCGCCGTCCTTCAGGGGCACGTTGAAGTCGCAGCGGACGAGGACTCTCTTACCCTTGACCTCGACATCCTCAATGGTTTTCTTGTTTGTCATGCTCATTTTTGTTCACCTCATAAATATTTTTATTTTTGAATACAAAGGTACATCTACATTATACCACTTTTTCTATAAATTGCAAGACATATTTTTATTTTTTATCCGGAGCGCGGGCGAGAGCGCGCCGGCCTTATTCGTAATCCACCACGTCCACCCACGAGAGCAGGAAGTCCCGCTCCTCGGGCTTGCCCTTGACGCTCTGCGACGCGGCCACAATGGGCATCCACTTCTGCACGTACTGCTTGGCGGTGTCGCTCTTTTTACAGAACAAATCGAGGTAGCGGGCGGCGGTTTCGGCGTCGCCCGAAAGGCAGAACAGCAAATACGTCCTTGCGGCGTCGGCTCCGGCGTTGCCCTGAGTGACGTGCGCCCAGTCGATAATGTATGGCGTGCCGTCATCGGAAATGATGATGTTCGAGGGGTTGAAGTCGCCGTGGCAGATTTTGTTATGGCGCGGCATACTTTCGAGGCGGGTGTGCAGGTCGTAGCGGGTGGTAGCGTCAAGGTCGGTCTGGGAGATTTTCGCGTTCATTTTGTCACGCAGCTTGTTTAGCAGCGGGCACTTCATGGCGTGCACCGAAAGCTGAAGGTCGACGAAAAGCTCCAGATACTCCTCCCTTCGGTCGGGGTTTTCCTCCATGAGGCGGGCAAGAGTTTTGCCCTCGATAAAGTCAGTGATTATGGCCCACTTTCCGCCTATCTGCGTCACGGCGCGCAGGCGCGGGCATTTGATGCCGGTCTCCTCGATTTTGGCCTGATTGAGGGCCTCGTTTAGTATGGCTGCCTTTGAAAAACTCTCGTCAAAGAGCTTTATTGCAAGACCCTGAGCCCTGTCGTGGCAGATTACTTTGTTGCTGCGCTCGGCAACTACCTCGCTTAAATCAAGCTTGGACAAATCCATTTTCGTTTCCTCCTTTTTACTTTCCGTAATAGGCATTAAGGAACATTTCCTTTATCTCGCTCATCAGCGGGTAGCGGGGGTTTGCGCCGGTGCACTGGTCGTCAAAGGCGTTTTCCGTCATTTCGTCGAGGGTGGCGAGGAAGTCCTCCTCGCTGACGCCGTAATCCCTGATAGTCTCCTTTATGCCGACTGCCTTTTTAAGCTCCTCGATTTTGGCGATGAGCCTTTTGAGCTTTTCTTCGTCGGTCTTGCCGCCCAGGCCAAGGCTTTCGGCAACTTCGCCGTAGCGGCGCAGCGCGTGGGGATAGGCGTACTGCGGGAAGGTCCCCATTCTGGCGGGAGCTTCGTCTGCATTGTAGCGCAGCACGTGGCTTATGAGCAGGGCGTTTGCAATGCCGTGCGGTATGTGGTGATAGGCGCCGAGCTTGTGCGCCATCGAGTGGCAAACGCCGAGAAACGCATTGGCGAAGGCCATGCCCGCTATCGTTGCGGCGTTGGCCATTTTTTCGCGGGCCTCGGGATCTGCCGCGCCGTTCTCATAACAGCGGGGCAGATACTCAAATATGAGCGAAATCGCGCGCAGGGCAAGCCCGTCCGTAAAGTCGGTTGCCATGACTGAGGCGTAGGCCTCCAGCGCATGGGTGAGCGCGTCCACGCCCGAGGCCGCCGTCAGCCCCTTGGGCATATTCATCATCAAGTCCGCGTCGATAACCGCCATGTCGGGCAGAAGCTCGTAGTCGGCAAGCGGGTACTTTATGCCGGTCTTTTCGTCGGTTATGACGGCGAACGGGGTGACCTCGCTGCCGGTTCCTGCGGAGGTGGGCACGGCCACGAACAAGGCCTTGTCGCCCATTTTCGGGAAGGCGTAGGTGCGCTTGCGGATATCCATGAACCGCATGGCCATACCTTCAAAGTCGGTTTCGGGGCGCTCGTAGAGAACCCACATAATCTTTGCCGCGTCCATGGCCGAGCCGCCGCCCAGCGCTATTATCACGTCGGGGGCAAAGGCAGTCATGGCCGCCGCTCCCGCGCGGGCGCTTTCAAGGGAGGGGTCGGGAGCCACGTCGAAGAACACCGAGCGGGCGACGCCCATTGCGTCAAGGGCCTTAAGCACGCCGTCCGCATAGCCGTTTTCGTAAAGAAATTTGTCGGTGACGACAAAGGCTCGCTTTTTGCCCATCACGCCGAGCTCGCTCATCGCTCCTCCGAGACAGCCTCTCTTCAGATATATTTTTTCGGGAGCCCTGAACCAAAGCATATTCTCTCTCCTTTCGGCCACGGTCTTGATGTTAAGAAGATGCTTCACACCCACGTTTTCGGAAACCGAGTTTCCACCCCATGAGCCGCAGCCAAGCGTCAGCGAGGGGGAGAGGGCAAAATTGTAAATGTCGCCTATACCGCCCTGCGAGGACGGCGTGTTTATAAGAATACGGCAGGTTTTCATGCGCTCACGGTGGGCGGCCATTTTGTCGCCGGCTGTCAAAACGTCGCAGTAGAGCGACGAGGTGTGGCCGTAGCCGCCGTCCTCGATAAGCCGTTCGGCCTTGCTTAAGGCCTCGTCAAAGGTTTTCGCCCTGTACATCGCCAAAACGGGGGAGAGCTTTTCGTGGGCAAATTCCTCGCTCAAATCTACGCTCTCAACCTCGCCAAGGAGTACCTTTGTGCCATCGGGCACGGCAAAGCCGGCCAGCGAGGCTATCCGCTCCGCGCTCTGACCGACTATCTTTGCGTTGAGCGCGCCGTTGATTATCATTGTCTTGCGCAGCTTCTCGGTCTCCTCGGGGCTTGTGAAGTAGCCGCCGCGCCGTTTGAACTCGTCCTTCACGGCCTCGTATACGCCGTCAAGGACGATTACGCTCTGCTCCGAGGCGCAGATCATGCCGTTGTCAAAGGTTTTGGAATGGATTATGGAGTTGACGGCCAGAACCACGTCGGCGCTGTCGTCTATTATGGCGGGGGTGTTGCCCGCGCCCACTCCTACGGCCGGCTTGCCCGACGAGTAGGCCGCCTTCACCATGCCGGGGCCGCCGGTGGCGAGGATGATGTCGGCTTCCTTCATCACGGTGTTGGTCAGCTCCAGCGAGGGCAGGTCTATCCAGCCGATAATATTTTCGGGCGCGCCGGCCTTAACGGCGGCCTCAAGCACAATCCGCGCCGCCTCCACGGTGCAGGCCTTGGCGCGCGGGTGCGGGCTCAGAATAATGCCGTTCCGCGTTTTAAGGGCCAGCAGGCACTTGAAAATCGCGGTGGAGGTCGGGTTTGTGGTGGGTATCACGGCGGCTATAACGCCGATTGGCTCGGCAATTCTTTTAATGCCGGCCGCGGCGTCCTCCTCGATTATGCCGCAGGTTTTTGTATCCTTATAGGCGTTGTAGATGTATTCGGCGGCGTAGTGGTTTTTTATGACCTTGTCCTCAACCACGCCCATGCCGGTTTCATCCACGGCCTGCTTTGCCAGCGGCAGCCTCTGCGCTCCCGCGGCCAGCGCGGCCGCGCGGAATATCTCGTCCACCCTCTCCTGCGGGAAGGCGGCGAACTCCGCCTGCGCCGCGCGCACCCGCGCGAAAAGCGCCTCCAGCCTCTCGGGGCTGTCAATGTATTCGTATTCAGCCATTGTAATCTCTCCGTTTCAATATATTATGGCCTTGCCGTTATCGGCAAAGCCTATTTTATACCTTTCCCAATCCGTATGTCAAGATGAATAACACATAAATACCCGACTTTCACAGAGGTTGGATTAGTATATTTTGCCATGACAAGGTTAAAACCCCTCGCCAAGAATCTGCGTAACGCCGGAAACGATTACGAAAGCGGCGTCGTCCTCCTCGCGGATTATCTCTCGTATACGGCAGAACTCGCGCGCCCTTGCCACGCACATCAGCACCGGCAGCTCGCGGCCGGTATAGGCGCCTTCGGCGCGGAAAATTGTGGAGCCGCGGTTAAGCTCCGCCCCTATGCGCGCGGCGATGTCTCCGGCCTTTTCGGATACCACCAGCACCTTGCGGCAGCGGCCCGAGCCGTATACAACCCAGTTTATCACCTGCGTCTGACAGAACAGCGCCGCCACGCCGAAAAGCACCGAATCTATGTCTTTAAATACCGGCGCAGAGGCTGCCAGCACCGCGCAGTCAATGGCCATCAGCGCCGCGCCTATTTGGATGTGAGGGTATTTTTTCTCCACCACGAGGGAGAGGATGTCCGTCCCGGCGGTGCTTGACCCTCTGAGGAATATGATTGCCATGCCCAGCCCCATGAACGCGCCGCCGAAAATTGAGCCGAGCATTCTGTCGCCCGCGTAGCGCGGGAAAAACGGCGTCACAAGGAGGTCGAGCATCGCGCTGCTTATCACGAGAGTCCTCAGGCTCCGCAGCACAAAGCCTCCGCCTATGCGCCGCAGAGCGAGGAGCAACAGCGGCAGATTTAACAGGAAAGTCATAAGCCCAACCGGCAGCCCAAAAAGGCGCTTCAGCATTATGCAAACTCCGCTTACGCCGCCGGGAGCGATTTCGGCGGCTTCGGCAAAGCAGAAAATGCCGGCGTCCATTGCCAGCGAGCCTAATACGTCGGCCGAAATATCGGCCGCGAATTTTTTTGCGCGTTCCCCGAACCTCATCTCGTCACTTCCCCCCTTTCCTTTATTATGGTATGCCGCGGGATTTTTATCCGTACGCCGGCTATTGGACAATTTGCATGAAAATCCTGCCCTCGGCCAGCCCAGAATTTACGGAATTAATGAAAAAATATGCTTGAAAAACAGGAACGCTTATTGTATAATAATAACTGTATAATGGGTAAAATTAGGATTTTTTAAGGAGGTATATACATGGACACAATGGAAAAGCTTGCTCTCCTCCGCGAAGCCGCCGAAAAGGCCGGCGGAGAAAAGCGAACCGCACGCGACAGAGCGCTTGCCCTGCTGGACGAGGGCAGCTTTGTTGAAGTCGGAGCCCTTGTTTCCGCGAGGGATCGCTTTACCGCGGCGGACGGCGTTGTTACGGGCTACGGCACCGTTGACGACAGGCTGGTGTTCGTATACTCGCAGGACCCCGACGTCATGGGCGGGGCCGTGGGCGAGGTGAACGCCGCCAAGATTCGCCGTGTTTACGAAATGGCAAAAAAAATGGGAGCTCCCGTCGTGGGGATACTTGATTCCTGCGGGGCCCGCGTGGGCGAGGGAGCGGCGGCTCAGGCCGCGATGGGCGGAATTTTCGCCGCGGCGGCCGAACTCAGCGGCGTAGTCCCGATGATAAGCGTCGTTTTGGGCAGCTGCGCCGGAGGCGAGGCCATGGCCGCCGCGATGAGCGACTTTGTTATTATAAACGAAAAAACGGGCCGTATGTTCGTGAACGGCCCGACGGTAATCAAGTCGGCCACGGGCAAGGCCGCAGCCGTGGACGGCAAGGGCTCGTTCACGGTCAGCGGCAACGCTCACCTGATGGGCGCGGACGACGCTTCCTGCCTTGCGCAGGCGAGGCTGCTGCTCAGCTATCTTCCCTCGAATAATCTTTCCGACGCCGTTGTGCTTGACTGCGCCGACGACCTTAACCGCACAAGCGAGCTGCTCTCCTCCCTTGAGGACGGGTACGATATGCGCGCCGTCATTGCCGAGGTGGCCGACGACGCTGCGTTCATGGAACTTCAGAGCGAATACGCGAAAAACGCCGTCACGGGCTTTATCCGCGTGAACGGCGCAACCGTGGGCGTGGCCGCCAATCAGCCCAGGGAGGACGGCGGCGTGCTTTCTGGCAGGGCCGTTGAAAAGCTGGCCCGTTTTGTGCGCTTCTGCGACTGCTTCAACATCCCTGTCGTTACCTTTACCGATGTGGACGGCTTCGCCGTCAGCGCCGACGAGGAGGCTTGGGGCCTCGCCCGCAAGGGAGCGAAGCTGCTTTACGCCTTCGCCGAGGCCACTGTTCCAAAGGTGAACGTAATCGTGGGCAGGGCCTATGGCAGCGGTTACGCGGCCATGAACTCCAAGCAGCTCGGGGCCGATGTGGTCTATGCCTTCCCTAGGGCCGAGATAGCTCCCCTCAACTCCAAGGCCGGCGTGCAGCTTCTCTACGAGGATAAGCTGCACGAGGGAATGAGCCGCGATGAGCTTGAGGCGGCGTATAAGGCCGCCGACGCTTCGCCGCTGCTCGCGGCGTCTGTTGGCGAGGTGGACGACGTTATCAACCCCGCCGAGGCCAGAAGCCGTATTGCCGCCGCGCTTGAGATGCTTGCCAGCAAGCGTGTCTCGGGCGTCAGCCGCAAGCACGGCAATATGCCCCTTTAAGAGGTGAGAAGCATGGAAAAGGATTTTGTCGTTTCCGAGTTACTCGGTCAGGGCGCGGCATATACGGTCATGGGTATATGTATCGTTTTCCTTATACTTATAATCATAATGTTCGTAATTAAGGCTATGGCGCTGCTTTCCGCCGAAAAGGCCCCCGAGCCCGAGGCCGCTCCCGCCGCGCCCGTGGCCGCCGAGGCCGAAAGCGCTGCCGACGAGGGCGAGCTTGTGGCGGTAATAACCGCCGCCGTGGCCGCCTGCATGGGCGCGGACGCCTCGTCCATAGTTGTCAAGTCATACAAAAAGGCCGATTCGTGGAACAGGGCCGGCCGCAGAGAAGTTATTGAAAACAGATTTTAAGGAGGATAAACACCATGAGAAAATTTATCGTAAACGTAAACGGAAATTCCTATGAGGTCGAGGTCGAGGAGGTAGGCGCTTCCGCCGCCGCTCCCGCCCCTGCCGCTGCCGCCGCCCCCAAGGCCGCCGCTCCCGCCCCCAAGAAGGCCGCCGCCCCGCTTAACGGCGTTCCCGTAAAGGCCCCCATGCCCGGCAACGTGCTCGACATCAAGGTTTCGAGCGGGGCAACGGTAAAGGCCGGCGATACCCTTGTAATCCTCGAAGCAATGAAGATGGAGAACGAAATCAAGGCTCCTCAGGCCGGCGTGGTAACGGTGGTAGTCTCCAAGGGCTCCACGGTCAACACCGGCGACGTTCTTGTGACAATAGCCTGACAAGAACGGAGAGAATGGAGTTGATATAAGTTGCTGACTAAATTAGTGGAGGGCTTCGCGGCCTTTTTCGCCAAGACCGGCGTGGCTGAGATTGTCGGCGGCTTTCTGTCCGACGGAGGATGGAAAACCCTCGTCATGCTTGCCATTGCCTGCGTGCTCCTTTACCTTGCCATTGTAAAGCAGTTCGAGCCGCTTCTGCTGCTGCCCATCGCTTTCGGTATGCTCATCGCGAACCTGCCGCTGGGCGAGGTCATGCACATGGAGCTGTTCATTGACCCCAACGACCCTAACGCCCATCTGAACATTCAGCGTATCGTCGAGGAGGGCGGACTGCTCGACCTCTTGTACTTGGGCGTTAAGCTGGGCATATACCCGCCGCTCATCTTCCTCGGTATCGGCTGTATGACGGATTTCGGCCCGCTCATCGCTAACCCCAAGAGCATTCTGCTCGGGGCGGCGGCGCAGCTTGGCGTGTTCATCACGTTTATTGGCGCTATCGTGCTCGGCGCCTTCGGCATCGGCGGCTTTGGCGCGGACGGCACTATGGAAACCATCTTTAAGGAGGCCGCCTCGATAGGCATAATCGGCGGCGCCGACGGACCCACGGCCATATACGTTACAAAGACGCTGGCCCCCGGCCTTCTCAGCGCCATCGCCATAGCGGCCTATTCCTACATGGCGCTTATTCCCGTTATCCAGCCCCCCATAATGAAAGCCCTCACTACAAAGGAGGAGAGGCAGATAGTTATGGAGCAGCTCCGTCCCGTCACCAAAAGGGAAAAGATACTTTTCCCCATAATCGTGACGCTGGTGGTCGTGCTGTTGGTTCCCGACGCGGCCCCGCTTGTCGGTATGCTTATGCTGGGCAACCTTATCAAAGAGAGCGGCGTGGCTGACCGCCTGTGCAAGACTGCTCAGAACGAGCTTATGAATATAATTACGATTTTCCTCGGCCTTACGGTGGGCGCCACCGCCACGGCCGAAACCTTCCTCACCCCCAAAACGCTGCTCATCATCTGCCTCGGCCTTGTGGCCTTCAGCGTCAGCACAGCCGGCGGCCTTATCTTCGGCAAGATAATGTGCAAGGCCACGGGCGGCAAAATAAACCCGCTCATCGGCAGCGCCGGCGTCAGCGCCGTACCAATGGCCGCGCGTATGTCCCAGAAGGTGGGCCAGGAGGAAAACCCCGCGAACTTCCTTCTGATGCACGCGATGGGGCCAAACGTCGCCGGCGTTATCGGCAGCGCGGTCGCGGCGGGCGTGTTCTTAGCGCTGTTTAATTAAAGGAGGATATCAAACATGGACAACAAAAAACCGGTCAAGATAACCGAAACCATACTCCGCGACGCACATCAGTCTCTCATCGCCACGCGAATGACAACCGATGAAATTCTCGGCGCGGTGGAAATGCTGGATAAGGTCGGCTTCAACGCGCTGGAAGCTTGGGGCGGCGCCACCTTCGACAGCTGCCTGCGCTTCCTCAACGAGGACCCGTGGGAGCGGCTGCGCAAAATAAAGGCCAAGGCCAAAAACACCCCCATCCAAATGCTGTTCCGCGGCCAGAATATCCTCGGCTACCGCCACTACGCCGACGATGTTGTTGAGTACTTTGTACAGAAGTCCATCGCAAACGGAGTTGACATAATCCGTATATTTGACGCCCTCAACGACGTTCGCAATCTTAGAACGGCAATAAACGCCACTATAAAGGAAAAGGGCCACGTTCAGGCCGCGATCTCCTACACTATCAGTCCCGTGCATAACAACGCTTCCTTTGTGGAGCTGGCGAAGCAGCTTGAAGGCATGGGCGCAAATTCCATCTGCATTAAGGACATGGCCGGACTGCTTACGCCGTATAACGCCTATGAGCTTGTCACTGCCATGAAGAAGGCCGTCAAGATACCCATCGAGCTTCACACTCACTACACAAGCGGCGTCGCATCCATGACCTACCTTAAGGCCATTGAAGCCGGAGTTGATATTGTGGACTGCGCCATGTCGCCCTTTGCTATGGGTACGTCTCAGCCGCCTACAGAGTCGCTCGTAGCCACCCTTAAGGACACCCCCTACGACACAGGGCTTGACCTCGGTCTGCTCAGCGACATCGCCGATTACTTCCGCCCGATTCGTGAGAAGTACATCAAGGAGGGAGTGCTGAACCCCAAGTCCCTCGCGGTGGATGTGAACACCCTCAAATATCAGGTGCCGGGCGGTATGCTGAGCAACCTTATATCTCAGCTTAAACAGCTCGGGGCCGAGGATAAGTTCCAAGAGGTGCTTAAGGAGGTTCCGCGCGTCCGCGAGGACGCCGGTTTCCCGCCGCTTGTAACGCCCACCAGCCAGATAGTCGGCTCTCAGGCCGTGTTCAACGTGGTGCTCGGCGAACGCTATAAGAACGTGACGAAGGAGTTCCGAGGCCTTATAAAGGGCGAGTACGGCAAAACTCCCGTTGAGATAAAGCCCGAATTCGTAAAGCGGATAATCGGGGACGAAAAGCGCATAACAAAGCGTCCCGCCGACGATATACCCAACGAGCTCGACCGCTTCCGCGGCGAAATAAAGGAGTATATCGAGCAGGACGAGGACGTTCTGAGCTACGCGCTCTTTGGGCAGGTGGCCGTGAAGTACTTTAAGTTCCGTCAGGCCGGCAGGCTCGGCGTTGAGCCGGAACTCGCCAACGCCGGCGATAAGGTTCACCCCATGTAGGGGTTAAGAAAAGGAAAATTGTTTGAAATATAAAGAAAATCCGCCGTTGGGCGGATTTTCTTTGTTTAATCTTTTCTGCTTGGCTGCCGTAAATACATCGCCCGCCGCCGCGGCGGCCTGCGCAACTTTTTTACAGCCGCTTCTGTTTGTCAGCCGTTGTCCCTTACGGGTATCTTCTCCTTGAAAAGGAGGGTTATCGACCAGAGGCCGCCCAGCGCTACAAGGGTATAGATTATGCGGCTGAGGATTGACGCCTGACCACCGAACAGGGTGGCCACGAGGTCAACGCCGAACAGGCCGATGCTGCCCCAGTTGAGCGCGCCGATAATTACAAGAACCAACGCTGTGTTGTCCATTTAACATACCTCCTAAAAGCATTTCAAGGGAAGTATGTCCATTTTTTTATTTATTATTCATGCCCGCGTCGCGTTGCTTTGCGGCCTCGTATATCACCAGTGCCGCCGCAACCGAGGCGTTGAGGGAATTTACGCTGCCGCGCATGGGAATTTTTACCAAAAAATCGCATTTTTCCGCCACAAGACGGCTCAGTCCCTCGCCCTCGCTGCCGATAACTATGGCCACGGGCCCTCTTAAGTCGGCCTTGTAGAGGCTGCGGTCGCCGGCGGCGTCGGCTCCGGTAATCCAGAGACCTTCTTTTTTAAGGCTGTCAATAGTCTTAGCGAGATTGCCAACCCGTGCCACGGGAGTGTATTCCACGGCTCCGGCGCTGGCTTTAGCGGCAGCGGCGGTGACGCCCACTCCGCCGTGGCGCGGAATGATAACGCCATGGGCTCCGGCACAGTTTGCGGTGCGGATGACGCTGCCGAGATTATGCGGGTCGGCCACGCGGTCAAGTATCACTATAAAGGGCGGCTCGCCGCGGCTGCGGGCAATTTCGAGAATATCCTCCACAGAGGCGTACTCGATTGGCGAGGCCTGCGCGATAACGCCCTGATGATTCTTGGTTTCGCTCATTTCGTCAAGGCGGGCGGCGTCAACCTCGGTGACGGTTATGCCTCGGCGGGCGGCCTCGCGCAGGATTGGGATTATGCTGCCCTGCTTTTCGCCCCTTTTCACGTACAGCTTGTCTATCTGCCGGCCGCTTTTCAGAGCCTCGGCCACGGGATTGCGGCCCTCAATTTTATCGCTTCTGTCGTGTGTTTCGGCGGGCATTTGCCTCAGTCCTTCCTATCACGTTTCTTTTTTGCTCTGCTGCCGAAAATCAGCTTGATGAGCTCCGCCGGCGCCACGGAAAGCGCGCCTGAGGCCGCGGCCGCCGCAATGACGGACGGGCTCAGAGAGTCCGCGCCGAGGGCGCGGCTGAGCGAGGGAACCACAATGGCCAGAACTCCGGCGAGTATGCAGAGCAGTAGGCAGACCGGCGCGGCATGGTTCTTGCCGAGCCGTTTAAAAATGAGCTCGTCGCTGCGGCAGCTCTGCGCCATCAGCGTAAAGGCCGCGCACAGGGCGGCAAAGACCGCTCCTCGCCGTTCGTCAACGGCGAGAGAGCTTGCGGAAATCGCGTAAAACAGCATAGCCGCTCCGCCCATGAGGGTTCCGCGCCATATAACCCCGCGAAAGAAGGAGGGTGAAATCCTCCGCTTGACGCGTCCCTGCCGCTTGGCTCGGCTGCCGTCACTCTTGTGGTACGGCTCTCGCCAGACGGCTGCCGCGCCTATCATCGCCATAACGGTGTTCAGCCATATCACAGCCAGCGGCGAAAACGGTATGGAATATCCCATAATCAGCGAGACCACGGCGCAGACCATCTCAGCCGCGTTGCATGAGAGCAAAAAGCCAACAATGCGCCCGTTATTGACAAAGGCGCGCTTGCACTCGCGCACAGCGGCGGCAAGCCGCATAAGACCGGCGCCGCTGACGTTCACGTCCGCCGCGGCCGCGCATACTCCGGCCGATACGTCGGTGGCGGCCGAAGCCGCGCTGCGGTTCATGGCGTCCACATCTTTCGCGCCGCGGCCAACTGTGACTACGCTATCGCTGCCGGAGTTTATTTCAGCCACTATGTCAGCCTTCATTGCGGGCGGAGTGTCAGCAAGTACGGTGTTGCGCATTATCCGGCTGAGAGAGCCCGCGCAGTCCGGCCCGCGGAACACCCCGCCGCGGCCTATGCCGCAGGCGGCGGCCACAGCCGTGGCCGAGGTGAGATTGTCGTCAGTAATGATGCAGACCTTCACGCCCATTGAGTTGAGGGCCTTGACGGCCTGAGCGGAATCCGTGCGGACAGGGTTGCTGAGCCCCATAAGTCCCACAAAGATAAGGCCGCTTTCGGGATCGCCGCCAAGGTCGCGCACGTCTTTGTACGCCACGCCGATAACGGTCAGCGCTTTGCTTGCCATGGACTGAGCGTCTCCGATAACGGCGGCTATGTCGCGCGGAGCGTCGAGCAGACGCGCTCCGTTGTCGTATATATAAGAGCAACGAGACAGCACCGCGTCGGCGCCGCCTTTGCAGATTATCCTGTAGCCATGAGGCGTCTTGTGGACAGTCGTCATGACGTGGGCCGAGCTGCGGTTGTCAAGTACCTGCTCGGACGGGTACTTGACGCGGATATCCTCCTCGGTGAGACCGTTTGCAAGAGCATCGCTCACGAGGGCCACTTGCATGGCGTCGCCGGTGAGACGGCCATCCTCAAAAACAGCTGTGGTACACATGGCCGCGAGCAGGCGGAGTTCGTTCTCATCGAAGCCCTTGCCCGCGCGAAGCTCGCTTACGCCAAAGCCAAGCTCGGTAACCGTTCCGCGCTTACCAACGCAGAGCACCGACGAGCCGCCCACGGCCTCCATGGCCGAAACCGAGCTTACGTCAACGCCGCGCTTCTTAAGGCTGAATATGTCGAAACCCGTGGTGACGAGCAGAATGGCTGACAGCGACACGGGCGCCGCTGTCAGCGCCGCCGATATGGAGTTCCCAAAGGCTGAGACCACTCCGTATCCGCCCAAAAGGCGCAGCGCCAGCGCAGCGGCCCACATAACGGCAGCGGACAAGGCGCAGACCGCGCCAATGGACGAAACCCGCGCCGCCAGCGCTGACGACGGCGCTCTGCGGCTCAAAGCTTCCAGCGCGCGGCCGAGCTGAGTGTCGCCGCCGACGTCTGTAACAATAGCCTTCGCACTGCCGCTTAGTATTTTTGTGCCCATATAAAGTGCGGTTATACTCTCGTTTTCCAGCCCACATACGGCGGATTTCGTCACCGAGGAGACGTCGCCGTCGATGACGCTTTCGTCCACTACCAGCGACTCGCACTCGATTATTTTTGCGTCTGCGGGAACGGTCTGACCCTTTTCGAGCAGACACACGTCGCCCCTTGTGAGCAGCGAAGCCAGCGCCCGCTGCTCCATCCCGCCGCGGATTACGCGCACGGTCTGGCTCTGAGCATCTTTAAGAGCGCTTGCCGCGGAGCTTTCGCGGCGCAGTCCGATATAGCCAACGGCGGCGTTCACCGCCGCGCACAGCGCCAGCACCGCCGCCACGGGCCCCCTATCTGCACCGCCCGCCGCAAGCTGGAGCAGCGCCATAAGCAGCAGCGCTGTGTTCAGCGGTGAAAACAGGCGGCGGAAAAAGCCCGCGAAGGTCTTTTTGACCCTCGGCACACGGATAGTGTTGCGCCCTCGGCTGTGGATACGCTCGTGGGCGCTCTCTACCGTCAGCCCCCTTGCCGTATCGGAACCCAACTCGGCTGCAATCTCCGCGGCGGACAGCTTATAGTTCATTTTTCCATCTTCCTTTATCTTATGATGATAATGCGTACCCTGCCGCCGTTTCTGACGCTTTCGTCGCCGTAGATTTCCACTTCGGCGGAGCCGAGACGCATGGCCTCCTCTGCGGAGATGAGGGAGTATTCGCCGTTCTCACGGCGGTAAATTTCAAAGCCCGCCGCCGCGCGGTACACTGTGTTATCCACTTTGACGCGGTCGCCGCTGACAGCCGTTATCTTTTTGCCGCTGTCCATCAGCACGGCGTCGGTAAACCCGCCGGTCAGAGTATTAATGCCGATTACCGGAGTTGCAAATACGCGCCTGCCGGCGTTTACGCTGGTTTCTTCGCCGTGGAGAAGCACGGCGTAGCTGCCGGAGGTGTACTTGCGGACGATATTGCCCTCCTCGTCCCGTTCCACAACGGTATCTGTGGCGGTTATCACGCCGTATTCATAATCGGCCTTTGTCACGTTCTGGAGGTAGAGCAGAGTCACGTCCTTCATAGGGCCGGAAAGCTCGGCGTGAATCACCTGATCCCGAGAAAGCGAGCTGCCGTCTATGTCGGATAAGCGTATCTTGCGCACAACGGCCGGTCCGTCGTCAGGATTCGCGGCCAGCACGAGGACGCTGCAATCCGAGGATATCCAGCTCCCGTCAAAGGTCATAAGCTCCTTGTCAAGCTTGCCGTCCTTGCGGCTGTAGGTTATGGCCCTGAGTAAGGCCGCGCCGTCCGCAAAAGAGAGCTCCATAAGGCGGCCCTTCTTGTCGGAATAGTCAATATTGGACTTGTACTCCATCTCGGAGCCGTCCGGCAGGAACAGCTTCACGGCGTAGCCCTGATTGCCGTGCTCGTCGGTTTTGCGATAGGAATCCAGCACCACGGCGAGGCTGCGGCCGATTGAGGCGGTGGAATCCACCACGTCGGCAATGTCGCCGTTACGGTCGAGGAGCAGCGTCACAAAGTCCCCTATGGCAAAGGCTCCTGCGGACTCGTTCAGCTTATTCATGGCCTCGGCGGCGCCTATTTTATAGCTCTTCCCGCCCACGGTCACCTGCGTAACCGAGGACTTGTAGGGCTCGGCCTTCTCGTATGTTCCGCTGACCTTGGCGTCGTACGCGTAGACGGTGTTGGTGTTGGCGTCGTAGTAAACCACGTCGTATATGGCGATATCGTCAATGCTTGCCCTCACGCCGCGGCGGATAACAGACGGCGCGGACGCTATGGCAAAAAGGTCGTAAATCTGCTGCCCGCCGGTCGTGACGGTCTTGGGTCCCTCCATGGTGTATATATCCACCACGGCGCTTTTGAACGCGCCGGTCTCGTCGTAGAACAGCTTTATCCTGCTGCCGGTTGTGATATCTGCGGCCACTGCCTCGGCGGTTGTTTTTTCACCGTCGGCGAAAACTGTGCCGCTGTAGGGCAGGCTAACAGCGCCGCCGGTCCAGCTTATGTCAACGGTGCGGCGGTCCGCATTGGAAAGGCATGAGGCAACCACGATCTCCTGTCCGTCGCCGCCGTCGCTCTTGAACATCAGTATCTCCTTGTCGCGGCTGACGTAGAGCGTGCCCGTTTTGCCAAAGCTGTCGGCTCCAATCGCTCCGTCTGCGGCCTTGAAGCCGCCTTCGCTGGTTTCGATTATGCTGCTGTCGCTCTTATTGAGGCCGTAGAGCAGCGCGTCGTCGTAGACTGTTATACCGGCCTTCGAGGCGAGGGTCACGTCCTCCTGACCGTTGAGATCGGCGTCGAGAGCGTTGTTCACGATAACGGCCATATCGCCTCGGGTAACATAATCGTTGGCGTTGAGGCTGACTCCTTTATCGAGCCCCAGCGCGCGGGCCTTGCTGACAAAATCGCTGGGCCAGTGAAAGCCGATGTCGCTGTCGGTATAGTCCATGCAGCGCATAAGCACCGTCACGGCCTGAGCAAAGGTCAGCACATTTTTTCCGCCGAAGCTGCCGTCGGGAAAGCCGGCGATAATGCCGGTCTCGGCCACATAGGAAATGTAGCCCAGCGCCCAACTGTCGGGCGAAACGTCCGTAAAGGCAGTGGCCGAGAGCGAGGCGGAGGCCTTTTCCTCCTGTCCGAGAATGCGGACGGCGATTTTTGCGAACTGCTCCCTTGTGACGTAGTCGTCGGGGCGGAAGCTGCCGTCACCTAGGCCGTCCAGCACGCCAAGCGTGGCGAGGGTACGCGCGGCCTCGGCCTCAGTCGGATCGGTTATGTCGGTAAAATCGGCCATAGCTGGAATTGCGGCCATGATTGCCGCCAGTATGGCCGCAATGATTTTCTTTATCATTTTATCACCCTCCATGGGATAGTGTGGAAACTCGAAATGAAATAATAAGTAAAAATCTGAAATTTATTATTCGTATCTCAGCGCGTCGATGGGCTTCATTCGGGCGGCCTTAAAGGCAGGGTAAAATCCGAAGAACACGCCTACCAGCGCGGAAAAGCCAAACGAGGCGGTAATGACGGGTATCTGATCCACAATAGGCACCGAGTCATAGCCGAAGGCCATGGTGGCAAACTCGCTGCCCACAATGCCAAGGGCAATGCCGATGCACCCGCCTATGCAGCTTATCACTGCGGACTCAATTAAAAACTGTGTGAGAATAGTCCGCATTTTCGCACCGACGGCCTTTCTTATGCCAATCTCGCGCGTGCGCTCGGTGACGGTCACCAGCATGATGTTCATTATGCCTATACCGCCCACAAGCAGCGATATACCTGCGATTGCCGCCGCGAGCAGCGACATCGAGTTTATCTCCTCGTTGAGCTGCTGCATATTTTCGGCCTGATTATATACGTAGACGGCGTTGTCGTCTTGGTATATCCTTTTGAAAAGCTCCTTAATTTTGTCAACCGCCTGCGTGGATATCTTCGGGTCGGTCACGCCTACAAAGTATTCGTTTATGCGGGCATTCTTCATCAGGCGCTGGGCACGGGTGTAGGGGATAACTATGCGGGCGTCGTCGCCCCATTCGTTCAGCTCCTCGCTCTGCTGCTTAAGCAGGCCCACAACGGTGAAAACCTCGCCCTCTATCCTTATTTCCTGCCCGACAGGGTCTCGCCCGCCGAAAAGCTGGCGGCGGACGTATTCGCCGATAACGGCCACGCTGGAGCGGTTCTTAACGTCGGACGAGGTAAAGAAGCTGCCGCCCGAGAGGGCGCTGTTCTTCATCAGACCGTAGCCGGGGCTCGTGCCGTAGATGCGGCCATTCAGATTGCGGTTGCCGTTTTTTACCCTGCCGCCGCCTTCAATTACCGGCGCGGCAAAGGTTAGCAGGTCGGGATTGTCCTTGACTACCTTGTCCACGTCGGTGGGAGTGACGCGGCGGGTAGTCTCGCCGTAGCGGTTGACGTAAAGTTCGATGACATTTGCGTCCATCTGATCCATCCACTCGCGCATACCCATTGCGGCGGCGGTGACCATGTTGACCATGATTATTACCGCTAAAACGCCGATGATTATGCCCAGCATGGTAAGAAGGGAGCGTACCTTATTGGAGGCTATGCTTTGCAGAGCCATCTTAAAGCTCATTACCACGTTCATGTTGACGCTCCTTTACCAGTACATCATGTCATCCTGCGAAGCGAGGCCCATGTCGCGCAGGACGTCGCCCTCGTTAAGGCCGGATTTTATCTCGAAAAGGTCAGTGCTGTGGAGGCCCACATCGACCTGAACCTGAGTTTCTACCTCCTCGCCTTCGGCTTCGCCCGGGGTAACTAAGGTGGCGTAATACATATCGCCCACCATAAAGATGGCCGACGCCGGAGCTACGATTACGTCCTCGGCGATACCGACGTTTATCTCGGCGGTAACATTCATGCCGCTCATCAAATTGCCGACCTCGTCCACGGTTATCGACACCGGATAGCCGGTTATGCCGCTTTCCGAGTTGCCTATGCGCGACACCGCCGTCACCGTGCCCGAGAACATCTCTCCGGGCAATGCGTCGGCCGTGACGGATACGCTCTGGCCTTCCTTTATGTTGGAGATATCCAGCTCGTCTACGTTTATGGTGAAGGTCATGGCGCTCATATCGGCTACGACCATGAGATTGCGGTTGTCGCCCTCGCCGCTGTAGTTGTCGCCGGCCTTGTAGTACTTTTCAAGCACCACGCCGGAAACGGGCGAGTAAATTGTGTAATCCTCGGCGGCTTTTTTCGCCACGTCAAGAGCGCTTTGGGCGTTGTCCACGTTCTCAATGGCGTCCTCGCGGCCGTCCTTGGCGTCCTGCCAAGCCTTTTCGGCGGATTTGACGGAGTTATTGCCGCTCTCGCGGGCGTTTTCAAGGGCCTCCTCAAGGGTGCGGCAGGCTTTTTCGCGCTCGGCGAGCAAATCCTCCAGCGTTTCGCTGCTTATACGGGCTATAGCCTGACCGGCGCTGACGGTATCGCCGTTTTCCACGTATACGGCGGTTATCTCGCCGGCCTCCTCAACTTCAATATCCTCGGGCTCGGCGTATGTTACCGTGCCGCTGGTGGGGCACTCTATATCGCCGTTTGAGGTATGTACCGTGACGGATATTTTTGTACCGGCGGCGAGGTTAAGGCCGTTGTCGAGCAAAATCTTCACGTTATACATAACGGTGCCGTCGGCCCCGCTGTGGGGCGCGCCGTACTTTCGGGCGACTCTGCCGCCCACGCTGTCCATAAGACTGGCCACGCCGACGGTCACTCTGTCGCCTTCCTTTATATTTTGTATCTGAAGGCTGTTGAAGCTGACCGTAGCCGAAACGTCGCTGTAACTCTGTATCTGCCCCAGCGACGCGCCCGACTGCTTGCCCTCCTGCGCAGTGAGACCCTCAACCACGCCGGCTATGGGCGCGCGCACTGTCAATTTACCCATGCGCTCCTGAACCTCGGCGAGGTTTTCACGGGCTTCGGCAAGGTCGCGCTCGGCGTCCTCCACGGAGCGTTGGGCGTTGCGCCGCGCGGTCTCAATAGCCTCGGCGGCGTCGGCAATGGCGTCGTCCACGCCCGTAAGGCCGCGCTGAGCGGCGCGCAGGGCGTTTTCGGCATTCTTTATCTTATCCTGAGCCTCGGCGTCCTCAAAGCGGTAGAGCAGGTCGCCCTTTTCCACGGTTTGTCCCTTTTCGTACCCGCACTCCGTGATGGCGCCGGTAACGAGCGGCGTCAGCGTGTATGACTCGATAGGCTGGACCGTGCCCGAGCCCGTGACGCGCACGTCCACCGTTCCACGGGAGACTACCGACGTTGTCTGCGTTTCGGTCTCGGCGCCGGTTTCTCGGCTGTGCTTGAAGCGGATAAAAGCAACCAGCCCCGCGATTAGCGCGGCCAGCAGAATTATACGTATTGTGTTCTTGAACCATCTGCGCTTGTAGAAGCGCTTTTTTTTCGGCTTTATAATATCCTGCCCGATTTGTTCCGCGGTCTGTTCCGCGGCCTCGGGGGCGGTTTTTTTCTTTTTAAAAAGCATCTGTATATCCTCCCGACGGCACATAATAATAGACAATATAATTATACACCTGAATTAACGTCATTTCAAGAATAAAATTATTAAATATTTATTAATGGAATAATCACGCGGCATGGAAAAAGTCGGCCGCCGGTCGGCCGAATGAATTTGCGGATTCAGTATATCAGCATAGCGTCGCCAAATGAGAAAAAGCGGTAGCGTTCCTCCACGGCGTGGCGGTAGGCCTTCAGCACGTTATCCTTGCCGGCGAGAGCGCTGACAAGCATGATTAGCGTGGATTTGGGCAGGTGAAAATTAGTGATAAGGCAATCGGTCAGCTTGAAGCTGTAGCCCGGGTAGATGAAAATGTCGGTGCTGCCGCTGCCGGAGACGAGAAGCCCATCTCGCGCGGCGCTTTCGACGGTGCGGCAGCTTGTTGTGCCCACGCATATCACGCGCCCGCCGGCGGCCTTCGCCGCGTTCACGGTTTCGGCGGCTTCGGGGCTGACGCTGTAAACCTCGGAATGCATTTTGTGCTTTTCCACGTCGGCCACCTTTACGGGGCGGAAAGTGCCGAGCCCTACATGGAGGGTGACGAATGCCGTGCTCACGCCCATGGCGCGTATGCCGTCAAGCAGCTCGTTTGTAAAGTGCAGCCCCGCCGTCGGGGCGGCGGCGCTGCCTTCGTGGACGGAATAGACCGTCTGGTAACGCTCCTTGTCCTCGAGCTTTTCTGTTATGTAGGGCGGCAGCGGCATTTCGCCGAGCTCGTCCAGCACGTTCTCGAACAGGCCCTCGTACTCAAAACGCACTCTGCGGCCCCCGCCGTCGGTGACGGATAGAATTTCGGCGCGGAGTCTGCCGCCGCCGAACTCGAACCGTGCGCCGGGCTTGGCCTTGCCGCCGGGGCGGAGAATTACCTCCCACTCGTCGGTGGTCAGCCGCTTCAGCAGCAAAAACTCTATAGCTCCTCCGGTACGTTCCTTTTTGCCGTAGAGCCGCGCCGGTATGACGCGGGTGTCGTTCAGCACAAGACAGTCGCCCGAGCGGAGAAAGCTCTTTATGTTCCTGAACATATCGTCCCGAAACTCGCCCGTGGCTTTGTTCAGCGTCAGCAGCCGCGAGGCTGCCCGATCCTCCAGCGGATGCTGGGCGATAAGCTCATCGGGCAAATAATAGTCAAATTCGTCGGTGTTCATTTTTACTGTCCTTCCCTGTGAAAATATCCGTAAATCGTCTCGGCCAGCGCCTTTCCGACGCCGTCCGCTTCGGCCAGCTCCTCCGGCGTTGCCTTTTTTATGGCGGCCACTGTCTTAAACCGCCTGAGCAGCGCGGCCTTTTTGGCCGGACCTACGCCGGAAACGGCGTCGAGCTCGCTTTCGGTCAGCCGTTTGTTCCTGAGTTTGCGGTGGTATTCTATGGCGAATCGGTGAACCTCTTCCTGAATTTGGGCTACAAGGCGGAAGGCGCTGCCGCTTGGCGGAAGCGTCAGCTCGCCCTCGTCTCCCACGATGCCGCGGCTGCGGTGCTTATCGTTCTTCACCATGCCGTAGACCGGAATGTCGAGCCCCAGCTCCTCAAGCACGGCGCGGGCGGCGTGGACCTGCCCCAAGCCGCCGTCCATGAGTATCAGGTCGGGCAGTTCGCCAAAGCGGCCGTCGCCCTTGCGGCGCTCGTGGGTGAAGCGGCGAGTCAGCGTTTGCCGCATGGACTCGGCGTCGTTGTTGCCTATAGCTTCGTCCAGCTTGAAGCGGCGATAGTCCTTCTTTGAGGGACGGCCGTTTTTGAACACCACCATCGACGAAACGCTGTCCCGTCCGGAAATGTGCGAAACGTCGTAGGATTCAATGCGGTCGGGGATGACCTCGAGCTTAAGCGCCTCGGCCAGCTCTATAACGGCGTTGACCTTGAGCCGTTCCTTCACCTTTTCGGTTTTCATGTTCATTATATTTTTGCCGGCGTTTTCGAGCGCCATATCTACGATTTGCCTGTTTGCGCCGCGCATGGGCGTTTTTACTTCGGTTTTCTTGCCGCGAAGCTGACGGAACCAACGCTCCAGCATATCGGCGTCGGCCACCTCGTGCGAGAGCAGCACCGTTTTCGGCACGTAGAGCCCGCCTCGGTAATATTGGGTGACAAAGCTTTCCAGCATCTCGCCGGCATCGTCGGAAATTGAGTTTGAAAGGTCAAAGCTGTCGCGGCCGATGAGTTTGCCGTGACGGATGTAAAAGGCCTCCACACAGGCGAGGCCGTCCTCGGCTGCGAGGGCAAAAACGTCGATATCGGCGTCGCTCGCCGTGAGCACCTTCTGCCTCTCGCCGAGCGCCTTCACCGACTCAATACGGTCGCGCAGCGAGGCCGCCATCTCAAATTCAAGGTTCCCCGCCGCGCGGCGCATTTCCGCTGTCAGAGCGTTAATGACCTCGTCGTCTTTTCCCTCGAGAAAAGCCGCCGCCGCCTTGAACAGCGCGCGGTAGTCCTCCTTGCTGACGGAGCCTGTGCAGGGAGCGAGGCAGCGTCCCATGGAGTGATACACGCAGGGACGCTCCTTGCCGATGTCGCGCGGAAACTGCTTTTTGCAGTGGGCGATTTTGAAGATGTTTTTAACCAGATCCATGGTTTCGCGCACAGAATACCCCGTGGGATATGGCCCGAAATATTTCGCGCCGTCGTTTTCGATACGGCGGACATATAGCATACGGGGATAATCCTCGTTCATTGTGAGCTTGATATATGGGTAGTGCTTGTCGTCCTTGAGAAGTATGTTGTATTTTGGCTTATACTCCTTGATCAGGTTGCTCTCGAGCACAAGGGCCTCCATCTCGCTGTCGCAGATAACGTAGTCGAGGTCGGCCACGCGGCTGACCATCATACGGGTTTTGGCGCTGTGGCCCGCGGAGGAATGAAAGTACTGGCGCACGCGGTTTTTCAGCACCTTGGCCTTGCCTACGTATATTATGCGGCCGCTCTTGTCCTTCATCAAGTAGACGCCGGGAGTTTCGGGCAGCTTTTTAAGTTTTTCGTCTATGACCTCGCTCGCGGCCACGGCCATTCTCCTTTCAGGCACGGCTTATTTCGCGCCGTGCTCCTTTTTCCAATTTTTCACCCATTCCAGCCTTTCGCGAAAGCGTTCCTCAAGCCCCTGATTCGTGGGGCGGTAGTACTCGCGGCCAAGGAGCGAGTCTGGCAGGCACTGCATGGCGGCCACCTTGTCCTCGGTGTCATGCGCGTACACATAGCCGTCGCCGTAGCCTAGCTCCTTCATCAGCTTTGTGGGAGCGTTCCTTATCACCAGCGGCACCGGTTCGGATAACTGTGTGAGCGCGTCCTTTTTTGCGGCGGCGTAGGCGGCGTCGAGCGAATTCGAGCGCGGGGCCAGCGAAAGGTAGACCACTGCCTCGCACAGGTGCACCGAGCACTCGGGCATACCGATGAAATGGCAGGCCTGATACGCCGCCACGCTTATCTCCAACGCCCGCGGGTCGGCAAGGCCCACGTCCTCGGCGGCGAAGCGCACCACTCTGCGGGCTATGTAAAGCGGATCCTCGCCTGCCTCAAGCATACGCGCCAGCCAGTAAATGGCCGCGTCGGGGTCGGAATTGCGCATGGATTTGTGCAGGGCCGAGATGAGGTTGTAGTGTTCCTCGCCTTTTTTGTCATACAGCAGCGACTTGCGCGACACACACTGTTCTAAGTCCTCGGGCCTTACGGTGACGCTTTCGCCGTCCAGAGAGCCGTTCAGTACGGCCATCTCCAGCGTTGAAAGGGCCGAACGGGCGTCGCCGTCTGCGAAAGAGGCAATGGCCTCAAGCGCGCCGTCAGGCAGCGAGACCTTAAGCCTGCCGAAGCCGCGCGGGTCGGTCAGCGCACGGGAGAGCAGCGCCGTCAGGTTTTCGGCGCTTAAGGCCTTGAGCACAAACACCTTGCACCGCGAGAGCAAGGCGCCGTTTACCTCGAAGGAGGGATTTTCGGTGGTGGCGCCTATGAGTACTATGCTGCCTTTTTCCACAAAGGGCAGAAAGGCGTCCTGCTGGGCCTTATTGAAGCGGTGTATCTCGTCCACAAACACTATGGTGCGCCCGCCAAAGCGGCGGTTGTTTTCAGCCTGCTGCATTACGGCGCGAATCTCCTTTATGCCGCTTGTCACGGCGGAAAAGTCGATGAACTCAGCCTTAGTGCGGCCCGCTATTATCCGCGCCAGAGTGGTTTTGCCCACGCCCGGCGGCCCCCAGAATATCATAGACGAAATCGCGTCAGCCTCAATGAGACGCCTCAGCACTTTGCCCTCGCCCAAAAGATGTTCCTGCCCGACGAACTCATTGAGATCGGCGGGCCTCAGCCGCGCTGCCAGCGGGCGTGTGCTGTCCTCAAAAAAGCTCTGTTGTTCCATGTCGCTCCCTCCGTTTCTCAACCAATCATATACTTATATTATACTATATCCCTCAAATAAATCAAGAGCCGAATTCATTTTTTTATATTTTGCCGAAAAACGGCGTACTTATACCGTTTGCGCCACTACTGCACAAATCGTTATTTCCGTTTTTTTCTACGTGATTTTACATTTTTTCGCGCTGTTGAAAATAATATCCATCCTTTTCCAGTAAATTATGTAAACCGCGGCGAAGGGCTTGAACAAGCCCTTCGCCGCTTTCCACACTGAAGGCGAAAAAAACCGTGTAAACCTGTTGAAACTGTTGAAAAACTCTGTGGATAACACAAAAACGCCCTTTTAGGGCTGTGGAAAACTTCGTATGTATATTTTAGCTTATGTAAACCGAGGTTTACATAAGCTGTCCTGTTTTTCCGTAAAAATCAGGCGGTAAAAATCAATAAAATTCGTGTAATTTCACTACGGAAATTACGGTTGACAAGGCGGAAAAACGGTGCTATAATAGCTCTAAGTATTATTGAAGGGATTGATACCCAAATGGAAAAACGCTACGAGCTTAACAAAAATCTTGCCCAGATGCTTAAGGGCGGCGTGATCATGGACGTAACCACTCCCGAGCAGGCGCGCATAGCCGAGGAGGCCGGCGCTTGCGCCGTTATGGCGCTTGAGCGTATCCCCGCCGATATCCGTGCCGCGGGCGGCGTTTCCCGCATGAGCGACCCCGCCATGATAAAGGGCATACAGGCCGCTGTGTCCATTCCGGTAATGGCAAAGTGCCGCATAGGCCACTTTGTGGAGGCGCAGCTGCTGGAGGCCATTGAAATTGACTATATCGACGAGTCGGAAGTGCTTTCTCCTGCCGACGACAAGTATCACATCGACAAAACCAAGTTCAGCGTGCCCTTTGTGTGCGGCGCGAAGGATCTTGGAGAGGCGCTGCGCCGCATAAACGAGGGCGCCGCCATGATAAGAACGAAGGGCGAGCCCGGCACGGGCGACGTGGTTCAGGCCGTCCGCCACATGAGAATGATGCAGAGCGAGATACGCCGCCTCGTATCCATGCGCGAGGACGAGCTTTTTGACGCCGCCAAGCTGCTTCAGGTGCCCTACGAGCTGGCGCTTTACGTTCATGAAAACGGCAAGCTGCCCGTTGTAAATTTTGCGGCTGGCGGCGTGGCGACTCCCGCAGACGCGGCCCTTATGATGCAGCTTGGCGCTGAGGGCGTGTTCGTTGGCAGCGGTATCTTTAAGAGCGGCAATCCCGCAAAGCGCGCCGCCGCCATCGTCAAGGCCGTTACCAACTATACCGACGCCAAGCTCATCGCCGAGCTGAGCGAAAATCTGGGCGAGGCAATGGTCGGCATAAACGAGCAGGAGATTGAGCTGCTTATGGCCGAAAGGGGCAAATAAAAATGACTATCGCTGTTCTGGCGGTTCAGGGCGATTTTGCCGAGCATGAGGACGCTTTGCGCTCTTTGGGCGCGGACTGCTTTGAAATACGCCAACAGGCAGACCTTAGCCGCCATTTCGACGGCCTTATCCTCCCCGGAGGGGAGAGCACTGTTCAGGGCAAGCTGCTGCGAGAGCTGGGCCTGTTCGAGCCGCTCAGGCAAAAAATCGAGGCCGGACTGCCGGTGTTCGGCACCTGCGCGGGGCTTATCCTCCTTGCCGACAAGCTCTCGAATGATGAAAACGTCTACTTTGCGGCTCTGCCCGCAACCGTGCGGCGCAACGCCTATGGACGTCAGCTCGGCAGCTTTTATGCTGAGGAGGAGTTTTCTGGGCTCGGGAAAATACCCATGACCTTTATCCGCGCGCCCTTTATTGAGAGCGTGCACGACGGGGCCGAGGTACTGGCCGAGGTCGGCGGCAATATCGTGGCCGCCCGCAAGGGAAACGTGCTCGGTATCGCCTTCCACCCCGAGGTGGACAAGAACCTTGCCGTTCATAAATATTTCCTTGACATGATAAAGCGGTAAATAAAAAAAAGCCCCCAAAGGGGGCTTTTTTCAAACCGATAAAGGGTTCGGAGCGCAGCCGGTGCGCTCCGGCCGACATACGTCACTTTATTTCCACAATGGTCACGCCGTTTTCGCCCTCCCCGTACTTACCGAGGCGGAAGCTTTTTGCGTGGGGGTGGTGGCGCAGCATATCGTGTATTGCGGAGCGCAGCGCGCCGGTGCCCTTGCCGTGAATTATGCTGACGCTCTCAAGCCGCGCTATTGCGGCTTCGTCAAGGTATTTGTCCGCCGCCATGACAGCCTCGTCCGCAAGCATACCGCGCAGGTCTATCTCCCTTTTGACTACCTCCGTGTTAAACCCACCTCCGCCGGTGTGGATATCGGCGGTTTTTTTTGCCTTTTTATCTGGCTCGCGCAGAGCCGTGACGTTGGCCGTCACCTGAAGTATGCCCATCTGGAGCCGTACGTTTCCGTTTTTGTCGGGCAGGGTAAGGAGGGTGCCGGTCTGATTCATAGTGGCGACTTCGACCTCCATGCCGGGGCGGAGCTTTTTCGCGTCAATCCGGCGGCCCTTGGCGCTGAATACGTCCTCGCTCAGGGCCTCCTCTATCTTGCCCATTCCCTGACGAAGCTTCTGCCGTCCCTCCTCCACGGCGCGGCGGTCGCTCTCCTCGGCGCGTTTTAGGAGCTGCTGCATTTCGCGCACTATGTGGTCGGTCTCGCGCTTGGCCTGCTCGTAAAGCCGCTTCGCGTCGCGGCGGGCGTCGGCGAGTATCTTTTCCTTCTGCTTTTCGGCGCTCTCCCGCTGGCGCAGTGCGCTTTCGCGGGCGGCTGCGGACTCGGCGCGGGCCGCGCCGGCCTCTTCAAGCTCGCGTTCGGCCTTCATGCGGCGCTCCTCCAATGAGGAAATCACGTCCTCAAAGCGCACGTCGTCCTTAGCCATCAGCTCGCCGGCACGTTTTATCACTGCCTCGTCAAGGCCCAGCCGCCGCGATATGGCGAAGGCGTTGCTGCGCCCGGGTACGCCGATTAGCAGCTTATAGGTGGGACGCAGACTCTCCACATCAAACTCACAGGCCGCGTTTTCCACCCTGTCTGCGGAGAGAGCGTAGAGCTTGAGCTCGCTGTAATGAGTGGTGGCGGCGGTTTTCGCCCCGAGCAGCTTTACCCGCTCGAGTATGGCAATCGCCAGCGCCGCTCCCTCCACGGGATCGGTGCCTGCGCCAAGCTCGTCAAAGAGCACAAGCGACTTGTAGTCGGCCTTTTTCAGAATGTCGATAATATTTACAATATGCGAACTGAACGTGCTCAGCGACTGCTCGATTGACTGCTCGTCGCCGATGTCGGCGAATACGTTATCAAAAACGGCGACGTCGCTGTCCTCGGCTGCGGGTATGTGCAGGCCGCACTGGGCCATCAGCGTCAGCAGCCCCAGCGTTTTCAGCGAAACCGTCTTGCCGCCGGTATTCGGGCCCGTCACCACGAGAGTGTCAAAGTCCCTACCGAGGTAAATGTCGGTGGGAACCACGGCGTCCTTGTCGATGAGCGGGTGGCGGCCTTTTTTTATATTGATTATGCCGTCGGCGTTCAGTCTTGGGGCCGCACCGTTCATCGAGCGGGAAAGCCTCCCCTTAGCGAAGATGAAATCCAGCTCGGCACAAACGTCGCAGTCGCGGATAATGAGATCGGCGCTTTCGCCCACACGGGCCGAAAACTCCATAAGTATACGCTCAATCTCCTCCTGTTCCTCACCGGCAAGGGCGCGGAGCTGGTTATTAATTTCCACGGCCGCCATGGGCTCGATGAAAAACGTGGCTCCGCTGGCCGAACTGTCATGTACGATGCCGGGCACCTCTCCCTTATGCTCGCTTTTCACGGGAATGACAAAGCGGTCGCCGCGCATGGTGACAATGGCGTCCTGCAAAATGGCGCTGTAGCGCGGGGACTTTATCATATCGCCGAGGACGTCGCGCACCTTATTGTTCAGCGAGGCAATGCGCTTCCTTATCCTCGCGAGCTCGGGCGAGGCCTCGTCGGCCATTTCCTCCTCGCTGAGTATGGAGCCGAAAATTGACTGCTCCAACCGCTTGTCCTCGCCGAGGCCCGCCGCCGCGGCGCTTATTCGCGGGAATTCGGCTTCCATGCTCTCCTCGCTTAAATAGCCGCCCAGCGCCCGCGCTATCCGCAGCGTGTGCGCCGTCAGCAGCAGGTCGCCCATCGACAAAATTCCTCCGGCGGAGGCGCGCATGGCGGCGCCTTTGGCGCTCCCGATGGGGCTGATGGGCGGAGAGCCTTTTTTCAGTATTAGCCGCTCGGCCTCGGTCGTTTCGGCAAGCAGACCCTCGGCTTCATATATGTCGGTCACAGGACGCAGGGCGAGGCAGCGTTCCTTTGTTGCGGAGCAGATGGCCTGATCGGCCAGTCTCGCGAGAATTTTATCCAGCTCCAGCGCCCGAAGGGTTTTTTCTTCCATTATTTCACATCCTATTATTCGATCAGCAGCGCATGGCGGCGCACGTTGTATATGGCCTCCAGCGTCGCGGCGTCAATCCAGTATTTATATTCTTTGCTCGTGTCCGCGTCGTTATACGGGTCGGATACGTGGTACATACCGGCGTCGCGGTCGTAGCCGTCAAGCAGCACCACGTGGTTGTTGCGCAGCAACGTCTGCCATTCGCCCTCGATGAGGTACTCCCTGTACCTCGGCTCGGCCCAGCGCAGCGTGGCGTAAATGACCACCGGATTCCCGCTCAGAAGTTCGGCCCGTATTTCGCGCGGGTCCGCGCCCGAGATGTCCGTCACCTTTCCGTAGCGCGAGGCATAGGCAGCGAGCGGCGCGGGATATATCGTAGTGCGAAGGTCATACTGCCCCGCGAGGTAAGGCGAGCCCACGTAGCCCTTGGCGGGATTCGAAGGGTGCTTGGGCATTTCGTCAAGGAAAGCTCTGAGGCCGATATCCTGAGCGTAGCCCTTGGCCTTAAGCCCCATCAGCAGCGACGCGCCCTCGCAGCCAACCACAGCGTAAACCGGACTAAGCTGGCTGACGTAGGGGGTGTCGAGCACGGCGCGGCGGGGCAGGTTGTCGGCGGCGTAGATGAGCGGAAAGCCGGAAATCGCGTAAAGCGCGTTGCAGACCTCGGCCCTCGTTATGCCGTCGAGGGGGTGAAAGCAGCCGTCGGCCGCGCCGAACATAATGTTTTTCGCGCGCAGATATCCTGCCGAGCGGTTTTCCTCGGTGACGTCGGGAAAGTAGTAGGTGGAGTTGTCAAAGGAGGGGAGAGTTTTTACATAGTTATAGAGCATATCGGCAAAGTCGCCGCGCGTCATTATCTCTTCGGGGCGGAAATACCCTCCCCGCGGAATGAGCCCCAGCGCCGCCGCGAGACCAATGTTCTCAGCCGACCAGCGAGTAGTCCAAATATCTATGTACTCGTCGGCGTAGGCCGTGTATCCCCAGCCGGTATCCGGCATGAGCTGACGCATGAGCGAGGCGGTGAAGAACACCGCTTCCTCGCGGGTGGCGCAGCGGTCGGGGTGGAAGCGTCCGTCGGGGCAGAGCCCTACAACGCCGTATTCGAGCAGGGTGTTGATGGTGTGTATTTCAGGGCTGAGCTGAACGTCGGCGGGAAGGCTGCGGGCGGCCGCGGGAGTCGTGAGTAAAAGCGCTGTAAACAGTATCGCAAGGGTTTTCTTCATAAGTTGGGTCTGTCCTTTGTGCGTCAGATTTTTTTCATGCAGATTTCGGCTGCGGGGCAGACCTCGCAGCGGGGGTGGCGCGCACTGCACACGGCCCTGCCGTGCAGCACCAGACGGTGGCAGAAGTCCGACTGCTTATCCTTGGGGATAAGCGGTTCCACGTCAAATTCCACCTTCGTAGGGTCGGTCTCCTTCGTGAGGCCCGCCCGCTTGAGAAGCCGCTTAGCGTGCGTGTCGATGACCATTCCGCCCTTGTGGAACACATCGCCGAGGATTAAGTTGGCCGTTTTGCGGCCAACGCCGGGCAGGCTCAGAAGGTCGTCCATATTGTCGGGCACCTCTCCGCCATAGGCCTCGATGAGCCTTTGACAGCAGCCGATGATGTTTTTCGCTTTGTTGCGGTAAAAGCCGGTGGGCTTTATATCCTGCTCAAGCTCCTCAAGATCGGCGTTCGCAAAGGCGTAGACGTCGGGATATTTGGGGAACAGCGTTTTTGTTACTATATTAACGCGCGCGTCGGTACACTGGGCCGCAAGCTGCACCGATATCAGCAGCTGAAGCGGGTCCACGGCCTCCAGAGAACATTCGGCGTCGGGGTAGGTCTCTTCAAGTATCCGCATATATTTAAGGGCGCGGTCCTTTCTTGTCATGATGTTATCTCCTTTTTCTGCCTTTTCTTACATTTTACCAAAAGCCGCGCAAAAAATCAAGACTTTTCCTTGACAAAACAGTAATTAAATTATATAATTATTATAATTGTATTTGACATAGGAGTTGACATATATGGAAAAAATGGGACTTAACGAAATTCGCGAAAAATTCCTCAGCTTTTTTGAAAGCAAGGGCTGTCTGCGCCTTGGCAGCTTTTCGCTGGTGCCCAAGAACGACGCCAGCCTGCTGCTCATCAATTCGGGAATGGCCCCGATGAAGGCGTGGTTCACCGGCGCCGAGATTCCGCCAAGGAAGCGCGTCACCACCTGCCAGAAGTGCATCCGCACCCCCGACATCGAGCGTGTGGGCCACACCGCCCGCCACGGCACCTTCTTTGAAATGCTCGGCAACTTCTCGTTCGGCGACTACTTTAAGCATGAGGCCACGGCTTGGGCGTGGGAATTCTTCACCGAGGTGATGAAGATCCCCGCCGACAGGCTTTATGTCTCCGTTTACGAGGATGACGACGAGGCCCGCGATATATGGATAAACGAGGTCGGCCTTCCGCCGGAGCGCGTTGTGAAGCTCGGCAAGGAGGACAACTTCTGGGAGCACGGCACCGGCCCCTGCGGCCCCTGCTCCGAAATATACTTCGACCGCGGCGAAAAGTATGGCTGCGGTAAGCCGGACTGCGCCGTCGGCTGCGACTGTGACCGCTATATGGAGGTTTGGAACCTCGTTTTCACTCAGTTTGATAAGGACGAACAGGGCAACTATAACCCTCTCGACCACCCCAATATCGACACCGGCATGGGACTCGAGCGTCTGGCCGTCGTTATGCAGGGCGTGGACAACCTTTTCGAGGTTGACACCGTTCAGGACGTTATGAGGCATATATGCTCCGTAGCCGGAGTTGAGTACAAAAAGGACGAAAAAACCGACATTTCCCTCCGCGTGATAACCGACCACATTCGTTCCACCGTAATGATGGTGAGCGACGGCGTGATTCCCTCCAACGAGGGCCGCGGCTATGTTTTGCGCCGCCTGCTGCGCCGCGCCGCGCGCCACGGCAAGCTGCTCGGCATTGACCGCAAGTTCCTTTTCGAGGTGGCCGACACCGTTATCGACGCCTCAAAGCAGGCCTATCCCGAGCTTGAGGAAAAGCGCGAATACATCAAGCGCATAATTGAGAAGGAGGAGGAGCGTTTCGACGCGACCATCGAGGGCGGTCTTGTGGTGCTCGACCGGTATATTGACGACGCTCTTGCCGCCGGCCGCGCCGAGCTCAGCGGGGCTGAGGCCTTCAAGCTGCACGACACCTACGGCTTCCCGCTCGATTTGACGATTGAAATGGCTCAGGAAAAGGGCCTCGGCGTGGACGTTGAAAGCTTCAACCTTGCAATGGACGAACAGAAGGCCGCCGCCAAGGCCGCCCGTAAGGACAGTTCCAGCTGGGATGCCGACGACGTTTTTGAGTTCGAGGACGCTTCCGCCACCGAGTTTGTGGGCTACGGCGGCCTTGAGACTCAATCAAAAATAGTGGGTATAGTTTCCGAGGGCGAGGTCAGCGCCGAGATAGGCGAGGGAGAAAAGGGCGTAATTGTCGCTGAAAAAACCCCCTTCTACGCCGAAATGGGCGGACAAGTCGGCGATATAGGCATAATATTTAACGACGAGGCCGCCGCCGAGGTCGTAAACACCACAAAGACCGGCGACGGGCTGTATCTGCACGAGGTCGCCGTCAAGCGCGGGTCGTTCAGCCTTGGCGATGACGTGACGCTTCAGGTGGATGCAAAAAACAGGGCGGCAATATGCCGCAATCATACCGCCACTCACCTTCTCGATAAAGCCTTAAGAGACGTTCTGGGCGCTCACGTGGCTCAGGCCGGCTCTCTTGTTACCGCCGACAGGCTCCGTTTTGACTTCTCTCACTTTGAGGCTATGACGGCGGAGCAGCTAAAGACCGTTGAACAAATAGTAAATGAAAAAATTCTCGACGCCATTGACGTGGACGTTAAGGAGCTTCCGATAGACGAGGCCAAAAAGCTTGGAGCCATCGCCCTGTTTGGCGAAAAGTACGGCGATATCGTAAGGGTGGTATCCGTCGGGGATTACAGCGTTGAGTTCTGCGGCGGCACCCACCTTAAAAACACCGCGCAGGCGGGCCTGTTCAAGATACTTTCCGAGGGCGGCGTGGCCGCCGGAGTAAGGCGAATCGAGGCTATCACGGGCGAGGGCGTGCTAAAGTATATTGAGGACAGCGACGCGCTCATCGCGAATACCGCTGCGGCGCTCAAGACCAATCAGACGCGCGAGATTGACCGCCGCGCCGAAAGCGTTATGGCGCAGAGCCGTGAAATGGAGCGCCAGATAGAGTCCTTTAAGGAGAAGATGGCCGCCGCAAAGGTAAACAACATTATGGCCGGCGTGAAGCATGTGGGCGATATCAGCCTGCTTACCGCTCAGCTTGACGGTATGAGCGTGGACGAGATTAAGTCCATGGCCGACAAGATAAAGGCCGAAGTGCCCATGAGCGTGGCCGTGCTGGCCGCAAATACGGGCGGCAAGATAACCTTCGTGGCTATGGCCTCAAAAGAAGCCGTGGCTAAGGGCGTTCACTGCGGCGCGATAATTAAGGATATAACCGCCGTCGCAGGCGGCAGGGGCGGCGGAAAGCCCGATATGGCTCAGGGAGGCGGCACCGACGCGAGCAAGGTGGACGACGCTCTCGCAAGGGTGGACGATATTGTCGCCGCTCAGATAGGAGCGTAAATATAATGAAAATTCTCGTTGTTGTCGATTCGCACCATCAGGGAAATACAATGAAAGTTGCCGAGGCTATGGCCGAGGCTGTTCCTATGACGGTAGTAAGAGCCGAGGAGACGCCGCAGCTTAATTTTGGCGATTATGACCTCATCGGTCTTGGAGGAGGTATATATTACGGAAAGCACGGTGCTGCCATTTCCGAGACCGCAAATACTATACACGACCGGCCGGTTTTTGTGTTTTCTACCAGTGGCACGGGAGCGGAAAAGTATAATGAGCCGCTCGTATCTGCGCTGAAAAAGAACGGCATAGATGTATTGGGCTCTTTTGCCTGTAAGGGTCTGGATAAGTTTTTTATATTCAAACTTGCGGGCGGAATTAATAAGGGACATCCTGACGAGCGGGATTTGGAAAACGGGAAAAGATTCATACTTGATATTATAGAAAAGTACAACAAAAAGGAGGAAAAATGATGGACTGCCTTTTTTGCAGGATAATCGCCGGAGAGATACCCTCGGCAAAGGTTTACGAGAACGATAAGGTCTGCGCCTTTCGCGACATCAGCCCCGAGGCGCCGGTGCATATTATTATCGTGCCAAAGGAGCATATCGCCTCGGTCAACGGCCTTACGACGGAAAACGCCTCGGTTATCAGCGACATTTTCCTCGCCGCAAAGGAGATAGCGGCTATGGAAGGAATTGCCGAGGGCGGCTACCGCATTGTCAATAACTGCGGCGAGGACGGCGGCCAGACCGTGATGCACCTGCACTTCCATCTGCTTGGCGGCAGAAGCCTCGCTTGGCCTCCCGGCTGACCTCGTCGGAGCAAGCTCGGTTTCGCTTGTTCTGATTTTTTGCAAAAATCAGAACTCGGCTCACCTCGCTGCTCCTCCTTTTCCGCAAAAAGTCTCGCTCGGCTCGCCTACTCGGGCGGATAAGCCGCCCTCATGACGGTTCGCCTTCGCTAACAACTTTTTGCGAGTTCGCCGCCTTCGGCGGCGTCGTAGGCTCGGTTTCGCCTTCCCCTCGGTAGAAGCCCAATCCGTAGGGAGCGCCGACCACGGCGCTCCGTAGGTTGTCGGGTTGTAAATATCATGCGCCCGTCCCTAAACAAAAAATTCGGGATTTGCCTATTGACAATCCCGAACCGTTGCGTATAATAATCATAGGGAATGGGTGAGCCGCAAATCGGTTTTCTGACTTCGACTGTTATAAAAATAACTGCCGCTTTTGGATCGGGGGCAGTTATTTTTTTTCGATTTCATAAGGACTGCCAATGTTATCATATACAATAAAATCGGCATAATATCCTGCATACGCGCCACGTATTAACTATAACAAATTTGCCAAAGCTTGTCAATGTATTTTCCCGCGCAGCCCGATTTCCGCCTTTTTTCAAAAATGCAAATTTTACCCTTGCATTTAGGCTGTTTCTGTGGTATAATTAAAAAACCGTGTGGCTTTACAAACCGGCGCGGAATACTGACGAAAGGATTGTTTGAGATGGAAAACGTTTTTGACGTTCTCAAGGAACGCGGCCTTATTGCGCAGACAACTCATGAGGAAGAAATTCGCGAGCTGCTGGGAAAGGAGAAAATTTCCTTTTATATAGGCTTCGATCCAACGGCGGACAGTCTGCACGTCGGTCATTTCCTGCAAATGGTGGTGATGCGCTATATGCAGAACCACGGCCACAGGCCCATTGCCCTTGTGGGCGGCGGCACAGGTCACATCGGCGACCCCTCAGGCCGCACAGATATGCGCCAGATGATGACGACCGAAACGATTAACCACAACTGCGAATGTTTTAAAAAACAGCTCAGCTCCGTTGTGGATTTCTCGGACGGCAAGGCCATAATGGTGAATAACGCCGACTGGCTCTTAAAGCTCAACTACGTCGATTTTATCCGCGACATCGGCTCGTGCTTTTCCGTGAACCAGATGCTCACGGCGGAATGCTTTAAGCAGAGGCTTGAAAAGGGCCTGAGCTTCCTTGAGTTTAACTATATGCTCATGCAGAGCTATGACTTTCTTATGCTGGCCCGTAATTACGACTGTAAAATGCAGCTCGGCGGCGACGACCAGTGGAGCAACATCCTTGGCGGCATAGACCTCAACCGCCGCAAGGACCGCCGACAGGTTTACGGTATGACGTTTACGCTGCTCACCAACAGCGAGGGCAAAAAAATGGGCAAAACCGCAAAAGGCGCCGTTTGGCTTGATCCCGCGAAAACCTCGCCTTACGAGTTTTATCAGTACTGGCGCAACGTGGATGACGCGGATGTGGTTAAGTGCATGAAGCTTTTGACCTTTGTTCCGATGGATGAGATACGCGAGTACGAAAAGCTTGAGGGCAGCGCGCTCAACGAGGTAAAGGCCCGTCTGGCATACGAGGTAACGGCCCTTGTTCACGGCGAGGATGAGGCCCAAAAGGCCGACGCCGCCGCGAAGTCGGTGTTCGGAGGGGCTGGCAGCGACGCGAATATGCCCACGGCCGAGATCCCCGCGGCCGAGTTAGGCGAGGGTATGCCCGTACTTGACCTTTTGAGCCGCGTCGGCTTTATTCCCTCGAAGGGCGAAGGCCGCAGGCTCATTCAGCAAAACGGCCTATCCCTTAATGACGAAAAGGTGACCGATATCGGCCTTTCTGTCACGGAGGACTTCTTCAAAAACGGCGGTCTGATTGCGAAAAAGGGCAAAAAGTCCTTCCTAAAAATCGTGCTTAAATAGGGTGATATTTTGGGTATCGCTGAAATATTCCTCACGGCGCTTTCCCTCGCTATGGACGCTTTCGCCGTGTCGGTGACAAACGGCGCCGCCGTGGCGGACTTCAAGAAGCGTTACGCCGTGAAAATGGGCCTGTACTTTGGCGTGTTTCAGTTCGTCATGCCCCTTGTGGGCTATGCGCTGGGCAGCAGCTTCCGCAGGTATATCGAGGCCTTTGACCACTGGATAGCCTTTGGTCTTTTGGCGCTTATCGGCGGCAATATGATACGCGAGGCCTTGGCGGGAAGCGATGAGGCCGGCGGCCAAAAGACAGCCGCCGAGGCCCTGAACGCCCGTATGTTGGCCGTTCAGGCCGTGGCTACCAGCATTGACGCGCTGGCAGTCGGTATCAGCTTTTCGCTGCTGCCGGGCGTTAATATGTGGCTGTCCTGCTCTATCATCGGCATTGTGGCCTTCGTTTTGAGCTTTGCGGGCGGCATAATGGGCCGCGGTATAGGCGGCTTTCTGAAGGATAAGGCCGAGCTTGCCGGCGGAGTAGCGCTCGTCGGCATTGGGCTGAAAATTTTAATTGAACACCTGTTTTTCTAACTGAATAGGACAGTTCGTGACCATCCTGTCCCTAAACAAAACTACGGATTAATTTGGGCGTGTTTCGTGCGCGCAAAAAAGGGAGCCGTGGGCTCCCTTTTTTGCGGCGCGGGCATGGATACGAGCGGGCTGACTAAAATACATAGGAGGATTACAAATGCAAAAGAAAATTTCAACAAGGGCGTTGGCTCAGGGAGCCATGATCGCGGCAATTTACGTGGTGCTGACAAAGCTGTTCGAGCCGATTTCATTCGGCAAGACGAACGCCGTCCAGTGCCGCGTCAGCGAGCTGCTGACGATTTTGCCGGCCTTTACTCCGGCGGCGATACCCGGCCTGTTCGTTGGCTGCTTCGTTGGGAATCTCCTCAGCGCGGCTGCCGCGGTGGACGTTATCCTCGGCTCGCTGACAACGCTTCTCGCGGCCATTGGCACTTATCTGCTTCGAGGGAAGCACGCGCTGGCTGTGCTCCCCCCAATACTGCTCAACGGACTTATCGTGGGCGGATACCTGCCGGCGGTTTACGGTATGCCGGTGCCGGTTTGGCTGTCAATGCTGCTCACAGCCGCGGGGCAGGTCATCTCCTGCGGTATAGGCGGCTTGCTGCTTGGCTGCGTGCTTGACAGAACCAAAATATTTAAGCGGTAAAAAATCCCCGTTCGGGGCTTAGCGTATCTATAAAATCGTTTTTCGGCAAGTATAATGAAAGACAATATTTGCCGAGTAGTTTTGTGAATTATATCGGGGCAGGACGGGCTTATGACAGTCCGCCCTGCCTTTTTGCATAGCCGCAGTTTGGCCCCGTCGGAGCTGTCAATTTATTTGGCGTGGAGGAATTATTTGCGCATGGGGTTGTATTTTGTCGGAAGAAGTGATATAATCTTAACAGAGAATACTAATTGACATACACAGGAGCTGACAATTATGACCTTAAAGGAGCTTGGAACCGGCGAAACCGGCGTTATTACGCGGGTGGGCGGCGAGGGCGCACTTCGCCAGCACTTCCTTGACATGGGAGTGATACCGGGGGCGGAGGTTACCGTGATAAAATACGCCCCAATGGGAGATCCGGTAGAGCTGCGCATACACGGATACGAGCTGACGCTTCGCCTTGCCGACGCCGAGAAAATACAGGTAAAGGAGACAGGCAGACGTCAGGTGCTTGCTCGGCGCGATGCCGTGCGCCCCGCTGAGCACGACCACCCCGGCCTCGGCGAGGGAGGCCGCTACCACGAGAAAAAGGGCGAGACCCCCCTGCCCGAGGGCCGAAGGCTTACCTTCGCGCTGGCGGGCAACCAGAACTGCGGCAAAACCACGCTTTTTAATCAACTCACCGGCGCAAATCAGCACGTGGGCAACTTCCCGGGCGTGACGGTGGATAGAAAGAGCGGCTCCATAAAGGGCCACCCCGAGGCCGAGGTCACGGACCTGCCCGGCATATACTCGCTTTCGCCCTACAGCAGCGAGGAGATTGTCTCGCGCAGATTCATTCTCGAGGAAAAGCCCACCGGCATAATAAACATAGCCGACGCCACGAACATAGAGCGGAATTTGTACTTAACGATGCAGCTCATGGAGCTTGACGTGCCCATGGTGCTGGCTCTTAACATGATGGACGAGATGCGCGGCAACGGCGGCAGCGTGCGTATCAACGAGATGGAGGAAATGCTCGGCATACCCGTTGTTCCCATATCCGCCGCCAAGAACGAGGGCATAGACGAGCTTGTGAGCCACGCGCTGCACGTGGCGAAATATCAGGAGCGGCCCCGCCGCACGGACTTCTGCGGCAAGGACGAGTACGGCGGAGCGGTGCACAGGTGCCTGCACGGCATAATGCACCTGATTGAGGATCACGCCGCGGCTGCGGGCCTTCCGCTGCGCTTTGCCGCCGCAAAGCTTGTGGAAGGCGACGCGATGGTACTTGAGGCCTTGCGCCTTTCGCAGAACGAAAAGGAAATGATAGAGCATATTATATGCCAGATGGAGGAGGAGCGCGGCCTCGACCGCGCCGCAGCCATTGCAGATATGCGCTTTTCGTTCATACAAAGGCTCTGCGCCGAGACCGTCACTCACCCCGGCGAAAGCCGCGAGCATCTGCGCAGCCGCCGGATAGACGCGGTTTTAACCGGCAAATACACGGCTTTTCCGGCGTTTATCGCTATAATGGCGCTGGTGTTCTGGCTCACCTTCAATGTGATAGGCGCGCGCCTTCAGGAGCTTCTCGAGGCCGGCTTTTCCCGCCTGACCGACGCCGCCTCGGCCGGCCTCGCGGCGGCCGGCGTCAGTCCGGTGCTTCGCTCGCTCGTGACGGACGGAATTTTGGGCGGAGTTGGCGGAGTGCTGAGCTTTGTGCCGATAATTGTGACGCTGTTCTTCTTCCTTTCGCTTCTTGAGGATAGCGGCTACATGGCCCGCGTGGCTTTCGTCATGGATAAGCTGCTCAGAAAAATAGGTCTTTCGGGCCGCAGCATAGTGCCTATGCTCATCGGCTTCGGCTGTACCGCACCGGGGGTCATGGCCAGCCGCACCCTGCCATCGAACCGCGACAGAAAGATGACGATACTTCTCACACCCTTCATGAGCTGCACGGCGAAGCTGCCGATTTACGGATTCTTTACGGCCGCCTTTTTCCCCGGTCACGGGGCGCTTATCATGGTCGCGCTGTACTTCACGGGCATTGCCGTGGCGATTCTCGTGGCGTTGGTATCGAAAAACACCGCCTTCAAGGGCGAGGCCGTTCCCTTCGTGATGGAACTGCCGAACTACCGTCTGCCGGGGGCCGCCAACGTAGCGCGTCTGCTTTGGGACAAAGCCCGCGACTTCCTTGAAAGGGCCTTTACGGTGATTTTCCTCGCCACGGTGGTCGTGTGGTTTTTGCAGACCTTCGACTTTGGGCTTAACGTGGTCGAAAACTCCCGCAGCAGCATACTTGCCGTCATCGCGGGCTTTGTCGCCCCGATTTTCGCCCCGCTGGGCTTTGGCGACTGGCGCGTTTCGACCGCCCTTGTTACGGGCTTTATCGCCAAGGAAAGCGTCGTTTCCACGCTGACGGTGCTGTTTGGCGCGGGCTCGGAACTGACCTCGGTTTTAAACCCCGCCTCGGCGTTGGCGCTGTTGGTGTTCTGCCTGCTCTACACCCCCTGCGTGGCCGCCATAGCCGTCATCAGGCGCGAGCTGGGCTCGAAATGGGCCGGCGGAGTTGTGGTCGGTCAGTGCGCTCTGGCGTGGGCCTGCGCATTCGCGGTGCGGCTCGTGGCGGGGGCCCTTATGGGGGCTTGACATTTGCCGTCCGACGATGTATAATAAAATCGAAAAATGACGGAAAGGGGCGAACCGAATGAAAAAACTCACAAAGCTTGCGGTCGTCGTCGCGCTGTTGGCCGCTTCCGCGGCTGCGGGGGTTCTGCTTTGTTACAGGCTTATGCCTCGCGGAGAAAGCGTCGAGGCGGTTTCCGTCAGCCTCGGCGGCGCGATAAACGGCATAGGCGAGCTCGCCACAGCCGAATACGGCTATACAATGGCGCAGACGGCCAATAAGCCCCACCGCGAGATTATGGGCTTCAAAATACCGCTGACCTCCAGCAAGGTGGTCTACAGCTACGATGGGCTGATTAAGGCGGGTATAGACTTTGCCGAAATTTCCGTCAGCGCGGACGAAGACGCGAAAACCGTCACCGTTTCTCTGCCCGAGCCAAGGATACTCAGCTCCGAGGTGGACGGCGACAGCCTTGTGGTGTTCGACGAGCAGAACAGCCCCTTCAACGCCATCACCTTTGAGGATATGAACCTCAGCGTCGGCGAGCTTAAGAGCGCCGCCGAAAAGGACGCCGTCGAGGGCGGCCTGCTAGACCGCGCCGCCGCTAACGCCGAAAAGCTTTTGCGCACCACGGTCAGCGGATTTTTTGACCTCGAAGAGTATACGTTGGAGTTTAAGTAAATAAGCCGCAAAAAAACCGACGCAAATCCCCGCAAAATGGGGGATTTGCGCCGGTTTTTGCCTGCGGCCTTTATTCGGCCCCGACGGCGGCGCGCCGAGGTCGTCGCGCCCTACGGTTGGCGCGGCGGCCTTCGGCGTACTTATGCGGTTTTTCTACTTTTTCATCAGGCCAGCGCCGGCGTTCCACGCCTTGCCGACCTTTTCGCCCGTAACGTAATAACCGGAGCGGAACTGGTCGAAAATCAGCGCGTCCAGCTTTTCGGGGTTCACCTTGCCGTTTTCGTCAAGCGCGGCCTCGTCCGCGCCGGTGTTGACGATTTTGCCGACAATGGCGTACATACTGTCGGTGTTAATTACCTCCGCGAGCTCGCACTCCATAACTACGGGAAACTCGTCGATGACGGGGGCGTTCACAAAGGCGCTCTTTTCGGCGTGGCAGCCCGAACGGCTGAACTTGTCGGGCATTTTGTTGCCGGTCGCTATTCCGAAGAAATCAGCGGCTTCAATATGGGCTTTGTCAGCGATACTCACGGTGAAAGCCTTGGTTTTGAGGATGTTCTGCGTGGTCTTATGCTCCTCGTCGATAAAGAGGGCGATTTTGTCCATCGCGCAAATCATGCCCCAAGCGGCGTTCATCACGTTGACTGTCCCGTTTTCGTCGTAGGCGGCCACCATAAGCACGGGCATGGGGTAGACCGCCGGTACGGCTCCAAGATTTTTCTTCATAATTATACAGCCTTTCCTCCCGCAAAATTTACCACGCGCCGACGCGGGCTTCGGCGTGGGAGAGCTTATCTCACATTCCATTATACGCCTTTTTTGCAAAAATACAAGGGGCGCGGCAAAATTTTCCTCGCGGCCGGTCACCGCTCGCCGTTCATATACCTCTGCGCTCCGTCAAGCAGCCGCGCAAGGCCGTCGTTCAACACACTTCGCGGGCAGGCTATGTTCATTCTCAGAAAAGCCGCGCCCGCCGCGCCGTACTGCCCTCCGTACGAAATGTAAAGACCGGCCTCCCGCCTCAAAAAGGCTTGCAGCTCTTTTGCGTCGGCGCACAGCCCGCCGCAGTCCAGCCACAGCAGGTAGGTCGCCTCCGAGGAAACGAGCCTTATCTGCGGCAGCCGCTCCTTCAGAAAGTCTGCCACGGCTTTTTTGTTCCCGTAAATGTATTCTCTAAGCTCGTCCAGCCACGCCCCGCCGCGCGTGAAGGCCGCCACGGCCGCCGGAACGGCAAAGGCGTTCGGCTCCGCCACCTCGTCGGTGTTCAGCCCGCGCCACACCTTGTGACGCAGCGCAGGGTCGGGCACGCAAACGGCGGCGGTCTGTATGCCGGCGAGGTTAAAGGCCTTTGTCGGAGCGACGCAGGTCACGCTTATGCTTCGGCACTCCTCGTTCACCGAGGCAAACGGCACGTAGCTTCTGCACGGGTCGGTCAGGTCGCAGTGTATCTCGTCGGAGATGACCGTAACATTGTGCCTTGCCGCAAGGCTTCCAACGCGGGCCAGCGTGTCCGCTCCCCAGATTTTCCCAACGGGGTTGTGCGGGTTGCAGAGTATCATAAGCGTGGTCTGCGGGTCGGCGAGCTTCGCCTCCAAATCGTCAAAATCCATCGAATACTCGCCGTTCTCGTATTTGAGCGGACTTTCCGACACTTTCCTTCCGTTGTTCAGAATTGAGTTAAAGAAAATATTGTAAACCGGCGTCTGAATAAGTACGTTTTCGCCCACGTCCGTCAGCTTGCGCACGACGGAGGAGAGAGCCGGTACAACGCCGGTGCAGAAAATGAGCCAGTCCTTTTCCATGCGGAAGCCGTGGCGGGTTTTCCACCAGCCGATGATAGCCTTGTGCCATTCGTCGGGAATGACCGAATAGCCGAAAATTCCGTGGTCAAGCCGCTTTTGTAAAGCCTCGGTTATCTCGGGAGCGATTGGAAAGTCCATGTCCGCAACCCACATGGGCAGTTCGCCCTCCGCAACGTCCCACTTCAGTGAGTCCGTGCCGCGTCGGCTGGTTACAGTATCAAAATCGTATTTCATCAGCAGGCCTCCATACTGTGGTTACGGCAGACAATTACGGTCTTTAAGGGATCCACCTTGTCCTTTTCAATTATCAGCTCGCCGATACTGTCCGCCGTTATCCTGCCGCCGGAGGGGTTAAGTACACTGTCTATGCCGCCCGAGATGTCAGCTTCCACGGTGGAGTACTCAAAGGCGAGAGTGGTATTGATGAGCTTGCAGTTTTTCATCACCAGATTATCTATATAGCACAGCCCTTGAAGGCTTTCAACGGTGCAGTTCACAAACGTCAGGTTTTTGGCGTTCCAGCCAAGGTATTCGCCCGAAATGAACGAGTCGTACACGATGACGTTTTCGCTGTTCCAGAAGGCGTCCTTTGAAATCAGCTTGGAGTTATGTATCTCCACATTTTTCGCTCCGTCGAAGGGGTAGTTGCCATAAAGAGTGAGTCCGTGGATTTTCATAGTCTCGCAGTTCATGGCGAGGTAATCGCCCTTAGCCGTCACATTATCGAGCTGTACGTCGCGGCAGCTCCACAGCGTTTCGGCCGCGTTTGGAAAGGATACGTCATTAAGCCGTACCCCCGTGCAGCGGCGAAAATTCTTTGGCGCTTCTATCTGGCTGTCAGTGACTGTGATGTTGTCGGTATACCACACGCCTGCGCGGGCCGCTTCAAACCATGTGCAGTTTTCGGCGCGGACGTTTTTGCAGTACCACAGCGGGTACTTCCACTTGAACATACAGCCGGAAAGCTTTATATCACTACATTCCTTAAGGGGTGATTCGCCGTCGGTAAAGACAGAGTCCTCTACCGTCAGCGCGCGCTCGCCGAAAAGCGGACGCTCGCCCACGTAATAGCCTTGCCTGATTATTTTCATTTTTATGTCGCCTGCCTTAAATCTTTTCTAATATATTCTATCACAGTCCGGCTCAAAATGCAAATGGTTTTATTGAATATTCCGTTATTCCGAAACGGAATAATGCCGCTGCCGGCCGTAAAACGCTGTCTCGGCAACATATTTTATCGGATTGGCTGAAGCTATTGTGGCAAAAACATTACCTTTTTCATTGTACTATTGACAAAGCATACAATTTTTGCTAAAATATACTTGAAATTTTTTTGAAAGGAATGATTTTTTATGAATCAGGCAGCGGCTTACATTGTGCTTGCGATAACTGTCGTGAGTTTATGGATGCTGTTCCAAAAGGCCGGCGACAAAGGCTGGAAGGCTATTATCCCGTTCTATAACAGTTACACCGCTTATAAGCTCTTTTGGAAAAAGGCCATGTTCTGGGTAACGCTCGTTATTGCCCTCGCTGCAAGCGTGATAAATGTTGGCGTTATGGTTAGACATTCAGCCGATATGAACGGCTTTGTGTCCGCCGTGGCCGACGATGTTGGCATGAGCGAGGAGGACCTTATTAACGGCAACTTCAACATGACAGAGGAGGAGCTTAATCAGGCCGCCGAGAACTATACGCAGAGGCTCGGGGCCGACCTTGAAAGCGGCGCCGATACCCGCGCCGCCAACGCTCTTAAGGCGCTTATCGCGAATTTCTCCGCTCTTGACGGCGTGCTGCTTATTTTGGCCGGAATTCTCATGCTGATTGCGGTTATCATCTCCATCGTTTACTACAGCAAGCTCTCCAAGTCCTTTGGGCACGGCGTGGGCTTCACGCTGGGGCTCATCTTCCTTAACCCCATATTTATGCTTATTCTTGCCTTCGGCAAGTCCGAGTACGTAGGCAATAACGCCTAAATCCCAAAAAGAGGGGCCGTAAAAAAACGCGCAGACCGGCGTCGGTCTGCGCGTTTTTTTACGATTCTGTCTTAATTTGCCGCGTTGTATTCCAGTTCCGGCCAGCCGAGGCTGAAGCCCATATACTCGTTAATAACGCCGTTGCCGCTGTAGTTATTTACATAGACCTCCTGCTGGCCCTCGTAAAGCTTCACGGCGTGGGGCCCATCCGCGAGCTCCATCTCAAGAACGCCGTCGGCAACCTTGCCGGCGATTTTTTCATTTCCGTCAACAATGGCGGTGAGGGTATCGGGCACGTTTTCGCCGGTGACGGCGATGTGGGCAGAGTAGGTCCTTTCGGGCTTGTCGGCGGCCGTTATGATGCGCCTGTCAGATATGGGCAGTTCAAGAGGTTTGGCCCCGTTATTGGTAAGCTCGTTCACGTAGGCGAGAACAGCCTCCGTAAGGCCGCCGCCCTCGGCTATGTCGGGGCAGTCCTTGAACATTCCGTCGCTGCCCATAACGTAATCGTTTGAAACAAGGACTAACTTCGTTTCCGCGTCGTCGCGGTCAAGAGCGGTATCGCTGCCGTCAAGATATACGGCGTTTATCTTTGCGCCTGTTTCGGCGTTGGGGTCGTATACAAAGCTCATGCCGCCAATTTGCGGGAACGAGCCGGAGTAGTTGGCGTTCTTGGGCTCGATAAAGCCGGTCTCGGCGTTTTGCTTTTCGATAGACGAAACAAAGCTTTCAAGGCCCGTGTAAAGCGCGGCCGGAGTTATTTCTTTGGTCATTACGGCGTTGGCGTAGGGCAGGCAGTTGATAAAGCCGCCGATAGTCATTTCGCCGTTATAAATGGTCGTGCGGAAGCCGCCGCCATTCTCAATAGCCACAATAGGAAGGTTCTGTTTATCCTTGGGCAGAATATCCTTGGCCTCGGCTATCATGGCGTCGCAAATCAAATCGCCCAGATTGGTTTCTCCCGCGCGGGCCACGGGAATGCCGTTGAGCGTGCCGCCCCAGAGTGTGGCGGCGTTGGCCCCGATGGGCTGCCCGAGCTTTTCATTGAGCTTGTCGTTTATCCCGTCTATTACGGCGGAGACCTCGGGAGCGGGGGCGATATTATCAAAGAAGGCGCGGCTGAGCATAGTCTCGTCAATGCTGACGGAGCCGTCATCGCCTACGGTTATCTCCATACGGCCGACGTTGGCGCTGCCTGTGCCGGTCTGAGCAATGGCGACGCCCTCAATAACCTCGTTCACTACCGAGTGGCTGTGGCCGTCAATTATGGCGTCAAGGCCGGAGCCCTTCATTTCTCTTGCCAGAGCTTCGCTCGTATAGGAGCCCTCCTCCTCAAGTACGCCCATGTGCGTAACGGCAATCGTCACGTCTGCGCCCTTGCTTTCGAGCTCGGCCACCTGTGCCTTGGCCGTTTCAATTTCGTCCTTAAATGTTACGCCCGTAAGGTTTTCGGGCTTGGTCGAGGTTTGCGTTCCGGCTGTGGTAAGGGCGAAAAAGCCCACCTTTACGCCGTTTTTCTCAATAATGACGTTATCGCCGTTCTCGCCGCAGATAAGCCCGCCGTCGAGATACGTATTGGCGGAAAGAATAGGGAAGGAAGCCAAGTTCAGCAGGGCTTTGAGCTGCTCCGTGCCGTAGTCAAATTCGTGGTTGCCCAGAGCCATTACATCGTAGCCGGCGGCGTTCATTATCTCTATAACGCTTTCGCCCTTAGACTGCGAGGCCAGAGCCACGCCCTGCGACGCGTCGCCGGCGTCGGCGAGAATGGCGTTCTCAAGCTCCTTGAGCGCGGCAACGCGGTCGCTGCCGATTACTGAGCCGGAGCCGACAAGGCTGCCGTGCATATCATTGGTGTGGAGGATAACGACGGAGCTGCCGCCGTCGTTAAGTCCGTAAGACCTTGCTTCGTCCTCAACGGGCTCGTTGTCGGCTGTCCATGCGAACACCTTGGCGTTTGCCGCGCCGTCCGCGGCGTAAAGTTCTACAAGTACTTCGGTCTCGTCCTCGCTGAGCTTGCCGTTTAGTCGTTTGACGCCGGTGAGCTTACCGTCGGCATTGTAATAGACTGCCGTGCGGAAAGACGCTTCCTCTGCTTCAATTGCGTCGTCCGCAAGGGATGGCAGCGCCGCCGCGGACAACGCCGTAAGAACGGCTGTCAGCAGGGCGGAGGCGCGCTTGAAAATTCTGTTCATGTTTAACACTCCCTGTTTATTTATTTTAAGGCGATACCGCACATAGACTGCAAACGTGCTTCGCACCCAACTGCGGCGCATATCTGTGCGGCGGCGCTTTAAGTTTCTCGCTTAACTGTTACCGCGCGGGTCAGATTGTCAAGCCATGTGGTGCCGTTTGCCCGAAGGGTGGAAAGGTCGTTCAGTATAACTCCCCTTGGGTAGACAATCCCCTCGATAGGGGCCTCGGGATTCACAAGGGAACTCACGTTGTTGACGGAGTAGTAGTAGCCGCCCTCCTCGCCCAAATAGAGCACCTCGTGACCGGGAATAATAAGTATAGTCCCCGCAGGAGCGCCGCCGAGAAAAGCGATTTTTTCCTCGTTTGTCATTATGGACATATCGGTGACGCCTGTCGGCACCATGCCCTGCCACGTGGTGTTGCGCGGCAGTTCGATACCGAAGCAGCGGTATATCTCCCTCGCGAAGGAGGAGCAGTCGTTGGAGTTCATCATTCCGCCCCAGCCGTATCGGTTGCCCAGCTCCTTCATAGCCTGAATGACCGTGTTTGCTTGAGTGTAGGGGAGATAGCCCACGTGTACGTCCCGATTTGCCGGTATCAGGGCAAGCTTGGAAAAGTATTTGCCGTCGCTGTCTCTCGCGGGCATTTTCACAACATAACCGTTCCACGGCAGACGGTTTTCCACAGCGTCCGGCCAGTCGCTGACGAGCTCGAGGGCGGTGCTCATGGGGAGCATTTTTTCGTTGAGGTCAATGTCGGCGCTGGGCTCGAGATATATTTTTTCTCCCGTTACGACAAGAACGCTTTCGGGGCGCGTTACCTCCTCCCACTGGGCCTTGCTTTCGCAGACGGCTATGTCCTTGGTGGGAACCCAGCCCGAACAGCATTGGCTTTTGACAAGGGCAAAGCGGCCGTCGCCGGTGGTGATGTACACGGCCAAGGGCTCGTTTACGTAAATCGGAGCCGAAGCAAACTCGTCCCATTCTGGGTCGGTGGGGCTGTCGGAGAGAAAGTCCGCGTAGGGATAGGCTTTCATAACCGTCCTGTTCACAGCCACGCCGTACCTTAGCTCCATGCTGGCGCTGACGGCGGAGGCCCTGATGTTCTCCCTGATGGCCTCATAGTATTCTTCGCCCACCGGCTCGCCTCCGATGTAAAGCCCCTCAGGCGACGTAAAGTTCGCCGCGTCAGCGGCCATCTGTGCGCCGTTATATGACTCGGGCAGAGCCGCAAGGTCAAAGGTGTTTGTGGCTGGAGTATCGAGTATGGCGCGGTTATAGGCCTCAATTTCTTCAGCTGTCATGATTATCTCATCAGGGGTTTCAATTTTTGAAATCCAGAACTCCGGCTCGCACATATCGTCGGTCACGTGCGGGGCCTTAAACGTACCGTCGCCGCCGGCGCGGCGAAGATATTCGGCCTCAATGGACTCTCCCTCAGGCAGGAGCGGGTCCGTAATTTCGGCGCCGATAAGACTGCCGCTGCCGGCATAGTAGGCGCATACGTAAAGCGGCTCCCGCTCAGCGGCCATTGCCGTCGGGCAAAATGCTGCCGCCGCCGCGGTAAGGGCCGCGGCAAACCTGTATAGCTTCATTACTGTTTCCTCCTTTTCATGCGTCAACTGTATTATACCGCTTTTTTAGCATAAAGTCAATAAAAAAAGCAGATCGTTCAGCTGGCGAAGCTTTCCCTTAACGAGGAGAGCAGCCGTCCGGCAATGGGCGTAAGTATTCGGCCCTTTTTCCAGATGAGGTACATCTTCGTTTCGAGCCGAGGTTCCAGCGGGCGGAAAGCAAGGCCGCTGCCGGGGCTGGTATCCACAAGGCGGTCGAGAGTCAGCAAATAGCCCAGCCCCTCCCGCACAAAAACCGAGCCGTTGTACGACAGGCGAAACGACCCCTCGAGCCGCAGGCTGTCCATCATTTCGCCGCACCAAGACGGTATATCCCTGCGCCAACTCTGCTCCGAGCAGAACAAAGCCAGCCCCGCAAGGTCCTCCGCGCGGACGCTGCTTTTCTCCGCGAGGGCGCAGCCCTCGGGCATCACCACGCCCCAGACGTCGGACCCGGGAAAGGAGAGACAGTCGTACTTGGCGGCGTTGGGCTCCTCCACGATGGCCGCAAAGTCGATTACGCCCCTGTCAAGCTTTTCGGTCACCTGCTCGGTGTCGCCGCTAGTTATGTGGTAGCGCAGATTGGGACAGATCCTCTTGAAGCGGCGTATCTCCCGCGCCAGAAGCCCCACCATGCGCGACTCAGCCAGCCCAAAGTATACGTCGCCTCCGGCCATGTCGTCAAGATCGGCGAACTCGGCGGTGATTTTGTCGGCCATTTTCACAAGGTCCTTGGCCCGCTCGCGCAGCAGCCGACCCGCGGCGGTCAGCTCCACGCTGAAGCTGTGGCGCAGGAACAGTTTTTTCCCCAGCTCTTCCTCCAGCGCCTTAAGCTGTTTAGAGAGCGTCGGCTGGGTTACGTGCAGACGCTCGGCCGCGCGCGTCATGTTTTCTTCCTCGGCTACGGCAAGAAAGTATTTCAGCGTTCTTATCTCCATACCTGCCTCCATGATATTCCTAAAAGTTATATTATGATATAAATTATAACCATTTGCCAAGCAAAAGTCAAGAGTGTATAATAAAAATAAGAAAAAAGAAAGGGTTGATTTTAAATGCTTAATCTCACAAGCGAATGGGACAAAACCTTTCCCAAAAGCGAAAGGGTGAATCACAGCAAGGTTACCTTCCGCAACCGCTACGGTATAACGCTGGCGGCGGATTTATACGAGCCCAAGGAGGCCCGCAGCCCCCTTGCGGCCTTGGCTGTGTGCGGGCCCTTCGGCGCCGTCAAGGAGCAGGCCGCCGGCCTTTATGCCCAGACTATGGCCGAGCGCGGCTTTGCCGCCATCGCTTTTGACCCCTCGTTTACCGGAGAGAGCGGCGGCGAGCCCCGATATATGGCTTCGCCCGACATCAACACTGAGGACTTTCAGGCGGCGGTGGACTTTTTGAGCGCACGCGACGGCATTGACCCCGAAAAAATTGGCATAATAGGCATTTGCGGCTGGGGCGGCCTCGCCCTCAACGCCGCCGCGCTGGACACAAGGGTCAAGGCTACCGTAGCGGCGACCATGTACGATATGTCCCGCGTGAACGCTAACGGCTATTTTGACTCGGACGACAGCGAGGAAAAGCGATACGCGGCCAAAACAGCCCTAAACGCTCAGCGCACGGAGGACTTCAAAAACGGCAGCTACGCTCTCGGCGGCGGCGTTGTCGATCCTCTGCCCGATGACGCGCCATTTTTTGTGAAGGACTATTACGATTATTACAAGACGGCTCGCGGCTATCACAAGCGCTCGCTCAACTCCAACGGGGGCTGGAACGTGATTGGCTGTATGTCGTTCGTCAACCAGCCCATACTCTGCTACAGCAAGGAAATCCGCGGCGCGGCGCTGCTCATTCACGGCGAAAAGGCCCACTCGTGTTATTTCAGCCGCGACGCTTATGCGGCTATGACAGAGGGCAGCCCCTTTGCGGGGAATAAGGAGCTTATGATTATCCCCGACGCCGTACACACCGATTTGTATGACGGCGGAGGAAAGAACGCCATACCTTTTGATAAGATAACGGAGTTCTTTCGGAGCAATCTGAAATAAAATAGGAAAACGGCCCATATAGGGCCGTTTCTTAATTGCGCAAGATATCAATAACCGCCTCGATATCGGCGTCAAGGCAGACGGAGCGTCCGGCTATAGTCTCGGGGCAGGCCGCCGCGCCGAGATTGACGCAGGCGTAGGCGGCGAGGGGATTTTTGGCTGTCATCTGCCAAAAGGGGTACTTTATGATGACCGGCGTGTTGTAGCCGACGCCAAGCTCCAAAAAAAGCGTCCTCTTCCCCTCAAGGGCTTTAAGGAAGTCCGCGTACCTCCTTTCGGCGATAAACCAACCCTCGTCCTCGACAAATTTATCATCGGCGCGGAGGTTTGTGGTCATAGGCCGGCCGCAGTGCGGGCACAGAGGCAAAAGCTCCGATGGGACGCGCATATCCTTTTGCTCCCGCACCATTTGGCGCACGAGCCGTTCGTTGTCGAAGGTCTCTCGGCAGCAGGGCTTGGAGCACTGAAACAGGCCGTAGTCGCCTTGTGTGTAGAACAACCGCTCCTTGTCGAAGCCGGCCTTTTGAAAACAGTGGTCCACGTTTGTGGTTATCACAAAATAGTCCTTGTCCTTAACCAGTTCCAATAGATTTTCATAAACCGGCTTTGGAGCGTCCATATAGCGGTTTATGAAGATGTAGCGGCTCCAGTAGGCCCAGAATTCCTCGCGCGTTTTATACGGGTAAAAACCGCCGGAGTACATATCCGAAAAGCCGTATTTTTCGGAAAAGTCGGAAAAATATTTTTTGAACCGTTCGCCGGAATACGTGTAGCCTGCTGCGGCGGAAAGTCCGGCTCCCGCGCCGATAACAACGGCGTATGCCCCGTCGAGGGCTTCCCTGAGATACTTTATATTATCTGAGAAGCCGCCGGTAGATCTCACGGTCCTCATCCTTGAAAACATTGAAAATCACCTCCGTATCGCCCTTGCATTGCCGCACCGTTTTCACGGCAATTTCCGCCGCGAGCCTGTTCGGGAAATGAAATTCTCCGGTGGATATGCAGCAGAACGCCACGCTTTTTATTCCGTTTTCCCGCGCCAATTTAAGGCAGGAGCGATAGCACGAGGCGAGAAGCTCAATGTCTGTTTCGGTCGCCTCGCCTCTAATTACGGGCCCGACCGTGTGCAGCACATAATCGCAGGGCAGGTTGTAGGCGGGCGTGATTTTTGCGCGGCCCGCCGGCTCGTCATGCCCCTGCCTTCGCATCAGCTCTGCGCAGGCAAGGCGCAGCCGCACGCCCGCGTAGGTATGAATAGCGTTGTCGATACAGCCGTGGCAGGGAAAAAAGCAGCCGAGCAGCGCGGAATTCGCCGCGTTCACTATAGCCCCGCAGCGCAGAGTCGTTATGTCGCCCTGCCATAGGTAAATGCCGCTTTCAACGGGCGTAAGGTCCTTAATATCGGTAATGCCTCCGGCCGCCGCCTCCGTCCGCAGATACTCGTCCTCCGCGGCGAGATAATCTTCGCCGATTGGGAGGGGCGGGCGCACGTTAACAAGTGAGCGCAGCAGCCTCCGCTGAGAGTATTCTTCTGTGGGTACGGGCATATCGCTCCCGTTTTCCGCCAGCAGGTATTTTATCAAAAAAATTCTTCGATCGGTCTGTGTCATGATTCTACCTCTTTTTTACCGCTCCCACCGGACATACGGCTCGGCAGTTGCCGCAGTGCAGGCAGTGATTTTGATTGATAGTGTATGGAGTTCCCCGCTCAATGCACTTCTGCGGGCAATTTTTCAGGCACTTGCCGCAGCTTATGCAGCCCTCATCTATATAATACCCCCTTTGTTCGGAAATTCCCTTCCCGACGGTATAAGTCTCGCGGAAAATCGGGTTTACTCCGAGGTTGAAATACTCGATCACGGCGTCCCTAATCTCAAAGACTATCCCCGCGAGCCGGCGGGTTTCGTCGGGATAGACGTTTTTTAGATATGGCTGCTCCGCGAAAATCTGGTCTATGCGGAACTCCTGTTCGTCCTCAGCGACGGGGACGGCCCTCGCCGAAAGGCGTATCATCTCCTTATATTTTGTGTAACCCAGCGCCTGTACGCGGCCGTCCGTCAGCAGTTCCTCACAGAAGTCCTTGCCCTTGGCCGTGAAGAAAATCATTCTGTCAGGCTCGTAATGAATGGCGCTGATGTTGCGTATCTGCGGCGCGCCGTTTTTGTCAACGGTGGCAAAGGCCAGCACGCCCACGTATTCGAGTTTCTTTAAACAAGTCTGCGAGTCCATAAAAAGCGCCTCATTCTATTATTTTGATTCTGTCTTTACAGCGCGGCTTGGGGCTCGGGTATTCGCCCTCGCAGTAGCCAAGCGTCACAAAGCAGCGGGCGACGTAGTTTTCGGGTACTCTCCAGTCCCGCATGAGCCTTTGCCCCTCCGCGCCGGCAAATGTCTCTTCGGCCCGCGAAACTATGCAGGAGGAGATACCAAGGTCAAAGGCTTCCATAAGCATATTTTCGGCGCAGCAGAAAGCGTCCGGTATACTGAACGGGAAGTTGCTCTGAGCGAAAACGACGCACAGCGCCGGCGCGCCGTAAAAACCGTTTTTGATTGAGGGATCGTCGATGACGCTTGGCTGTTCGCCAGATACGTATGAGCCGATAAACCGACTCCTGTCGAAACCCGCCATATTCATGCGGCCCAGCCTTTCCACCAGAGCCGGATCAAGTATCCCGACTATAATGCTGCGCTGGCCGCCGCCCGCGTTCGCGGCCCACGCTCCGGCCTCGAGGATTTTTTCCATGGCGCCGCGCGGTATCTGCTTTTTCTGATATTTGCGTATAGAGCGCCTTTTCTTTATCGCTTCCAAAAGCTCCATTAGCCCACTTCCTTCCAGCACTGAGGGTCAGCGGCGTAGAAATCGCCGTTCGTCCCCTTTGCCACGGCGGGACAGCCTCGGCACCACGGCTTCAGCTCGCACCTCGAGCATTTTGCAAATTTTTCATAATCGCGGTACCGCTCCATTTCGCAAACCCAGATGTCGGCAAGTCTGTCGGTAAGCGCGCTGCCGACCCTGCTTCCTGCCACGCGGCGGCAGGCGTAAACGTCTCCGTTGGGAAGGATGGTCAGGTGGCAGTTGCCGCAGTTGCAGCCGCCGTAAATCACGCCCTCCACGGTGTCCGCCGGAATTTTGAATTTTCCTGTTTCGTACTCGTAGAGCGTCCACAGGTGGTCCTTTTTGCTAAAGTAGGTCCGACAGCCATTGGCCTCGTACTCCGTAAACTTTTTATCACAAATCTCCAAAAGCTCTCGGTACTCATGCGGCGTCATCGAGGCGTCAAGCTCGCCGCCGCTCGGCACATAGCGCGAAAAGGCGAATATATCCGCGCCGGCTTCCACGGCGGCGTCAATAATTTCGGGCACCTCGGAGAGATTAGCCTTTGAAACCGTTGTCATAATAGCGCTGCGCATACCGCTGCGGTTTATGCAGCCAATTTTTTCTAGCGTACAGTCGAACGAGCCCTTCTTTCTCAGCCAGTCGTGGGTTTCGCGCAGTCCGTCAATGGAGAGCTGGTATTTTTCACAGCCGAGGTCCCTCATCCTGCCGCAGATACGGTCATTCAGGTGAAATGGATTTCCCATTATGGTGAAGCGGACGCTTTGCTCTTTTAACAGCTCCAGCAGCCGCCAAAAATCCGGATGCAGTATCGGGTCTCCGCCGGTGAGATAAAAGTAGGGGAGGCGTCCGTACACCTCGCAAAAGTCAAGACAGTTGTAAAAGGTGTCCTCGATTTGCCGCCAAGTCATGGAATTCGGTTTTTTGTCTCCGCCGGAGTAAATGTAGCAGTGTCTGCACCGCTGGTCGCACTCGTCGGTTATGTGCCATTGAAACGAAAAATACTGCTTCATGTACTTATCCTCGCTTTATGTAGAGCCGGCCTTGCCGGATAACTTTCGGTTTTCCCGGCGGGCCGCCCCGCCGGGGTTTGGATTTTACTTGTCGGCTGGCTTATCGGGAGCTCCGCAGGCCGTACCGCAGGCGGCGGGCTTCTCCTCAGGTTGTCCGTCTGCTCCGCAAGAGGCGCCGCATGCCACGGGTTTTTCTTCCGGCTTATCGGGAGCCCCGCAGGCCGTACCGCAGGCGGCGGGCTTCTCCTCGGGTTTGCCGCCTGTTCCGCAAGCGGCGCCGTATGCCGCGGAGGCATTTTTCCTGCCATCCTTTCTCCAGTCGTTTAGGTTGTAAAGCGCCATTTCGTATCCTCCTTTCCTGTTTTACAGCGAGCCTTGCCCTCTGTAATTATAATTATACAGATATTCTTCCGCGCCGCAAGTACGCACTTTTTTATGGGATACTAACCTTTTTGTTACTTTTAAGCCGCAGAGCCGTTCGCAAAACAAAAAAAATTCTTGACATATTCGATATGAAGAAGTATAATATTAATGTAACATTAATATTTGAAGTATTGGGGGCTTTATTATGAAAACAAAGGCCGAGCTCATCCCCGAATGCCCCGTGGCGGCCACGGTGCAGCTCATCGGCAACAAGTGGAAGCTGCTAATCATTCGCAACCTGCTCTCGCGCCCGTGGCGCTTTAACGAACTGCAAAGGGACCTTGACGGTATCAGTCAGAAGGTGCTGACCGACAGTCTGCGCTCAATGCAGGCAGATGGCATTGTTACGCGCACTGTATATCCCGAGGCGCCGCCGAGGGTGGAGTACGCTCTCAGCGAGCTTGGCCTGAGCCTCAAGCCGGTACTGGACGCCATGAGAATTTGGGGCGAGAGCTATAGGGAAATGAACGCTTGATTTTTACAAAGAAAACGGCCCCTTATGGGGCCGTTTTCTTTGTAATTATTTCTTAAAAATATCTTTTATTTTATCCACAATGCCGCTGCCCTCTGCTTCGGCCTTCTCAAAAAGGTCCTCGGCTTCGTCTTTGATTTTGTCTATTACCTCGCTGTTTGCGAATTTTTCCTTGATTTTATCAAGGTAATCGCCCTCACCGATCTTTTCCTTAAGGCTCTCGACTACAGCGTTCACCTGCTCGTCGGGCAGGTCAATGCCAAAGGTTTGCTCAATGGTATGGATGGGATCCTTCTTAAGCTGCTCCTTGGCGGCCTCGTCCTTGGTCAAGGTTTCAACAGCCTCTTTGATTTTGTTGATATCCATTCAAATTCCTCCTTTTTATTTTATAACTAAATTAAATCCGTATAATTTGTCAATAAAAAATGTAAAAAATTGCGGAGGCAAAAGCCGCGTATACCGCAGGCGGAAGGAAATACCGCCGGTTTTCCGCATAAAACGGATATTTTTGCAAAAAAAGCGGCGCACAGACGCGCGCCGCTTTTTTCGTTTTTCAGTCGCCGAAGCAGACTCCCAAGGCCTTGGCCATCTGCACGAGCTCGCCGTTCGGATCGACGTTTTTTGTCTTTTGGCCGATAACGTCCTCCAACGAGGCGTAACCTATCTCGTCTCCGTGGAGGGCGACAATGTTGCCGAACTTGCCCTGCATGGCAAGCTCTACCGCGGCGTAGCCGTAGCGGGACGAAAGCACGCGGTCATGACCGGTGGTCGTGCCGCCGCGCTGAACGTGGCCGAGCACCGTAGCGCGGGCCTCGTTGCCGCAGAGCTCCTCGAGCTGATCCGCCACAACCTGTGAAACGCCGCCGAGGCGAATGGGATCGGGGCTGTCCTCGCGGACCTTGAGCACCACGGCCTCGCCGTCCTTGGGCTTGGCGCCCTCGGCGCAGGCCACGATGGCGAAGTCCTTGCCTTTGGCAAAGTCGCTCTTTATCTTTTCGGCTACCTTGTTGATGTCATAGGGTATCTCGGGAATAAGGATAACGTCCGCCGCGCCGGCAATCCCGCCGTGCAGCGTGAGCCAGCCTGCCCCGCGCCCCATGATTTCGACAACCATTATCCTGCCGTGGCTCTTAGCCGTGGTACGGATACGGTCAAAGGATTCGGTGGCTACGGTGATGGCGGTGTCAAAGCCGAAGGTGTAGTCGGTCTCGGCAAGGTCATTGTCAATGGTTTTGGGAATTCCGATGACCTTTACGCCCTTGCGGGAGAAGTCGCGACCGCTGGTAAGAGTGCCGTCGCCGCCGAGAATAAACAGTGCGTCGATACCGGCCTCCTTAAGATTTTCCACGGCCACGTCGCTCACGTCGTGATAAACGATTTTGCCGTTTTCATCGCGGACGATATTGTCATTTTCGTCGCGGACAGGGTATATGAAAAGATTGTCCTTGTTGGAGCTTTTAAGAATGGTGCCGCCCTCGGGAAGAATTTCCTGAACGCTGTCGAGCGTAAGATTTACAAAATCCTTGTGGTAAAGGCCGTGATAGCCCTTGCGTATGCCGACGACCTCAAGCCCGTACTTGCATATAGCCGTTTTGGTCACGGCGCGGATAACCGCGTTAAGGCCGGGGCAGTCGCCGCCGCCGGTGAGGATGGCAATTTTTTTGATGTCGCTCATTGGTTATTCCTCCTGAATATTGAAAATCACTCACTATGTATATTACAATAAATATCGGTTTTTTGCAAGCCTTTTTTGTAATTTTTTTCATTTTAATCATAATTGACAAAAAAACTATGAACTTTGTGTTGATTTTTCCATAAAAATGATATATAATACCATTGATAACTATGATGTCTGCGGGGCAACGGAGCCCTGCGGGAAAGGATGAGACAAGTGGAAGTGAAATATTCCAACTTTATCGACGACATAATTGCCGACGATCTGGCTTCGGGCCGCGAGACCCATGTGCATACGCGCTTCCCGCCCGAGCCCAACGGCTATCTTCACATAGGCAGCGCCAAGGCTATATGGATAAATTTTATGGCCGCGAAAAAGCACGGCGGCCTGTTCAACCTGCGCTATGACGATACCAACCCCGTCAAGGAGGACGACGAGTTTGTCAAGGCCATCGAGGCCGACCTTCACTGGCTTGGGGCCGATCCGAGCGGGGGAATATTCTACGGCAGTGATTATTTTGATAAATGCTATGAATTTGCCGAAAAGCTTATCCGCGACGGCAAGGCTTATGTTTGCGACCTTTCGCAGGAGGAGATGGCCGTCTGCCGCGGTACCCTTACCGAGCCCGGCAAGGAAAGCCCGTGGCGAAACCGCTCCGCGGAGGAAAACCTCGATTTGTTTCGCCGCATGAAAAACGGCGAATTTCCCGAGGGCAGCCGCACTCTCCGCGCCAAAATAGATATGGCCTCGCCGAATATGAATATGCGCGACCCGGTGCTCTACCGCATACTGTACGCACATCATCACCGTCAGGGCGATAAGTGGTGCATTTATCCGATGTACGACTTCGCCCATCCCATTCAGGACGCGCTTGAGGGCATAACTCACTCCCTTTGCTCCATAGAATTCGAGAACCACCGCCCGCTGTATAACTGGGTCATCGAGAACGTGGGCTTCGAGCACGACCCCCATCAGTGGGAATTTGCACGTCTTAACATGACGTATACCGTCATGAGCAAACGCTATCTGCGCAAGTTGGTGGAGATGGGCTATGTGGACGGTTGGGACGACCCCCGTATGCCCACTCTTCAAGGCCTGCGCCGCAGGGGATATACGCCGACCGCGATTTTCGACTTTATTGAGCGCAGCGGCGTGGCAAAGGCCAACTCCATGTCGGATATCCGTCTGCTTGAGTACTGTATCTGCGAGGAGCTGAATAACACGGCTCTGCGCCGCGTGGCGGTCATTGAGCCGCTGAAGGTTACTGTTACAAACTATCCCGAGGATAAAACGGAGTATTTCGAGCTGCCGAACCACCCGCTAAAGCCTGAGCTCGGCGTCCGCAGGCTGCCGTTTACCCGAGATTTGTGGATAGAGCGCGGCGATTTTATGGAAAATCCTATCCCCGGCTTCAAGCGTCTGCGCCCGGGCGGCGAGGTTCGCTTAATGGGCTCGTATATAATGCGCTGTGACGAGGTTGTCCACGCCGCAGACGGCTCGGTAAGTGAGCTCAGGTGCAGTGTGGATATTGAGACCGGCTGCAATAAGCCGACCGACGGGCGTAAGGTCAAGGGCAATATACATTGGCTGAGCGCCGCGCACTGCGGCGAGGCCGAGGTGCGCTACTACGACAATATCTTCAATAAGGAGAACGTCGCCACCCTTCTTGAGGATGATAATTTCGACGAATTCATCAACCCCGATTCGCTCAAGGTCTACCCCGGCGCCAAGCTGGAGCCCGCTCTCGCGGATGATAGCTCCGGCGCGGCCTTCCAGTTTGTCCGTATGGGCTATTTTGTACGCGACAGTAAGAATTACGGAGTGTTCAACCGCACCGCTCCGCTCAAGAGCAGCTTTAAGCCCGAATAATAATTAACCGGCCCGAATGGGCCGGTTATGCTTTGCTGTATACGACGAAACAGACGATTGGGAGAGCAGAAGTTTAATTAACAAAAAAGAAAGGCCCGCAAGCGCCATGCCTGCGAGCTCATGTGGCGGAGCGGGTGGGATTCGAACCCACGGTACCGTGAGGTACAACTGATTTCGAGTCAGTCCCGTTATGACCACTTCGATACCGCTCCGTATTCAGTTTTGCCATACGACCGTCAGCGGCCCTTTTCGCGGGCGGCGCGGAAAAAACCGTTTATAAGCTGTTCGCACTCGGACCGCATAACGCCGCCGTAAACCGCCGTTTTAGCCCCGTAACAGTGGCGCGCAAACAAATCCAGCCTGCCGCCCGCGCCGCCGTACTCCGGATCGTATGCGCCGAAAACCAGCGTCCCAAGCCGTGAAGCTATGATTGCGCCCGAGCACATTACGCATGGTTCCAAAGTTACATAAAGCTCGCAGCTGCCCAGCCTCCAGTCGCCGAGAACCTTCGAGGCCTCGCGTATGGCAAGCACTTCGGCGTGGAGCGTCGCGTCGCGCCGCGTTTCACACAGATTGTGTCCGCGCCCGATAACCTCGCCGCCGCGGACAACGACCGCACCGACGGGAATTTCGCCAAGGGCGAGGGCCTTTTCGGCTTCTTTAATTGCAAGCGCCATAAACTTATTTTCCATAGCTCCATAATAATACCACAAAAAATCGCTTTCGTCAAGAGCTTTTTCCGATTTTTTTACCACCGCCGCTGTGGCGCGGGACAGCGGGAATCGGCGGGGAGCGTCCGTATACGCGCGTAACAGCCGCACATCATACATACGCCGTTCATATCGAGCTGCCCGCATTCGCTGCAAAGGAGCAGCCTTTTTTTCAGCTCATCTTCGCCGCAAAGCCGCAGCCCCTTCATTTTTGAAAGCCGCTCAACCTCTGCCTCCACCGCGGCGCGGTGAATTTCGTTCGTGTATTCGCAGGCTCGGCATTTCGGAATATCCACGTCTGTCACCTCCCAATGCTATAATCTATCACAGCGTCGGAGGTTTGTCAAGTTTTTTCCGATTTGTCCCTTTTTTGTATTGCCAAAACGGAAAAAATATGGTATGATACATAATGTATATATATATGGACGAGAAAGGAGATGAGCCCGATGGATTCAAAAGTGAACATACTCGGAGCCGATATAGATATGCTGACAATGGACGAGGCAGAGGAAAAGGCTTTTGCCCTTATGGAAACCGAGGGGTGTAGCGTTATTTATACTCCAAATTCCGAGATAATCCTTTATGGCTCGAACAATCCGGAGTTCATGGATAAGCTCAACAGCGCCGATATGACCATCGCCGACGGAATTGGCGTGGTTTACGCCGCGCGTATGCTGCGCCGCCCTTTAAAGGAGCGCGTGGCCGGTTACGATTTAATTTGCCGTATGCTGCCGAAAATGGCTGAAAGGGGCAAATCACTATACCTTCTCGGCAGCAAGCCCGGCGTTGCCGAGGCCGCGGCCGAGAATATAAAAAAGAAAAATCCCGATATAATTATTGCCGGAACCCACGACGGATATTTCAATGAGGATGGCCCCGTTATCGAGGCCGTGAACGCCGCAAAGCCGGATTTTCTGCTTGTGTGCCTCGGCTTCCCGAAGCAGGAGGAGTGGATATATAAAAACCGCGGGGCGTTGAACGCCCGCCTTGCCATCGGCGCGGGAGGCTGCCTTGACGTATTTGCCGGAACGGTGCTGCGCGCGCCGAAGTTTTTCTGCGATCACGGCATCGAGTGGCTTTACAGGCTCATAAAGCAGCCTTCACGGTTTATCAGAATGATGGCGCTGCCCAAGTTCGCCATAAAGGTGTTCTTTAAGGGCAAGCGTTACAGATAGGGGGCGCGGGCATGGGCAAGCTGATAGTGATAGAGGGCGTTGACGGCAGCGGCAAGGAAACCCAGACCGAGCTACTGTGCAAATACATCGCCGAAAGCGGGAAAACTGTGGAAAGGCTCAGCTTCCCCGATTATGCCAGCCAGTCGTCGGCGCTGGTGAAAATGTATCTCAGGGGAGAGTTCGGGTCGGAGCCGTCCTCGGTAAATCCATACGCTGCCTCGCTGTTTTACGCAGTGGACCGCTTTGCCTCCTGCGCAAAGGGATGGGGAGAGCGCCTAAAAGGCGACCGCGTTATTGTTGCCGACAGGTATGTCACATCTAACATTGTTTACCAGACGGCCAAGCTTGTCGGCGACGCGGAGAGACGCGCATTTATCCGCTGGGAGGAGGACCTTGAGTACGGCAAGCTGGGCCTTCCGAGGCCCGACGCTGTGATTTTCCTGAACATGGAGCCCGAGGCCTCGGCCCTGCTCAGAGAGGGCAGGAAGAATAAAATCACGGGCGGCGACGAAAAGGACGTCCACGAAAGGGACGAGGCCTTTCTCAGGGCCGTTTACGAGAGTGCGGCCTATGCGGCGGAGCTTTGCGGCTGGGACGAGGTAAAATGCTCCGAGGGCGGCGTTCCGCGCAGCATTGAGGCCATACATAATGACATAAAAGAAAAGCTGAGGGTGTTTTGATGCTGGAATTTAGAGATATCCGTCCGGACGATAAGACCCTTTTCGATAGGTACAGCCAAAGGGACACCATAGCCTCGGAAGGCGCTTTCGCCACGATGTATATATGGAATGACTACTATAACCTGAAGGTGGCTGACGACGGGGAGTTCATGTATTTGCAGTTTAACGTCAGGGATCGCATACCGTCCTACTATTTCCCCATCGGAGGAGGCAACGTGAACAGGGCTTTGGACAGCCTCAGGGACTATACCCGCGCGAACGGCCACAGCCTGGCCTTCCGCCTCGTCACGGAGGAGCAGCTCGCGCGGCTGCGCGCCTACGGCGGAGCCGAGTTTCTTGCCAATGAGGAGCGCGACTGTGAGGACTATGTTTACACGACGGGGCAGCTCATAAGCCTTGCGGGCAAAAAGCTCCATGCCAAGCGCAACCACATCAATTTTTTCCTTGAAAACTATGCCTATACCTACGAGACCGTTACCGAGGAGGTGGCCGTGAACGAGTGCGCGCCGCTGATGTACGAGCTGGTGGCGAATAAAGAGCGCAATCGTAACCCCTTCGAGCTGCCCGCCATGCGTCGCTTTTTTGAAAACTACCGCATACTTGGGGAGAGGGGCGCCGTTATCCGCGTGGACGGCAAGATAGTTGCCATGAGCTTCGGCGAGCCGCTTAACGACCGTGCCGCCGTAATCCAGCTTGAGGTGGCCCGCGAGGAATACCGAGGTGCGTATCAGCTCATTAACAAGCTGTTCTGCGAAAACGAGTGGAAGGAATACGACTTCATCAACCGCGAGGAGGATATGGGTCTCGAGGGCCTCAGACAGGCCAAAGAGAGCTATCAGCCCGCGTTTTTGGTGAAAAAATATACAGTAATTGAAGTGTAAGGAGTGTTTGTTATGGTATACCTGTTTCTGGCCGACGGCTTTGAAATAATCGAGGCCATGGCCCCGCTTGACATTCTGCGCCGAGGCGGCGTGGAGGTAAAGACCGTAGGCGTCACCGGCAAGCGTGTAAGCTGCTCAAAGGGCGTTGAGGTTACCGCCGATATAACAATAGATGAGGCGTCCATGGACGGATGCGAAATGCTTGTGCTGCCGGGCGGACTGCCGGGGGCTGAAAACCTCGCGGCCAGCGAGGCTCTTTCCGACATGATAGACGAGGCCGAGAGCGCGGGTGTCCGCATGGCGGCGATTTGCGCCGCGCCCATGGTGCTGGGGCTTAAGGGAGCGCTGCGCGGGAAAAAGGCTACCTGCTTCCCCGGATATGAAAACAAGCTTTTGGGCGCCGAATGCACCGGCGAGGGCGTGGTGACCGACGGACGAGTGATAACCGCCAAGGGCGCGGGCCGCTCGATTGAGTTTGGTTTGGCGCTGCTTGCCGCGCTTAAGGGACGTGCCGCCGCCGACGCGGTGGCCGCTAAGATGCAGTGCCCGTGAACGGCGATATAAGGCGGGCGGCGAGACTTCGGCGCGAGGCTTTTGCCCGAACGGCGGAGTATGCTCCTGCCTGTGAAGCGCTCTGCTCCCATGTGCGGGAGCTGCCGGAATACCGCGCGGCGGCGAGCGTCATGCTTTATCTGCCTCTGTTTGGCGAGGCAGATGTTACGCCCCTTTGCGCTGACAGCAAGACTTTTCTCGTGCCGGTGACTCGCGGCGATGTCATCACTCCGTCGATCTATCGGCCCGAAGCCGAGCTTGTGCGCGGAGCCTTCGGCGTGGCCGAGCCCGCCGAGCCCGAATTTGTTGATAAAAACGAGATCGACCTCGTGCTTGTGCCGGCGCTGGCCTTTGACAGGCGCGGCGGCAGGCTTGGGTGGGGAAAGGGCTGCTACGACCGCTTTTTTGCGGGACTGCGAGCCGCTTCGGCAGTGGTGTGCCTCGCCGTTCAGGAAGCCGAGGGCATTGAAACCGGCCCCCACGACCTCAGGCCGGATTATATAATTACCGAAGGCGGCTGTGTGTATGCAAAGCGTTGAAAATGAAAGGGAATACCTTGCCTCGCTCCTGCCTGAAAGGAGCGCGCTTCTCAGGGAAATGAGGGCGGCGGCCGCCCTGCCCGAAAGCTACGCCCCCATAGTCGCGCCCGAAACGGAGCAGCTTCTTGTTACGCTGCTGTGTCTCACGCGGCCGAAGCGCGTGCTGGAGGTCGGCGCAGCCGTTGGCTACAGCGCTATACTCATGGCGGAGCGCCTGCCGGAGGGCGGCAGCGTCGTCACGATAGAGCGTTACAAAAAGCACGCCGATATGGCCGTGGACAATATCTTCCGTGCGGGGCTCGAGGGGAAAATCAAGGTGATTTTCGGCGAGGCCGCCGAGGCGCTCTCGTGGCTTGACAGCGGCTTCGACTTCATTTTTCTCGACGCCGCCAAAGGTCAGTATATTGAGTTTCTTCCCGAGCTTTTACGCCTGCTTAATCCCGGAGGGCTGCTGGTTTCCGACAATATACTCTTTCACGGCATGACCGGCGACGACAAAAATGTACAAAGGCGAAAAATTACCATAGTAAAACGCCTGAGAATGTATCTCGAAGCCATAACCCGCCACCCGCTGCTTACTACGTCGATTTTGCCCGTTGGCGACGGCGTGGCTCTGTCAGTTAAAAAACGAGAGGAAGAATCGGCGAGGAACGCAAATGAACAGAAAGATTGAGCTGCTCGCTCCGGCGGGCGATCCGTATAAACTTAAAATCGCGCTGAAATACGGCGCGGACGCGGTGTATGCTGGCGGCGAGGCTTTTGGCCTGCGTTCCGCTGCGGGGAATTTTACCGCGGACGAGATGCGAGAGGGCATAGCCTGCGCCCACTCTATGGGGCGGAGGTTCTACGTCACGGCCAATATAATTCCGCATAACGCCGACCTCCCCGCCATGGAGAAGTATTTTGGCGAAATTTCCGCTATGGGAGCCGACGCGGTTCTCATCTCCGACCCGGGCGCCTTTGATATATGCCGCGCCGCCGCGCCGGAGCTGCCCATACACATCAGCACTCAGGCCAACAACACCAACGCCGCCTCCGTGGCCTTTTGGAAAAGGCAGGGGGCGAGCCGCGTGGTGCTCGCGCGGGAACTCAGCCTTGCCGAAATAAGGGAGATAGCTTCCGCCTCCGGCTGCGAAATGGAGGTGTTCGTCCACGGAGCCATGTGCGTCTCATATTCGGGACGCTGCCTCCTCAGCAATTACATGGCCAACCGCGACGGCAATCACGGCCTCTGCGCTCAGCCCTGCCGCTGGAATTACGCATTAGTGGAGGAAAAGCGCCCCGGGCAGTATTTTCCGATTTATGAAAACGAGCGTGGTACCTTTATTTTCAATTCTAAGGACCTTTGCATGATAGATCATATACCCGAGCTCGTAGAAAGCGGCGTAACCTCGCTTAAAATTGAGGGCCGCGTAAAGAGCGAGTATTATGTGGCGACGGTAGTTCAGGCTTACCGAAACGCCCTCGACGCCTATCTGGCAAATCCGGAGGGCTACAGGTTTAATCCTGATTGGTACGCCGAGGTCTGCAAGGTCAGTCACAGGGCCTATGGGACTGGGTTTTTCTTTGGCCGTCCGGATGAGAACGGCCAGACCTACGGGACGAGCTCCTATATCCGCGAGTACGACGTCGTTGGCATAGTGGAGGATTACGACCCGACGACCGGTATGGCGAAAATTTCACAGCGCAACCGCTTTTTCACCGGCGACGAGATTGAGGTCATCAGTCCCGGCAGGCCTTGGTTCGCTCAGAGGGTCGGGCGCATGACCGATATCTGCGGGAATGAAATACAGGCGGCTCGTCACGCCGCCATGACGCTTTACATTAAGCTGGACCGCCCCGTCGAAAGGGACGCGATGCTGAGGAAAAAGAAGGATAATAATGAGAAAAAGACGGACTAAAGCGAGAAAGAAAAACCTGCTTGCGCCGTTTCTGGCGCTTCTTCTGCTGGCGGCTTTCGTCGGGGCGGCAGCAATGGCCACTGCGGCGGAGGCAGGGTCGGACAGGATAATACGCAACGTATATGTGGACGACGTACGCATAGGCGGCATGAAAACCGCCGAAGCAGCCGCCGCGCTGGAAAAGGAATTTGCCACTCGCACGGTAACGCTCACCGCGGACGGCGAGGAAAGAGTTTTTATGCTGAACGAGCTGGGACTCCACTACAAGACCGACTCCCTTGTCGGCGAGGCCTACGACCTCGGTAAGCGGGGCGGCTTCTGGGAGAACGTGGCCGATATATGCCGCTCGTTTGTGCTGCCCACACGGTATTCCTCGGCTGACGCGCTTGTCGGCTCCGAGCCCGGAGAGGAGGCGGCGGCCTATTTTGAGGGGCTGAGCTATGAACCTACGGAATCGACCTACGAAATAGGCGAAAACAGCGTCACTGTTACAAACGGGATGAATGGCCGTCGGGCAGATGCCTCGGGGCTGGTTAAGGCGCTTGCCGAAGCGGGCGGGGGCTCGTCTTTGGTTGAGGTGCCGATGGAGATACTGCCCTTCGAGCTGCCCTCGGTAGACGATATTTACCTTAAAACAGCCTCAAATCCGCACGCGCCCTACGCCCGCACCTCCGACGGCGGCATAACCGCCACGGTTAGGAGCTTTAACCTCGACGCCGCGCGTGAGATTCAGAAAAACAACCCCGACGAGGGCGCCGTTTACGAGTTCCCCATAGACAGCGAGGGCGTGGCCCCGCTTGACGACGACGCTCTCTACCCCGAGACGCTTGGCGAATGTACCACCGAGTTTGACACAAGCTACGCTACGCGCGTGAACAACATAAAAATTGCGGCGAATCTGCTCAGCGGGGCCGACCTGCTTCCAGGCGAGACCTTTTCATTCAACGAGCATAACGGGGATATAACCGCCGATAAGGGCTATCAGGTGGCCCGCGGCTACGCCGACGGTGAGGTTGTGGACACCGTCGGAGCGGGCGTTTGTCAGGTGTCGAGTACGCTGTATAACGCGGCGCTTTTGTCAAATATGGAAATCGTTAAGCGCTCAAACCACTCGCTGCCGGTGGCCTATCTGCCCCTCGGGCAGGACGCGGCCATAAGCTACCCCTCGCAGGACTTTGCGTTTAAAAACAGCTCGCCCTCACCGGTGAAGATATTCGCCTCGGTCAACGGCGGCAAGCTGACGGTGGAGATACGAGGCCAGAAGGACGGCGGCTTCACTGAAATTAAAATAGAAAACAACACTATCTCCGTGCTGGAGCCCCAGACCCGCGAGGTCTTGGACGAGACCCTTGCCGCGGGCAAGAGAGTCGTTTCCCAGAACGGGGCCCGAGGCTACGTTACGGAGAGCTTCCGTCTTGTGTATAAGGACGGCGAGCTCGCGGCGCGTCAGCCGCTGGGCAAGAGTACATATAAGGCGCGCGATAGAATAGTTCGTGTCGGAAAGGAAGAGCAGAGTGAACCAAGTGAACAGGATAGCCAGTTTTAGCGTGAACCATGACTACATTGAACCGGGGATTTACATATCCCGAGTTGACGGCGACATAACCACATTTGACATGAGAACCAGAAAGCCCAACGCCGGCGATTATATGGAAAATATTGCCATGCACAGCATGGAACATATGTTCGCCACATATATACGAAATTCCGCTATCGGCGGCAGCGTCATCTACTTTGGCCCCATGGGCTGCCGCACCGGCTTTTATCTTTTGACGAGGAGCGTCTCTCCCGAGGCCGTGCTGGAGGCCGTGCTTGACACACTTCGGAAAATCGTCGCGCACGAGGGGCAGGTGTTCGGAGCCACCCGTGAAGAGTGCGGCAACTACCGCGAGCTCAGTCTTGAAAGCGCAAAATACGAGGCCGAAAGGTATCTTAACGTACTGGAGAACTATGGGGAAATAGACTTTAGGTACAAAGGGGGCCAAAACGCATGATAGGCATTATCGGAGCGATGGATATTGAAATCGAGGCGCTGAACGCCCTTATGGAAGCCCCCGAGGCCGAAACCGTCAGCGGCATAGTCTTTACCAGAGGGCTTCTGGGAGGCAGAAGCGTTGTAACGGCCGTCTGCGGCGTGGGCAAGGTTTTCGCGGCGGTCTGCGCCCAGACGATGATACTCCGCTACGGGGCGGAGGCCGTCGTCAACACGGGCGTCGCAGGCTCGCTTATGGGCGAGCTCTCCATTGGAGACATAGCCGTGGCGGACTTCACCGTTCAGCACGACATGGATACCACCCCCATCGGCGATCCGCCGGGCCTTATCAGCGGTATAAACCTCGTCAAAATACCCACCGACTCCGCCCTGACGCAAAAGCTTGCCGCCGCCGTGAGGCGGCTCGGCATGGGCTGCCTTGTGGGCGGCATTGCATCGGGCGACCAATTCCTTTCGCGGCGGGCTCAGAAGGCCGCCGTGGCTGAGGCCTTTGGAGCCGTGGCCTGCGAAATGGAAGGCGCCGCCGTCGGGCAGGTCTGTTATGTAAACGGCGTGCCCTACGCCGTCATTCGCTCCATTTCCGATAGCTTTGACGGCAAGGGAGAGATGGATTACGCCGAGTTCAGACTTCTTGCCGCCAAAAATTCCTCCGCCGTGGTTGTGGAGCTGCTTAAAAGCCTGTAAAAACAAAAGGAGGCGCTGCCCGTGAAGCTTGAATACGGCAAATACATAATAGACGCCGAGCCGGCCCGCACAGCGGAGCTATACGCCTCGCTGCCGCCATGCCTGCTCAGGTGTTCGTGCCCGGGCTGCCAAAACTTTCTCAAAAGCTCACGGTCCTACGCCTCCGAGCTTGAGGCCGCTTTAGCCCCGCTTGGCATAGACTTTGCAAATCCATGGGAGATAAGCGTTCTTCACGCCGAGGGCGAAACCGTCGCCTACAGCGCGGTGTACAGGGCCTACGGCCGCCGCGTCAGGGCGCCAAAGCTTTACGACACCCAAACAAACGAGATCGGCACGATAAACGTCATAAGGCCTTCCGCATTTTGGGAGATAAATTCCGCCCTGAAGCTGGACTTCCAAAAGGCCGCGAGGGGAGAGCTGCTGGTACGCCTCACGGCAGAGCTGCCGTGGGTGATGGAAACGCTGAACTGCTTTTACTCCGCGCCCGCCCGTAGGGCGGAAAGGCCGCCGCGGAGCCGCGCGGCCCGTGTTATGGCGGCTGCGAAAAGGTTCGGGAAGGCCGTAAAAAAAGAATAAAAAAATATAAGAACCTTTGTCGAAGGAACGCTTTCGACAAAGGTTCTTTTTTTTCGCCAAAGGACTTCGCAGGTAAAAACTGTATATTATGCGTCGTAGAGGTGAAAAAGGATATGCTTAAGGAATTTATCGAATGCCCCGACGCCTTGGTAGCGGTGCTCGGCGGCGAAATAGACCAGTACGGCGCGGCGTGGCTTAGAAGCAAGCTCGACGTTGAAACCGAGCTCAGCGGCAGGAAAAACCTTGTGCTGGATCTTTCCGCCGTCAGCTTTATGGACTCCGCCGGTATCGGGCTGATAATCGGCCGCGGCAAAAGACTTGCCTCGGCGGGCGGGCGGCTGGCTCTCGCCGGCGCCGGCGGAAAACTAAGGAAAATACTGGAGCTTAGCGGTGTTACTCGGCTTTACCCTCTCTACCCCAACTACCGCTCTGCCGTGGAGGATATGATGAAATGAACACAATGCAGGAAATAAACAACTACATGAAAACCGAGTTTGACGCCCTCAGCATAAATGAGGCGCTGGCCCGAGGAGTGGCGGCGTTTTTCATGCTGCCGCTCGATCCGGACATGGAGACTGTAGCCGACGTAAAAACCGCCGTCAGCGAAGCCGTGACCAACGCCATAATCCACGGCTATCGTTCGGAGGGCGGCACAGTCACAATGGAACTCAGCCTTCGTGGGAGAGAGCTGACCGTTATTGTGCGCGACAGCGGCGTTGGTATAGAGGACGTGGCGAAGGCCCGCGAGCCCATGTTCACCACCCAGCCCGAGGCCGAGCGCAGCGGGCTGGGCTTCACCGTCATGGAGACCTTCATGGACAGCCTTGACGTGGACAGCGCTCCCGGACGCGGTACCGTAGTTACCATGAAAAAGCTGCTTTAGGGTGGTACATAATGCTTGATGAGGTAAGGGACCTGATAATCCGCGCACAGCGGGGCGAGCGCGAGGCCATGGGCGAGCTCGTCAGCCGCAATCGCGGACTTATCCACAGCGCAGTAAATCGCTTTCGCGGTCGGGGCGAGAGCGAGGACCTGTTTCAGATAGGGGCAATCGGTCTGATGAAGGCGGTGCGCCGCTTTGACTTAGGGCTTGGGGTGGAGTTTTCAACCTACGCCGTACCGATGATAATCGGCGAAATAAAGCGCTTCCTGCGCGACGACGGGCTTATCAAGGTCAGCCGCGGCAGCAAGGAGCTGGCCCATCGGGCCTACGCGCTTATGGAACATTCGGGCAATATGGGCGTTGGCGAACTGGCGGAGAAGCTGGGCACAAGTCCCGAGGAACTCACGCGCGCTATGGAGGCCGTCCGCCGCCCTGATTCAATCGACCGCGGCGTCACTGACGACGGCTCCGCGACGCTGCTCGAACGCCTGCCCGCCGAAAATCGCGAGGACGACCTCATCCTGCGCCTCAGTCTTAAGCAGGCAATAGCCGGTCTCCCGCCGAGGGAGCGCAGTATAATCGTATTAAGGTATTTCGCCGGTAAAACTCAGTCGCAGGTGGGCGGGCTGCTGGGCCTCAGTCAGGTACAAATCTCCCGCATAGAAAAAAAGGTGCTTGCCCAAATGCGGGAAAGCATTATGTAGCGCGGCGGGCGTTCGCCCGCGTTTTGTTCCGCCTAATCCGTAGGGAGCGCCGAGTCGGCACTCCCTACGACGTTTTTACTATGCAAACCTGCAAGCATCAATAATTATCGCAGCTCAATTCAAAATAGCTTCTCGGATGATTGCAGACGGGGCAGACCTCGGGAGCCTTTGTACCGACCACAATGTGGCCGCAGTTGCGGCATTCCCACACCTTGATCTCGCTGCGCTCAAATACCTGAGCGGTCTCGATGTTGTTGAGCAGCGCGCGGTAGCGTTCCTCGTGGCGCTTCTCTATTTCGGCCACCATGCGGAATTTCGCGGCCAGCTCGGGAAAGCCCTCCTTCTCGGCGGTTTCGGCAAAGCCGGCGTACATATCCGTCCACTCGTAGTTTTCGCCGTCCGCCGCGGCGGCGAGGTTCTGCGGAGTTGTGCCTATGCCGCAAAGCTCCTTAAACCACATCTTGGCGTGTTCCTTCTCGTTGTCGGCGGTCTTAAGAAACAGGGCCGACATCTGCTCGTAGCCCTCCTTCTTCGCCACCGAGGCGAAATAGGTGTACTTGTTCCTCGCCTGCGATTCGCCCGCAAACGCGGCCTCAAGGTTCTTTTCGGTCTGGGTACCGGCGTACTTGTTCTCTGCCATGATTTTTCTCTCCTTTATTTTTATTTTGCGAGGCGTTTATTCCTTCGCCAATTCCTTTTTTTGACATTCGGGGCACAGCCCCTCAAAAACCGTTCTGTGGCGCGTTATGCGAAAGCCCGTAGCCTCCTCGGTCAGTCGGTCGTACTCCTCCGTATAGGGCACAGGGGAGTCGCAGACCGCGCCGCAGCCCGTGCAGAAGGTGTGGTAATGCCTGTCGAGCCGGAAGTCGTACCTATCGGCCGAGGGCACCCGCACGTGGGAAATCTCTCCGCTCTCCGCCAGAAGGTTGAGATTGCGGTAAACCGTCCCACGGCTGATTTTTTCGTCCCTTTCGCGCACGTCCATATAGATTTCGTCAGCGGTCGGGTGATTTTTGCGGGCCTTCACGGCCTCCTCAACGAGCTTGCGCTGGCGTGTGTTCCGCGTCTGTTTCATAGTCGTTCTCCCAAATAAAATCACTATTAGGACTTAATATTATTATATATCTTTTTTGCTTGTTTGTCAAGCGAATTTAAAAAAATGCCTGCGCGGTTTTTTCATGTCCCGCCGCGGAGGCGGGCGCACGCGCCGCATTGTGCTCGTCTCGGTCTGCTATGCCGCCGTCATATATGGCGCAAAGCGGGAATATTTTCACCGCTCGGGCATAAATTTATTATGAAATCAATAAAAGGAGCGGATAAAAATGAAGGCTTCGGCGGAAAAATCCGGCCCCGGTATAGGACGGTGCCTTATCAATCTGGTGACGGCCTACGCCGTGACGGTAGTTCTTGTCATGCTTTTTGCGCTGCTGCTCTGCTATACCGATATCGGCGAGGAGTGGGTCAGCCGCGGCGCGCGGATAATAACGCTGTTTTCCGTGGCGCTGGCGGGGGCGCTCTGCGCGGGCAGCGGGCGGCGCAGCGGCTGGCTGATAGGCGGTGTCAGCGGGGCGCTGTATATGTTGGTGCTCTATGCTCTTGGCTACATAATTTTCGGCGAGTTAGAGCTGAGCCTTGCCTCGGCGCTGAGGGTGCTCTACGGCCTCTTGGCAGGAGTGGTCGGCGGCATTATCGGCATAAATATGAAAAAATAGACGGTGGGTTTTGCCAAAAGCTATTGACAAAAGACAATTTTATGGTATAATTATGGTATAAAAGGAATAATAAAGGAGGCAAAACTATGAAGCACATCAAGACAATAGCCGGCGCCAATCTTCTTAAAACCGTTGGCAAGGGCGGCTGCGGCGAATGTCAGACATCCTGCCAGTCCGCCTGCAAAACGTCCTGCACTGTAGCCAACCAGAAGTGCGAGAAGAAGGAAAAGTAAACTTTGAACCGGGGCCGCAAATGTGGCGGCCCTTTTTCATTATTCTATAAGGGTGATTCTATGATACATAAATTCAAAAATCTCGGTCAGTACCTCGTAGTGGACGTTGTCAGCGGGGCAATCCACTCGCTGGACGAAAAGGCTTACGACCTTCTGGACTGCTTTGACGAGGACGGCGCCTTTGACGCCGCCGCTGCCGCTGAGCGCGGTTTTACCGGACCGGAATACGCCGAGGCAAGGGAGGAACTCGAGGCTCTTAAGGCCGGGGGGCTGCTTTTTTCAAAGGACGTATACGAGGATATTGCCAAGCGCTGGGACAAGCAGCCCGTGGTAAAGGCGCTGTGCCTGCATATCGCACACGACTGCAACCTTCGCTGCAAGTACTGCTTTGCCGGCGGAGGCGAGTATATGGGCAAGCGCGAGCTGATGAGCGCCGAGGTGGGGAAGAAGGCCATCGACTTTGTAATAGAGCAGAGCGGCAGCCGCAGGAACATTGAGATCGACTACTTTGGCGGCGAGCCGCTTATGAACTTCGGCGTGGTTAAGGAGATAACCGAATACGCCAAGGAGCAGGGCCGCCTTCACGGCAAGGAGTTCCGCTTTACCATCACCACTAACGGCGTGCTGCTCGACGACGATAAGCAGGCATATATCAACGAAAACATGAGCAACACGGTGCTTTCGCTGGACGGCCGCAGGGAGGTGCACGACGCCGTGAGGAAGCGTGCGGACGGCAGCGGCAGCTACGACCGCGTGGCTCCCAAGTTTCAAAGGCTTGCCGAAAGCCGTAATCAGCAGAATTACTACGTCCGAGGCACCTTTACCCGCGATAATCTCGACTTCGCCCAGGACGTGAAGCACCTTATCGGCCTCGGCTTTGAGCAGATAAGCGTGGAGCCTGTTGTGGCCGATGAAAAGGAACCCTACTCCATCCGGCGTGAGGACCTTCCCCGCATTTTTGCCGAATACGACGCGCTGGCCGAACATCTGGTGAATCTTCGCAAAAGCGGCAAGTTTGTAAATTTCTTCCATTTTATGATAGACCTTGAACAGGGCCCCTGCGCCTACAAGCGGCTTTCGGGCTGTGGTAGCGGCAACGAGTATCTTGCAGTCACTCCGAGCGGCGATCTTTATCCCTGCCACCAGTTCGTGGGCAAGCCGGAGTTTAAAATGGGCACTGTGTTCGAGGGAAAGCTCAACCCCGAGATACGCGAAATGTTCCGTAAAAGCAACGTCTACACCAAGGATGAATGCCGCCGGTGCTGGAACCGCTTCTATTGCAGCGGAGGCTGCGCGGCCAATGCCTTTAATATGAACGGAGACATAAATAAGCCCTACGATATAGCCTGCGAAATGCAGAAAAAGCGCACCGAGTGCGCCATCGCGATGGCGGCGGCTCTGGCTGAGGAGTAAGCCGCACCCAAAACATGAAAAAAATTGAAAATTTGGTATTGACTAATCGGAATTTTTTATGTATAATAGCAATGTTGAGAACCAACAGATGAAATGAAGCAAGGAGGATAATAAATGAAAGCGAAAAACGTCATTTCATTTATACTGATAATGGTGCTCATTGCCGCGTTCGCAAGCGTATGCGCGTTTGACATCAAAATCGGTAACTTTGAAGTCCCCAGCGTTCTGGGCGATAAGGGAATCAAGAAGGGGCTCGACCTTGTGGGCGGCTCCATAATCGTGTTCGAGCCCGACGTTGACGAGAACACCAAGGTAACCAGCGAGGATATGGACGCGGCCGAAGCCGTTATCCGCGCAAGGCTCGATTCTCAGGGCAACACCGAGGCCACCATCACCCGTCAGGGCGAAAGGGGCCTGCGCGTTGAAATACCCAATATCGACGACCCGCAGGCCGCCGTTGACATGATCGGTCAGGTGGCCCTGCTTGAGTTCCTCGACGCCGACGGCGAGGTAATCATGGACGGCAGCCGCCAGTATGTGAGCGGCGCCACCAAGATGTACGGCAAGGTGAATGAGAACTCGAATCCCGAGCACTATGTTCAGCTTTCCTTCACCAAGGAAGGGCAGGAGGCCTTCGCAGCCGCCACGGCCAAGGCCGTGGCCGAGTCTGACGAGAGCCGCCGCATAATCTCCATTGCGCTTGACGGCGAAATTCAGATGAGTCCCACCGTTCGCGAAACTATCAACAGCGAGAGCTGCGTCATCACCGGCGGCTACGAGGCCGAGGACGCCGTGGCCGTTGCCAACCTCATTAACAGCGGTGCGCTGCCCTTCGCCCTAAAGGATGCCGAGCTGCGCAGCGTCGGCCCCACTCTGGGCTCTCAGGCGCTCTCCACTTCGCTTAAGGCCGCGCTTATCGGCGTTATTCTCGTAATGCTCTTTATGCTGTTCTTCTATAGGCTTCCCGGCCTTGTGGCCGATATCAGCCTTGTGGCCTATATCAGCGTGGTGCTCCTCATTATGGCCGGCTTCTTCATTGGCGACGGCGTTGACAGCGGCTACCGCGTAACCCTTACGCTGCCCGGTATTGCAGGCGTCATCCTCTCGATAGGTATGGCCGTTGACGCCAACGTGGTTATCTTTGAAAGAATTAAGGACGAGCTCCGCCACGGCAAGAGTGTGGGCGCGGCTGTGGACGGCGGCTTTAAGCGCGCCATCACCGCTGTTATCGACTCCAATGTGACGACCATCATCGCCTGCGTGGTGCTCTACTTCTTCGGCACCGGCACCATCAAAGGCTTCGCCATTACCCTTGGCATAGGCATTATCATTTCCATGCTTACGGCCATTTTCCTGACGAAGCTTCTGCTTAAGCTTATCGTGGGCTTCGGTGTCAAGAATACCATGCTCTACGGCGTAAACAAAAGGAGGGATGCCTAATGTTCAGCCCCTGCAACAATAAAAAGATATTCTTTACAATTTCCGGTATCCTTGTCGTACTCAGCATTGTGCTTTTCTTTGCGAAGGGCCTCAATCTCGGCATTGACTTCACCGGCGGCAACATCTTCCAGTTTGACATGGGCAAGGCTGTCACCGCTGATATGGAGGATACCCTTGAATCCCTTACCGCTGAGAAGATTGGTTCCACTGACGTAACAGTTCAGGCTACAGGCACAACTGAGGTCATTGTTAAGACTCCCGAGCTTGAGAACAGCGTCAGCGACCAGCTTATCGAGGCCGTAAAGAGTGAGTTTGGCCTTGAACAGTCCGCCGTTCTGAACAGCGAAAAGGTAAACGGCACCGTCAGCGGCCGTCTTATCGGCAACACGCTTATGGCCGTTATCATCGCCGTTGTGCTCATGCTTCTGTATATTACCATCCGCTTCGACTTCATGAGCGGTACCAGCGCCGTAGTGGCCCTGCTCCACGACATAATCATCATGTTTGGCTTCCAGTGCCTTCTCGGCGTAACGGTAAACACACCATTCATCGCCGCTGTGCTCACTATTTTGGGCTACTCTATTAACGCCACGATTATTGTGTTTGACCGTGTGCGTGAGAACAAGAAGCTCATGAAGGGCGCTTCTCCCGCCGAAATTGCCGACGCCGCCATCAAGAGCAGCTATACCAGAACCATCAATTCGTCGCTGACAACGCTGTTCACTATTGGTGTGCTCTATATTATCGGCGTTACCTCCATCAAGGAATTTGCCCTGCCCATCATCGTGGGTATCATTTCGGGCACCTATTCGTCTCTGTTCATAGCCGGCCCCTTCTGGGCTTGGTGGAATAGCCTCGGAGCTAAGCCCGCGCAGAAGAAAAAGAAGTAATAAAACGCTCAATAAAATAATAAACTGGCACTGTGAGAACAGTGCCGGTTTTTTATTGTAAAAACCGATAAAATCTGCGTGGCTGATTTTATCGGGAGAAGGAGGAGCGGCCTTGCGAGTCAAATGGCGATTTTGGGAAATCGCTATTGACGATCCAAGGCACGCGACGTGGCGCTGTGAAAACAGTGCCGGTTTTTTGTCGGTGCGTTTGAGGAGAGGAGGCAGACAATGAAACAAATTTTACCGATACTCGCGGCGGGACTGCTCGCGGCCTGCTCGGTAACGGCGGGCAGCGGCAGCGTATCTCTCGACAACACCACCAAGGGCTGGGGCTTTCGCAAAATGTCTCCCCGCCCCGAGTTCACGGCGGAACAAACTGCCGAAATGCGGGAATACGGCTGCCTTTACATGGGCGCCGAGGGCGAAAAATCGCTTTACCTAACCTTTGACGAAGGCTATGAAAACGGCTATACGGCCCAGATACTCGACGTGCTTAAGGAAAAGAGTGTTCCGGCGGCCTTTTTCGTGACCGGCCCGTATTTGCGCGAGCAGCGCGAGCTCGTGGGCCGCATGCTTGCCGAGGGGCATATTGTGGGAAATCACAGCGTAAACCATCCGTCTCTGCCCGACCTCACTGCCGAGGAGGTGGAGCGCGAGCTCTACGGCCTCGATTTAATGCTCTATGACGGCTACGGCTGTCACATGAAGTATCTGCGCCCTCCGAGGGGCGAATACAGCGCCGCGGCGCTCAAAAAGGTCACCGATATGGGCTATGTGCCGGTTTTTTGGTCGGCGGCCTACGTGGACTGGAAAACAGACGCTCAGCAGGGCGCGGCCCACGCCATAGAGAGCATTGTACCACAGCTCCACGATGGCGCGGTGATACTGCTTCACGCCGTCTCCTCCGATAATGCCTCCGCTATGGGCGAAATAATTGACCGAGCCCGAGAGCAGGGATACGAATTTAAAAGCCTCGATGAATATAAATAGGCCGGCGCCGGCTAAATATAAGGAGAACCTTTTGGAATTTTACGTATCACATTTATCCTCCGATTGCTTTAATTGTTTTGCCAGAAACGTCTGAATTTGGCGGCGCATAATCGGCGTATATTAGCTTCAACTTTATTATACCATCGAAACGGATTGCTGTATTGGATTGACGAATATAAACCGCCCTCAGCGGCAAGAATAAGCGTGATACTATTCTTGCGGAGGGCCCTATGAAAAAGCTAATCGGACGCGGGCTGGGTGCGCTCGTCATGTGCGCCTTGCTTTACGGCGTGTATTTTTCCCAATCGCTTCCCGAAGAAATAACTCTTCTTTCCGGCCGCGAGCACAGCACATCCATTGCGCAGGGAGTGCGTCTCAGCGGCCTTCCCGCCGCGCTTGAGACTTCAGCGGGTACGGTGGCAGCGGCCGAGGCGGGAGAGTACGAGGCGGAGCTGACCGCTTTTGGCGGCATGGCGCGAAAGCGTGTCAGCGTGCGCGTGATTGAGCCGCGCGACTTGGAAATTGGCGGCTCGTTGGTTGGTATAAAGCTGCGCGGAGCCGGAGTTATCGTTATCGGGCATGAGGACTACTGCCGGACAGATGTTGAGGAGGGAGATATAATCTTTTCGGTGAACGGGGCCGAAATCAACGAATATTCCGACTTTGCCGCCGCAGTGGAGAGCGGGGAAGATGTGAGCCTGGGAGTGAGGCGCGGCAGCGCGGAGTTTACCTCCGCCGCCGAGCCCGTCCTTTGTGAGGACGGCAAGCGCCGCTTGGGAATTTGGGTGCGCGACAGCGCCGCCGGCGTGGGCACGCTCACTTTCATTGACAGAGAGAACGGAGTTTACGGCGCGTTGGGCCATGGCATAAACGAAAGTGATACAGGCGTCCGCTTCCCGGTCCGAAAGGGCACCGTCGAGCGCAGTCGTGTGGCGGGCGTCACAAAGGGCCGCCGCGGGGCCCCGGGCGAGATTACCGGTGCGTTCGTGGGCGGGGCTGAAACACTTGGCACCATTGAGCTCAACAGCGACTGCGGTATTTTCGGCCGTCTGCTAAGCGAAGGGGAACCCGCCTCCGGCGAGACCCTGCCCGCAGCCCCCGCCGGAGATGTGGAGATAGGCCCTGCACAGATAATTTGCGACGTAGGCGAGGGCCGGACAAGCTATGAGGTGGCTATAATGCGCGTGAACCGCCTCGGTTCGCCCACAAAGGGCATACTGCTCCAGATAACCGACCAGCGCCTGCTCGCCCTAACCGGCGGCATAGTTCAGGGCATGAGCGGCAGCCCGATAATTCAAAACGGAGCCATTGTCGGCGCGGTTACGCACGTGCTGGTGAATAATCCGGCCTGCGGGTACGGCGTGTTCATCGAAAATATGCTAAGTTCCGCCGGCGAGGTGAAATGACGACGGGGCAGACCCACGGGCCTGCCCCAATTTTATGGAAGGGAGCCGTATCAAAAGACAAATTAATAAAAAAATTGTTGAAATCCGCCGCATTATATGCTAAAATAATATGGAATATACAAACAAAGGGTGAAATATATGAAAGTTCTGCGCGTAATAATAGTAGCAGCGCTGCTTGCGGCGGCGGCCTTCGGCTCGTTGTTCCTCACGGAATATCTCGACACAAAAAGCGAGGACGGAGAGGCCGTTGTGATTGAGGTTCCCCAAGGGGCAGCGGGGAAAACCGTGGCAAAGCTGCTGAAGGAAAACGGGCTTATCCGATTTGAACAGACGTTTTTGCTGCGCCTGCGCGGCAGCGAGTACGCGGGCAAGCTGCGCACCGGCGCCTTTGAGCTGCATAAGGGTATGTGCATTGACGACATGATAGAGGAGCTTGCCACCGGCGGAAGTGTGGCCGATACCGTGAACATCACCATCCCCGAGGGCAGCAGCATTGAGCAGATGGCTCTTCGGATGGAAGAATACGGCCTGTTTTCGGCGGAGGAGTTTTTGGACGAGGCCGACAACGGCAGCTTTAACTACCCCTTCCTTGACGAGATTCCAGACGACAGCGGCATAAAGCACCGCCTTCAGGGCTTCCTTTTCCCGAGTACATACAACGTCTATGCCGACGCCACGGCTCATGACGTAATTGACATCATGCTGCGGGAGTTTGAAAAGCAATATGCCTCGCTCGGCGGCAAAAGCGGCCGCAGCGTTTATGAGACCGTGACGCTTGCATCTCTTGTAGAGCGCGAGGCCAAGCTCGACAGCGAACGCGCCACCATCGCCGGCGTTATTGAAAACCGGCTTGCCGACGGTATGCGTCTGCAAATCGACGCCGCCGTGATTTATGCAATAAGCGACGGCCTTTACGATGTGGACCGCGTGCTCTACCGCGACCTTGAGGTCGATTCCCCATATAATGTTTACCGCAATTACGGCCTGCCTGTGGGCCCGATATGCAGCCCCGGGCTCAGCTCGCTGGAGGCGGCCATGAACCCAGAGGAGCACAGCTATATGTACTACCACACCGATGAGGCGAAGGGCGACGGCAGCCACATCTTTACCGAGTCCTTTTCCGAGCACAAGGACACTATGAATTGAGGAGCGTTTTAATGATAAAGCCCACGATTACAATTGACGCCTCGGCGCGCAGTGCCTCCTTTGGGGACTTTTACGGCGCGTTTTTCGAGGATATAAACCACGCCGCCGACGGCGGCCTTTACGCCCAGATGGTGCAGAACCCGTCCTTTGAGTTCTGCGCCGTGGATAACCGCACCTATGACGGCCTGACAGGCTGGCAGCCCCTCGGCGGTGCCGACATCGCCGTTAGGGAGTGCGGCGGCTGCCTTAAAAATAACCCGAACTTCGCCGAGATAGCTTCGCTCGAGGCGGCGCGCTGCGGCGCACGGAACCTCGGCTTCGGCAAGGGTATGCGCTTTAAGAAGGGGTTGGGATATAAGCTCGGCTTTTACGCCAAGGGAGCGCTGACGCTCCGCGCGGCCCTGACCGACGGCGAGCGCGAGCTTGCAGCCCGCGAGGTGCGCCTCAGCGATAATTGGGAGCGCTACTCCCTTAGCCTTGTCGCGGCGGACGATTCGGACAATGGCTCGCTGAGCCTTACCTTTGAGGGCGGAGGCAGAATTGCAATAGACGCGGTGACGCTGTTCCCCGAGGACGCTGTGCTTGAGCTTTTCAGGCCCGACCTTGCCGCGGCCCTAAAGGAGCTTTCGCCAAAGTTCCTGCGCTTTCCGGGCGGCTGCCTTGTGCATGACGGCAGCCTTGACCCCTGCGCCCGCGACGCCTGCTACCGTTGGAAAAACACCCTCGCCCCCGCCGACGAGCGTCCTGCCCGCCGCAACAACTGGGGATACAACCAAACGCTGGGGCTTGGATATTATGAATATTTTCTGCTTTGCGAGTATCTTGGCTGTGAGCCGCTGCCGGTGCTGCCGGCGGGTTGGAACCCCCACAGACTGGAGGCCTGCCCGATGGAGGAGCTGCGGCCGTGGATAGACGACGCGCTCGACCTTGTGGAGTTTGCAAACGGCTCAGCCGAAACCGAATGGGGAGCTATACGGACGGCCCTTGGCCATCAGGAGCCATTCGGGCTAAAGTACCTCGCCATAGGGAACGAGGAGGTGGGCGCGGAGTTCCCGCCCCGCTGGCGGGCCATTGCCGCCGCCGTAAGGGAAAAATATCCCGAAATCAAGCTTATTCACAGCGCAGGGCCCTTTTGCTCCGGCAGCGAATACGACCGAGGTTGGCAGGCCGCCCGCGCGGACGGCGCGGATCTTGTCGACGAGCACTACTACTGCGCTCCCGAATGGTTTTTGGCCAATATCGACCGCTACGCCGCCTTCACGGAGAATGGGCCTAAGGTCTTTCTGGGTGAGTATGCCTCCTGCGGAAACCGGTTTTATAACGCCGTTGCCGAAGCAGCATACCTGACCGGCCTCGAAAACGCCGCCCACGCTGTGGAGCTCACATGCTATGCTCCGCTTTTCTGCCATGCGGATTATGTAAACTGGCGGCCTGACCTTATCTGGTTTGACAACAGCCGAGTGTGCAAAACGCCCAACTACTATGTGCAGAAGCTGTTTTCGGCTAACCTGCCTGATTATCTGCTGGCCTTTAAGACCGAGGGATTTAAGGAGGCGGTCCCAGCAAACGAGCCTATTTCCGGCGACATAGAGATAACCTCCTGTGGGTCCGAGGGCTGGATTTGGGATGTCCGGCTGGCCTCGCCGGAGGGGGAGAGGTACTTCGACAATAGCGACGTTGCCGCTGATTTCAGGGCGGAGCTGGGAGCGCTTAGCGGCGATTTTGAGCTTAGCTTCCGTTTTAAGAAGGGCGGCGGCCACCCGTATAAGGGGCTCGACGTAAGCTTTGGCGTCGAGGGGGAACGGCGCATAGTCTGGGAGATCGGCGGATGGCAAAATCAGGACTGCTTGATTTCTTCCCGTCGGGACAGCGGCGCGAGCTGCCTTGATCAGCACATTTTCACTCTCAATCAGGGCGAAGAATACGAGTTCCGCCTGCGAGTACGCGGGCGGGAGATAACCACATTTATCAACGGCGCGCAGATGAACTGCTGTGAGGATAAGCTGCCCGCTCCGCGCGAACTGTATGTGACCTGCGGAGCTTTGAAAAACGGCGAGATCATAATAAAGGCCGTGAATGTACAAGCAGAGGCCTGCTCCGCGAAAATAGAAGCCGGCGGCGGCTTTGATGGCAGCCGAACCGTTCTCACCGGCGCGGCCGACGCTGAAAACACCCTTGATGCTGAGACCGTATTCCCCGTAACGGAACCGTTTTCCCTGCCGTCGGGCGGCGAGATGACGTTCCCGCCGTTGTCGGTAACGGTTATTAGAGGCAGAATAAAATAAAAACAGGGCCCTGCGAGGGGCCTCGCATATAAAAAAACCGCCCTAAGGCGGTTTTTTTACTCTTTACAGCCATCCGTTGAACAGGCCCTGAACATCGTTGGTGAAGCTGTTCATATTATCGATGACCTCCTGCTTAATGAGGTTGACATCGAAGTAAACGACCTGATACTGCCCGCCGTATTCGGCGCGTACAGCGAACTTATTGTGCCCCTCGCTGAGGCTCATCTGCTTATAGAACACTCCGGCCGCGCCAATTTTTGTCTGAACCGCCGCGCCCTCGCTGTTCGTCATGATGGAGTAGCCGCCGTCGCCGTTTTCAAGGTAATAAGCCACGCTTACCCCGTTTTTGCCGGTTCCGGTAATGCCGTATGTAGTTTTGGTGGTGGCGGAATTTTTTGTCTCCGGCTTCTTTACCACGACCAGATCCGCCGCGTTGCCGCTTTCATCGGCTCCGATGGATGCGGGATGCTCCGCAAAGGCGAAGGACCCGGAAAGCATTATTAGTATGGCGGCCATGGCTGCGCTGATCCACTTCATACCGAGTGCCGTGCCTTTCTGCCCGCGTTCCGTTCCCTGCGCCGCCCGCGGGCCTGCGGCGCTTTCGTATTTTCCGGCCTTTCCCGCCCCGCCGGCGGCAGTGGGAGCGGCCTAAACTCATTTGGTTTTTATCCTTTGTATTTCTCGGACGCTACTTTACACACAATCCGATTTTATCTTCAAATTTATTATACAATACATTTATTACAAAACTTTTACGTTCAGGTTAATTGTTGTTTACAATGCAGACCCGACTTCTGCCTCCGGATTTTCCCTGAAAAGGGGCAGCACAATGGATACCGCAGTACCCTCGGGTATATGGCTTTCGATTTCGATGTCTCCGCCGTGGCGCTGAACGATTTCCCTCGCGATGGCAAGGCCCAGCCCCGTACCGCCGCTCTGGCGGCTGCGGGCCTTGTCCACGCGGTAAAAGCGCTCGAAGATGTGCGGCACATCCTCCCGAGGTATGCCTATGCCGTTATCAGTCACACGCAGCAGCGCGTTCTGCCCGTCCGAACCGCATTCCACGTCTATTTTGCCGCCGTCGGGAGTGTACTTTATAGCGTTGGAAATTATGTTGATGAGCACCTGTTCAATGCGGTCGCTGTCGCCGAAAAAGCTGAAGCGCTCGCCGTGAGGGATAAAGTTCAGGGTATGCTTGTGAGCGCGGGCATTAATGCCGAGCTTTTCAACAACGCTTTCGGTCAGAGCCATCAGGTCAAAACTGGCGCAGTTAAGCCGCTGCTTGGCGTCATCGAGCTGCGAGAGCGTAAGAAGGTCGCGCACAAGGCGTGTCATGCGGTCGGTCTCTGCGTCAATAACGCGGGCAAAGCCCGCGGTGGGGCCGTCGCCGCGTCCTTCGTCGGTTTCCACGTCGATAATAGTTTCGGCGTAGCCCTTGACGGTCGTCAGCGGCGTGCGAAGCTCGTGGGACACATTTGCCACAAATTCCCGTCGGGAGTTTTCGAGCTTTAATTGCTTGGTTATGTCGCGGAAAACCACAATAACGCCCGACGAAAACACGTTTTCTGCGTTGAAGGGGACAAAGCAGGCTTTATAGTTCTTGCCGTCGCGCTCCACGTCAAATTCAATGGCCCTGTCCTCGTCAAGATAGAGTACGCGGCTCATGGTTACGTCAAGTCCCAGCTCTCCGCCAAAAATTTCGTCGAAGGTTTTGTCGCCGGCGTCTCCCAGCACGTTCACGCAGGCAGGGTTTTCGTGAATCACCCTGCCGGTGCTGCTGTCAAAGGCAATGATGGCGTCGGTCATGTGCTGGAGCACGGTTTCAATTTTGTTTTTTTCGGCGGCTATGTCGGCAAGACTTTCGTCTATTTGCGCTGCCATGGTGTTAAAGGCCATTGTCAGGCGGCCTATCTCGTCGCGCGACTGAACCTCAATCTTTTGCTTAAAGCCGCCCTCGGCCATTGTTTCGGCCCGAAACTGGAGCGTGGCCAGCGGGGAAATTATCGTTCCGGACAGCACGAAGCCCAAGATAAGACTGAACAGCAGACCGAAAAGGATGGCCCAGAGTATGTTCACAAAGATGTTGCGGGTAACGTCGTAAACCTCCTCCTTGGTGTCGCGCACGCTGACGATGTATCGCACTGCTCCGGAGGAGTCGGTTATGGGCACAGCATAGTCCATGTAGTCGGCGGCGCGGTCTATATTGTCGCCCGTCATGCCTGCCATGGCCGTGACGATGTTTGGCGTGGTGAAGAAGGCGTCGCTGCGGCTGCTGCCGCCGAGCACTCGGCAGGTGGAACCGTCGAGCACGTAATAGTTGCGGAAGGAGTCTATGCCCATCCACACGGAATAGACGCTTAAAAGCTCCTCCATATCCTCAAGAGCGTCGGGACCCTCGGCGGCCTCGGAGAGCTCGTCCAGAAATTCGTCGTTAAAGACGCGCTCGCTCATGGCGTTTTTGAAATCGTTAAGGTAGTAGGACGAGATGTTTTGCAGCAGAAAAGTGCCCACCACCACCATTACCGAGATGGTGAGCAGCAGGAAAATGGCGATTATTTTCCACTGTATGCTCTTAAACAAGGCGCCTCACCCACTTATTTGTTGTAGTAGTAGCCAACGCCCCGACGCGTCATTATGCGGTCGGGCACGGCGGGATTGTCCTCAATTTTTTCTCGCAGGCGGCGGACGGTCACGTCCACCGTGCGCACATCGCCGAAGTACTCATAGCCCCACACCTTTTCGAGGAGCTGTTCGCGCGTGAAGGTGCGCCCCGGCTGGCCGGCGAGAAACTTAAGCAGCTCAAATTCGCGCAGAGTCAGCTCCACAAGTCGGCCGCCCTTCTTTACCTCGTAAAGGCTGCTGTTTATCTCAAGGTCGCCTATAGTCAGCACGCTCTCGTCGCCGACGTCGCTGCCTCGGCGGAGGTTGGCCTTTATCCTCGCCATAAGCTCGCGCACGGAAAAGGGCTTGGTAATATAATCGTCGGCGCCGGATTCGAGGCCGAAAACCTTGTCTATCTCTTCTTCGCGGGCGGTAAGCATGAGTATCGGCACGCTGCTGCTCTCCCTTATCCTGCGGCAGGCCTCAAAGCCGTCCATCTTGGGCAGCATAACGTCCAGAAGGATAAGGTCGGGCTTTTTTGTCTGAGCCAACTCCACTGCGGCGGCGCCGTCGTAAGCGGCTATGACCTTATAGCCCGCCTTTTGAAGATTGAACTTTAGCATTTCAACGATTGGCGTTTCGTCGTCCACAACGAGTATGGTCTTTTCCATTTTTTCACTCTCCCTGCTTTATGTATTCCGAACGGCGAGCCTCCTCGCGTTCGGCTTCGTCGGGCTGCGGCGCGGGGGCCGAGCCGGCGTCTTCTTCGGCAGCCACGGCCAGCATCAGCTTTATGCGGTTTTCCTGATTTACGCGTGTCGCGCCGGGGTCGTAATCTATCGGCACGATGTTGGCCTTGGGCTCAAGGGTGCGGATTTTTCTTATCATACCCTTGCCAACTATATGGTTCGGCAGACAGCCGAAGGGCTGCGCGCAGATAACATTGCTGTAACCAAGCTCCACAAGCTCCATAATTTCGGCCGTCAGAAGCCAGCCCTCGCCCATTTTGCAGCCGTGGCCTATAACGCCGTCGGCCATGCTCTTTAGCTTTTTGAACGAGGATGGCGCGGTGAAGCCGCTGTTCTCGCGCACGGCGGCTATCAGCTCGTCCTTGAGAGATGATAGGTAGGCCTCCGCAAGCTTGTATGTTTCCCTTGCGATGGAGTTGCCGCCGTAGATGTTAATAGTGTCGATCGGGGTATCCACGCAGTACAGCGCGAAATCCAGCAGTCCGCCGAGCATTACTTCGCAGCCCTGCTCGTAGAGGAATCGTTCCAAGTCATTATTCCCCAGAGCGGCGTATTTTACGTATATTTCGCCGACTATGCCGACCTTTATCTTTTTTTCCTTTTTAACAGGTATTTTCGCGAAGCTGTCAACAATGGCCTTGAGATTTGCGCGGCGCTCGCTTTTTGAAAGTCCCTTCCCCGCGAGGAAGCCGCGCCGCAGGGCGGCTATCCACATCTCGACGCAGGCGGCGCTGTCGCCCTTGTTCACCTCGTATGGCTTGACCTGATTGTCGAGCAGCATAAGGAGGTCGCCGTAGACGACCGCCGTCAACATCTGGCGGATGAGAGCGGGCGTAAGCTTAAAGCCCGGCGATTTTTCTAGCCCGCTGACGTTCAGCGAAATAATGGGGATAAACCCCCAACCCATGGCGTTAAGCGCCTTGCGCAGCAGCGAAATATAATTCGACGCGCGGCAGCCGCCGCCCGTTTGCGGCAGAAGCAGCGCCACCTTGTGGATGTCGTATTTGCCGCTTTTTAGGGCGTCTATCATCTGGCCGATGACGAGCAGCGCGGGGTAGCAGGTGTCGTTATGTACGTGCTTGAGCCCCTCGTCCACCACTTCTCGGCCTGTGTTGTAGAGTATCTCGGCGTTGTAGCCGTGGTTTTGCAGTATGCCCTGTATTATCTTGAAATGAATGTGATTCATGTCCGGCACGAGAATCGTATAGCCGGCGTCCTTCATTTCCTTGGTAAACAATACCTTTTCCAAACTTTTCACCCTTGCTTTTTGCCCGCCTTGAGCGCCGCGAACAGGCTGCGGAGGCGGATTTTTACGGTCCCCATATTGGTTATTTCATCAATTTTTATCTGAGTGTATATCTTGCCCTTTTCCTCAATTATGCGGCGCACTTCGTCGGCGGTGATGGCGTCCACACCGCAACCGAAGGACACGAGCTGCACCAGATTGACGTCCGGCCCCTGCTCGCTCACCCACTTGGCCGCGGCATAGAGCCGCGCGTGGTAGGTCCACTGGTTAAGCACCTGCGTTTCAAACGGGTCGACGCAGGGGCTGACGCTGTCCTCGGTTATGACAACGGCGCCCATGTCGCAGATAAGCTTGTCGATGCCGTGGCTTATCTCGCCGTCCACGTGATACGGCCTTCCGCAGAGCACAATGACGGGCAGACCCTTTTCACGTGCTATTGAAAGATATTCCGCCCCCTTTTGCGCTATTCGGTTCATGTGAGCGCGGTATTCGGCGTAGGCCGCGGAAGCGGCCTTTTTCACTTCGGCGAGGCTGATACCGCCGAACTCCCGCTCGAGGATGGCGTGAATTTTTTTAACAAAATCCTTCGGGCGGTGGAGGCCAAGATAGTCGTATATGAATCTTGTGCCGCCCATATCGGCTACGTTGGCGTTAATCACTTCGGGGTAATAGGCCACAACGGGGCAGTTATAGTGGTTCGACGAAAGTCCCTCGTCCAAATTATAAGACATACAGGGATAGAAAATGGCGTCACAGCGGCCCGCAAGTGCCTCGATATGCCCGTGGAGCAGCTTGGCGGGGTAGCACACGGTGTCGGACGGTATGGTGTGCTGTCCGCCGAGATACAGCTCGCGCGTGCTCTCGGGCGAGGCCGTCACCCCAAAGCCCAGACCGGTGAAGAACGTGTGCCAGAAGGGGTAAAGCTCCCACATATTCAGCCCCATAGGTATGCCGATAAGGCCCCTATCACCCCGGGTGGGAGCGTAGGCGGAAATAAGGCCGCGAATGTACTCGTAAAGGTCGTATCTTTCGGCGGACGCGGCGGTTTTAAGCGGCTTTTCGCAGCGGTTGCCCGCAATGAAGCGGCGTCCTCCTCCGAAGCTGTTCACCGTCAGGCGGCAGTGGTTGGTGCAGCCGCCGCAGGTGACCTGCTTTGACTCGTGGATGAAGCCGCGCAGCTCGTCGAGGGTTATGGTCGTCGATTTTTCGGGGGCGTTGTCCTTGGCGTAGAGCGCGGCCCCGTAGGCTCCCATAAGGCCCGCAATGTTGGGGCGAACCACCTCGCGGCCAAGTTCGGTCTCGAAGGCGCGCAGCACCGCGTCGTTAAGGAAGGTGCCGCCCTGAACCACTATGTTTTTGCCAAGGCTGTCGGCGCTGGCCGCGCGAATGACCTTATATATGGCGTTTTTTACCACGCTGAGGCTGAGACCGGCGGAGATGTTCTCAATAGAAGCGCCGTCCTTCTGAGCCTGCTTGACCGAGGAATTCATGAACACCGTGCATCGCGAGCCGAGGTCCACCGGCCTGTCGGCCAGTAAGCCCTTCTGGGCAAATTCGCTTATGCTGTAGCCCAACGCTCCGGCGAAGGTCTGCAAAAACGAGCCGCAGCCCGAGGAGCAGGCCTCGTTGAGGAAGATGTTGTCGATGGCTCCGCCGCGTATTTTAAAGCACTTTATGTCCTGTCCGCCGATGTCGATGATGAAGTCAACGTTGGGATTGAACTTTTTCGCGGCGGTAAAGTGGGCCATGGTCTCCACAAGGCCCATGTCGAAGCCAAAGGCGTTTTTCACAAGCTCTTCGCCGTAGCCGGTGGCGGCGGAGGCGTTTATTTTAACATTGGGATATTTTTCGTAAAATTTTATCAGAAAGTCGCGGAGCAGCGGTACCGGATTGCCGCTGTTGGGCATATAGTCCGCATGGAAGATGTCGCCCTTTTCATTCAGCACAACGGCCTTGAGGGTAGTGCTGCCGGCGTCCACGCCGAGATACGCCTCCTTGGGGTCGGGGTCGTCGGTGATGGGTATGCCGGCCCTTTGGTGGCGCTCGCGGAACCTTTCGTAATCCGCCTCGTCCTCAAAAAGGCGGGGGCAGCTTTTATAGGTTTCCGCCGAGGCGTAGCCTGCCACGCGGGCGGCGGCCTCGCGCAGACGCACGGCCGCGGCCGTGGGCGAAAGCGCGGCCCCCATCGCTACGAAGTACAGCGAATTTTCGGGGCAGAGGCCCTTTTGTCCGAGCTGGCGGTCAAACGCGGCGCGCAGCTCGCTGAGAAAGGTCAGCGGCCCGCCGAGGTACACAACCTTGCCCTTTATCTCCCGCCCTTGAGCAAGGCCGGCAATGGTTTGATTGACAACGGCCGCAAAAATACTGGCCGAAACGTCCTCCTTGCGGGCGCCTTGATTGAGCAGAGGCTGAAGGTCGCTCTTGGCGAAAACTCCGCAGCGAGAGGCGATGGTATATATTTTTTCGTAATTTTTTGCGGCCTCGTTCATGTCGTCGGGGCCCATGGCAAGCAGAGCGGACATCTGGTCGATGAAGGCCCCCGTTCCGCCGGCGCAGCTCCCGTTCATGCGCACCTCCATGCCGCCGTCGAGGAAGAGTATTTTTGCGTCCTCGCCTCCCAGTTCGATAACCACGTCGGCGTCCGGCACAAAGCGGCGTACGGCTATTCTTGTGGCGTATACCTCCTGCACAAAGGCGAGGCCCGAGCTTTCAGCCATGCCCATGCCGGCGCTGCCGCTCACCGAGAGCAGCGCCTCGTCCTCGCTGGGGAAAATATCGGCCACGCGGCCGAGCAGCTCGGCGGTTTTTTCCACTATCATGCTGTAGTGGCGGGCGTATTCCTTGTAAACTATCCTGTTGTTCTCGTCCAGCGCTACGCATTTGAGCGTCGTACTGCCAACGTCTACACCGATTTTCAGCATTTTATCACCTTGAATGTAATGGTTGCGCGGATATGCGGATATAAAAATACATCCTCATTATAACACATTTTTTTCACTGCGTCAATGGAAAAATTACGATTGCGGGGGCACATGGAAATTTTAATTGACATATCGCGTCCGGCGTGGTAAAATATAATTATAGTAACCGAAAGGAGAAAAGAAAATGAAAAAGTTATCCGTATGCCTTTTGTGCTTTGCGCTGTGCCTCTCTCTTTCCGTGAGCTGCCTTGCCGCGGCGAGAGTCACCGTTGACGGTACGGAGGTAAAGCTCGTCAACGCAAACGGCGATCCCGTGCCCGAAATCGAGGGCGAGACTATGGCACCGCTACGCGCTGTAATGAACGCTCTGGGCTACCCTGTCAGCTACGACGAGGAGACCGGCGTCGTCAACGCCGGCACTTTCGCCGATCCCGAGTTTATGTTTGACCCGGGTAAAGACGGGAAATCCGTGCTTATTGACGGCACTACCTTCGTTGACGGCCTTAAGCTCGTCGAGGACGGGGCCCTGCCCTTCGACGCCGAATATAAGGACGGCACGATAGCCTATACCAACAAATTCGCCGCCGTAGATGAGGGCTGGTACCGCATAGCCTTCAGCGACGGCCGCCTTCTTACCGCTCAGACCTTGCCCGAGGCCGATCTCGTGGAAACCAAGGTCAACGAGGACGGCGACGAGGAGGAGGTAACCAAAACTCCCGTCGAGCAGGTGCTTGCCACCGGACTTTTCCTTGCCGAGGCAAACAGCAGCGACTATCAGCTGTGGCTTGTGCGCCAAATCGGCAATAAGACCTACGCCCTCATCAATAAGGCTACCGGCCTCGCGGCGGACGTGAATTCATGGTCCCGCGATGAGGGTGCGTCAATAATCCAGTACACCCTTGCCGGAGGCACCAACCAGCAGTATACCTTCCAAAAGGCCGCTGACAGCGAGACGTACTCCATTTCTCCGGTATACAGCCGCCTGTACCTTGACTTTGCCGGCGGCTTCGAGGGCTCGGAGCTCGCGGAGGATAGGGCTGTTCAGACCCGCAATAACGCCAAGCAGTGGACTTTGGACTTTGTCGAGGGCTATACAAACCCCGTGGAGCTGGCCCTCTCCACCGACGCCTTTAAGGAGCTTGACGCCTTTTGGCAGGACAGGTTCAACAGCTACTTCTTCACCGATGTGGACTTCAGCAAGAGCGCCAAGGATAAGGCCGAGACCTTCATGCGCGAAAAGGACTTCGCACATCAGGACAAGGAAACTCAGCAGGAGATAATCAAGGACGCTCTTGACGTGACCTACAGTGACCTTCTCGGCGGCTGGATGCGCGAGAAGCTTACCGCCAACTACGAGATAGCCGGCGTGACCCGCACCCACGACGCCAATCCCGAAGTGCTTGAGCAGGAGGACGGCAAGGATTATTATATCTGGACGATAAACATGGAGTGCGGCGGCCCTGACGACATTCACACATTCACCGTTGAGACCGTTGATCCCGACGACGAGGAGCACGTGCGCAAGGTTTGCGAGGCCGTGGCCTGCTTTGAGCCACCGGTGCGCAAGACGCTGCGTCACTTCTACTATACCGGCGATAAGCTTGGCACGTGGAATGCGTGGGACGGCGAGGTTTGGAACAATACCGGCGGCAAGAGCGACGTTGACGGTATGCTGACGATGTTCGCCCACGAGCTGGGCCACGTTATCGACAGCTACTTCAAAGTCGGCGACGACGTATGGCGCAGGGCTATAAACAATGACGTTGTGCCCACCTCCGGCTACGGCAAGACCAACCGCTGGGAGGATTTCGGCGAGTTCAGCCGCCTTTACCTGATGGCCCGCGGCGATGACGAGCGTGTTGCCGCCATCGAAAAAATCTACCCCAACCGCACAAAGACCTACCGCGCGGCGCTTTATAACATCGACAACGACTACTATGCCGAATACAAGGACGAATACGACGAGGTCACTGCGCCCATCGGCAACGCCGAGGGAGTCAATGATGATATGTACTATACCATTACCACCGAGAGCGGTGCGCTCACAAACAACGATGGCGTTCTTTCCATAGAAAAGAGCAGCGACGACGATAATCAGCTTTGGCAAATCTCCGTATTGGACGAGCAGCTTGTCCGCTTTTATTCAAAGGCCGACGGCAAGGCAATTTTCATTCCCGAAGCCGAGTTAAAAACGGAGGCCGAGGCTTCCTTTGACGGTTCTACCGCTTTTGGGATTATGCCTGTTTCAGGCGATAACGCAAAAGAGGAATATAAAATCACGGCAACCGAAACGGGCTTTTCCTTGAACGCCGTTGGCGGAAAGCCTGTGGCAGAGCAGAGCGGCGAAGATGGAACGCTTTGGAGGCTCACTCCCGTTGAAAAGGTCGAGGGCATGGGCCGGTTCAATATTAAGTCCGGCGAGCTTTACCTCGCTCCGGCCTCAAGCGATATCGGGGCGCGGCTCTACCTCTCCGAGGACGAGAACGTGTGGTATATTAACAAGCTGCCCAACAACGTGGGCTATATCACCGATACCGACACCGACTACGCCATCGACATCAGCGGCGCGAGCGAGGAGGAGGGCGCTTCGGCTCTTGCATACACTCTGTCGCGCAACGCCAACCAAATGTGGGAAATGGTAGAGAACGAGAACGGCACCGTTTCCTTCAAGGCGCAGCACAGCGGCCTATATTTGGCAATAGACGAGGAGGGCCTTGCCGTCCAGTCCGCCGAAAAGTACGAGTGGACGCTTGAGCCCGCCGAATAAATCCATAATTGAACTAATTAACGCAGAAAATCCGCCGAATGGCGGATTTTCTGCGTTAAGCCTTCGATTTTTCAAATTTACAGGCGCCCACAGCCATTGAACGGCCTGCGAGGCGCTTTTAACGTGGTATTACCAGCGCCCTCCGGCCCCTGAGCTCCTCCTCAGAGCTTATATTGTTGGCGGAGGCCAGCTTGGCGCGGCTTATGTTGTATTTTTTTGCAATATCCCACAGCGAGCGTTCCTCGGCAATGTAGCTTATCAGAATCGATGGCTGCTCCTTCTTTTCAGCTTCGCCGGATTTCACAGAGGTTATTACTGTTTTCTCACAGGGGGCTGTGGAGGTCAGGGTGATATTCACCAGCCCGCGCACCTCGACGGTATTACCCGAGCCGGGACTACAACTCATGTGGCGCAGCACGGAGGAGGCCGATGGCATGGACGCAAAGGCCTCGCCTGAGACAGAGGCGCTGAAATCTACGTCGCAGCAATATCCGGCAACGGGGGCCTCGGGGTTGTTCGTGCGGTAAAGCAGGCTCACGGCGACAGCGCCCTCAACGGCTATGGAGCCGTCCTCGCGGCTGAGACGGGTGACGCGCGGACAGCCGCGCACGTCGCATATACTTTCAAGGTCGCCCGCATCTGAGGGCAGTCTTATAGTTCCCTTTACGGCACAGTCGGTCATATCAGTTGTCGGCGGGGCGCTCAGCAAAAGGCCGCTTTTTTCACAGTCGAGGCTGCCGCCGGGGAGGTATGCGTCGGTAATGGCGGAGCACGAGGACGTCACCCGTCCCGTGACGGTGAAATATAGCATTGTCTCCACATCCACGGTACGGTTTTCGCCGTTTTCGTCGGCGGCAAGTGCGGTTTCCCAACCCTGAATGTCGATAGTGCAGTCAACTTCCATGCCGTCCTCAAGCCCATCCACGTTCACCACCTTGGTGAAGGGAATTTCTGTTTTTGCCTGCTCAAGACCTGTCTCAGTGCGGTACAGCGCCAACGCGCTGACTGAGCCCTTAACGATGGCCTTGTTATGTATCACCTTCACGGCCTTGTCCATGAGAAGTATCTCGTCTCGAAGTATTTCAACGGCGGCGGGCTTTCCTGCCGGAAGCTCGAAGCTGTCGGTCACAGTTTCCTGAGCGGTGGCGCGGGCCTTTATCACTGAGCAGACAAGTGGTTCGGTGAGCATCTCGGCCCCCTCGATTTCGGTCGGCAGCGTCAGCGTGCGGTTTGCGTATACCTGCGCTCGACACAGTACCTCGGCGCGTACTGTCAGCTTGCGGCAGTTCGCCAGAGTAAAGCCGGCCGAGCCAACTACCGCCGTGGCGTTGACCGGCATTGCGTCGCTCACGCCGGGGGCGGAAAAAATGTTAGAGAATACGGCCTTTGTGTTCATGGAGCGCACCTCGCGCCGCGGTCCGTCGGCCAAATAAAGAATGTTGAAGAACACGTTGCCCGTGAGCAGTATTCTGTCGGTCTGCGCGTCGCACGAGGCGATGGCGCAGTTGGCGCTGACCTGAAGTACCGTCAGCACGTCGGGCATATTGTCGGGAACAATAAGATCGCTTTCCGCATTTGCGGAGCTTTCGCCGTTGAAAAGCCCGTCGGTTACCTCCATGGCGGCCGTTTTGATGTTTACGTCCATAAAATTCAAAACCTTTCCGAGTAAATTTGAGTTTTTGCTACTACAAATTTATGTTCGGAAAGGTCCGTTTATGAATTTTTCTTTATGTTCCTTGCGGCAATAAACACCAGCGCCAGCGACAGAGTGAGGAGCAGCGCCGTAACGGCGGGAGATGTGATAAAGAACACCGTCTGTAACGCCACAGAGGCGTTAAAGGTTATGTGCAGCGCTATTCCGGGCAGCAGAGAGCCCGTTCGGTAGTAAACCCAGCCCAAGGCCAGCCCGCAGAAAAACGTGAACAGCGATTGAAACAACAGCCCGTGCATGGCCGCAAAACCCAGCGACGAAAGCAAAATCGCCGCCCATGCGGGAAAGGCGCGCATGAGCTCCGTCTGTACCAGCCCGCGGAAAAGAATTTCCTCAAACACCGGCGCCAACGCCCCGGCGGCGAGCAGCGCCGTCAGAGCCCCAAGCGGGCTTGAGAGGGCGGCGGAGTAGTCGGGCGCTTCCTCCAGCGAATGTACAAGCGCGGGCACGTTTTCAGAAAGCACGGTGTAAACCCCTACGACGCCTCTCAGCCCGAGGGCCATTAAAACGGAATAAATCACCGTTGAGGCCGAAACCGGAGCGAAGTTGAGCTCAGAGCTTATCGGGCGCTCGCGCAGCAGTCCCAAGGCCGCGTAAATCGCCATGCAAACGAACATTGAAATGACAGTTGCCGGAAACAGCCAGTTCATATAGTCCTCCGAGGCCAGCATAAAGGGCATTATCGCGGCCTCCTGCGCCACGACATAAAGCGCGAGGTATACGGCGCTGACGAACAGCGTCCGCGCCGCGCGGGAAAGTCCGGTCGGCATTGAGTCACCTCCAAGTCAGTGTAAATGAGGCCCTCAAAACGGCATTGCCGCTTTTGAGGGCCCACTTTCCTTATACGGCGGCCGCCTCGGCGGCGGGCTCCTCACACTCGGGAGCGGGGGCCGGAGCGTCCTCGTTCACGATGATGTGGCGGGGGCACTTTTCGGCGCAAAGGCCGCAGTTGGTGCACTTAGAGTAGTCGATAGAGGCATGGCTGTCGGTGACGGTCACGGCTCCATTGGGACAAGCCTTTTCGCAGATTCGGCAGCCTATACAGCCCGCTGAGCATTTTACCTTCATAGCCGCGCCCTTATCGCAGGAGCTGCACTTGACGTAAACTTTGTTTTTCTTTGGCACAAGCTCAATTATGCCCTTGGGGCAGACCTTTACGCAGGAGCCGCAGCCTATGCAGGCGCTGCCGTCAATGGAAGCGACGCCGTCCACAATGGAGATGCCGCCCTCGGTGCAGGCTTGCTGACAGCTCCCATAGCCAAGGCAGCCAAAATTGCAGGCCTTGTGCCCGCCGCCTTGAAGCTTGGAGGCGGCAACGCAGTCGGCCACGCCGCGATACTCATAGTGATCGGCCGCCGCGCCGTTAATGCCTGCGCAGCGCACGACGGCTCTCACTGGCTCTACAACTTCGGCTTCGGCGCCCATAATGGCGGCAATGGCGTTCGCCGCCGCCTGACCGCCGGCCGCGCAAAGGCCCATAGGGGCTCCGTCGTTGACGATGGCGGCCGCGTAGGCAGAACAGCCCGCGTAGCCGCAGCCGCCGCAGTTTGCGCCGGAAAGGCAGGCGCTAATTTTTTCTATCCGCTCGTCCACCTCAACGTGGAAGGCCTTGGCCGCCACCGCAAGCAGTATGCCCAGCACCAAGCCCACCGCGCCTATGGCAAGGGCGGGAAATAAAATCTCAGTCACAGAAAACACCCCCTACAAACCGAACTGCATATTGCTGAAGCCCATAAACGCCAGCGCAAGAAGCGACGCGCTGACAAGGGCTATGGGGAAGCCGCGGAAGGACTCAGGTATATCGCTGGATTCGAGCCTCTCGCGAACGCCCGCGAACAGGACTATTGCCAAAAGGAAACCGAGCCCTGAGGCAAAGCCGTTAACAAGGCATTCGATAAGGCCGTATGTGGGCTCCTGAATGTTGAGCAGGGCCACGCCCAGCACCGCGCAGTTGGTGGTAATAAGTGGCAGGTAGATACCCAGCGCACTGTAAAGCGAGGGTATGTACTTCTGGAGGAACATTTCCACGAACTGCACCAGCGCCGCGATTATCACTATGAACGCAATCGTCTGCATATACTCTATTCCGAGCGGTACAAGAATGAGATTCTGGCAGAAGTACGTCATCATTGACGCGAGCGTCATTACGAAGGTCACGGCCATACCCATGCCGAGAGCCGTATCCACCTTTTTGGATACCCCTAAAAATGGGCATATACCGAGAAATTTCACCAGTACAAAATTCTGGGCGAGAATGGCGGTGAGCGAAATTGCCACAAGCTTTGCGATCATGCCTTCTTACCCCCTTTTTTTGCGCGGATGACATTGATTATACCGAGGATCAGCCCCAGCGTCAGGAAGCCGCCGGGGGGCAGTATCATGACGATTGCCGGAGTGGATATGCCGACGGAGTGGCCGAGTATGGTGCCGTTGCCAAGTATCTCGCGCACGGCGGAGATGAGCGATAGCGCTATCGTGAAGCCGAGACCCATGCCAAGTCCGTCAAGCGCGCTCTTAACCACTCCGTTTTTCGAGGCAAAGGCCTCGGCGCGGGCAAGGATTATGCAGTTGACGACTATCAGCGGGATAAATATGCCTAACGATTCGCTGAGCGCCGGTACGTAGGCCTGGAGCAGCATATCTATCATCGTAACAAAGGTGGCAATTATCGCTACGTAAGCCGCTATGCGCACCTTTGAGGGAATAAGCCTGCGCAGAAGCGAGATTACGATGTTGCTCATCACCAGCACCGCCGTCGCGCTCAGCCCCATACCTATACCGTTCGAGAGGGCGGTGGTGACGGCCAGCGTGGGGCACATACCGATGAGCTGGACAAAAGTGGGGTTTTCGTCGAATATTCCGTTCTTAAATGTTTTCCACATATTTATCAGCCTCCAATCTCATCAAAGGCGGCCACAAGCTCCTCGAAGGCCTGATTTACGCCCTTCGCCACAGCGTTGGAAGTTATGGTCGCGCCGGTGAGGGCGCTTATTTGGTCTCCGCCCGAGGAGCCCTTCACAACCGAAATGGGGTAATCCTGCCCGCCGAACTGTGCCTTGAAATCGTCCTTGGTGCAGTTGGCTCCGAGGCCGGCGGTCTCGCTGTTCGAGAGCACCTCGATACCGGCGAGGCTGCCGTCGGCGGCTATTCCCACCAAAAGCTCGATGTCGCCGCCGTAGCCCTTGGTTACCGAGTTGACGCAGTAGCCCACGGTGGTGCCGCCGCTTTCGGCCTGCCATATACCGTCCTTAAGCGTGACAAAATCCTCGGCTTCGGGCAGCAGGGCGCGCATGGCGGCGTTCTGCTTTTCCTCGGCCGCAATGGCGATACGCTCCTCGGTGAGGGAATTTGTAGCGGCCAGCAGCGCCGCCGCGATGAAGGTTATGGCGCAAAGTGTGCCGGCGAGCCTTATAAAGTCTTTCATTTCTCTTTTACCTCCCCAAACGCTTTCGGCATCGTCCACCTGTCAAGCAGGGGAGTGAGCACGTTCATAAGCAGTATGGCGTAGGTCACGCCTTCGGGATAGCTGCCGAACAGGCGTATGACGCCGGTTATTACGCCGCAGCCCACGCCGTAGATGAGCTTGCCGGTTTTAGTGGTGGGCGAGGTAGTGTAGTCGGTAGCCATAAATATGGCGCCGAGCATAACGCCGCCGCTGAGCACGGCCAACAGCGGTTGGCCCTGATAGGCGGGATTTTTGCCCGGGATAAAGCTTATAAGAGCGAGCGAAACTATGTAGGCGGCGGGTATGTGCCACGATATCACCCGCCTTATCAGCAGGTATATCCCGCCCAGCAGCAGCGCCGCGGCGCAGGTTTCGCCAATACAGCCTCCTATGGCCGAGCCGTCAGACATACGGCCCGTGAACTGCTCAAACAGCGAGGGAAGCGCACCCTCGTATTCGGTGGAAAGAGGGGTGGCGGCTGTCACCGCGTCGGCAGAGGAGAACAGGTCCATCCTGCCGGTGGGCCAAGTAGTTATTTGGCTGGGGAAGGCCGCAAGCAGGAAGGCCCGGCCGATGAGAGCGGGATTCATGAAATTCTGTCCCAAGCCACCGAAAAGCTGCTTTGTTATAACTATCGCGACAAAGTCACCGATTATCACCATCGGATACGGGGTGCTTGACGGCAGGGTAAAGGCGAGCAGCATACCCGTTACCACGGCGCTGTAATCGCCCACGGTGATTTTCCTTTTTGCGACGAGCTCATAGAGAAGCTCAAAGAGCACCGCGCTTGCCACCGAGACAAGCATCACCGCCAGCGCCCTCTGCCCAAAGAAGTACACTCCGGCAAAAGCCGCGGGCATCAGCGCCAGAATGACGTCGAGCATAATGTCTTGTGTGGAATCCTTTCCCCGTGCATGGGGAGTGGGGGAAACTGTTAAAGTGTTCATGCTTTGGCGGCCTCCTGTCGTTTTTTAATCTGGGCCATGGTCTCCTGCTTGCCGACTCTTATGCTCTGGACAAGCTGCCTCTTCGCGGGACAGGTATATGAGCAGCAGCCACATTCTATGCAGGCTGTAATCTTGTATTTTTCGCAGGAGTCGATGTCGCCCCGACGGGCAAAATCGGCCAAATAAAGCGGCATAAGATTCATCGGGCAGTGATCCACGCACTTGCCGCAGCGAAGGCAGGGCCCTTCCTCGGGAACCTCGGCCTCCTTTTCGGTCAGGCAGAGTATGGCGCTTGTGCCCTTTATGATGGGAACGTCCAGCCGGAACTGCGGAGGGCCCATCATAGGGCCGCCCATGACGATTTTCTTGGGCTCCTCGGTGAAGCCGCCGGCCTTTTCAAGAATAAAATCCACAGGCGTACCGATTCGCACGCGGTAGTTGCAGGGATCGGCTATGCAGCCGCCGGCCACGGTGACTATGCGCCGTGTCAGCGGGGTGCCATACATAAAGCGGCGGGCGATGGCGGTGCAGGTGTCTACGTTCACCACTACCACGCCCACATCGGCGGGCAGGCCGCCCAGCGGCACCTTGCGCCTCGTCACGGCGTAGATGAGCTGCTTTTCGCCGCCCTGAGGATATTTCTTCTTCAGCACGTCCACTTTAAGGCCCTTTTCCTTGGCGCACAGCCCGCTGAGCAGGTCTATGGCGTCGGGCTTGTTGTCCTCGATAGCAATGTGGCCGTTGTCTATGCCGAAGCGGTAGAGTATTATTTTAAGCCCCAGAATGACCTCGTCCGGCGTTTCCAGCATGACGCGGTGGTCGCTGGTGAGGTATGGCTCGCACTCCGCGCCGTTTACAATGACGGTATCAATGGTTTTGCCTGGCGGCGGCGAGAGCTTTACATGGGTGGGAAAGGTGGCCCCGCCCATGCCCACAACGCCCGCCTCACGCACAACGGCGGGTATATCGTCTGGACTGAGAGACGTGTAATCGAGCGGCTGCACATTGGGGTCGTACTCTTCGGCAAAGTCGTTCTTCACCACTATGGACATGACCTCCTGCCCGCTGGGCACGGGGCGCGGCTCAACGGCTATCACCTCGCCGGAGACCGATGAGTGCACCGGAGCCGAAACGTAGGCCTCGTTGTCGGCTATCTTCATTCCCTTAAGTACCCTGTCGCCCTTTTTGACGAGCGGCTTTGCCGGAGCGCCTATGTGCTGAGACAGCGGGAACACCAGAACCTCGGGAACCTCAAGCTCGCGTATGCTCTTGTAGCGGGTAGGCTCCTTCTGGTCCTTCGGGTGAACGCCGCCCCGAAAGGTCAGCTTTGGCATTTTACATTCTCCCTTTCCTCTATGTTATTCTTTAATAATGTTGTTTTCATAAATATACATTATAATTATAGCATACTTTTTTTCATAAATCAACACTTTTTTATATGCAAGCGGCGATTTTGGGCTTGATTTTTCACACGGGGCAGTATATAATTATAAGGATTGAGATTGGAAAGGATTGATGTAAATGACAAAGGTGCTCCCGTTCAGGGGCCTTCGCCCCACAGGCGACCTTGCCGCCGTAACAACGCCTCCATACGACATAATTTCCCCCGAGGAACAGCGCGGCTTTTATGAAAGGGACAAAAACAATGTTATCCGCCTCGAGTACGGCCTTACTTTTGACGCCGATACCCCCTCGGACAACCGTTACACCCGCGCCGCCGCCGATCTCCGCCGCCAGATACGCGAGGGAGCGCTCCGCCGCGAGGACGCTGACGCTTTTTATATATATGAAGAAATATTCACCCACAAGGGTAAGGAACATTCCTTGAAGGGAATAATAGGGATTGTGGAGCTGAGCGAGTTTTCCGAGAAAAAGGTTCTCCCCCACGAGGAGACGCTGTCCAAGGCCAAGGCCGACCGCTTTGAGCTGATGAAGGCCACTAACTGCAATTTCAGCCAGATATATTCCCTTTACAACGATGAAGAAGGGGCCCTGCCCCGCCTTATAGACGAGCTTTCATCCCGAGAGCCGGACGAGAGCTTCACCGCCTTCGACGGGCTGCGCCAGAACCTGTGGGTGATAAGCGACGCCGCCGCGAACGCCGAGATAACCCGTCTTTTTGCGGATAAGCAGCTCTTTATTGCCGACGGCCACCACCGCTACGAAACGGCGCTGAATTACAAGAGGTACATGGAGGAGCGCGGCGCGGCGGGCGAGCTGTGGAAGTACTGCATGATGTTCCTTGTGGACATGAGCTCTCACGGGTTAGTGGTGCTGCCAACGCACAGGATAGTGCATGGGCTTAAGGGCTTTGACGCAGGCAAAATCGCGGCGGAGGCCGCGGAGAGCTTTACCGTGACCGATATTCCGAGGGAAAGCGCCGAGAACATCCTTGAGGAGCACAGCGGCGAAAACGCCTTTGTAATGTACAGCAGAGACGGCTGCCGCCTGTTTGTACTCAGCGATAATTCGGCTATGGAGGCGGCTCTGCCCGATAAAACGCCCGAATACCGCGCACTGGACGTCAGTGTGCTGCACACGCTCGTTTTGGATAAGCTTATGGGCATTGACCTTGAAAATATGACAAGGCAGATAAATCTGTCCTACACCCGCTCCGCCGCCGAAGCTTTTGCCGCCGTGGATGGGGGAGAAGCCGACTGCGTGTTCCTGCTTAACGGGGTGAAGGTTTCCCAGATTAAGGCAATATCCCTTGTTAACGGGAAAATGCCGCAGAAGTCCACATACTTCTATCCTAAGCTCGTTACGGGCATAGTTATGAATATGCTTGAGTAGGAAAAAAACTACCCGCTATGTATTGACAAAAAATCAAATATGTGATAAAGTATTCGACAGAGTATTCATTCGGGACGGTGAGAAAATGCAGTTGGAAGAACAGGAAATTCAGGAGCAGGAAGAAAAGACTTTGGACCTTCTTGAACTGTTTGAAATTGTTCGCGGGAAGATATTATGGATAGCGGCTTTCGCTCTGCTTGGCGCGGCGATAGCCTACGCTGTCAGCAGCTTCCTTATAACGCCGCTTTACAGCGCGACCGCCGTGCTTTATGTAAATAACCAGAAATCAGTTTCGTACCAGAACGAAATAAACACCTCGGCGCTGAACGCTTCGGCGCGGCTGGTGCCCACATACGAGGCCATAGTCAAGACCAAAACGGCCATGCGCCGCGCTATTGATGAAAAGGGCATTGTCGGCTACACTCCCGCCGAGCTGCTTTCCATGGTATCGACAGGCTCTAACGAGGAAACGGGCGTGTTCACCATAACCGTTAAGGGCAGGGATCAGTTCTATGTGGCCGAGATAGTCAACGCAGTAGCCGAGGTAAGTACACTGGAAATATCAAAGTATGTTGAGGGCACCACAGCCAGCATAATAGACTATGCCCGCGTACCCGAGCAAAAGTCCTACCCCAGCGACCGCCGGAATACGCTTTTCGGCGGGCTGATCGGAGCCTTGCTGTGCGGCGCTTATGTGGTAATACGCAGCTTCGCGGACGTTAGGATAAAAAAGAGCGAGGATTTTTCCAAGGTGCTCAGCGCTCCTATTCTTGGCGTTATACCGAACATGGCCTCAGTTCACAGCGGCCACGGCTACGGTTATGGCAGCCGCGGCTCCAAGCCCGAAAAGAAAGCTTGACGAGGAGATAAACCAACATGAGTGATAATAAAAAGAAAAAATCCGCTATTAAACTCCCCTTTATCAAAAAAAGCCGTAAGGACAGCAACCCCGGCGACGCCATGTCCGTTGAGGATAAGCGCAAGTTTATACTGAACGACAAAACGGGCTTTCAGGTTCGCGAGGCCTATAAGGCTTTCAGAACGAACATTCTTTTCTCACTTCCTGACGAGGGCAGCAACAAAATAATCATAACCAGCTCGCTTGCGGGCGAGGGCAAAAGCACAACCTGCATAAATACGGCTATCTCCTTTGCCGAAACAAATAAAAAGGTCATTGTTGTGGACTGCGACCTCCGCCGCCCCAACATTGCCAATCTGCTTGATATTCCGCTGAAGCCGGGCCTCACGAATACGCTTATCAGAATGAACAGTCTTGACGAAGTCATACGCAGGAATGTTCGGCCAAATCTGGACGTTATAACAGCGGGAGACATTCCGCCGAACCCTTCCGAACTGCTTGACTCTGAGCGTATGAAAAAGCTGATGGACACCCTCGGCGAGCAGTATGACTATGTTTTTCTCGATACTCCGCCTGTTCTGGCCGTTACCGATACGGCCGTCCTCACGCGGTACTGCTCGGGCGTTATTTTGCTGGCTCACTATAACCGCACCGACCGGAACGCCGTTTCGGCCGCGGTGGAGCAGCTTATGCTGGCCAACGCAAAGATACTCGGCGGTATACTCAACGGCATGGAGAGCGACGGCGAAAGCTATAAGTATAAGCGCTACAGCAAGTACGGCGGCAAATATGGTTACGGCAGCGGCTATGGGTACGGCTACGGTTATGGCTACGGCGAACGTCAGGCTGACGGCAAGTAAAAAATGGCTGTAAAAAAGTCGCTGTGTAAACTGAAACGCACGGGGCCGGCCGGAAAAATCGGGTAGAACGGCATTGGAGCAGGCTTTGCATCGCGGTTTCGGTTTTTCAAAGCCAAAACCGGCTCGCTCCGCCGCTCCTCATTCTCCCCGCAAATCCGGCTTCGCCGTCTTTGCGGGGGCCCCATATTGCTATCGCCCCGCCGCGCAGCGGCGCAAAACAGGCGAACGCCTGCGCCGAGGGTGATTTTCGTTCGCAGTTCAAGGGCTTAAAAACATGAAATCCGCTCGCAAGGGCGGATTTCCTACATTAATCTAATGTTTTATGTTTGCTGACCAAATAAAATTTGGCTTAATCAAAGGCTTTTAGCCCTTGAACGGTCTGCGCGATTTTTTACAGTCCCTTATCTTCGCGGCTGTAAATTTTTCTTGCATTTTATTCCCTGCTGTGGTAAAATAATATAATATAAAAACAATCCTTTGAAAAGGGTGATTTTTACATGAAAACAATTATAGTCGGGGGCGGCAAGGTAGGCATGACGCTGGCCGCGCAGCTTGGCAGCGAGGAGCATGAGATAACCCTAATAGATACCGATTCCGAGCACGTGGACGCCGCCGTTTCCGCGCTGGATATTCAGGGCGTTGTTGGCAACGGAACCAGCTATCACACGCAGCTTGAGGCCGGCATTGAGAACGCCGATCTTCTTATCGCTGTGACCGACGCTGACGAAACTAACCTTCTTAGCTGCCTTATTGCCAAGAAGGCCGGCAACTGCCACACCATTGCCCGCGTCCGCGATCCGGAGCACTATAACGAAATCGAGTTTATCAAGGAAGAACTCGGCCTGTCTATGGCCATTAACCCTGAGATTGCCGCCGCGGCAAACATATACCGCCTTATTCAGGTTCCCTCGGCGCTGGATGTGGACAGCTTTGTCAAAGGCCGAGTGAACCTGCTTCGGCTCGAGATCCCCGACGGTTCGCCATTAAATGGGCTCAGGCTGAACGAGGTCGAAAAGAAAACCGGCCTCCAGCTCCTTGTCTGCATACTCGAAAGCGACGGGAAAGTCATTATCCCGAACGGTGAAACCCGCCTCAAATCCGGCGACAGAATATCCATGGTGCTGCCGAACAACGAGCTCCGCGCCACGCTGAACCGCATCGGCATTAAGACCAAACCCATAAAGAACGTGATAATTGCCGGCGGCGGCAACATTTCGTACTATCTGGCTAATATGCTTATACACGCCGGCGTTCACGTTAAAATACTCGAAATCAACCGCGCCCGCTGCGAGGAGCTGAGTCTGCTCCTGCCCGACGCCATGATAATAAACGGCGACGCTTCCGATCAGCAGCTATTGATGGAGGAGGGATTGAGCAGCGCCGACGCGCTGGTTTCGCTTACCGGCATTGACGAGGAGAATATCCTGCTTTCGCTGTATGCCAACAAGGTGTCGCAGGCCAAGCGAATCACAAAAATCAGCAAGATAGCCTTTGAGGAGGTCGTGCGCGAGCTCCCGATAGGCACGGTGATCTGCCCCAAGCGCATAACCTCGCAGCTCATCAGCCGCTATGTGCGCTCCATGCAGAACTCCATGGGCAGCAATGTTGAAACTCTTTACCGCATGATGGACGACCGCGTTGAGGCGCTTGAGTTTAAAGTTTCGCAGTCCGCCAAGGGCGCGTTTCTGAACGTGCCGCTTATGAATCTGAATCTGAAGCCGAACATCCTGATATGTTCGATTATCCGCGGCAAAAAAGCGACGGCTCCCCGCGGACGCGATATGATTAAGAACGGCGACACGGTCATCGTTGTCACCACTACCACAGGGCTTAACGACCTCAGCGATATTTTTGAGTAAAGGAAGCCTATCATGAACTACGGAATTATAAAATACATTGTCGGCTCGGTCGCCAAAATAGTGGGCGCGGCCATGCTTCTGCCATTTGCTGTGGCGATAATTTACAGCGAGCGGGAGTGGCTGATTTTTCTGCTCTGCGCCCTTGCCTTCGGCGCGGCGGGATGGGTGATAACCCGCAAAAAGCCGAAAAACACCGCCTTTTTTGCCCGCGAGGGCTTTGTTACGGTGGCGCTCAGTTGGATAGTGATGAGCGTGCTTGGCGCGGTGCCCTTTGTGGTCAGCGGGGCCATACCGAATGTTGTCGACGCCCTTTTTGAGATAGTTTCCGGCTTCACCACCACCGGCTCAAGTATTCTTACCGACGTTGAGGCCCTGCCGCGCTCCATACTTTTCTGGCGCAGCTTTTCGCACTGGATAGGCGGCATGGGCGTACTGGTATTCATCATTGCCATTCTTCCGATGGCCGGCGGCCAGAATATTTACCTTATGAGGGCGGAAAGCACAGGCCCCTCGGTGGGCAAGCTTGTGCCCAAGGTGCGCAATACCGCCGTTCTATTGTATTCCATTTACACGGCGCTCACTCTAATGCAGCTTGCGCTGCTCCTTATCGGCCGTGTGCCCGTATTCGACGCCTTCTGCCTTGCCTTTGGCACGGCGGGCACCGGCGGCTTCGGAGTGCTTGGCGACAGCTTTGCGAGCTACTCTGCCTTCGCTCAGAACGCCACCACTCTGTTCATGCTGCTCTTCGGCGTGAACTTCAACTTCTATTTCTTCATCATCAGCCGCCGCTTTAAAACCGCTTTTGCGATGGAGGAGGTTCGCTGGTACTTCACGATTTATGTCTGCGCAAGCGCGGCGATAGCGCTGAACCTGTTTTTCAGCGGCAGCTTTGTGAGTCTCCGCGAGGTGCTGTTCCAGACTTCGTCCGTTATGACGAGCACAGGCTTCGCCTCGGCGGACTTCAACCTCTGGCCCAGCTTTTCGCGCGGGCTTATGATAATGCTGATGTTTACCGGCGCCTGCGCGGGCAGCACCGGCGGCGGCATGAAGGTCTCGCGTTTTGTTATTTACGTCAAGACCGTCGCCAAGGAAATCCGACAGCTTGCCCATCCCCGCAGCGTAAAACTGCTCAAGATGGACGGGAAGCCTATCGAGCACGAGGTCATACGCATTGTGAACGTGTACCTTTGCTCTTTCATACTGGTGTTTGCGGGCTCATTTGCTATAATTTTGCTTGACGGGTTTGACCTCACCACCTCGTTTACCGCAGTGGCCGCCACACTGAACAACATCGGGCCCGGCTTAAACATGGTGGGGCCGACAGGTAATTTTGCCGAATTTTCAGTGGTTTCAAAGCTGGTGTTCATCTTTGATATGCTTGCCGGCCGTCTGGAAATTTTTCCGATGTTCATGCTTCTCAGCCCCGCAACATGGAGAAGGCAGGGATAGGATTTTGACTCGGGGAGCCCATCGGGCTCCCTGTTTCCGCATAATAAAACGGGCGGCCAATGGCCGCCCGTTTGCAGTGGATATATTTACATTTCAAATACCTGTCCGGCTCCGCCAAGATACTCCTGCGTTACAGAGCCGTCGGCGTGAACGGTAAGGTAAAGGCCGCTGTTTTTGTTCTTCAGGCGGAAGCCGCCGCCATATACGTTTTCAACGGTGAACAGTTGGTTGGCGCTGCCGTAGTAATCATAGAGGATGAGCGCCGCTCCCGGCTCGGTTGAACCGTTGAGAATGTCGAATGAAAGACCGGATTCGATTTCGATTATCTTGTAGCAGCCTTCCTCCTCGGCCGAGGAAAGCCTCCACTCGCTGCCGGTTACGCCGGCGGAAACCGTTGCGACGGAGTCCTCGTCAACAGGATCGGCGGCCTTAAGGGAAAGCCCGTTGACCGAAAGCAGGCCCTTTTTCACATCGGCCTCGCCGACCTCTATAAAGGCCCAGCCCTTAGGCTCCACTGCCTGACCGGCCGCCTCGCCGAAGGGGTAAACGTAGAGTTGGTAGCGGGGGGCCATGAGGGCGAGAGTGCCGTCCTCCTGAGGATAAACGGCAAATTTTTCGTCAATGGCCCAAGTGCCGCCGTACTGAGCGATATTTTTGCCGCTGAGGGCGCTGTCGTCAAGCTGGATGGGCTTGCCGCTGTTTGCGCTGATTATCTTTATTTTATTGCCGTATTTCTCAATGCGGAAATGCTGCCCCGCCGCAGCGGTGTAACGATTAAGGGTGAGGGCTACGTCGTTGTCCTTGGAATTGCCCGGCACAGTCCATGCGCGGTCGGTGGAAAGGTCAACGATTTTGTAAAGCTTGCTCTCGTCAAGAGAGGAGTTATCGCTGTCGCTGCCGGCAGAGCGGGCGGCGGCTGTAAGCTCTTCAATGTACTTCTCGCTTTCGGAATAGTCCTTGAAGTATTCCTTGTCTGCCCTGTAAAGCAGGCCCTCAAAAATTTTAAGGCGGTTGGGGTAAACCTTCCCGAGCTCGGCGAAGGTATCTTTGCCGAGGTTCGTCCAGTAAAGACGGCTGAACTCGGCCAAATCTTCGGTTTCATTGCTGGAACCGTAAGAGGAAATGGGCGTGGCGTCAAGGCGCTCGGCCAGCGACCACACGTCAGGGTCGTTCAGCATATTCTGCTCGAGCACATGGCCCAGCTCATGGGAGAGCGTCTGGGATATCTGCTGGCGGGATGGCTCCCATGTCAGCCTTATCCATATAGAATTGCCGCCGCCGTTATAGCTGTTGGCCGTGTCGCCCTTCTTCCAGTAGAGGTAGTGAACGTGCTGGCGCAGGGCATAGGGGAACACGCCGATTGCCTCAATGGACTTGGTTATCATCTCGGCGTTCGGGTCCTCCTCGTTGGTAGCGAACTGGAACTTATGCACCTGACCGGGCACGTCGCCATCCATTTCAACCTGAAAAACCCAAGCCGTGCAAAGGCTGCCCCGCCATATATCGAAATCCTTGACCTGTTCCTGACTTACTATTTTATATGGAGCTACCTTTTCGTTCACCACATTGCCCACCACCTGGCCGGAGGCGGTATAGGTAAGGGCGGTTGTAAGCACGCGCTTCTGCATTTCAGCAGAGAGGTTCTCGTAATCCCTTGTAGAGAGCAGCGTTTCGGCGTTGTTATACACATCGCGGCTGAGGTCAAGAGCGCTGAAGAAGTAGTTGTCGAAGGCGCGCTTGAGGTCGTCCGATAAGAGCTTATATCCCTCGGAATCCTTTGCTTTCTCCATAAGCGAACCGCTGACGGTCTTAAGCGTCCACTTGGCCGCCTCGGAGGACTTTTCGCTTATCTGCACCACCTTGCCGTCCACGTCGGCCAAATACATATCCGCGTGGCTGGGCTTGATGGTGTAGGCGTCGCCGTCCTTTTCAAAAAGCATCTTCTGCTGGGCGTTGCCGTTGTAGGAATACTGAATAAGCTGCACGCCCGACTCCTTTTTCGCGTCGGGCACGTCAAGGCTTCTGCCGCTATGCTTGTTCACCGCATAGCACAGGCCGCCGCTGAGCGGAGCCAACCGCCATATCTGTCCGGCGCTGGGTTTGCCCGAGGACTCGAGCGCAAGCTCCTCAGTGACGATGAGGTCCAAATTGTTCGTGCCGTTGTTTTCTACGGCGATAACGCGGCCGGTAGACTTGTTCACTATCACGTTGTAAGTGTTTTTGAACGGGTCGGCCGCTTCGACGGCTGTCAGCGCCGCCGCGGGAACCGCGTCCTCGGCGAGGACGGGGGCCGCCCCGAGCAGCATTGCCGCCGCGATGGCTGCGGATAGCAGCCTCTTAAAAAGCTTTTTTTCCATTTTTACCACTCCTCGTTTTTTCAAGCTACTTATATGGTAATTATAGCACCATATCTTGTGCGTGTCAACATTATTTTGTGATATTTATACAAATTTTGTTGTGATTTTTTACAATAAACTTCCGTATATGTGTTGACATTTTCGTCAATATGATGTATAATTGTAACATAAATGTAAAGGAGGACAAGAAAATGAAAACAAAACGATTGCTGGCGCTCCTCACGGCGGCGGTCATGGTTCTCGGCGTGCTGCCGGGGATAGGCTTTGCCGAGGATACGCAGGCAAATCCCAACACCGTTGTTATTGAGACGAATAAGACCATCACACAGAACATACACACCGGTGAACTGGATGAAAAAAGGGATAAGAATAATCCCGACCCGGATAATTCCCTCTATATCTACCATTCCAACTGGAATCAGAGGAACGGCTATGTCGGCTTTGAACTTGCTGATAAATTTACCGAGGAACAGCTTTCGGACAAATATTATGTAAAAAAAGCTACTCTTAATGTATATGCCTCCTCAATAGATACAAAACGCAGCCCCGGCGTAAGCGTTGTCGCCATAGACAATACGCTGTGGAACGAGGAGAAATATACCGCTCCGGAGACGCTTGGGCTGCCGGTTTATAACATTACGTCAACCACAACTGCAGTCCCCGAAGATATGGTCGAGATCGACAGGCAGGATATCTCCTCCGTCGGCGACTATAATTTCGATGTAACAAGCTATGTGGCCGAAAATCTGGCCGCACTTCAGGAAAAAGGCATTTCCTTCGCGCTTATCAGTATTACGAAGTCCGGCGAAACAACCGGTGACGCAGAGGCTATCAAGCTTATTATCGACGGCAAAAACGGCGAAAATAAGCCCACCCTTACCGTGGAGTTTGCCGAAGCGGCCAGCGTTGAGCTGAGCCTTGTGGGCCCCGATGACCTTGACCTTGGCAAAAAGACGATAAAGAACCTTGCTTCGGGCAGCGAATACACCCCTACCGATACCGACGCCCCGGTCGTTATCGCGCACGAGGGTAAGTATTATGTGCGCGGGGAGCTTACGGCAGCTACGCTTGGCCCCGGCGTAAACAATGTTACGGTGGAATATACCGAGGCTGCGATTGAATCCGTTGCCGAGCCTGAAAATGTGATAACGTCGGTTATCGACGGCAACCGGCCCATTCTGCCCAAGTACCTTTCCGCCACCCTTGAGGGCGAAGTCACTGCGGATGTTCCCGTAGAATGGAAGGCCGGCGGAGAGCTTAAGGCCGGCGAAACCGTTACATATACCGCGAAGGTTGACGGCTACGACGGCGACGCGATAACCGTCGATATAGAGGTTTTTCCCTGCGACAATAATGTTTATCCCTTCTATACGGCCGGTAATTCCGACGGAGCGAAGTTCGACTGGAACAATAAGCTCGGCTACATATACGCCGGCGGCAACGTAATTTTTGAGCTGGACTTTGAAGGAACAGAGGGTTCAAACAAGCTGTTCTCCTACGGCGATGAAACCACCGCCGCCTTTAACGGCACCGGCCCCATTATCCGCTACGCGTCCCAGCCGCATTTCGAGTACTACGACCCCGATGTCAGTCCAAATTGGTTTGAAAGCAAGGTCCCCTACGAGGTCGGCAAAACCTACCGCCTGCGCACCGAGGTTGACGTTACCGCGAAAACCTATCGGATGTGGATAACCGACGAGGACGGCGTAACCTACGCCGTAACGGAGGCTCCCGTTAAGTTCAGGAACTCCGACCTTACCAAAATAACCATGATGTTCCACCACGGCGCGGGCTATACCGGCGAGGAAAACGCCAACGGTATGATAAGCCACCGCACCTACTGGAAGGACGGCTGGAGCAACCTTGCCATAACCTACGTGGACGCCGACGGTAAGGAGCTTAAGTCTGCCGATACCGTCAAGGCTGCCACCGGCGTTGTATATACCTATACCTACGCGCCGAAGGTTATAAAAAAGGAGGGCAAGTTCTATATCCTTCCCGACATAAACAGCCTTCCCGCCACAGCCGATGCCGTTAAGGAGAACTCCGACAACCTTACGGTGACATACGGCGAGGCGACGCCTTCCGTTAAAAATCCCGACGATATAATTGCCGTTACGGGCGACGCCATGCCCGCGCTGCCCGCTGAAGCGGCCGTAAACTTCAACGACGGTGCGACCGACCAAGCTCTTAATTACCCAGTGGAATGGAATACCGAAAACGTTAAGATGAGCGAGGCCGGCGAATATACCGTTACCGGCGAAATAAAGGAGCTTGGCCTTCAACTGAGCTGCAAAATCACCGTAAAGGACCTTATCAAGGACGATGGCTCCCAGCTGAACAAGGTTACCGTTGCCACCAACAACGGCGGCTGGAACTGGTACGTTGAGCCCAGCGGCACCCATATTCAGCCCGGCGATAAGCTTGCGCAGCGGTATCAGGGCGAAACCACCGATATCGACGGCAAGCCCATAATCTACCACAGCGGCGGCTATGAGTTCCAGCACGACCGTACCTATATGGGCTGGGTAGAGGACGACGGCGACATCGTTGTTGCTCAGTATGACCACGATACCGACGAGTATACCCGCCGTGTTATCCACAGTAAGCTTGAGAGCGACGACCATAACAACCCCGCCGTGGTGGTTCTGCCCGACGGCCGTATTATGGCTATCTACTCCATGCACACCAACGAGCCCTATATGTATTTCCGCGTTACCAAGGAGCCCGAGGATATATCCGAGTGGAACGATGAGCAGTTCTACCACGGCGAAAACGCCAACGCCACCTATCCAAGCGTATTTATGGTGCACGACGACCCCGACTTCCCCGACCAGGACGTTATATACATCGGCTGGCGCGGCGTTCACTGGATGCCCACCCTTGCCAAGTTCCCCATCCCCGACACGGAAGGCAAGTTCCCCGTTAAGACGAACAGCAAAGGCGAGCCCGACGGCATCAAGCCCCTTATGGAGCAGACCCAGTTCGCCAACACCACCTTCGGTTACAGCACGTGGGACAACAACAAAGACGCTCCGGGGGCTTATACCGACGGCGGCAACAGCGATAGAGGCCGCAGACCCTACACCAAGTACGATTACGACTTTGACCGCAATGTGATCTACATCACCTTTACGGCCAGCCACCCCGACAATGACATAAGAAATCACATCTTCTACCTCACTCTTGATATTCCCACCCAGACCCTGCGCACCGCCAAGGGTACCGAGCTTCAGCCTCTGCCCAAGGAGAACGCTGAGAAGTACAAGAATGAGGGCGCGGAGGGCACCAGCGGCCAGTGGGGCGTTGTAACGTCCAAGCTGTACGAAAAATACCCCGAACTGGTTGTATTTAACGCCAGCGAGCTTACCGGCGAGGAGTTCAACCCCAAGAACGCCAAGGCCGAGCGCCGCGGCTGGACGTGGGATATAATCCATAACAGCGACGGCGAGCCCTGCATAGTTTACGCCGACATTACAGCAACTCCGCCCGTGGACGGCACCGGCGCACCCACGTGGTACAAGGCTGCCTCCGCAATCGACGGCAAGCCGTATGGGGATGACGACAGCAGAACATACCATTACTACTGGTACGCCCGCTGGGATAAGGACGGCGGCGAGAACGGCGAGGGCGAATGGGTAAAGACCTATCTTACCTACGGCGGAAAGTGGTTCCACCAGAACGCCACTCAGGAGCGCTGTTACAGCGGCGGTCTTACCTTCGACCATAACTATCCCGGCAACGTTATCTATTTGTCCATACCCACCAATGGCAAGTACGGTCTTGTTCACGAAATTTACCGCTGGGAAAGCGACGATAAGGGCGCCACATGGACAAAGCGTCAGGCGATAACCGAAAACTCGCCCACACCCAACGCCCGCCCCAACGCCATCTATAACTACAAGATGAACGATGAAGGAACCGATAACGCGGGCCCCAGACTGCTGTGGAAGAGCGGCGAGTACCGCTACTGGATGAATTACGAGTATAAGACCGGCGTTAAGACGGACTTCAAGGCCGAAGGCTTCATCACTCAGGATGACCCCGAAATGTTCGCCGACGCCTACCTTGGAAATGACGTCGGCGAAGAGCTTGCCGAGCTTCCCGTGGGCGAGGCCACCGTTACGGGCAAATTTAAGGTTACAAATATCTCCATAGGCGACGGTACGGCTGCGTTCGCGGTGGCTCACTACGGCGCCGATGGGGCGCTTAAGGGCGTTGCTACCGCCAAGAACGACGCCGAAAGCTACCTTATCAACATCCCCGCCCGCAGCGTTCCCCAGACAAGCATCATCGGCGCGGATAAGGACGAAAACAGGGCTAACGGCCTTTCCGCCATGGGAGATCCCGAAGTAAGCGTTGAAATACCCTATACGGCCACCTTTGAAGAAGGCGACAGGGTTAAGCTTTTTGCGTGGAACATGGGTATTGAGCAGATGAAGTCCATTATGCAAATGCCCTTCGAAATTTCCACCGACGGCAACCGCGACCTCATGCGTGAGGACTTCAGCTACGACGGCAGCGATAAGCTCCGCCTTGACGAAGATACCGACGGCCTGTTCGGCGACTGGGAGGCCAAGGGCTACGACAGCAACGGCAGCGTTGATTTCGCCGATAACAGCTACGCTGCCGTAACCAAGGCTCCCTTTGGTAACACGGCCCTTCACCTTTACCGCGTGGGCGGGCAGGGGATTATGGCTTCTCACACCATTCCCGATACCGGCGGCAAGGACTATACCCTTGAATTCACCATGCGCTACATTGCCGAGATGAGCTGGAGAAACATCAGCAATCAAGGCTTCACGCTCTCCAACGGCATACCCACGAAGAAGGGCGACACGGAGCATCCCAGCGCCTTCCAGTTCCGTATGACCTTTAACAGCGATGACGAAAACGGACGCGGCACCTATGGCAAGCTTATCAGCAGCACGGCCTTTGATGAAGTCAACCAGTCAAATGTATTCCACAACGTTGCTCTCGGCCGCGACCTCAGCGATTCCGAAAGGTTTGCCCGCGCGGATTACACCAAGGGCGTCGGCTATTACGACAATGTTGACGGCATATATATCCACGACTATAACGATTCCCTTTACATCGGCTCCCTGTTCCGCGTAAAGGTTAATGTGCACCCCGGCGATAAAACCGTTGATATGTCCGTGTTCGACGGTTACCGCACTGCCAGCTGCCGGGCGGATTACAACAACGCCGCGAATGGTAACTGGGACGAAAATCCCATCAATACCATCACATTCTCTGTCGGCAGCGATACATGGGGCGAGATATATATCGACGACCTCTGTATGCATATCGCCGACGAGAATGACATCAAAAAGAATGTTACAATTGCTCCCGCAAGCGGCAGCGCTCTTGCGCTCGGCTCTCAGTGGACGATGTACCCCTACGCCGACGGCTCCGTAACGTTCTTCGCGCCTGACGACAAGGCTATGGACGTCGGCGGCCAGTCTACCAGTGTCGGAGCGACGGTCAGCACCTATGAGTTCAACAACGGAGATAACCAGAAGTTCTATCTTGTCGGAGTCAAAGACGGATACTTGATTCGCGGCAAGCAGAGCAATCTGTATCTTGCCTCGGATCCAAATAGCGGCGCTCTTACGCTTCAGAAAAAGAGCGACGCTACGGTATTCACAATCACTGATTCCGCCGCCGGGCCCTCGGCTGCCGTGCTTGAGATTATCCGCATGATCGAGGACGGAACTTACGAGCCCACGATGGATGCCCTCTTCCCGGAGGAGGAGGAAATTACCGGCGAGCCTGAGAACGAACCGGCCGACGTAAAGCCCGAAATTGATTTTGTAGAGGAAATCTGACCATAATAAAAGGGGCCTCCCCGATGGCATGACATAAGATAGTATAATCAATAATTTTATGACAGGCTGTCACGGGATTATTAAAGAGCGTATCATTTGAAATGATACGCTCTTTTGCTGTCTTATAATGGTAAGGCTGCCGCAAAGCGACAAGGGCGAAATGTAAATTCAGCATAAATTTTTTATTGACAAATACGCATAAAACATACGTTTATAAAGCCTCAAAAATCCCCCCAAACATTAACATACAATTAACATGGTTGCGCTTTCGGAATTAACATCACCTATGCTAATATTTAATTGTATCAAAGATACAATAATTTTTGGAAGGTGATTTGAATGAAAAAATTTATGACCATGTTACTTGCCGTCGGAATATCGGCGGCGGCGCTTGCGGGCTGTGGAGGAACGGCGGGGACGACGAACGGGGCAACGCAGACGGTATCGACGGACGGTTCAACCTCAATGGAGAAGGTCATCGGGTACTTGAGCGAGGCGTATATGGCTGAAAACAGCGGCGCGAAAATTACATATAACCCTACAGGCTCGGGCTCGGGCATACAGGCGGTGAGCGAGGGCCGCTGCGACATCGGGCTTTCGAGCCGCGACTTAAAGCCGGAGGAGGCCGAGACGCTTGACGCGACGGTGATTGCGATTGATGGAATAGCAATGATCGTAAATCCGCAAAATCCCGTGTCGGATTTAACTATTGAGCAAATCGGCAAGCTGTATACGGGCGAAATCGCGAATTGGAGCGAGGTTGGAGGCGGCGACGCGCCGGTGGTTTTAATCGGACGCGAGGCGGCTTCGGGCACGCGCGACGGATTTGAGTCTATAACGGGAACTGAGGACGCGTGCAAATACACGCAGGAGCTGACCTCGACGGGCGACGTTGTTCAGACCGTTTCGACAAACCCAAACGCAATAGGCTACGCGTCGCTCGCGTCGGTCAAGGAAAGCGTAAAACTGCTGTCGGTCGAGGGCATAACGCCGACAACGGAGACAATACAGAACGGAACATACAAAATTCAGCGCGATTTCGTATTTGTAACCCCGAAAAATAAGGAGCTGTCCGAAGCGGCGCAGTCGTTTATGGATTACGCGACGAGCGAGGCGGCGGACGAAATGATTGAAAAGGCGGGCGCGGTGCCGATAAAGAGATAGGTGATTCAAGTGAAAAATCCGAAAAATACAAGCGACGCGCTTGAAAAGGCCATGAACGCCGTGTTCGCCCTCTGCGGATTTTTGGCGGTCGCGTTTGTGCTGATGATAACGGCTTTCCTCGTGATAAGCGGCGTTCCGGCAATAGGCGAAATAGGGATAACGGATTTTCTTTTCGGCAGGGTCTGGGCTTCCACCGCAGCCGAGCCGCAGTACGGCATACTATCGTTCATATTGACCTCCGTCTACGGAACGGCTGGCGCGATTGTGATAGGAGTGCCGATAGGGCTTATGTGCGCGGTGTACCTCGCGAAAATGTCGGACGGAAAAAACGCGGGAATTGTGCGGACGGCTGTGGATTTGCTGTCGGGCATACCGTCGGTGGTATACGGCTTATTGGGCATGATAATCATAGTTCCGCTCGTGCGCGAGGCGTTCAATCTGCCCGACGGCGCAAACCTGTTTTCGGCAATTATCGTGCTTGCGGTGATGATTTTGCCGTCGGTGATTTCCGTATCGGAAACGGCGATAAAAGCCGTGCCGAAGGAGTACGAGGAAGCATCATTGGCGCTCGGCGCGACGAAAACGGAAACGGTTTTTAGGGTAGTCGTACCCGCCGCGAAAAGCGGCATACTCACCGCCGTGGTACTCGGCATTGGCAGAGCGATTGGCGAAGCTATGGCGGTTATGATGGTCGCGGGGAACGTCGCGAATATGCCGAGGCTTTTCAGGAGCGTGCGCTTCCTTACAACGGCGGTCGCGAGCGAGATGTCGTATTCGTCGGGACTGCAAAGGCAGGCGCTGTTTTCAATCGCGCTTGTGCTGTTCATGTTCATCTTGATAATTAATCTTATACTTAACCTTGTTGTGAAGCGGGGCGAGAAGAATGAATAGCGGGATTTCAAAAAGGCGCAAAGTCGAAATTGCGGTATTGAACGCGCTTGTGTTCGTCTCGGCGGGGCTGATGTTCCTTTTGCTTTTGGGGATTATCGGTTATATTCTCGTGCGCGGCATACCGCATATAACGCTTCCCTTGCTTACGTCAAAGCCGAGCCTTATAAACGACACGATAGGAATTTTGCCTAACATTTTGAACACGCTCTACATCATAATCGTGACGCTTATAATCGCGCTGCCGATAGGCGTGGGCGCGGCGGTTTACCTGAACGAGTACGCGAGAAACAAGCGGATTGTGCGGATAATCGAGCTTGCGACGGAAACGCTGTCGGGCATTCCGTCAATTATATACGGACTTGTCGGAATGCTGATATTTGTGCAGTTTTGCTCGCTCGGCACAAGCCTTATCGCGGGCGCGCTGACGCTCGTTATCGTGACGCTGCCGACGATTATAAAAACCACGCAGGAGAGCCTCAAAACCGTTCCGAACGGCTACCGCGAGGGCGCGCTGGGCTTGGGCGCGGGCAAGTGGTATATGATACGCACAACGGTGCTGCCATCGGCAATTGACGGAATTGTGACGGGCTGCATTTTGTCAATCGGAAGAATTGTCGGCGAGAGCGCGGCACTGCTGTTTACTGCGGGCATGGCGAATGAAATACTCGGCATTTGGGAAAGCGTAATGCCCGGCAAGGCAGGCTCAACGCTCACGGTCGCGCTGTATATGTATGCGAAGGAGCGCGGCGAGTTTGACATAGCGTTTTCAATCGCGTCGATACTGCTGATACTGACGCTATTCATAAACTTCGCGGCAAAGTTGGCAGCGAAAAAACTCAGGAGAAAGGGAAACTGACATGGCTGACATTTTAAAGGCGAACGGCCTCAATTTGTGGTACAGCGCGCATCAGGCGTTAAAGGATATAAATATGGATATTCCCGAAAAGCGGATTACCGCTTTAATCGGGCCGTCGGGCTGCGGGAAATCGACGTTCTTAAAAACGCTGAACCGCATGAACGACCTTGTTGACGGCTGCCGTATCGAGGGAAAAATCACGCTTGGCGGCGTGGATATTTACAAGGACATGAACGTGAACGTGCTGCGCAGGCGCGTCGGCATGGTGTTTCAGAAGCCGAACCCGTTCCCGATGAGCATTTACGATAACATTGCCTACGGGCCGAGAATACATGGGATAAAATCGCGTGTGAAGCTCGATGAAATTGTTGAGCGGTCGTTAAAGCAGGCGGCGATATGGGACGAGTGCAAAGACAGGCTCAAAAAGAGCGCGCTCGGCATGAGCGGCGGGCAGCAGCAGCGGTTGTGTATTGCGCGGGCGTTGGCTGTTGAGCCGGAGATACTTTTAATGGACGAACCGACGTCCGCGCTCGACCCGATCTCAACCTCAAAAATAGAGGACTTGGCGGCGGAGCTTCGCGAAAAATACACGATAGTAATCGTCACTCACAATATGCAGCAGGCGGCGCGAATATCGGATAGAACCGCGTTTTTCCTGCTGGGTGAAATCGTGGAGTACGACGATACGGAAAAGATGTTCTCCATGCCAGCCGACAAGAGAACGGAGGACTATATCACGGGGAGGTTCGGATAATGCGAAATAAATTTGACGAGCAGTTAGCCCATCTTAACGACGAGCTTACGACGATGGGCGCGCTGTGCGAGGATGCGATCAGCGGCTGCGTAAGGTATCTTACGGAGGGCGACGCCGCCATGCGTGACGCGGCTCTCGAAGCGGACAGGCAGATAGACCAGAAGGAGCGCGATATAGAGCGGCTTTGCATGAGGCTCCTTTTGCAGCAGCAGCCGGTGGCGACGGATTTGAGGGTCATTTCCTCCGCGCTTAAAATGATTTCCGACATGGAGCGCATCGGCGATCAGGCGACGGATATTACGGAAATTGTGAAGCATATCAAAGGCAGCGCGCCGGTGAGCAAGACGCATATAACGGATATGGCGCGCGCGACGATAAAAATGGTGACCGACAGCGTGGAGTCGTTTGTGAAAAAGGACGTTTCGCTCGCAAAATCCGTTATCTGCCAAGACGATGCGGTTGACGCGCTGTTCGATAGGGTCAAGGGCGAGCTCATAGAGGCGGTGCGCGAGGGCAGGGACAGCGCCGAGGCGCTGGTTGATTTGCTGATGATAGCGAAATATTTCGAGCGCATAGGCGACCACGCGGAAAACATCGCAGAGTGGGTAATTTATTCGATAACGAATAAACGCAAGGGTTGAAAATTCCACGCGGCGGGTGTATAATGTGGGAGGGAGGAATGTCAAATGATATACATTCTCGAGGATGACGACAACATCAGAAAGCTCGTGAGCTACGCATTGGAGCGCGAGGGCTACGACGTGCGCGGCTTTGACGCGCCGCGCAATCTTTGGGAAGCGCTCGCTGAAGCCGCGCCGGAATTATTCCTGCTCGACATAATGCTCCCCGACGAGGACGGGCTGTCGATACTCGCGAAGCTCAGGGAAAACCCTGATACGGCTGACATTCCCGTTGTTATGCTGACCGCGAAGGGCAGCGAGTTTGACAAGGTCACGGGCCTTGACATGGGCGCGGACGATTATATAGCAAAGCCATTCGGCATGACCGAGCTTATATCGCGCGTCCGCGCGGTGCTGCGCCGGTACATGAAAACCGCGCCTCAGGGCAGGGAATACAAAATCGGCGAGCTGTATGTGGATCCGGCCAAGCATATTATCGAGGTTTCCGGCAGAGGCGTGGAGCTTTCGTACAAGGAATACCTGCTGCTTATGGCGCTGCTCGAAGCTGACGGAAACGTGGTTGAGCGCGAAACGCTGCTTACGAAGGTGTGGGGCGAGTATTATACCGAATCGAGGACGCTTGACGTGCATATACGCAAGCTTCGCGTAAAGCTCGGCGAGGCCGGCGTGCTTATTCGGACGGTGAAAAGTATCGGATACAAAATAGGCGGTGAAAAGCATGAATAAAAAGATTTTTCGTTCCTCCTTTCTGACGGCGTTTCTTGTACTCGCGGCAGCAATAGTCATGATTATGGGCATTTTGTTTGATTTGTTCGAGCGGCAGATTTTGCGCGAGGTGGAAAGCGAGGCGCGGTATATTTCGCTGGCGGTCGAAAACGAGGGCGCGGCCTATCTTGACGGTCTCGACGACGCGGACAGGCGAATAACGCTTATAAATCCCGACGGAACGGTTGTTTTTGACAATCAGGCCGACGCTGCGACGCTCGATAATCATGCGGACCGCGCGGAAATCAAGCAGGCGATGGAAACGGGAACTGGCATGAGCGCGCGGTATTCAAAAACTCTTACGGAAAAGACCCTCTATTACGCCGTAAAATTATCCGACGGCAGCATTTTAAGGGTCTCGACCAACCAATATTCTGTTATCGCGATTATCCTTGTGCTCTTGCGGCCGATACTATTAATTCTCGCGGCGGCGCTGATTTTGACGGCGGTTTTGACGGCGCGGGTGTCAAAGTCAATCGTGAAGCCGATAAACGACTTGGATTTGGAAAATCCCGAAAATAACGAAACGTACGAGGAACTAACGCCGCTTTTGAGAAAAATATCAGACCAAAAGCGCACTATTTCAAAGCAGATCGAGGAGCTTTCAAAGCGCGACGAGGCGCGCCGCGAGTTTACCGCAAACGTATCGCACGAATTAAAAACGCCGCTTACCTCGATTTCCGGCTTCGCGGAGCTTATGAAAAACGGAGACGTCCCGCAGGAGGTGGCGGCGGACTTTTCAAAATCCATTTACGACGAAGCGCAGCGGCTTATTTCGCTTGTGAACGATATTATAGAGCTTTCGGAGCTTGACGAAAAAAACATTCCACTCGAAAAGGAAACCGTTGATTTATATGAATTGTCAGTCGAAATTATAGACCGCCTTAAAAGCGAGGCAACAAAGAAAAACGTGAGCCTCCACTTAATCGGCGGCAGCGCAAAAGTGCGTGGTGTGCGGAAAATCCTTGACGAGATGATTTACAATCTTTGCGACAACGCGATTAAGTACAACAAAGAAAACGGAACAGTTGACGTTATCGTGAATGACGCGGATAAAAAGGCGTACCTCACCGTTCGCGATACCGGCATAGGCATTTCCGCCGAGCACAGATCGCGCGTTTTCGAGCGTTTCTACCGCGTGGATAAAAGCCGCTCAAAGCAGGTCGGCGGAACGGGACTGGGGCTTGCAATCGTAAAGCACGGCGCGATGTATCATAACGCCACAATTACCTTAGAGAGTGCCGAAAGCAAGGGTACGAGCGTTACGGTGACGTTTGATAAGACGTGATAAAAATTAAACAGCAAATAATAATTTTCGCCGCTCCGATATGCAGCGGCGAATTCTTTGGCCCATTCATGAATACAAAGCGAGTGGAGCGATGAGCGAAAACCGCTTCAAAATGCTTGCGGACGATTACGAACGCGAGCAGGCAGATTTGAGGCATCGGTACGCTGACCGCCGAGGTTAGCCGACAAAAGGAGCAGTCCGACAATTTGAAGCGGTTCATCGGTAAGCTTCACAAATACTTCGACTTGCAGGAGCTAACGCCGATAATACCCAACGATATGGTTAAGCGCGTTTACGTTCACGCGCCGGATAGGATAAACGACAAACGGACACAGCAAATTGACATCTACTATGAGGGCTTCTGCCAATGCCGCTATTTCAAAACGAAAAGCAGGATAGGTCGCATAACGCGACTCTATCCCACAAAAATATTACTGTTTTATCTCGCGCCTCCCCTCGGGAGGCTCCTTTTATTGCGGTTTATTCTCCGCGAAATCTTGCGAGCTCCTCCCTGAACAGCTCGGGCAGGCCGGAGGTGTCGTCGAGGAAAAACGATCGCGTGGTTTTGCCGAGGCTATCGGTGTTGCGCTCGTGCAGCCACACCGCCGTGCGCAGCTTGGGGTATTTCTCGGGCAGAGCGCGAAACATATCCCGCACCCATGCGAGCTTGTCACCACCCTCGGCCGCGCAGCCGAACTCGGTTATCATCATAGGCTTTCCGTAGCAGCGGTCCATTCTCTCATAATATCCGTCGTAGATTTCCTCAAAGCTTCGCCAAATTTCGCCATCAATACCCGTGCCCGTGTTATAGCCCGAAAGCCCCACCACGTCCACATATTCGTCGCCGGGGTAGTACAGGGCCTCGTGGTTCCATACAAAGTCCGGATAGCTCTTTTCGTTGGGGTTCCATACCCAGATTATGTTGTCCGCGCCGCAATCCTCAAAAATTTTGTGAACGTATTTGTACAGCCTAATATACACGTCCGGATCGCGCGAGGTCAAGTAGCCCGAATAGTTGCACCACTCGCCGTTCATCTCGTTGAAGGGGCGCAGCAGCACTGGATGGCCGAAGCGCGCAATGTCGGCGGCGTAGGCGCGAAGGAAGCCGTCGTGCTCGCCGCGCAGCACCTCGTAAACGTCGCTCTCGTCGGAGTCGATGTCGAGCTGTAGCGTCACCTCGCAGACTTTGCCGCTCTCCCAGGCGTTCACCAGCCCGCCGTAGACCATGTAGGGGTCATATTTGTCATAAATTTCGGTGTAGAGCAGGACGAGGTCCATTTTGCCGACGCTTTCCTCCAAGGCCTCGAACTTTTCCATGCCGTCCACGGGTTGGCGGTGGTAGTACAGCCCCCAGTGGCGCGAGGCTTTTTCGCCGAAGTAGTCCTCAAAAAGGGCCGCGGTTTCGGCGTTCATGGGCGAGCGCTTCTCCGCAGAAAAGCGCAGTTCGGGCGTTTGGCCAGCCGGCGCGCCGACGGTCAGGCTGTCCATCAGCTCCATATACTCGAAATCCAGCTCCACTATTGGGCGGGAGGCTTTGATTATCATTGTATAGACCACGTTTTCGTCGTAGATGTCCGCCACGGCATAATAGTTTCTGTCGCCCTCGCCGACCTTATCCCTGTGCCAGCGCGTGAGCATGGCCTCGCGGCCCGCAAGCTCCGTCTCGCGACGCTCGTCAAGGATGTGCAGCTCGTCGTTCTTTAGAAAGCCGTTGGAATAGCCGCTGTAGGTTTCGGCCAAAACGTCGTCGAGCGGCTGGCGTATCAGCTCGATAACGCAGTCCTCCCTTTCGAGCCGCAGCTCAAGCGGGAGCAGCGTCTCGTCCACGTCAAAATTCGTCGGCGCCGCCACTCCGTAGCCGTCGGGGTGCATAAAGACCGCGCGGTCCCCGCGCCCTGCGGGGAGGGCCGCCGCCACCGCCGAGGCTGTGCTTCTGTCCCCGACGGTCATATTTCGGCATCCGCCGAGCAACGCCGCCGCCATGAGTAGCGCAATAATCCTTTTCATGCTCATCTTCCTTTCGTCCGTTTGTAATTTAGACGCAAAAAGCCGAAAAAAGTTCCCGCCTTATTGACTTTTTTTGCCGGCGGTAATATAATTGATTCAAACGGGAAAAATGAAAACAGAGGAGGAACAGCTATGAAAGTAGCATTTTTTGACGCCAAGCCCTATGACAGGGCGCCCTTTGAAAAATACGCGGGGGAAAAGGGGATAGACATCGTTTTTTACGACGTCAAGCTCGACAAAAGCACCGTCGGCCTCGCGCGCGGGTTCGACGCGGTCTGCATTTTTGTGAACGACGTGGTGGACGCCGCCGTTATCGACGCGCTTTATGACTTCGGCGTGAGGATGATAGCCCTGCGCTGCGCGGGCTATAACAACGTGGACGTGGAGCACGCCTTCGGCAAGATTCACGTTTTTCGTGTGCCGGCCTATTCGCCATACGCCGTGGCCGAGCACGCCATGGCTATGCTGCTGACCTCCGTTCGCCGCATACACAAGGCGTATAACCGCACAAGGGATTTCAATTTCAGCCTAAACGGCCTGACGGGCTTTGACCTGCACGGCAAAACCGCCGGCGTGGTGGGCACCGGCAAGATAGGCCGCGTATTCATAGATATATGCCGCGGCTTCGGCATGAGAGTCGTGGCGTATGATAAGTTCCCCGCCAAGGACAGCGGTATCGACTACGTTTCGCTGGACGAGCTTCTCTCGCAGAGCGACGTAATCTCATTCCACTGCCCCCTCACCGAAGAAACCAAGCACATGATAAACGCCGAAAGCGTGAAGAAGCTTAAAAAGGGAGCTGTGCTGATAAACACCTCGCGCGGGGCTCTCATCGACGCCGAGGCCCTGCTCTCCGGCATTAAGGAGAGGCGTATCGGCGCGGCCTGCCTCGATGTGTACGAGGAGGAGTCCGACATATTCTTCCGAGATTTTTCCGGCCATATCGTGGAGGATGACACCCTCGCGCGGTTAATCTCCATGCCTAACGTGCTTGTCACCTCGCACCAAGCCTTCCTCACCGAGGAGGCGCTCGACGCCATTGCCGAGACCACCGTCGATAATCTGCTTTCCTTCGAGAGCAGCGGAGCCTGCGCCAACGAGCTCTGCTACCACTGCGGCAATATCGAGGACTGCAAGAAAAAGCGGCTGGAAAAGTGCTTTTGATGTATTGATAGGTTAATGGATAAGTACTGAATTAATGTAGAAAATCCGCTCGAAATGAGCGGATTTTTTGTGTGCTAAATTTCTGCACAGCAGCCCTTGGCTTCCCCTTAGGGGGGAAGCTGTCGGCGAAGCCGACTGATGAGGGGTTATGCTTCGTGCGCCGACACAGCCGCCGCTTAGCGGACGCGCCTGCGGCGCGGGCGGTCGTATTTAATTAATTGTCTGTGTTCTTTTATGACCAAGAGAACCAAAAGTCTCGGGGGCCTGCGGGCCCCATATAGATCCCCGTGACGGGGGCTTTTGCGTGGGTGAATGAATATTATTTTAATTATACCGCGTGCGCGTCAGTCTACGGAGCGAGTTTTTTACATTTCTAATTCTCGCGGTGGACGCCGTTAGGGAAGTCATTTTATCCGCCGGTAGTATCATTGATATGTAAACGCATATACCGCGTGTTTCAAAAAACAGGCAAAATCCTAAAAAAATTTCAAAAAAGGGCTTGCAATTAGTAAAAAAAGGTGCTATAATAATTTATGGTAAACAATGAGAGTGGGATTGCGTCCCACTCTTTTGTAATATTAAAGGCGGGGCCGAGGCCCCGACGGCGGAAGGAGCGTTAATTGTGGCAAAGGCGGAGGCCGTGCTCGAAAAGGAGGCCGCGCCGGTCTGCGAAAGGCACGGCGTGTATATTTACGATGCGGAATATAAAAAGGAAGGCGGCGGCTATGTGCTGCGGCTCTATATTGACAAGGACGGCGGCGTTTCTATCGAGGACTGCGAAAATGTCAGCCGTGAGCTTAATCCCATTCTTGACGGCTGCATGGATTTTTTGAAGGAACCCTATGTTTTCGAGGTCTCGTCCCCGGGCTTGGACAGAAGGCTCAGCCGAGACTGGCACTTTGAAAAGGCAGTGGGGAAGAATGTGGACGTTAAAACCTTTGCCCCGTTCATGGGCTCGAAGGCCTTCACGGCGAAACTTCTGGGTTACGACCACGGGGTGCTCTCGCTCGAGCTGGGCGGCGAGAGGGTCATGCTTGAAAAGGGCAAGACAGCCTCGGTACGAATGACAGTTGAAATTTAGATAAGGAGTTGTAATAATGAACAGCGAGCTTTTAACGGCGTTGGATTTGCTTGAAAAGGAGAGAAATCTTAAGAAGGAGGTCATGTGCGAGGCTCTTGAGGCCGCCGTGGCCACCGCCTGCAAAAAGCATTTGGGCGGCGCGGCCGACGCCCACGCCGTGGTTGACCGCAAAACCGGCGACATAAGGGTGTTCTTCAACAAAACCGTTGTTGAGGAGGTCGAGGATCCGTTCGTTGAAATCAGCCTCGGGGAGGCCAAGGCCATCGACCCCAAATACGAAATGGGCGACGTCGTCAAGTTCGACGCGGACCCCGCCAAATTCGGCCGAATCGCGGCAATAACCGCCAAGCAGATGGTGGTGCAGAAGATACGCGAGGCCGAGCGCGGCAACATCTACGATGAATACAACGAAAAAAAGAACGGCATAATGACCGGCAGAGTAGAAAAGGTGGACCGCCGAGGCGTGCTTGTCGATCTTGGCACAGCCGAAACCGTGCTGATGCCCGGAGAGCAGATACCCGGCGAAAAATTTCACCCCGGCCAGAGCATAAAGGTCTATGTTTTTGAGGTAAGCCGCGGCGCGAGGAACATTCAGCTCCTTATAAGCCGCACGCACCCCAATCTGGTGCGCAAACTGTTCGAGCAAGAGGTTCCAGAGATTGCCGACGGCTCAGTTCAGATAAAAAACGTGGCCCGCGAGCCCGGCAGCCGCAGCAAAATCTCCGTTTTCTCGGAAATTGAGGACGTTGACGCGGTAGGCTCCTGCGTGGGACCCCGCGGCGGCCGCGTGGCGGCGGTGGTGGATGAGCTCTGCGGCGAAAAAATTGACATTGTACAGTACAGCGACGACCCCGCGGAGTACATCCGCGCGGCGCTCAGTCCCGCCGAGGTCGTCAGCGTGGACATAGACGAGGCCAATAAGAGCGCTTATGTCGTCGTGCCCGAGTACCAGCTTTCGCTGGCCATAGGCAAGGAGGGACAGAACGCCCGCCTCGCCGCCCGCCTCACCGGCTGGAAGATAGATATAAAGAGCGACGGAGTGACGATGGCTCCGCCCGAAGCCGATAAAAAGGAAAATTAAGCAATGGAAAAGAAAAAGCCTCTGAGAATGTGCGTTGTCTGCCGCGAAATGAAGGAAAAGTCCGAACTTGTCAGAGCCGTGCGCGACAAGGACGGGGCTTTTAAGGTGGACCCAAGCGGTAAGGCGCCCGGACGCGGAGCCTACGTCTGCAAGAGCGGCGGCTGCATATCCCGTCTCGACAAGGCGCGCGGCCTTGAAAGGGCTTTCAAGGGCAACGTCCCACGCGAGATAAAGGACGAAATACTTAAAATGGAGCAGTGAGCCTCGGGCAAGCTATTGTCATTTTCTGCGCGGATAAGAGCCCGCTTGATTTTAAAGCTTGTGCCGTGCGCAGCGGCGGAACGGAGAACGTTATGGATAAGCTGCTTGGTATGGTCGGGTTGGCGGTGCGTGCCGGTAAGGTGCGCTTCGGCACATATATGACCGAACGCGCCATAGCCGACGGCTCGGCGAAGGCCGTTGTAGTCTCGGCCGATATAGGCGGCGACAACCGTAAAAAAATTGAAGATAAATGCGCCGAAAGGCGTGTGCCTCTGGTGTTTTGCTCCACCAGAGCCGAGCTTAGCCGGTCGGTCGGTAAAAGGAATATCGCGGCGCTTTGTATCTGCGACGAAAACCTTGCCGCCGCTGTGCTGAAGATTGCCGGAAATTGCTGAGAAAGGAAGGATCGCCTGATGAATAAACTTAAAGTTAGCGCTTTGTCAAAGGCTATAAACGTGCCCTCCAAGGAGATTGTGGCTCTTTTGGCCGAGCAGACGGGCAAGAACAAAAACTCGCAGAGTAACCTCGATACGCCCGAAATGGACATAATCCTTGATTTTTACACCAAAAAGTTTGACGACGGCACCACCATTGAGGAATATGTGGAGCAGAACCGCCCCAAGGAGGAGCCCGCTATGCCCAAGGCGGAAAAGCCCGCCCCGAAGGCAGGGGAGGAGAAGCCCGCGCCCGAGGCGGGCCGCGGCAAAAAGCAGCGCCATGTGGATATGCGCACCAGCAGTATCGACATGGAGAAGCAGCTCGCCAAGGAAAAGGCCGAGGCCCTTGCCCCCGAAATCAAGGACAGCGTCACCAGCAAGCAGAAGATTAAGAAAAAGAATAATAAGCCCTCTGGCGGCAGGCGAAACGCCCCCCGCGAAGCCGATATCCGCCAAAGCGCCAAAAAGGTGAAGCAGGAGAAAATTCATGTCCTCATTCCCGACGAAATTTCCGTTGGCGAGCTTGCGTCGCGCATGAAAGCCTCTCCTGCGGAAATAATAAAGAAGCTGATACTTCTCGGTGTTATGGCCGCCGTCACTGATACGATTGATTATGACACCGCGTCCCTCGTAGCTGAGGAAATGGGCGCCGAGGTAGAACGCGAGATCATAGTTTCGGCCGAGGAAAAGCTCTTTAACGACACTCCCGACGATGAAAAGGACCTTGTTCCCCGCCCGCCGGTGGTTGTTGTCATGGGCCATGTTGACCACGGCAAAACCAGCCTGCTGGACGCCATCCGCTCCACCAATGTTATTGCCACCGAGGCAGGCGGCATAACTCAGCACATAGGCGCCTATACGGTCAACATAAACGGCAGCCCCATAGCCTTCCTTGACACTCCCGGCCACGAAGCCTTTACGGCCATGCGCGCCCGCGGCGCTCAGGTGACGGATATAGCCATCCTCGTCGTGGCCGCCGACGACGGTATCATGCCCCAGACCATCGAGGCCATCAACCACGCCAAAGCCGCGAACGTCAGCATTATCGTCGCAATAAACAAAATAGATAAGGAGGGCGCGAACCCCGACCGCGTAAAGCAGGAACTCACCGAGCACGGCCTCGTACCCGAGGAGTGGGGCGGCGATGTAATCTGCGTCGAGGTCAGCGCCAAGCAAAAAACCAACATTGAAAGCCTCCTTGAAATGGTTATCCTTACCGCCGAGATGAAGGAACTCAAGGCAAATCCCAACCGCCGCGCCAAGGGAACCGTCGTCGAAGCCAAGCTTGACAGGGGCCGCGGCCCCGTGGCCACGGTGCTTGTACAGAACGGCACCCTCAAGACCGGCGACGTTGTGGTTGCCGGAACGGCTGTCGGCCGCGTCCGCGCAATGACGGACGAAAACGGCCGCCGTCTTAAGACTGCCGGCCCCTCCACCCCTGTGGAAATCGTCGGCCTTGGAGACGTGCCCGAGGGCGGAGACCTGTTCTACGCCGTGGACGACGAACGCGCCGCCCGCGCCGTCGTCGAGGAGCGCAAGCAGAAGCAGAAGGCCGAAAGCCAGAAGGTGAACAAGTCCGTCACCCTTGAAAACCTGTTCGAGCAGATGAAGGAGAGCGACATGAAGGAACTCAATATCATCGTCAAGGCCGACGTTCAGGGCAGCGTCGAAGCTGTGCGTCAGAGCCTCGAAAAGCTCAGCAACGACGAGGTCAAGGTTCGCGTTATCCACGGCGGCGTCGGCGCTATTACCGAAAGCGACGTAACTCTCGCCTCCGCGTCGAACGCCATTATCGTAGGCTTCAATGTGCGCCCCGACGCCGGAGGCAGGAACGCGGCCGAGCTGAACAAGGTGGATATGCGTATGTACCGCGTCATCTACGAGGCCATTGAGGAGATAGAGGCCGCCATGAAGGGTATGCTGGCGCCCACCTTCCGTGAGGTCGTGCTCGGCCACGCCGAAATACGCCAGACCTTCAAGGTCAGCGGAGTCGGCACCATTGCGGGCAGCTATGTGACCGACGGCAAGATACAGCGCAACAGCAGCGTCCGTATCGTGCGCGACGGCATTGTCATTCACGAGGGCGCGCTGAACTCCCTGAAGCGCTTTAAGGACGACGTCCGCGAGGTGGCCGCGGGATACGAGTGCGGTATGGGCTTTGAAAAGTTCAACGACATCAAGGAAGGCGACAGCGTGGAATGTTTTATTATGGAAGAAGTCAAGCAATAAACCGGAAGTGAGATAAATGGCAAAATTCAAGCGAACTGACAGGATTTCCGAGCAGATAAAAAAAGAACTCAGCGATATAATACGTAATCTCAAGGATCCGCGCATACCCATGATGACGAGCGTGGTGGCCGTCAGCGTGACGGCGGACCTGCGTTACGCCAAGGCATATATCAGCGTCATGGGCGACGACGAAACCAAACGCGCCGCCATCGAGGGCCTGCGCAGCGCCGCCGGATATATCCGCCGCGAGATAGGCTCGAGGGTGCAGCTTCGCTGTACGCCGGAGTTCAGCTTTGAGGCCGATAACTCTATCGAGCACGGCGCGCACATCAACGAGCTGCTTCACAGGGTGCTGCCCGCGGAGGAGAGCCATGACGAAGAAAATTGACACGAGTGTGCTCTCTCATTTGCTCGCCTCCGAAAGCGTGGCGCTGCTGACCCACGTCAATCCCGACTGGGACTGCCTCGGCAGCAGCTTAGCCCTTCGTGAGGCTCTGCGCGAAAACGGCGTCCGCTGCGACGTTTTCATTGACGAGCCGCTTTCGCCGCACCTTTCCCTTTGGGAGACCGGCGTTAAGGTTTACAGCGATTTCGCGGGCTACGCCTGCCTCTGCTGCGTCGATGTGGGCGACCCGAGCCGAGTGGGACGCATGGGCGAGGAGCTTTCCGCCCGCGCCGACACCGCCTGTATCGACCATCACCTTGGCGGAGGCGGCTTCGCAGCCATAAGCTATGTGGACGCCGAGTCGCCGGCCACGGGAGAGATAATTTTTGATATGCTCGAAAGCGCGGGCATAGCCATATCCAAGCGCACAGCGGAGTATCTGTACTGCGCCGTCGCCGCCGACACCGGCTCGTTCCGCTATTCGGGCACAACGCCGCACACTCTGCGCACGGCGGCCCGCCTTATGGAGCTTGGGGCTGATGCGGCGGCTCTCAGCGACGCGCTTTTCGGCCGCAAAACACTCCGTGAGCTGAAAATGGAGGGCGAGGCCATAGCAAATCTGGAGCTTTACGCCGGCGGCAGGGTAAGTGTCAGCAGTATCACTGCCGCCGCCTACAAAAAATACGGAGCCACAAAGAACGATACCGAGGCCCTTGCATCGCTGCCGAGGGATATCGACGGCGTTGTCGCCGGCGCCTTCCTCACAGAGCGGGTTCCCGGCGAGATAAGAGTAAACCTGCGCTCGCGCGGGGAATATAACATACAGCCCGTCGCCGTCCGCTTCGGCGGGGGCGGCCACGCGCACGCCGCAGGCTGTACGCTTAAGGGCGTTTCTATGGACGAGGCCGTGCGCCTTGTGGCCGCCGAGCTTGAAAAAGAGGTAATCTCATAAACGGAGAAAATCATGGAATTAAACGGTCTCATAGTGCTTAACAAACCGGCGGGCTGCTCCTCGCACAAAATGGTGGGGCTGGCCCGACGGATTTTTGGCATGAAAAAAATCGGCCACACCGGCACTCTCGACCCCGCCGCAACAGGTGCGCTTCCCCTGCTGCTCGGCAAGGCAACCCGCGCGGCGGAGCTTTTGACAGCCGAAAATAAGCGCTACACCGCCGTGCTGCTGCTCGGTACCGAAACCGACACTCTCGACCTCGACGGCAAAATCCTCGCGCAAAACCCCGTCTGCGTGACCGAGGCCGACGTCCGCGCCGCAGTCGCCCGCTTCGTGGGAGAGCAGTGGCAGCTCCCCCCGATGTACAGCGCGATATCCGTCGGCGGACGAAGGCTCTACGACCTTGCGCGGCAGGGAATAGAGATTGAGCGCGAAAAACGAAAAATCATTATTTATAGCATAGATATACTTGATATTGACCTTCCGCGTGTGACGATTGACGTCCGCTGCGGCAAGGGAACCTACATACGCAGTCTTGCCGCCGATATCGGCGCGGAGCTCGGCTGCGGGGCCTGCCTTGCCTCGCTCTGCCGCACCGAAAGCGGAAGCTTTACCCTCGAAAGTGCCCTCACTCCCGAGGAGCTTGAAGCTCTTGGCGCACAGGGCCGCCTTGCCGAGGCGGTTACGCCCATCGACAAGTGCTTCGCCCACTTTCCTGAAATCAGGCTCGATGAAAAGCGCTCCCGCCTTGTGAAAAACGGTGTGCCGGTGTGGTTTTCGGCCTTTCCCGAGGGCGAGCTCTTCCGCGTATACGACGCTGCGGGCGAATTTATCACGCTTTCACGCAGGGCCGAGGCCGATGGCAGGAGCTGTCTTAAGACCGTCAAAGCTTTCTACTGAGGAGAAACCGCATGGACTACAACGCCGTTAAGCCGGCAGGGAGTTACGTCCCTCCGGAAAAGACAAGGCTGCTAACCGGCAGCCGGTTTTATGAAAATCGCGAAAGGACTCTCAGGTACCTGCGCAAGCTGGATTGCGACCGTATGCTGTATAACTTCCGCGCGGCCTTCGGCGAGGATACCCGCGGCGCGGAGCCTCTCGGCGGCTGGGAGGAGCCGGAGGGCCTTTTGCGCGGGCACTCCACCGGCCATTTTATTTCGGCGCTTTCGCTGGCGGCGGCCGCCACCGGCGAAGATATATTTTATGAAAAGCTCGCCTACACCGTCGGCGAGCTGAGAAGGCTCCAGCTTAAGAGCCACGGCGATCCGGCCGCCTTTGTAACCGCCTGCTCGCCCGAGGATACCGCGCAGGACAAATGGAGCAAAAACCCCGACGAGTGGGGCGAAGGCTATGTTTCGGCCTATTCGCCCGATCAGTTTGCTCTGCTCGAGCAGCTCACAAAATATAATAAAATATGGGCTCCATACTATACGCTGCACAAAATTGCCGCAGGTATGCTTGAGTGCTATACCCGCACCGGCAGCGCCGAGGCTCTTGCCGCCGCCAAGGACGTCGGCGGCTGGGTACACGCGCGCCTCAGCGCCGTCCCTCCCGAGCGCCGCGGCGAGATGTGGGGCCTATACATAGCCGGCGAGTTTGGCGGCATGAACGAGGTCATGGCCAAGCTTTATGCTCTGACCGGCGAGGAGAGATTCCTTGAAACCGCGCGTATGTTTGATAACGAAAAAGTATTCTCCGGCCTCGCCGAGGGCGAGGATACCGTACAAAACCGCCATGCAAACCAGCACATACCCCAGATGATAGGCGCGCACCACGAGTACCGCGCCACAGGTCGGGAATATTACGAGCGCGTGGCCGAAAACTTTTTCGGTATTGTCACACTCGGCCATACATACGCCATCGGCGGCGTCGGGCAGGCGGAAAGCTTCCGCGACGCTTACGCGCTGGCCGCCAACATCAAGGACGACACTAACTGCGAGACCTGCGCCGCCTACAATCTTATGCGGCTGGCCCGCGACCTCTACGCCCTCGACCCCGAGCGGGCCGTATATATGGAGTACTACGAGCGGGCGCTGATAAACCAGATTTTGGCTTCCCAGTGCGAGGACGAGACCGACGGCCGCACCTCGGGGGTGACGTATATGCTGCCCATAGGTCCAGGGGCCGAGAGGGAGTACAGCGACGATTACAACAGCTTTACCTGCTGCCACGGCACAGGCATGGAAAACCACGTCAAATATCTCGACGCCTCGTTTTTTGTGACCGATGCCTCGCTCTATATCAATCAGTACGTTCCCGCGGCGATGGCGGGCGATGCCGTCAGCGTTGTTTTGGAGAGTGATTTTCCGCTCGGCAGCGTAAGAATAAGCCTTAATTTTCACAGGAACTTTACCGCTCGGCTGCGGATACCCGCTTGGTGCGAAAATCCCTTCGGCCTTCCGCGCGAGGGCGGATATGCCGTTTTGCGCGGCAGAGCGGGGGAGCGGGCCGAGCTCAAGGCTGATTTTGACTACACAATTCGCTGGGAAAAAACGCCCGATAGGCTCGACGGAGCGGAAGTCGCCGCGCTGATGTACGGCCCGTTTGTCATGGTTACCGAAAACCCGTCTAAGGACTGGCTCACTATTGACTCTGACCTCTCGGCATACGTACCGATTAACGGCGAGGCGGCCCTGACAGACGGCTTATATAAATTTGTGCCGATGTACGAGGCCAAGGGCCCGTACCACGCATATTTTAAGCTGAAATAAATTTTAAAAATCAAATTGCAGGCGCGTCCCTTGCGGCCGGCTTTTATCAAAAACTCAAAAGCGGGCAGGGCCGCGCGGACGGAAAATTTGTTGAAATTGCCCTTTGAAAAGCCTCGGCGGCGGTGGTATAATAAACTTATCGTGTAGCGGAACGGCGCGTAAATCCAGATCGGGTTTACGCGTCGTTTTCTTATAAAAATTTGAGGTGAAAAAATGGAAAATTCAAACGCATATCTTGTTGAAGTAAAAGTCGGCACTCTTATGCGGAAATACGCCGTGCCATGTATAATTTCGCTTGTTGTGGCGGCGCTTTACAACATTGTGGATCAGATTTTTATCGCAAACGCCGATTACCTTGGCTCCTACGGCAACGCCGCGAACACGGTCGTGTTTCCGCTTACTGTCATCGCGCTTGCCGTTGCCGTCATGATAGGCGACGGCTGCTGCGCCTTTGTAAGCCTCAGCCTCGGCAGGGGGAACGGCTCCGGCGCGGAAAAGGGTATGGGCAACGCCGTTACGCTGTCCGTTCTCAGCGGGGCGGCGCTCTGCGTTATTTATCTTATATTTCAAAACGCCATCGTCACGGCCTTTGGCGGCACGGTCAACCGCGAGACCTTTGAGTATTCGAGGGAATATTTCTTTTATATTTCCCTCGGCATACCCTTCTATGTGTTCGGCCAAGCCATGAATCCGGTCATCCGCTCTGACGGCAGTCCCAAATTCGCTATGACGTCCACCCTTGCCGGTGCGGCGGCAAATATAGCTCTTGACCCGATTTTCATTTTCGGCTTCAAGTGGGGCATGATGGGCGCGGCCGTGGCGACCGTGGCGGGTCAGGTCATAACCGCCGCTCTGTCGGCGTGGTATCTGTTCCGCACAAAAAATGTAAAGCTGCAAAAATCGAGCTTCAAGCTCGATCCGTATATAATCGGCAAAATGCTGCCCTTGGGCATTTGCAGCTTTTTGTCGCAGATATCCCTTGTGGCGGCGATGGCGGCCATAAACAATATGATACGCAAGTACGGCGCGGAGGACGCGGTATTTTCGCAGGCTCAATATGCTCAGATACCCATGGCCGTGGTGGGTATCGTGATGAAATTCTTCCAGATAGTTATATCAATAGTTGTCGGCATGGCGGCGGGCTGCATACCTATTGTGGGCTTCAATATGGGCGCCGGAAGGAATGACAGGGTGAAAAGGCTTTTCACCTTGCTGCTTATCTGCGAGGCGGCGGTCGGCACCGTATCGCTGCTCATTGTGGAGCTGTTCCCACGCCAACTCATCGCCGTATTCGGCGCCGCCAACGAGAGCGCCTTCTACACCGATTTCGCCGTGCGCGCTTTTAGGATATATCTGTGCATGATAATTTTCGCCTGCGTCAATAAGGCGGCTTTCATCTTCCTTCAGGCAATGGGCAGAGCGGCTGCGTCCACAATGCTCTCCATGGTGAGGGAAATCGTTTTCGGCGTGGGCTTTGCCCTGCTGCTGCCGGTGTGGTTTGGTCTTGACGGAGTGCTGTACTCTATGCCCGTGTCCGACATATTGACCTTCGTCATTTCCATTGCGGTCATTGCCTCTGCCTACCGCCGCCTTTCGGGGCGGGAGACTCGGGAAAATTGCGTCAGACGGCAAAATTTGTCCTTGACAAATTGAAGCTTATATGTTCCTGCAGACAAGTTTTATTTGGAGAAAATTTATTATTAGGTTATTTTCACCAATAAAGCATACGTGCTTTTTTGTGTAAAATCGCCTTTGACCGCTCTCGGAAAATAAGCTATAATATAATTATAGGAGGATCGTGTATGTATAAGACGGGCGATTATATAATATATGGCGCGGATGGCGTGTGTCTGGTTGAGTCGGTGGGAACGCTAGCGATAAAGGGCGCGAAAAGCGGCGCCCAGTACTACACGCTTCTGCCGGTCTATCGGGATGGCAGTATTTACGCACCGGTGGATACGGCGGTTTACACCCGACCGGTAATGACAAAAAACGAGGCTTTGGATCTCATCGGCAGGATACCAACAATAGAGGGAAAAATTGTTGAAAATAAGAATCCGCGAATGCTTAACGAGCAGTATAAGGTCTACCTTAAAAGCGGGAGCTGCGTGGATCTGGTAAAGCTGATACGCATGATATACGCGAAGGGCCGCAGCGCCGCTAAAAGCGGTAAGCGCCTTGGCCAGACGGATGAGCGCAGCATGAAGCGCGCCGAAGAAATGCTTCATAACGAATTGGCCTTCGCTCTGGGAATAGAGCCCGCAGAGGTAAAGGGTTTTATCGCCCAAACGCTCAAAAAGCAGAAATGAACTAAGAAACCGAAAAAAATACGCGCAGGCCGACGCCGTTATAAATTCGGCATAGCCGTCTTTGCGGTGGCTCCGAGGCTGAGGACCTTTGGGTAAATTTATTTATTAAAAGCAAAAAGCTTGAATTAATGAGGAAAATCCGCTCTAAAAGAGCGGATTTTATGTGTTTTATGCCCTTGAACTGCGAACGAAAATCATCGCTCGGCGCACAAATGTACGATTTCGCAAGTTTTTTGCCTGCCGGTTTAAGTTATTTTATTGCTTCATAGTGTTCTTGAGCGAGGCCGTAAACTCGCCCACGGGGGCGACGCTGTCCGAGCCGAACCGTTCCACGATCTTCACTATGCCGCTGCCGACGATAACGCCGTCGCAGTAGGAGCTCATCTTCCGCGCCTGCTCGGGGGAAGATATACCGAAGCCCACGCAGTAAGGGATTTTTACGCTCTTTTTTATCTCGCCAAAGAACTCGTCGAAGTTGGTTTTAAACTCGCTTCTCGTGCCGGTGACGCCCGTGGATGACACGCAGTACAGAAAGCCTTCGGCCTCGCCGGCTATCCGCGCAATGCGGTCATGGCTGGTTGGGGCCACAAGGCTGATCTGCCTTATGCCGAAGCGATGCGCGGCGTCCGCCAGCTCGTCTTTTTCCTCGTAGGGAAGGTCCGGAACGATAACGCCGTCAACGCCGGTTTCGGCGCAGAGCGTGAAGAAGCGCTCCGTCCCGAAGCGGAAAATCGTGTTTACATACATCATCAACAGCAGCGGTATCTCGGTCTCGCGGCGAAGCTCCCGCACAAGGTCAAATATCTTCACCAGTGTCACGCCGCCCTTGAGGGCGCGTAGGCTGGCCTTCTGGATTGTGGGGCCCTCGGCAATGGGGTCGGAAAACGGCACCCCAAGCTCAATGAGGTCGGCTCCGTTTTTCTCCATTTCCAACACAAGCCTTTTTGTGACGCCAAGATCCGGATCGCCGGCGGTAACAAAGGTTATAAGGGCCTTTTCGCCGTTTAGGTCGGCAAATTTTTTGTCTATCCTATTCACTTAAATCAACTCCTCTGTAGCGTGCCACTTGAAACACGTCCTTGTCGCCCCTGCCGGAAAGGCAGATAACAATTATTTTGTCCCTGTCCATCGTCGGGGCGAGCTTCATGGCGGCGGCCACGGCGTGCGCCGATTCAATGGCCGGAATAATTCCCTCGGTTTTGGAAAGGTACTCGAAGGCTTGGACGGCCTCCTCGTCGGTCACATCAACATATTCAGCCCTGCCGGTCGAGGCAAGATAGGCGTGCTCCGGCCCAATGCCTGGGTAGTCGAGGCCGGCGGAAATGGAGTATACCTCGTCTATCTGGCCCTCCTCATTCTGGAGGAAAACCGACTTCATTCCGTGGAAGATACCCATGCTGCCCTTGGCCATGGTTGCGGCGTGGCGTGGAGTGTCAATTCCGTCGCCGGCGGCTTCGGCCCCGATAAGGCGCACCGAGGGCTCGCCAATGAAGTCGTAAAACGCGCCCATGGCGTTGCTGCCGCCGCCCACGCAGGCGATCACAGCATCGGGCAGACGGCCTTCACGCTGCATAAGCTGGGCGCGGGTTTCTTCACCAATGCACTTCTGGAAGTTGCGCACCATCTCGGGATAGGGATGTGGGCCCATGACTGAGCCGATGAGGTAGTAGGTGGTTTCAATGTTGGTCGTCCAGTCGCGCATGGCCTCGTTTATGGCGTCCTTGAGGGTGGCGGTGCCGCTGTCCACCCCCGTTACCGTCGCGCCGAGCAGGTTCATGCGGTAAACATTCAGGGCCTGACGCTCCATGTCGGTGCGGCCCATGTAAACATTGCACTCCATGCCGAACAGAGCCGCTGCCGTGGCCGTGGCAACGCCATGCTGGCCCGCGCCGGTTTCGGCGATGATACGGGTCTTACCCATTTTTTTGGCCAGCAGAATCTGCCCGAGCACGTTGTTTATCTTGTGCGCGCCGGTATGGTTCAGATCCTCGCGCTTAAGATAAATTTTTGCTCCGCCGAGGTCGGCGGTCATCTTTTCCGCAAAGTAGAGCATTGAGGGACGGTTTGCGTACTCGCGGTAGAGCCTTTGCAGCTCGGCGTTGAAGTCCGCGTCGTCCTTATACTTGTTATATGCCTCATTTAGCTCGTTCACGGCGTTCATCACGGTTTCGGGAACGTATTGCCCGCCGTATTCGCCGAAGCGGCCTATTTTACTCATTTTTCTTTCATCCTTTCCCTGTCAACGATCTCCATAAGACCGTCGAGTCTTTCCCTATTTTTAACGCCGTCGAGCTCAAATCCGCTGGAGATGTCGAGCCCGTAAGGGCGCAAAGTGTTCAGTATTTCACTCAAATTCGCCGCGTTTATGCCTCCGGCGAGGAAGTACCGCCGCGTCGGAGCGGCCTCGATTATGTGCCGTAGCTCAAGCCGCCGTCCGGTACCGCCGCGCTCCGTGGGGGCGAAGGCGTCAAACAGCAGCATATCCGCTCCGCTTTGCTCCGCGCGGCGCACGTCGTCGGCACTGCGGACGCCGAAGGCCTTCCAAATCTCGCCGCTATAAACCTTGCGCAGGCTTAAGATGTAGGCCTCGTCCTCGTCGCCGTGGAGCTGTACCGCGCAGAGTCGGGCGTCCTCGGCGGTGCGGGCCACGGCATCGGGGCTTTCGTTCACAAAAACTCCCACGCTTTTGATTCCAGAGCGGAGGCTCGCGCCCAGCACGCGGGCGCACTCCGGCGGAACGTATCTCTTGGATGGCCGCCAGAAAACAAAGCCGGCGTAGTCTGGCGCGGCGCGGTTTATCATTTCCACGTCCTCAATGCGGCGAATACCGCAAAGTTTAAGCTTCATTTACGGCCTCCTTAAGCCTTGGCAGCAGGCTCGCGTCGCGCATTAAGCTTTCGCCCACGAGCACGGCCCGTGCCCCGCTTTTTTTCGCGGCGAGGGCGTCCTCGGCGGTGAATATGCCGCTTTCCGAGACCACCGCCGCTCCCTCGGGGACAAGCGGCGCAAGCTCCGCTGTGGTGGCGAGCTTCACCTCAAAGGTTTTAAGGTCGCGATTGTTTATGCCAAAAATTTCGGCTCCCGCCGAGCGGCAGATTTCAAGTTCCTCGCGGTCATGGCTTTCGCAGAGGGCCGCAAGTCCAAGGCTTTCGGCCAGCTGCCGCAGCTCGCGCATTTTTTCGGTTCCGAGCGACGCCGCAATGAGCAGCACCGCGTCGGCCCCGAGTACGCGGGCCTCGTAGATTTGGTACGGGTCAAAGATGAAGTCCTTCCGAAGCAGAGGCAGCTTCACTGCGGCGCGTATTTCGCGCAGAATCTCTCCGCTCCCCATGAAGTAATGCTCCTCCGTCAGGACGCTTATGGCCGCCGCGCCGCTCTTTTCGTAGAGTACCGCCGTTTCGACCGGACGAAAGTCCGCCGAGATGACTCCCTTTGAGGGGCTGGCCTTCTTTACTTCCGAGATTATGTTAAGCCCCTCCGCGGTTATGGCCGCCTTGAAGTTCAGCGGCTCACGGCGGCAGGCGGCGGCGAGCCGCTCCATCTCCGACGGAGAGATGCGGGCCTTCTCGCGGGCGAGCTGCTCCCGCCGGTATTTCAAAATGTCGTCAAGTATCATGGCAGTCATCAGCTATTGCTGGCCTCGACCAGCGCGGCGAGAGCCTTCTTGGCGGCGCCGTTGTCGATGGACTGCGCCGCGAGCTTCACGCCCTCGGCGACGGAGGAGGCTCTGCCCGTCACGTATAGGGCGCAGGCGGAGTTCAGCAGCACGATGTCGCGCTTGGCGCCGGTTTCCCTGCCGGAAAGTATGTCCTCGGTTATTGCCGCGTTCTCGGCGGCGGTTCCGCCCACGAGCTCGGCCTTATCGTATGTGCCGAGACCAAAGTCGGCGGGGGAGATGGTATAGCTCACTATTTCGCCATTTTCCTTAAGCTCGCTCACCTGAGTTTTGCCGGTGACGGTAACCTCGTCCAGTCCGTCCTCGCCGCGAACGACCATTGCCCGTTTCAGACCGAGATTTTTCAGCACGTGGCACAGCGGCTCAACGAGATTTTTGTCGTAGCAGCCCATAACGATGTACTCCGCAAAGGCGGGATTAGTCAGCGGGCCAAGGATATTGAACACCGAGCGCACGCCGGTTTCGCGGCGGGCGGGACCGGCGAAGCGCATCGAGCCGTGGAAGCTCTGAGCGAACAGGAACGAAACGCCGCATTTGTCGAGCGTTTCCTTGGCCTTTTCCGGGGTAGAGACAATTTTTACGCCCAGACACTCCAGTACGTCGGCGGCTCCGCTCTTGCTCGAAACGCTGCGGTTGCCGTGTTTGGCTACCTTCTGGCCGCAGCCGGCGATAACAAAGGCCGAGGTGGTGGAGATGTTGAAGGTGTTGGCCTCGTCGCCGCCGGTGCCAACGATGTCCACCGAATCCTCCGCGCCTTTCACACGGGACGCGTTGTCGCGCATTGCGGCGGCGCAGCCGGTGATTTCGTCGATGGTTTCACCCTTTATGCGCAGGGCCGTGATGAACGACGCGACCTGTGCGTCGGTGGCGCGGCCCGTCATTATGACGTTCATCGCGTCGTAGGCCTCGTCGCGGGAGAGGCTTTTGCCCTCCACGACGGCGGCAATATATTTCTTGAGCTCGGTTTTTTCACTGTTTTCCATTTTTGGTGTTGCTCCTTCCTTAATTTTTATGCCGGCCAGCTTAAGAAAGTTGGCCGTTATTATAGCTCCGCATTTAGTGAGCACGCTTTCGGGGTGGAACTGTATGCCGTAGACAGGGTATTCCCGATGGCGCAGGGCCATTATCTGGCCGCGGTTGTCCTCGGCAATAACTTCGAGGCAGGGGGGAAGGCTGTCGCGCTCGACGATGAGGGAGTGGTACCGCCCAACCTCAATCACGGGCGGCAGACCGGCAAAGATAGGGCTGTCTGTCTTTATTTTGACGGGCGTCATTTTACCGTGGAGCGGTTCTTTCGCGAGGACGACCCTCCCGCCAAAGGCTTCCCCGATGGACTGCTCGCCAAGGCATATTCCCAAAATGGGCAGCCTTCCGGCAAAGCGGCGCACGGCCTCGACGGTTATACCGGCGTCCTTGGGCGAGCCGGGCCCCGGCGAGAGGATGAGCGCCTCGGGGGCCATGGCCTCTATATCTTCAAGGGTAACGGCGTCGTTGCGCACGACCTTTATATTCGGGTACATTTCGCCTATCTGCTGATAAAGGTTGTAGGTGAAGCTGTCGTAGTTATCTATTATCAAAATCATTGCTCGGCCCTCCTAAATCTCGTTGGCCATTTCGATGGCTTTAATCATGGCGTAGGCCTTATTTTTCGACTCGTTGTACTCGTTTTCGGGAACGCTGTCGGCCACCACGCCGCCGCCAGCCTGAACGTAGGCTTTTCCGTGGCGGAAGAGCACTGTCCGTATGGCTATGCAGGCGTCTATGTTGCCGTCAAAGGCGAGGTACCCGACCGTGCCGCCGTATAGGCCGCGACGGGTGGTTTCAAGCTCGTCAATTATCTCCATAGCGCGAATTTTCGGAGCGCCGCTGAGCGTCCCCGCCGGCAGCACGCTCATCAGGGCGTCCACGGCGGTTTTGTCGGGCCGCAGCTTGCCGTAAACATCGCTGACAATGTGCATTATGCGGGAGTATCGCTCGATGTGCATAAGGTTTTCCACGCGCACGCTGCCGAACTCGCACACTCTGCCTATGTCGTTGCGGCCAAGGTCAACGAGCATAGTGTGCTCGGCCCGCTCCTTGGGGTCGTTTATCAGGAGTTTTTCGTTGGCAAGGTCGGCCTCGGGGGTTTCACCGCGGCGGATGGTGCCGGCGATAGGCTTCGTCATGCACTCGCCGTCGGTCACGCTTATGAGCTTTTCGGGCGAGGCTCCGGCTATGAGATAATCCGGATGCTTGAAAAAGTAGAGGTAGGGCGAGGGGTTGGTGGAGCGCAGCATACGGTAGACGTCAAACGGATCGGCCACGGTATCGACCTCGAACCGCTGAGATGGCACTATCTGGAATATGTCGCCCTTTCTGATGTATTCCTTGGATTTTTCCACGTTCTTAAGATACTGCTCGCGGCTGATGTTGCTGCTGACTCTTATCGGCCTTATCTCGCGGCAGGGGCGGGGCGAGGGAACATAGCTTTCAATGGCGCGGACGATCTTTTCGGCCTTGGCCTCGGCGAGGGCATACTGGCTTTCCTCGTCGCCGCGCGTAATGTTGAAGATGCACAGCACCTTGTTGCTGAGATGGTCGAAGGCCACTAACTCGTCGTAAAGGAAGAGATTCACGTCGGGAATGTTGAGGTCATCCTTTGGCGGGTTTGAGAGCCGCGGCTCAACGTAGCGGATAACGTCGTATCCGAAATACCCAACAAAGCCGCCCGTAAGGCCCGGCCCGTTCTTAAGGGCGGGGCTTTTGAAGCTTTTCATCAGCTCCACGAACAGGGCGGGCAGGTCTGCCGCGTCGAACTCGCGGGTCTCGCCGTGGGTGACGTAACGGCCCTTTTTGTTCTTTATGGCGAGCTCGGCCTTGGGATTTATGCCGATGAACGAGTAACGCTGCCACTGCTGGTCGCTGCTGACGCTTTCAAGGATGAAAGCGTTTTCGGCGTTTTTGCCGAGAATTTCAAAAATTCTCACCGGCGTAACCGCGTCGCACAGCTTTTCGTAAATAACGGGTATGTGCGTATAGCGGGGATTGGTTTCGAGAAGTTCTTTGACTTCTCCCAAGCTTGGTTTCAGCATTGTATTACCTCCCGAAAAAATAAAAATCCCATTGACAAAGCTGTCAATGGGACGAAATAACTTCGTGGTGCCACCCAAATTCAAGGGGATAACCCCTCCTCAAGAGGTACAAGCATACCTCCGTTTCTTAACGCGAAACACACGGCGCAGATACTTGCCTTTTGCCGCTTTAACGCTGTCCGCCCTAACATGGCTCCCGCCCTAACGCGGCTCCTGCCCTAACATGGCTCCCGCCCTGACGCGGCTCCTGCCATAGCGCGACCCACCTTAACGCAGCTCGGCTTTCTCCCTGCTCCTCGCGAATCCATTCACAATGCGCGCGGCGCCAAATCTCAGCTTACTTGGCTCTCTGTGACTGCGTTGAGCATTGCTACTTACCTTCGGTCAAAGGATTTATTGAATGTTCAATTTAGTAACATTATACTCCGCTAAAGGGAAATTGTCAATACCTTTTTTGAAAAAATCAAATTTTTTTGGCGGGTACGGTGAAATAAAACTCCACGCCGCCGTCCGTGTTGTTAAAGCCGCAGCTTCCTCCGTGGAGGGCGACGCTCCGCTTCACTATCGCCAGCCCCAGTCCGCTGCCGCCGTAGGCGCGGGTGCGGGCTTTGTCGAGCTTGTAAAAGCTTTCCCAGATTTTTTCGGCTGCCTCTTCAGGAATGTGGGCTCCGCTGTTAAACACCGAAAAACGCGCATTGTCGCCGTCATTCTCGAGTGATACCCTTATTTCCCCGCCCTCGGCGGTGTGGTTTACCGCGTTGGTAAGATAATTTATCACGGCCTGCTCAAGCGAGGTCTCGTCTCCGGTAACGACAATGCCGTCGTCACAGTCGAGCCGCAGGCTCTGACCCTTGCGGCCGGCAAGTATTCCAACGGTTTTTACGGTTTCGCGCACGAGGACGCTGAGGTCGATATCGCGTTTTTCAACCGTGCCGACGGCCTCCATCTCTGTCAGGCGCAGAAGCTGCCTGATTATCTTGTCCATTTTCGCGGCCTCGTCCACAATAACGTCGCAATAAAAATCGCGCTGCTCCGGTTCGGCGGCCACGGTCTTAAGCCCCTCGGCGTAGCCCGAAATAAGCGCCAGCGGGGTTTTCAGCTCGTGCGAGGCGTTGGCGATAAAAGCCTTGCGCTCGCGGTCAACGGCGGTTTTAAGCTCCAAATCGCGCTCCAGCTCGGTATTCGCGGCTCTAAGGTCGGTTATGGCGGCTTCAAGCTTACCGCTCAGAATATTTACGCTTTCGCCGAGATCGCCTATCTCGTCGCGGCGGCTGCCGGTGTAGCGCCGCGAAAAGTTAAGCTCCGACATATCCTTCGCAAGGCCGGTAAGTTCGCGTATGGGCTTTGCCACCGCGCCCGAGACCGGCACGATTATAATCAGGCCGAGAACCAACGCCGCCGCGCCGATAAACAGCAGCAGGCGGTTTGCGGTTGCCGCCGCCTCGGATATAGCCGTCATCGGCGTGCGCATATATAGAAGATAGTCATTGCTAAGCCGTCCCTTGAGTTCAAGAAACGAGGAGCCAAGGCGGTCGTCACTGAGCTCATCAATCGTGTATTCGCCGGTTTTAAGCTCGGAAAATGAGGAATGCAGCTCCATTGCGTGGTTCCACCTGCGGTCATGTTCCTCGCCCGATGCGAAAGGGCCCTCTCCGCTGCTCCCGTTGGGCTCCGGCGGCTCGCGGCGGGAAGCGCCGCCTTCGCCGTCAATCTCGGGCTCGCGCAGGGGAACCGGATGGCGGAACACATCCTCGCGCCAGCGGCCGTCATTTTCGACAGTGGATGAAAACACTGTTTCGCCCTCAGGGTTGGCAATAAAAACGGCTATGTTGAGCGTGGTATAAATTTTTTCCAGCTCAAGGTTTTCGGGCACGCTGCTGCCGGTAAAAACGCCGTTTACCGTGGCATAGGCCTCGGCGAGGCTTTCACGCTTGTCTCGGCTATAGATTTTGCCCAGCAGTATTTGATTCGCTACGGCTATGGCTGCAATTATAAGCACAACCGTGGCGGTAATTATCAGAGCAAAGCGAAGGCTCAGGCTGACGCGCGGCTTTTTCACGGAGACCACCTCGGTTTATTTTTCAAATTTGTAGCCAACGCCGCGCACGGTTTGCAGCAAATCGCCGTAGGGCCCCAGCTTTTTGCGCAGCTTGGTTATATGGGTATCAATTGTACGAGCGTCGCCAAAATAGTCGTAATTCCACACGCTGTCAAGGATTTTTTCGCGGCTTAGGGTGTGTCCGCGGTTTTCGGCAAGATATAGCAGCAAGTCGTACTCCTTAAGGCTTAAGTATACCTCCTCGCCGTCCACGCGCACCACGTGGGCCTCGGTGTCAATGCTTACGCCGTGCGCCTCAATAAGAGAGGATGGCGAAGCTCCATGGGCGCGGCGCATTAAGGCCTCGGCCCTCGCCACAAAAACTCTTGGCGAAAAAGGCTTGGTTATGTAGTCGTCGGCGCCCATATCTAAGCCGGTTACTTCATCGCTCTCCTGCGAAAGCGCCGTCAGCATGATTATAGGCACCTGCGAAATGTGCCTTATTTCGCGGCAGACCTCCCAGCCGTTGAGGCCCGGCATCATCACGTCCAGCACCACAAGGTCAAACTCGCCGTTCCGAGCCGAAAAAAGGCCGACGGCCTCATTGCCGTCGGCCGCCTCCTCGACCTCGTACCCAGCGGCCACGAGAAAATCCTTTATCAGTCGGCGCATGCGCGCCTCGTCGTCAGCTACAAGTATTCTCTTTGTCACTGTGGTCACTTCCCTTATTTTAATCAAAAGCGCCCGAATCCTTGGCGGCCGTATACTCCTGCGCACCCTCCTCGATAGCCTGACTAACCTGCCGCTGTGCGGTTTGTATGTCGCCAAGCATGGCGTTCATCAGCTCGGCGGTGAACACCGCGCGGCTTTCGCCGTCCGTATCCTCGGCAATTTCAATGTCCACGCGGCTTGTTTTGTACTTCAAATCCTCGGCGGCCACAATACCTGCCAAGGCCTCGTTGTTAAAATTGCGCGATTCCTCCTCCGAGGTTATCTCCCCGTTCATCATGGCGTCTATATACAGCAGGTTCAGGTCGCTGTAAACGTCCAGCATATCGGGGGCGGTAATGTCCGTTTTAACAAAAGTCCTGCCCTCGGAGGAGTATACCTCGCCTGTTTCGCAGCTTAAATGCGAGAACAAATTGTCGTAAAGGCGGCGCTGGCTTTCATCGCTGAAGTCGAACATCTCACGGTCGCTCTCGCGGATGTAGGCGAGGGCGCCCTCGTAATCCAGCGCGGCAAAGCACCCCAGCATCGAGGTCACTATGCCGGAATAGGCTTCGGCCTCGCCGCCCTCAATAACGCGCGTGGTCTCTGTTTCCGTCGTGGAGACGGAGTTATCTTTAGGTGTGTCGCTGCGCTCGGCCTCTTTTTTTCCGCAGGAGCAGAGAAGAAGCAGACACAGCGCTATGGAAATAAGCCTCAGTTTCATGGCGGTAGTCCTTTCCTTATGAATCAAAGCCGTCGCGCTCACGCATCAGCCGCTCCGCCTCACGGCGGCGGCGTTCGCGCTCCCTGCGTAGACGGAGCTGCTTTTTTCTTTTGCGCTTGGCTCGTATGTAAAGCAGAGCGAAAACCACCGCCAGCACGGCGATGATGAACAGCGGCGAGGTCACTACACTCACAAAACCTCCCCCTATGAAGGAGAGCGCGTCGAAGGAGTAGTCCTTATCGGCCACAAGAGGGATAACGCCCGCGCTGTCGCCGTTATAAAAGTATTCGCATTCGCCGAGCTTGTCACCCTTTTTTACAGGCGCGCGGACGTATTCCTCGGTGCGCACCTCGAAGGTCACCTCACCGTCATCTTCGCCCGAGGGATACAGGCAGTAGAGGTTTTCGCCGGCCTCAAGGAGCGCCTGACTCGCCCGACGGGCATTTCTTATGGGGATCTGGTCCAGCAGACGTCCCTTGGTAACAAGAAGCTTGGTTTTGTAGTTCTCAAAGGCCGTGTCAAACAGCTCGCGGCAGTCCACATAGCCTTGAGCGCGGCCGTCCACGGTTTCGGAACCGAAGGTCAGCGCCAGAAGCTCCATGCCGTTGTTCTTGGCGGCCTCCACAAGGCAGCTCCCAGCCTCGGCGGTATAACCGGCCTTCACTCCCACGGCGTTATCGTAGTAATAATCGGCCCGTTGGACGCGGCTTATCATATAGTTAGTGTTTATAAGGCTGCGTTCTTCCTTGTATTTATTCGTGGGCTGAATACTGTATCGGTCGGTTTTGACTATCTCACGGAAGTCGGCGTTCTGCATTGCGGCGCGGGAAAGCAGCGCCATGTCGCGCACGGTGGTATATGTTCTGTCGTCATGCTCGCCATGGGTGTTGGAAAAGTTAGTGTTTTCCATTCCCAACTCGCGGGCTCGCTTGTTCATCAACTGCACAAAGTCACCCACGCTGCCGCTGACGGCTTCGCCCAGCACGTTAGTGGCGTCCGCCGCGGAGGCGAGCATAGCTCCGTATAAAAGCTGGCGTACCGTAAGCTTTTCGCCCTCGACAATACCCATCACGGTAACGCCGCTCGGCGTGGCGGCCACAGCCGTTTCACCTGCGGTTATCTCGTCCTCAAGGCTCAGGTTTTCAAGGGCCAGCAGGGCCGTCATAATTTTGACGGTGCTGGCAGGGTATATTTTTTCATCCGCGCCCTTTTCATAAAGCACTCTGCCGGTGTTCATGTCCATAAGCATCGCGTTGGGCGACAAGGCCGTAAAAACGGGCCTACCGCCGTCCTCCGCCAAAGCTGCGGCGGACGGGAGCGCAAAGATGAGCGCAAGCGATATCAAAAGCCATTTTTTCATAGCGATTTTCCTTTCGTAGGAACCCGCCCGAGCTTTAATTCAGGGCGTCTATGGCGGCGGCGAGCGCGGCGTCGTCCGCTCCGTAGCTCACGTTGCCGTATTCGTCCGCCACAGCTTCGGTTGCGGCCTCAATATCAGGGGTCACCGCTTCGTCCAGCCACCGGCCGTCGGGCCGGTAGTTTTTATAGCCGGTTATCTTCATCATTTCGCCGTTTTGACCGATGGCGAATATCATCTGACTGACGCCCTTGCCAAAGGTCTTTTCTCCGATGATTACGCCGCGGCCGCGGGCCTGTATGCAGCCGGCCACAACCTCGCTCGCGGATGCCGAAGCCTCGTCCACCAGCACCGCCAGTGGCAGCGAAACCGATTCGCTGTCGGCATGATATTCTGTGCGGGCGCCGTTCTTATCCTCTGTATACATGATAAGCCCGCCATCGAGAAACATATCGCATATATCCACGGCGGCGTCAAGGCTGCCGCCGGGGTTTTCCCGCAGATCCATCACAATGCCTTTGTATTTGCCGTCAGCTTTCTTGAGCAGTTCGCTGAGCTTTTTTGCCGAGCCCTCGGAAAAGCCGGTATATTGAACATAGAGCAGGGAATCGCCCACTTCGGATGTTTCGATTCTGTAAAGGTCAATGTTATCGCGGGCGAGAGTCAACTCAACATTTTCGCCGCCGCGCAGCAGCGAAAGCGTGAGCTCGGTGCCGATGGGCGAGGCGAGCCCCGAACCCTTCATGTATTCCACGGCGTCGTTCATTTCCGCGGCGGAATATGGCTTGCCGTCTACGGCGGTTATAACGTCGCCGCTTTTCACGCCGGCTCGCCTTGCCGGCCCGCCGTTATACGCCGCCAGCACAACAATTTTGTCGGCGGCGGTATCGGCGTAAACCTCTACGCCGATACCCACGTATTCGCCGTTTATTGTGTTTTTGAAGGAGGCGGCGCTCTCTCCGTCGTAATAGTTCGCGTAAGGATCGCCAATTTCGGCCAGATAGGCGCGAATGGCGGCGTCCTCTGCTTTTTCGCGGTCGTATTCGCCGATGTAGCTGCTGTCAACTATCCGCGTGGCGGCGTCAAAGCGGCTTACGTCGGCGCCCGACGGCCCTATTCCCAAAAAGCGCAGCAAACCCGTGATGAACAGACAAGTGAGGGAAAAGGTGAGAAGCGCCGCGAATACAATCTTGGATTTAGTCGACATGGACGAACCTCCGTCATTTCAAATAGTTGAGCGGATTTTGGAGATTGCCGTTATAGCTTACCTCGAAGTGGCAGTGCGGGCCGGTAGAGTTGCCGGTAGAACCGGCTTTCGCTATGACCTGCCCGCGGCTTACGGTTTGGCCCGCGCTCACCAGAAGCTGGCTGTTGTGAGCGTAAAGCGTAGTGTAGCCGTTACCGTGGTCAATGACGACATATCTGCCGTAACTGCGGTTGTATTTGGCGACTATGACCTGACCTGCCTCGCCGGCAATAATATCGGTGCCGTAGGCCGTGGCAATGTCGATGCCGCGGTGCAGACTGCCCTTTTGGCCGCTGATGGGATGAGTTCTGTAGCCGAAGGGACTGGTTATGCGTGTGCCGCTGGGGGCGGGCCAAGCAAATTTACCCCCCGTGTAGTTGCCCGCGTAGGTGGATTTTATGCGCCGTATCTCCTCTTGGGCCTTGCGCTCCTCCTCCTCGTACTTTTTTTCGGCGGCGGAGTATGCCTTCTGAGCTGTGGCCTCGTCAGCGGACAGTTTGTCGATAAGGGCCTGCTGCTTTTCGAGCAGCAACTCTATCTGCTCCTGCCGGTAGGCGAGACTGGCTTGATTGTTTTCCTGCCGGAGCAGAAGTTCCTCCTGCTCGGCCTTTGAGCTCTTGATTATGGCTTGGTTTTTTGCGAAATCGTCAAGCACCTCTCGGTCGTATGAGGCGATACTGCCGACAATCTCCATGCGCTCTATAAAATCGCTGAAGCTTGAGGCGCCGAAAAGCACCTCAAGATACGAGGTGCTGCCGTTTTCATACATTATTCTTGCCCTCTGCTTGAACTCGTCGCGGTAGGCGTCGGTGTTGGCGACGGCCTCCTCAAGCTCGGCGGCCTTTTGGGCAATTTTTTCTTTAGTGCTTTCAATGTCGGCTGAGAGGGAGATTACCTGATCTTCGACGGCGGTCAGCTCCGTGTCGAAGTTTACATATTCCTTAACCAAATCGGCCTTCGCGCTTTTAATGTTCTCCAACTCGGCCTTAGCCGAGTCTCTGGCGGCCTTGGCCTCGCTTACGGCGCTGGCCTGAGCCGAGCGAAAGGCCGGATACAGGCACGAAAAAAGGAACACAAGCGCCACAGCCACCGCCAGAATAGCCGCGACGGCGCGCTTTTTTCCTGCCCTCGCCCGCTGCTTTTTGCTAAATTTATTTTTGTCCATGGAAAACTTCCTTTCCGAGGTGAGGAGGGCTGTCCGCCTCACACCTTAAGGTGGCGCTTCACGGCGGCGCGGCTGCCGACGCCCCCCATAAGGAGGCCAAAAACCAGCACACCGCCAATAAGCGGTATCGCCGTTTCGCTGAAGCTGTATATTTTTACGTCCCTAAGGCTCTCCGCGTGGAGAGCGAGGGCGCTGTATCCGAAGGCTATTACGGTTATTGCTATGGCCGCGCCGACGAGGCCGACGATTATCCCTTCCATGACGAAGGGGCGGCGGATGAAGCTGTCGGTCGCGCCGACAAACTTCATTATGTGGATTTCCTCCTCGCGGGCGTTGACGCTGAGCTCGATGGTGTTGCGGATTATGAAGATGGCCGTCAGCACTAAAATGAGCATTGCGATAAGGCTGCCTATCCTTATCACGTTCGTCGCGGCTATGACCTTGCGGATGATGTCCTGACGGTTATTGACCTTGGCCACGCCGCTGACAGCAGCCATCTGGGCGGCTGTCTCGTCGGCAAGAGTGAGATCCTTAAGCGTTACCTTGACGCTGGAGCGAAAGATGTCCTCGCCCTCCATGCCTTCAAGCGCCTCGTTCATCTCGGCGCCCATGGCGCGGGCGTTTTCAAAGGCCTGCTCCTTGCTCTCAAACTCGGCCGATTCCACGTTTGGCAGAGCGGAAATCTCTTTCAGAATACGCTCTTCGCCAAGGCCGGAGGCCCACTGGTTTATGTAGGCCTGAAGCTCGCATTTTTCCGATATCTGGCTGCCGATATAATTTATATTAAATGTCATCAGCAAAAATACGCCCAAAAGGAATAAACAGCACGCAATGGTAACGATGGACGCCAGCGTCATCATGGCGTTCCTTCCAAGGGAGCTGAAGGCAGTTTTAAGCGGGTACATAGCTGTAGCCTCCTTCCACCTCGTCGCGCACAATGACGCCGCTTTCAAGCTGGATTACGCGGCGGTGGGCGTCGTTGACAATTCTTTCGGAATGGGTTACCATTACGATTGTAGTGCCCATTCTGTTAATTTCCATCAAAAGCTTCATGATTTCGTCGGCGGTCTCAACGTCAAGGTTGCCGGTGGGCTCGTCGGCGATGACTATGGCGGGACTGTTCACCAGCGCGCGGGCTATGCACACGCGCTGCTGCTCGCCGCCCGAAAGCTCGCTCGGGTAGTTTTGAGCGCGGCCCGTCAGCCCCACAAGGCTGAGTATAGTCGGCACCTTGCGGCGAATCTCCTTTTTGCTTGCCCGCACAACCTCCATTGCAAAGGCCACGTTTTCGTAAACGGTTTTGTTGTTTAAAAGCCTGAAGTCCTGAAACACCACGCCCACGCTGCGGCGAAGATATGGCAGCTTTTTGGGCTTTAAGGTGTTTACCGTTACGCCGTTAAGTATTACGTCGCCGGCGAAGGGCTTAATCTCTCCGGTCATAAGCTTGATGGCGCTGCTTTTGCCGGCGCCCGTCTTTCCCACAAGAAAGACGAATTCGCCGTCGTTTATTTTAAAGCTGACGTTTTCAAGCCCCACGATGTCGTTGTCGTAGATGACCGTCACATCTCTGAATTCTATCAAGGGTTTTTCCTCCAGTAAGTTGGGCTTTAGCTGAGCGCGACGCTTCCCGCGCGTCAGATTTTCGTGGGATTAGAAATAAGGTAGCTGCGCACCATCATGGCGACCTTAAAAACGATGGCGTGGTCGAATATGCGTAGGTCCAGTCCGGTTATCTTCTGGACCTTGTCCAGCCTGTAAACCAGCGTGTTTCTGTGAACATAGAGTTGGCGCGAGGTCTCGGATACATTCAGGTTGTTTTCAAAAAATTTCTGAATGGTGAAAAGCGTTTCCTGATCCAGCGAATCTATGGAATCCTTCTTGAATACCTCGGAGAGGAACAGCTCGCACAGCGTTGTCGGCAACTGATAGATAAGCCGGCCGATGCCGAGGTTTTCGTAATTGATTATTTTTTTGTCGTTATCGAACACGCGGCCGACTTCGATGGCTATGTTTGCCTCCTTAAAGCTCTTGGCTATGTCGCGGATATTATTGACGATGGTGCCAATACCCACGCTCACGTTGACCATGGCCTCGCTCTGGAGGGTATCGACAATACTCTTGGCGATTTTTTCAACGTCCTTTAGCGTCATGCCTTCGCGCAGTTCGCGCACCAGCACGATGGTGCTGCCGTCAAGGTCGATAACGAAGTCCTTGCTGTTTTCGGGAAACAGCCCCATAATAACATCAAAAACGTCAAAATCCTTTTTGTCGTTCTTATGAACCACCAACACTACGCGCAGCGCGTCGTAGGCGAGGTGCAGCTCCTTGCTGCGGACAAATACGTCGCCGGGAAGTACGTTGTCCATCATTATGTTTTTGATAAAATTGGTTTTGTCAAACTTGTCGTCATAGAACTGACGCATATTGTCAATGGATATTGTCAGTATTTCGGCGAACTTGGCTGCCGTGGCGTCCTCTCCCTCGACAAAGGTGATAAAGTCCAGCTTGCCGCGGGCAAAAACGGGCCGGAAAGTATAGCCGAAATAGTGAGATATGCCCTCCTTGTTTTCGCAGCCCGAAAGGATCAGCCCGATGTTAGAGTCAATTTCAACAGGGTTGCCGGGCGAGGTTATGTATCCCGTATAGTCTATCATGCCCAATTTCCTGCCGAAGGCGTCTTTTAACTGGTATAACAGAGTGTTTAGGTATTTGCTTGCCATAGTGCTCAGCCCTTTCTGCAATATTCGGCCGTTGACGCGCCGATAATCAGCCCATTATTAAAACTATTATATCACAGTTTTAAAGAATTTTCAATAAAAAAATGCGAGAAATTTTTATTTTTTTAAGCACTTTGTCGAAGCTGCGGCATGCCTTAATTTTCCGGCCATATTTTCGGAGCCGGCCGGCCAAAATAAATGCGGAGGTGTAAAACACAATGACGACAAAGGAACTTCTTTATATCGAGGACGCCCTCGGGCACGAAAAATATTTCCAGACGCGCTGCAAAGAGACTGCCTCTCAGCTTCAGGATCCCGAGCTGAGAAATCAGGTTGAATCTCTTTCTCAGCGTCACAGCCAGATTTTCAAGAACTTTTACGGCTTGCTTTAAGGAGGTGCGGAACAATGGACGACAAATGTTTAATGGAAGGATTACTGCTGCTTGAAAAGGGCGTGTGCGATCTGTATATGCACGGCGCTATCGAATCACCCTCGGGCAATGTGCATCGTGCTTTTGACGGCGCGCTTAAGGAATCGCTTAGCATACAGGACGGAATTTACTCCACTATGCAGCAGAGGGGCTGGTACGCTCCCGAGCAGGTAGAGCAAAGTAAAGTGGACTCCGTTAAAACGAAGTTTTCTTCCACAGTAATGGCTTAAAACCAAGTAAAGGAAAACGCCCCGCGAGGGCGTTTTTTCATATTAATTTTTCCTTCGGGACGGGTATTATCCTTTCGCCCTTGACGAGATAGGCGTTTTCGGCCAGCCTCATCATGGGAAGGTCGTTCATGGAGTCAGAGTAAAATTTCTCTATTTTTTCGTCGGGGAAGTCCTTGGCAAAAAAGTCGGGCTTATTCTGGCGAAAGCACAGGCGGCGGATTTTGCCGGTTTTTGTGTCCACCTCGGAGCAGATAAGGCTTTTAATTCCTATTCTGTCGCATATATCCCGCAGCAGAAAGCTTACCGAGGCCGATACCACCACGTCGTCGTCGCGGCGGTTTTTCAAGTAAAATTCCTTTATACCGCTCTCGTGGCTGTCCCAAAATTCATGAACCAAAGTCTCCACGTCGCTGACGGCCGAAAGGAATTTCCGAGCGTGCTTTTCGGCCAGCAGCATAAGCTTTTCTCGGCTCAGCAGCATAAGCTTGTACCGAGCCCAAGCCGAAAGCATAATGAAAGCGTACCTGAAGAGCCGCGGGCGCCGCCTCGCGCAGAACAGGTAGAAATCCAGCACGCTTTCGCCGGAATATATGGTGTTGTCGAAATCGTAAACATTCACGCCGGCGTCCCCCTTTATGTCCTAATTATACACCGTTTTTTGGCCTTTGTCAACGAGAACCGGCAAAATCTCCGGCGGAACCTTTTCCACGCGGGTGACATAATTTGTAGAGAAAGGGATGATGAAAGATGTTGGCAACCGTTCCGTCCCAGACGTCGGCCTCAAGACTGAAAAAAAGCCTTGCCGCGGCGGGGATAAAGAGCAATATAACGCAGACGCCCTCGGTGCTGACAAAGGAGGGCTGCGGGTACAGCCTGCGCTTCGACGGCGTCTACCGCGCCGAGGTTGAGCGGGCCGCAAGAGAACTGAGAATAACCGTCCGAGCTTATTTCGACGAGCTGGACGGAGGATATATAAAAAGGTGAGCAAGGGGGAGAAGGCGATGATATATCTGGATAACGCGGCCACCAGCTACCCAAAGCCGCCCGAGGTGGCGGAGGCCATGGCGCGTTTCGCAGAGGACTGCGGCGGCAATCCCGGCAGGGGAGGGCACTCCGCCTCACGCGCCGCGGCTGAGCTGATTTTTGCCTGCCGCGAGGAACTGGCAGGACTTTTTAATATTGAAAACTGTGAAAGAATAGTCTTTACCAAAAACGCTACCGAGGCCCTGAACACAGCTATAAACGGCCTCGTGGGCGAGGGCGGAGAAATACTTATATCGGCCATGGAGCACAACGCCGTGCTGCGGCCCGCCGTGGCGTGCGAGGCGGCTGGCGCTTCCCTGCGCGTAATTCCGGCCGATAAAGACGGGCGCGTCACCCCCGAGGCCGTCGAGGCCGCAATGACGCCGAAAACCCGTCTGGTGTGCGTTGTTCACGCCTCCAATGTGACAGGCACGCTTAATGACATCGCCGCTATAAACGAGACCGTCCACAGCCACGGAGCTCTGACGCTGTTCGACGCCGCTCAGACTGCTGGCCTTGTGCCGATTGACGCCTCGGACTTTGATTTGCTGGCCTTTCCGGGGCACAAAAGCCTCTACGGCCCGATGGGAACAGGCGGATTGTATGTGCGCGAGGGATTGACGCTGACCCCTCTTACCCGCGGCGGTACGGGCAGCGCCTCGGAAAGTCCGTTCATGCCCGAGCGTATGCCCGACCGGCTTGAGGCCGGCACACTTAACGCCATCGGCATAGCGGGCCTGCTTGAGGGGGTGCGCTTTGTAAAGCGCGAAAATCCTTTGGAGCGCGAGCGCGAGCTGGCCGGTCTCCTGGCCGAAAAGGCGGGCGGCATTGGCGGTGTAGAGGTAATAGGCGACAATGGCGTCAATGTTGTCGGCGTTAAGCTGAAATACATGGACTGCGTGGAAGCTGCCGCCCGTCTTGACGCCGAGTACGGTGTGGCCGCCCGCGGAGGGCTGCACTGCGCGCCCATGGCCCATCGCTCCATGGGCACCATAGGCTGCGGACTGCTGCGCTTTTCGGTTGGTGCATTCACCACTGCCGCGGATGTTGACGCCGCGGCTTCGGCGCTGGAGGCCGTGCTTAAGTAAACGCTGATTAAATCCCGCTTATGGCGCATTGCTTGTCGGCCAAATTTCCCCGATGCTGCGTTTCGTCGTCGCAAAGGGGACTTTGCTCATCCTCTTTCCCCAAAACTCAAGCGCTTGAGTTTTGGGGATCCCTTATGCTCGGAATACGCAAAGTATTCCTGCGCTTTTTACCATGCCTCGTGAAAATTTTCTCGCCAATCAACGCGCCGAATTTAATCAGTGTTTATTTAAAGCTTAGACTGTTGGCCGCTTTGCAAGGCTTATAAACAACTTCCTTTATCTATGGGAAGTTGTTTTTTTTGCCATAAATCCGCCGCAGCATATTCCTGAGGGTAAAATTTAAAAATTGCTTGCATTTTTTCCGGACATATTATATAATGTTAAAATTGGAAGGAATGATACTTATGGCAGAAAAGAAAAAACCGTCGTTTATGGGAAATGTGCTGACGATAATTTTCTCTCAGGTTCTGGTGAAGCTCCTTGGCCTTGCCTACCGCGTTGTCATCACAAATGTGAACGGCTTCGGCGATATTGGAAACAGTCTTTACAATTTCGGCTTTCAAATATATACGCTGCTTTTGGCGCTAAGCTCCGTCGGGATACCGAACGCGATAAGCAAGCTGGTTTCGGAAAGGTGCGCGCTGGACGACTTCCGAGGCGCAATGCGGATATTTAAGATAAGCCTCGCGCTGTTCTCAATAATAGGCGGGGTTTTCTCGGCTCTGCTGTTTTTCGGCGCGGACTACTACTGCGTGCACATTCTTTCAGCCCCGGGCGCGGCCGGCACCATTCGTGTGCTTGCGCCGTCGATACTGTTCGTGTCGGTATCCAGCGTGATACGCGGCTTCTTCATGGGGCAGCACAATGCCAAGGCCACCGGCACCAGTCAAGTGCTGGAGCAGTTCCTCAAGTCCACGCTGACTATCGTTTTTGTCCTGATGGTCGCCGGCAGCGAGCCCGAGTACATGGCCGCCGCCGCAACTCTCGCCACCACAGTTTCTACGGTGCTGAGCCTTATGTACCTTTTCGGCTTCACCGCGGCCCACAGGAAGGAACTGGCTGAAAAGTACGCCTCGGCCCCCGCTCCCAAGGAAAACAAGCGGGCCCTTTCGGTGGCCAAAACCGTACTGTGGGTGTCGATTCCTATCTCCCTCGGCTCGGTGGTGACCTCGCTAAACCGCGTGCTTGACACCATCACCGTCAACCGCGGCCTTAAGGCGGCCTTTGCCGCGACGATATCCGACCCCGCTCTGCTTGAGAAAAAAGCCCTTACTCTAAGCGGCATACTCAGTAAAACCGATGTGCTTATCAACCTGCCTCTGGCCATAAACATAGCCTTTGCCACGGTACTGGTGCCCACTGTCGCCCGCGCCTATGCCCTCAAGGATTACGACGCGGCGGCCAAGCGGGTGGGCTTCTCATTGCTGACGTCAATCGTTATCGCCCTGCCGTGCGCGGCTGGCTACGCCGTGCTTTCGGGCGGGATACTCAAGCTGCTTTATCCGGCCTACGCCGATGGGGCGCTGCTGTTCGCCCTCATGACGCCCACGGTATTCTTTTCAGCCATGAGCCAGACCATCTACGGCGGACTTCAGGGCATGGGCAAAATATTTGTGCCGGCGTTCAGCGTGCTCTGCGGCGGCGTGGCGAAGCTCGCAATAAACCTGACGCTTATCCCGAACCCCGCAATAAACATTTACGGCGCGCCGCTGGGCTCCATTGCCTGTCAGGGTATTGCTTTCTTCGTCAGCTTCTATGTGCTGAGGAAGAACCTGCCGTTCAAAATTGAATACGGCCGCTATTACATACGTCCGGCCATAGCCGCGGCTTTGATGGCGGCGGTAGTCTGGGCCGTCTATCACTTTGCGGCTCCGGCGCTCGGGAACGCCATAGCCACGCTTGGATCCATTGTCCTCGGCGCGGCGGTCTACCTCGCGGCGATATTCCTGCTTAAGGTGTTCACCGCGGAGGAACTTAAAATGCTCCCGATGGGCAATAAGCTGGCAAAGCTCGCGGGAAAGTAATATTTTTGTAAATAAAAATTGCGTAATAAAAAGGAGCCCCTTGGGGCTCCTTTTGAACTGCCGATTAATTACTTACTTGCTTCCTCGACGGCCACAGCCACGGCAACTGTCGCGCCTACCATCGGGTTATTGCCCATACCGATAAGGCCCATCATCTCAACGTGGGCGGGAACGGAGGAGGAGCCGGCGAACTGAGCGTCGCTATGCATTCTGCCCATGGTGTCGGTCATGCCGTAGGAGGCGGGGCCGGCGGCCATGTTGTCGGGGTGGAGCGTGCGGCCCGTGCCGCCGCCGCTGGCAACGG
>CANRCD010000003.1 GCA_947629005.1 uncultured Clostridia bacterium
ATTAATCGAGCGATTATTTCTGACTAAAAACCGGCCTTGCGGAAACATTAAGAAGGAGGTAAAAAATTACTATGAACAGTAAGAAAATTTTGGCTATGATAGTGGCCGTCGCCATGGTCGTAGCCATCGTTCCCGCTTTCACGCTGACAGCCGGCGCGGCGGATGCATCAGTAATCGAAACTCTTGGTGCAAAGACGCTTTGGAGCGCTCCGAGCGGCGATTATTTCGACTATCCGATTGCGTCCGCTTTCCCAGGTTGGTCGGTAACTCCGGCAGACAAGGTCAACATGAATGTTCGCACATATGACGGCAGGACCGCTATTCAAGTATATGGCGACGGTGGCGGTAAAGTGAGCACACTGACTACACCGGGCTTCGGAGCCAACGCAGAAAAAATCGTCGTTGAGTGGGTACACAAAAACAGCGGAAACAGTTCCGTAAACTATGTTTTCAAGGACATTGAAGGAAATGTTATATCCAACGCATGGATAGATGAAAGTCACGCCACAGTTGAGGATCAAAATCCTTTCGGCAATCCTGCCGAGGATACTGTTTTGTCTGTAGTTGCATATAACGAGGGAGAAAATCACACGACTGAGTTTTATGTAAATGGAGAGCTTTCCCGTAAAAGAACTGACGGAACAGGAAAAATAAACGGTTTCAAGAGCATTGAGATAACTAGATACTCCACAGGCACATGGCGCTTTGAAAACCTCACCGTAGCTGCCGTTTATCCTGATACTTACACCGTGGTAACTGCACAGTACACTGTCAACGATAATGTTGTTGCAACTGAGGTTGGCGCCTATGAGACCGCAACCGGTAGCGGCTTTACTTTCCCTGCAAAGGATTACGCCCCCGACGGAGACACTGCGATTTACCATACCGATGGCGAGATACTTGGTTCTGATGGGACCATTACAATGACGGCTATCGAAAACGACAGCCCCGAGGAAAAAACCGTAACCGCCAGAAACGGAAGGACTTATGCGATCGAGGGCAATAACCTTATTCCTAACGGCGACTTTTCCAAAGGAATGTTAGGCTGGTTTGACGGCAGAATGAACACTCCCGTTGAAATAATGGACAATGGAGACGGAACTGTTAAATTAAACGCGCATCAAGGCCTAACAAATAACGAAACAAGAGGCGGCGTGTTCTATAGGAGCTTCCCCATTGAAGCAAATGAAACATATATATTCACATCTTATGTTGACGTGAACAATGCTTACCACAGGGTAAGCCTGTGCAACGAGCTTGGCATTAACTCGGAAACCGAGCTGAAGGCTATATTCGGTATAGGCGATTACGACCATCTTGCTTATGAAAACGCCCCGATAGGTCAGTCCTACTATGCCTTCACAAATACTGAGGGATATAAATATCTTAAGGTGCTTTTCCGCTGGAGCCAGAACAACAGCATTGGTAAGTTCGGGCTGTATAAGGCTCGGGCTGTCGATGCTCCGTTAGGAACAGTAAGCAATATTGAAGACGGTCTGAAAATAGTTGCCGGAAGCTGCCCCGTAATAGGCAATGTCGCCACAGTAGAGGGCGGAGTGTTCCAGACCGAATCTTCGTTAGATGCCGGTGAGCATAGTAGCTTTACCATCAAGGACAGACTGACAGGCGATGAATACATCGTAAATAAAAAAGTAACCGTTCTTCCGATGGCTTTTGAGAGCACCAAATCTACTAAGAACACCACCGTTAAATTTCCCGAGGAACGCGTACTTGAAAGCGGCGGATTTACTATAGAATTTGACTTCCGCGCCGAAAGCCTTAATGATCTGCACATATATATAGGTAAAGACGGTGCAGAATGGGGTGCCGGCGGAATTCTTATCGGCTTTTCTAAAAACGATACCGAGGCAGACCTTATGCTCGGACAGAGGGGATCTCACGGTACGGCTAACGCTGGCGTTAAACTAAATGCTAACACTGACTACCGTATGCTTGTTATGGGCTCGCTTGACGATTACACATACGGCGTTATTATCAGAGATTCTTCCGGTGCTGAGATTTATAATGACATTACTGCCGTAACAGATGACCATTGGTTCAGAACAAATCAAGGTCTGAACTCTATCCGTGTTACGGACAGAGGCAACGGCGTTTACGTGAGAAACGTAAAGGTACATACTCCCGAAGCCCCCAGTAATTTGAAGGCATCTCTCGGCTGGGACGAAGAAAACAGCAAGTTCACCGCCAACTTTACCGTTGACGAAGGCACGGCTTCAAGCTTCAAAATTACTCCTCAGAACGGCGAGCCTGTTGCCGCGGTGAGCAACGACGGAGTTATAGTTGACTCCGAAAAGACAAACCGTTATTATTCCGTAATGGCCGTAAATAACGGCGCTAGGAGCACAACAGTAAAAGCAAGTGTATACGGCCTTGTTATGGAAGCTATTGGAAACTATGCCAAGGCCGACGAGGTTGTCAAAATCAACTCCAAACAGCTTGATAAGGTTAATGAGGTTCTTAAGAATGGTGGTCTGTACCTTAAGAAGGACAGCTCCGAGGGCAACGCTAACGGCTACAAGCTCGCCGACGGGGTTGCGAACGTTCTCGCGCTCAGTACTGCCGGCACCGGCCTTAAGGTTGAAATCACCGAGGCGGCCGTCAAAGCCGGTCTGTCCTTCGGCGATACCGGCGCCGAGATAACAACCATAGAAGGCGCTACGGCTATAGTTGCCGAGGACGGCAAGTCCGTAATGATAACCCTTCCCGCCGATATGGAGGCGCTTGAAGACATCTTCCTAGAGGAAATAGAATTTGTTTTTGAGCCCGATGAGGTTGTCGAATCAGCCGATGAGGTAGGTTCGGTAGACTTCGTTGAAGAGATATAAGGAGGGCTAAAAATATGAAGAAATTTTTTGAAACCCCTGCCGTAAGCTCTGCCGAGCTTACGCGGGAGGACGTCATGATGAATTCCACTATCGCGTCTACAAACGGAGCATTTATCTCCGTTAAATTCGAAGATGAGCAGATATCAGACCAGTTTAATATGTGGAAAGGCTATGACGCCGAATAATCACAAAACAGCAAAGGGCCCCTTTGGGGGCTCTTTTGTCGTGTTAGTTTTTGCCGTTCCTTATTACGCTGGTGTTTAAACCTTTGCAAAACAAAAAGCTTGTGGCGGCGAACCTCCGTACCGCCTGCCGCCACACTGTCATTTTTACGTCATATCATTAGTGCTACTTTTTAATTATGGGATAGACAAACGAGCTCCGCTATGGTATATAAATCAAGGCTATTATAGCTCAGCAGAAATTTCCCCTGCTCCTTGGGCTCGGAAACAGTGATGCGCAATTTTAACCATAAATTTTTTAGCGGTTGGTGAGACGGAAATATCTGCAAAAGCCGTTGGAGGTATGGCAAGATTACGGCCTGATCAAAAAAATCATTTATCTTTCTGCGGAAATCGTCGTGGCCTTTGGAATAATCGGCGGGACGCGGTGCGCAAAAGGCCTTTCGGGCACGCAGAGCGAGGTTCCGTTGCCGGCGCCTGTATTTGAGGACGAATTTGACGGGGCGAACTGGGCTCTGCCAAATGAGAGCGCTGCTGCGAAACGGAGCGCGGCGACGTCATGGATTTTTTGGGCAAATCGCTTTCACGCCTAAGCGGTGACGGCAGGCTTCTTCTGACAGCCAAGTGGAACGCAGAGGAAAACCGCGTACATTCGGGTGCAGTGCGCAGCGCAGCGGACTTCTCGGGCGGGTACGGCTACTATGAAGCCTCCATTCGCTTCCCCAAAACTTACGGTATATGGGGCGCGTTTTGGATGATGGCAGGCGATGTCATGGGCGAGGATAACAGCAGCGAGGATGGTATCGAAATTGATATTATTGAAAGCATAGACAGCGCAGAGGGCCGCTGCGGCCACGCCATTCACTGGGACGGCTACGGTGAAAAAGCCAAAAACGATTCAAAAATTCATTCAAACTCGAAAATATACGACGGCAAATTTCACAAATTCGCCCTGTGGCGCACGGAAACCGATTACATATTTTACGTGGACGGCAAGGAAACATGGCGCACCCGCAGCGCGGGCATCTGTCCGCTTGGCGGGGATATGCTGCTGATGGTCGAATCCGCTCCGTGGGCGGAGGCGGGACGGTCAAGGCCATTCAAGCCCTGCCTGCGCAGATGGAGGTGGACTACGTCCGCGTATGGGAAACAAATCCCTATCTCACAGAAACAGCCGCTTTGGATGACGGTGAGCTCACCGTCCGGCTGCAAATAGACACCCCCGTGATGAAGGTGAACGGCGCTGAAAAGCTTATCGACCGGCAGGGCATGTCGCCGGTTTTGCAAGGCGGCCGAACGCTGCTGCCCGTCCGCGCGGTGGTGGAGTAATTTGGCGGGAACGTCAGTTGGGACGGAAAAACCCAAACCGTAACGCTGACGCGCGGCGGCAACTCTGTGAATCTTCAAATCTGCAGTACCACCGCTTATCTGAACGGCAAGGCTCAGCTTCTAGACACGGCGCCCGCCATTCTCGGAGGGAGAACGATGCTGCCAATCCGCTTTGTTGCCGAGAGCCTGCACATGGACGTGGAGTGGCTCCCCCAAACGCGGGAAATTGTTATAACGAATCAAATTCCTAGCGCCCAAGATTATGCAGGTTTCACTCTTGAAACACAGGCTATCGACGTCACTACCATCAGCAACGTCCGACAGCTTGGTGATTATCCGTGCAAGGATGGCCGCAAAGTGAGGGACGGAGCACTGCTTAGCGGAGGCGTACTGTCGTGGCTCAGCGACGAGGATAATAACACTCTGTTAGGCAGGTATAACCTAAAATATGTTGTGGACTTCCGCTCTGAGGCCGAGCGCAAAGACACTCCCGACATGGAAATTCCCGACGCGGAGTACATATATATTCCAGTTTACGGCGGCGATTTGTTCACAGAAAAAACGGCTAAAAAGCTCAGCGAAATCGAGCCCGAGGACGGCGACAGCCTTGCGAGGGCACTGGCCTACGCCGAGAACGGCATTATAACAGAAAGGTATGAGCGGATACTGCTATCGAAAACCGCTCAGAACGCCTACTCCCGCTTCTTTGACGTGTTGCTCAACGCCGGCGGGGACGAAGCCGTGCTGTGGCATTGCTCGGCCGGCAAGGGGACAGAACAGGTCTCGCCTCCGCGCTGCTGCTCGCGCTGGGCTCCGACGGGGGCGTAGTCGAGCGGGATTTCCTTCTCACAAACGATTATTACGCCGGCAAAATCAAAAAGCTGCGCTCAATAGCCGCGGAAAAGGGCCTCGACGAGGCCACCGCCGCCGAGTTCATCTCCGCAGCCGACGGCATAGACGAAAAATACCTTCACATGGCGTTGGACAGCGTAAAGCGGGAATACGGTTCCGTGGACAATTATCTGAGATATGCGCTGAATCTCTCCGACGCGAAGCGGAAAGCTCTTCAGGATAAATTTCTGAGAATTAAATGACAAAACGGCTCTGAAAACATTTTCAGAGCCGTTTTTTTCAGCCGAAGATTAACTCTTATTAATAAATTTGGGATGACTACTTTTCATTTCTTTACAAATTCGTCTTAATATTTTTCCACGATTTCGACTTTGCTTATAGGATCCATGCGGTCAAGCCCGTTCCAAAGCATGACCTTGACGGCGTCAAAATCGCTCTCAATGGAAAAGCTTTCGTCCGATGAAGTATAGGCTCTGGTTTCCACCGCGGCCAGACATCCGTCCGAATATGCCGATAAAATTATCAGGCAGGGAGGCTCAACTACGGTGATCTTTACATTGACAATAGTATATTCGCCTCGATCCTCAATGGTAGTCTTTGTCCCGACACGCTCCCATTGGGCATACAGAATGACGGCGCTTCCATCTTCAGAGGCAAGATTTTTGACAACCGCCTCGTCGGCGTAAAATTCGCCGTTGCCGTCGGGATCGGTGTTCCAGCCCATGAAGGCGTAATTTCCCTTAGTGAATCCGTTCTTAGTCAGCGCCCTTTCGCTGTCATAGATGTGAACGCTGTCTGCCGTTATACCGGTTCCTCCGTTAGAGTCATACGTTATCGTATAAATATTGGCCTTCCAGTGCGCGTGCAGAGTTTGCGGTGCGGTGATTGTGACCTCCGTATCGTCTTTTATCTGAACGTTATCGTCCGTGAACCAGCCCTCAAAGGTATAGCCTGTTCTCGTGGGAACGGGAAGCTCTCCGTACGTATCACCGTATGTAACAATGGTGTTTTCAACTTCCTCCTCGCCGCCTGCAACATCAAATGTTATGGTATATGTATTGGCTATCCAGTGCGCGTGCAGGGTTTGCGGCGCGGTGATTGTGACCTCCGTGTCGTCTTTTATCTGCACGTTATCGTCCGTGAACCAGCCCTCGAAGGTATAGCCCGTCCTCGTGGGAACGGGAAGCTCGCCGTATGTATCACCGTATGTAACAGTGGTGTTTTCAACTTCCTCCTCGCCGCCTGCAACATCAAATGTTATAGTATATGTATTGGCTATCCAGCGCGCGTGCAGGGTTTGCGGCGCGGTGATTGTGACCTCCGTGTCGTCTTTTATCTGCACGTTATCGTCCGTGAACCAGCCCTCAAAGGTATAGCCTGTTCTCGTGGGAACGGGAAGCTCGCCATATTCATCTCCGCAGGTAACTGTAATTGTTTTTGTATCCACATCGCCGCCGTTAGGGTCAAAGGTCACTATATAAGTTTTTTTCTCTTCAATTGTTTTTACAGAACCTAAATTAACGGGAGAGGGCGTGAGCGTCCAGTTATTAGTCTCGCTGTTCCCGTCGCCCAGTTGTCCGTTATAATTTCTGCCACAGGATAGAAGGGTTCCGTCGTCTTTAAGTATAAGTGAATGGTCATATCCGGCTGACACTGAATTGACGCCGTCCATTATTTTTTTGGGGGAGTTTACGGCGTTGATCTGGCCGTCTCCCAGCGCTCCGCCGGCGCCCCAGCCCCAAAGCTCGCCGTTAGTTTTAACGGCAAGCACATACCTGTAGCCCAGACTGACTGACTTCACATCGCTGAGGACCTCCTTGAATACGGAACTGTCGCCATTCTGGTCGCCGAGCTGACCGTTATTGTTGCTTCCGCACATCCAAAGGGTGCCGTCTGTTTTTATTGCCGCAGTAAAATTTTCGCTTGCCTGCACGGATGCCACGTTCTCCATAACCATTTTAGGTATATGGCTGTCAACATTTGTGCCGTCCCCCAACTGACCTCTGATGTTGCTGCCCCATGTCCAAAGCTTGCCATCATCTGTGACGGCGGCGCTGTGCCAGAAACCGGCCGAAACAGCCTTCACATGATCCATGATTTTTTGAGGATTTTCGTTGTTGCCTGTCGTATCGTCGCCGAGTTGCCCGTGGTTATTCAAACCCCAAAGCCACAGGCTTCCGTCGTCCTTAATCGCTGCGGTGTGTTTGAAACCCAGCGAAGCGGCTTTCACGCCGGTCATAATCTGCTGAGGGGTAGCGCGGCCCGTTTGCGTACCGTCGCCCAGACGGCCAAAATAATTATCGCCCCAAGTCCAGAGCGTGCCGTCAGATTTTATTACAGCTGTGCACGGAGGCGAGTTCTCGGACGATGCGTATACTGAAATGACTTCACTCATAAGCTCGGTCGGTATTACAACATTATCTGTTCCTCCAAAGCCGAGATATCCCGAGAAGCTTGCGCCCCACATCCAAAGCTTGCCGTCCTCGGTTATCGCCGCAGAGTAATCATAGCCTGCGGCCGTTGTCTGTTCAATGTTGACCGATCCTGTATTTCCGGCAAATACCGTTGGCGCTGTCATTATAAAAATGATAGAAAAAGCAGCAAAAATTTTTTTCATAAAACCGTCCTCCTTCAAATACTCTTTTCGCCATCAGACACCATCCGTCCAGTCTTACCGTCAATTCTGTCCCTTACATTTAAAATGACTGTAGAGCTTTTCTCATGTATATTATACCACTTTAACGAACCGACGTCAATATATTATTATCGGAGCAAATGCTGTTTTTGCTCCAACGACTCCGGCGGGCAACGGAAATACTAATAAACGTCTCAGCAATGGATTAAAAATTTGCGTAATTCCCGTAATATTGGATGCAGAATCGGAGAAACATGGGGATAAGCGTCACAATTTCCCTAAAAAAGAAAGCCGGAGCAAAGATACTTTGCTCCGGCTTGGCGGAGAGAAAGGGATTCGAACCCTTGATCGGGGTTAACCGATACACGATTTCCAGTCGTGCGCCTTAGACCAGCTCAGCCATCTCTCCGCGCTGTCCGAGGAATATTATACAGGAAAAGCGGGGGCTTGTCAAGTGTTTTTTCAAAAAAATAAAATTTGCCCGCGCCCTTGAAACCGGCCGTGTTTTCCTGTATAATGGAGCCGAAGGGACGTGATAGCGTGAACAAAACAGGCATACTTTTCGTCTGTCACGGCAATATATGCCGCTCGCCGATGGCTGAATTCGTTTTTAAGGATATGGTCAGGCGGCTGGGGCGGGAGGACGAGTTTTTCATTTCCTCGGCTGCCACCAGCGACGAGGAAATTGGCAGCGACATCCACTCAGGCACTCGCCGTATTCTTGTAAACAATGGTATACCTTTCTCGCCTCGGCGGGCCAGACGGCTAACGAGAGAGGACGGAGAAAAATTCGACCTTATAGTCGGCATGGACAGGGCCAATATCAACAATATAAAGCGGATATGCGGCGTCTCCGCCGAGAACAAGGCGCGCCTTTTGCTAAGCTTTGCCGATCTCAGCCGCGACGTGGCCGATCCATGGTATACCGGCGATTTCGATACCGCCTACCGAGACATCCTCAAGGGCTGCGAGGGGCTGCTTAAAGAGATATTGTCTTGACAAAACCGCCGCGGCGTGGTATAATAAAGCTCCAAGTGAGCTAAACAGCCGCGGCGGCGCTGACGCGCCGGTGAGGAAAGTCCGAGCTTCGCAGGGCAGGGTGCCGGAGAAATCCCGGTGGAGGCGACTCTAAGGAAAGTGCAACAGAAATAAACCGCCGCGTTATGCGGTAAGGATGGAAAGGCGGGGCAAGAGCCCACCGGTCCCCGGGTAATCGGGGACGCTATGTAAACCCCACCCGAAGCAACACCGACAGGGGCAGCGATTTGCCCGATCCATACCCCGAAGGGTGGCTTGAGCCGCGGGGAGACCCACGGCCTAGACAGATGGCTGTTCAAGACAGAACTCGGCTTACCGGCTCAGTTGGGAAAGGCCCGCTCCGGCGGGCCTTTCTTCTTTAATTCAGATTTCCGCGCGTCCGTGCTCAGCTACCTGTCCATGGCCGCGGAGCACGCCCTTAAACCACGCCACGTCGCCGCCGGCAACCACGCCGAAGAAACACAGCAGCAGCGTGTACGCCGCAGCCATGGCTGCCGCCGAGCATACGAGTCCAAGCCCCGCCGCCGATATGAGCAGTCCGGCCACGGCCGCTGCCAGCGGCGTTTTTATAAGCTCGCCGAGCGAAACATCCACCCGTGTCACCTTTAGCAGCCGTCCGAAGCTGAGCGCAAGATTAAAGCTTTCACACACGTATATGCTGATACCGTAGCCCAAAACCGCCAGCCGCGGCACCAGAAGCCAAAGCAGCAGCACGTTCAGCGTGGCCTCGGCGATGTTTATGTACATTGCCTGCATGTGCTGGCCCAGCCCCTTAAGGCAGCCGTCGGTTACCATATCGCAGTACATAACCGGCACCAGCGGCGCAAACACCCGCATGAATCTGCCGGCCTCGGCCGATTTGTATGCCGCCAAGCCGATACCGCCGCCGAAAAAGAACATTATTCCGGCCACGCAGACCGAAAACAGAAATCCAATTTTTATCACCCGCGTCGTCATGTAGCTCACGCCGCGCTCTCGTCCCTCGCTCTGGGCGGCGGTGAGACGCGGGATAATCAGCTCGGCCAAGGCGGTCAGCAGCGCCGAGGGGAACAAAAGCGCCGGAAATACCATGCCGTGAATGACGCCGTAGGCCGCGAAGGCGCTTTCAAAGCTGGCGCCCGAGGCGCGCAACCCCCGAGGGATAAGTATGTGGCCAAGGGAGCTGAGTCCGGTACGCATATATGCGCTGACAGCAATGGGCATGGCCGTAGAAATCATCCTGCGCCCGTAGCCTCCCTGACGGCGGCCCCGAGGCAGGCGGCGTATATCAATTGCAAAAAGCGCTCCATGGCACAGGCAGCTCATCGCCTCGCCAAACACCGCCGCCGCGGCCAGCGCGGAGCATACCCCGCCCACTCCGCCGCTTGAGCGGCCCAAAAGCGTCACCGCAACGGCTATGCGGCTAAGCTGCTCCAATATGTTCACCGAGACCGAGCGCACCACGCGCTCCACGCCTGTAAAGTATCCGCCGAGCACCGACGTTACCGAAATAAACGGCAGACTTGCCGCCAGCAGGCGCAGGGCGGGCGTGACGGAGGGCGAGCCTATCCACCGCTCGCCGGCCAGCGGAGCTGCAAAAAACAGCGCTGCGCAGGCGAAAAGCCCTGTGCCGAGGGCGTATGCAAGGGCCGAAAAAACCGTCCTGCGGACGCTGCCGCCCGAGGCGAGGGCCGCCGCCGTCAGCCTTGTGACGGCAAAGCGGATTCCTCCGCTGCCGAGAGTTACAAACATGGTGTAAACCGTCATCATCAGCGAATACACGCCGAGCGGCGCAGCGCCTATCCTGCCGGCGAGGTAAAGCTGAAACGCGAGCCCCACCCCTCGCATGACCAGCGAGGCAGCCGTGAGTAGAAGCGTGTTGACAAAAATTTTATGGGCGTTTGGCATTTTCTTATCTCCCGAAAGCAATTTTGTTACATTATATGAGCTCTCGGGCGGCGGTTTTTCAGCAATATTGACGAAATTGTAAAATTTTCGTTAAAGCACTTTACTAATCATAAAAAATGATGTAAAATGTATGCAAATCCAAAAAGGAGATGTTTACATTGAAAAAAATCATTGCTCTTACGCTCGCTCTCGCGCTTTGCCTTGCCTTTGCGGGCTGCGGGACAACCGAAACTCCCGACGTTGACACCGACGCACAGGACGTTGTGACCGACCTTGACGAGGCCGCCGCCCTGCCCAACCCCTTCAAGCTCGGTCTTGACGCCTCGTTCCCTCCCATGGGCTTCACCTCTGAGACCGGCGACATCGTGGGCTTTGATATCGACCTCGCTCAGGCCGTGTGCGACTATTACGGCGTTGAGCTCGAGTGCGTGCCCATCGTTTGGGACAACAAGGACGCCGAACTTGCCGCCGGCAATATCGACTGCATTTGGAACGGCCTCACCGTTACCGACGAGCGCCTTGAAAACTACTGCATGAGCGCTCCCTACCTCGCCAACCGTCAGGTAGTCGTTGTGAACAACGACAGCGGCATTGCCGCCCTCGCCGACTTGGCCGGCAAGAAGGTAGCCCTCCAGAGCGACTCCTCCGCCTCCGAGGCTCTTGAGGCGAACGAGGAGCTTAACGCCTCAATCGCCGAAAAGGTTGAAATGGAGGATAACCTCACCGCGCTTATGGACCTTCAGGCCGGCAACGTAGACGCCGTTATTCTGGATGAAGTCGTAGCCAACTACGTTATCAACGAGAACAACTATCCTCTCACCGTGCTTGAAGAGAGCCTTGCTCCCGAGGAGTACGCCATTGGCTTTGCTAAAGACAATACCGCCCTCTGTGAGGCCGTTGAGGCCGCGCTGGCCTCTCTTAAAGCCGACGGCGCCCTTGCCGAAATCTCCGAGAAGTGGTTCGGCGAGGATAAGATACTTCTGTAAATTTTGCGGATAATAAAACAGCCTCCCTATGGGGCTGTTTTGTGTCTGACACTCAGTTATCCGCATCCATTGGCGGCAGCTCCTCGTACCCGAGGAGCTTTTCGTTTTCCATGTCTATCTTTGCCAAATAGGTTTTTTTGTCGTCCACGACAGTAACTGTCACAGTAATATTTAACACGCTGCCATCAAGCCACGGCACAATGTCCGACGGCCTTTCCGTATTATAACTGTCAAGCGCATAACCGAGCCGCACATATCTGCCCAGTTCCGCAAGGCACTCCGCTCCAAAGCGCTTTTCCGGCTGCCCCCTGCGCCGCCAAATCAGCCTTTTATCGCTGCCGTCGGTATTCATGCCGGCGATGAAATATCCCGCGTAGCAATCTTCCCCAATTACATATTTTTCCACACTGAACTGTGCGCCGAGCATACCGTGGCTCTGGGGGCTGCTCCAGCTGGGGCGAAAGGCATCGGCGGTACTAAGCGCGAGGCCGGCTTTCGGATCGAAGCTCAACTCCCAGTCGAGCGTTTGGCACACGTCCCAAGTCAGGGGCATATAGGTCATTCCGCGGAGGGTTATAAGGGGCCAGTTGAGTTCCTGATTTTCAACCGGATCCTGGCTGCTGATATACACATTGTAATTTATTATCTCCGCCGTCAGCTCCCCGCCGTTATTACTGACTGCGGGAGCAAATTCCAGCGTATCGGCGCTTATCCCGCCGTTTGTGACCGCGGCGGTCAGCCTGTTAAGATAGCTGCTGCAATCGCTATTGAGCCCGAGAAAGCGGCAATAGCCATCTTCCAAGGGAAGGTAAACCACGTCCCTGTATGTAAGGATGGGGTACTCCCCCGCATCCGGCTCGACGAGCTGCCCGTTCAGCTTCACGGGGAATACGGGGATCGTGACCGCCGCGGGCTTTGGCCTCCTGTCGCAGCTGATGAGGAAGCAATTGCCGTCCTCGTCAAAGGCTATTCTGGCGTCGTAGGGCTCGCCGTCAATATAGCAGCGTATGTAAAGAATATTTGTGGGCGGCCGGCTGTTTCCCGGAGGTTGGATGCGGGGGCGCTCACCCTCCGGCAAGTCGCCGATTTTTGGGAACGATACCCGCTCGCCGGGAAAGATGCCGTAGCTGATGATATGCTCCTCACCGCCGTCGAACCTAATCACAAGCCCTTTCTCGAATGGCCGGCGACTGTCGCTGTCGTCCGGCACGCTTTCGGTACTGCCGCCCGTGGGGTCGTAGGCCACATAGCAGCCCTCGCCGTAAATGTACTCCGGCAAAGCCTCCGCCGCGGCGCAGAGCCACGGCATAAGAGCCGCACAGATAATCAATAAAAATATTTTTTTCATAACTGAAAACCTCCTTTCGAGCTTCTGTAATTTAGACGAAAAAGGCTGAAAAAAGTTCCCGCTTTTTATAATTTTTCCGCTGGTATAGTCAAACTGTTAATACTATATGGCGAGAGTAATTATTAAAAATAAAAAAAGACCCGAGCTTATTTCTAAGCCCGGGTCTTTATATCTGCCTTGCTTAATGACATTGTCCCAATGGGGTACTTTTAGTTTATCCCAGTATCAGCTCCGACAAAGTATCAGTCAGCACCTCGCGCGTCTTATCGTCGAGGTCTATATAGGCGGAAAGAATCTTTTTACTGTTTCTCAGCCAATGCTTGCCAAAGTCCGCCAAATTATCCACATCGGCGTCCTTAAGCACGCCGAACAGCGCCTCGACAAAGCGTTCAAGCTGCTCGGGCGAAAGCTGCGCTACGTTGGCGTTCAGCCGCGCGGTCAGCGGGCGAAAACCGTCTATGCCGCCGTCGAGATAGATAAAATCGCCGTGCTCGTCGGTTTTCCAGTTAAAGATGTCGTGCTGCAAAACTGCGGGGCCGTCGCTGTCCACACGGATAGCGGCGGCGTCGCTTTGAAACAGCCTGCCCACAAGCGAGAGCCTTGGCGTCAGTTTGGTGATTTTGCCGCCAAGGTCGCCTATGTCCGGCAGGGAGCCCTCCGAAGAGAAGCCCGGGCCGTCAAGGTCGTAGACCATTTTTATCCTTGAGCGGACGTCCTCGGCGGCATGGAGCGCCGCGTAACGGGCAAGATTGCCGCCCTTGCTGTGGCCGCAGACAAAGAAATCGCCTATTCCCGCCGTTTCGCGGGCAAGGTACTCGGCGGCGAGCGTCTGCGAGGGGACGGGGCTCTTATAGGCCATGGCAAAGTCCTCTTTCCAGCCCACAACGTATTCGTCGGTGCCGCGAAAAACCACAACGCTTTCACAGTCCTCGGGCTCGAATATCATGGCGCAAAAGCAGGTGTCGCTGCCCTCGTCGCGGACAGAGTGCACGCTTTTTATCCTCATGTTTTGGTAGCGCGGGCTGAAGGCCGCCTCGAACAGCAGACGGCGTTGGTCGTCGCCGAAGCGCGAGTCCTCGAAAAGGCGTGCGCGCCCGCCGTCGCGCAGGGTGTCGAGCAGGGTTTCGCCGGCCTTGACGTATTCAAATTTAAGGTAGCTCAGCTGGCACAGCACGGCGGCGTCCACCGGACAGAAGGGCAGTTCTCCGAAGCCCTTGCCGCCATGTATCAAGATAAAATCAATAATTCCGGCCATCGCTTAATACCCGTAATTCAAAAGATAAAAGAAGTTGTCCTCTATCCCGTCAAAGGTAAAGGCTTGGTTTTCTGCCCTGTCAACGGTCAGCACGGAGCCTTCCAAATTAAAAACATAGCCTTCCGTTTCCAGTACGTTGCTCAACTCCAAATACGGCTCCCCGTCCTCGGTAAATATCAGGTCGTCCACTGAGATACCGTCAAGGGCGGCTATTGCGGCGGCCTGCCCTGCGGTAAGCTCTCCGCCGGTGTATTCACCGTCGCCGTAGTCGCTGCCATCCAAATACTCCCAATATATCTCTCTGCCCTCGTCGCCGAACACGCCGATTTTCTCTCCGTCAATCTCAAGCACATAAGCGTCAATGTCGGCATTGTAGTCACCGCCGCAGCCCAAAATCGCCTCAATCTCGGACGCGGGAATATACGTGCCGTAATCGTCGTCGGGATTCACAAAGGGCGTAACGGTCAGTTCAACGCCATTCGCAAGGTTTTTCACCGTAAGCGGGGCTCCGTCGGGATTTTCCTCATTGTATTTTTCGGATAATCTATAATATCCCTTCCATGTTTCGTCATGCTCGATTTTCGCCCGTAAATACCGATTGTATTCCTCCGTTTCGGCGGCATAGTCAACGCTGTTTTCGGCTGTGACCTCGGGGAAGGAAATCTCCACGGGGGAGTAATCGTAAGACGTAACGGCCCTGCCGGTCACAGTAAAGCTGCCCTCCGTCACATACGGGGGCTCGTAGTCAGAGGGCTCCTCGCCGGAAATAATGGCGCCAATGGCCTTGACGGCCTCGCTTATGGCCTCAATGTCCACATCGAGCGCAAATTCGGTCTCCTGCTTTTCGATAAGGCCGTTCTTAACAGTATATTTTATCGTGAGGCCGTTCTTCAGGAGGCCGCTCTTTTCTATTTGCTCGCCTATGGCCGGAGCGTAGGCCCGCGCATTCTTAATGGCCTCGTCATATCCCGCGAGGAACGTCTCCCTCGAAGCCTTAAGCACGGCGAGGTCGTCCTCGTCCACGCCGTTTTCCTCCGCGGTGGCAAGCGCAACGTCGATATAGGCGTTCGCGAGCCTTTGCACCCGCTCCCTGCCCTCGTTATCGGCAAGGGCGGCGATTATCTTATCGGCCGCGAAGCGCAGAGCCGCCGCGTCGAGCCGAACGGTATAGACCTCGGCCCCGCCGGTAATTTGAGCCTGACCGGCAAGAGACGGCAGCACGGATTTTATATATTCGGTAAAGTCCGTTATTTCCTTTGTGTATGCCTCAATCGCGTCCCCGGAGAGCGTTTCATTCCTAACGGGCTTCATTGTAATATAGTCCTTGCCGCGGAAGGCCGCGCCGGTCAGGTAGCTCGGTATCTTAAATATAACGGAGGGCGAGGTCTCGTCCGTACCGTCCGTCCACGCAGCGAACTTAAAGCGCATATCGGGTTTGGCGACGGTAAAGTCAAACCGAGCGAGGCCGCCCTGCTTTTTCTGCGTCGCGCCGAAGGTGAAATCCTCAAGAAACAGGCTCACGGCCTTAAGGGCCTCGGAATAGGCGTCGTCATAAGGCATATAAAATTCGTCATAGCCGTTTTCGCGGCCCGCCTCGGTGAGCTTGGTTTCTATGGGGACGTTTTCGGTCACGCTCCAGCTCAGCGTCTCGGTCGCGGTAAAGTCGGCCTCGGAGGTACGCTGAAGGGCCGCCCAAAGCTCCGCGTCGGCGGGGGAGCAGCCGGCTAAAAGGCCGAACGCAAGCGCCAGCGCGAGAATTACGAAAATATGCTTTTTCACTGTCGTTTTCCCCCTTTACATATCGCTTTGCGTGGAAAAAATCGCGGTAGGGCCGTCGGCTCCGCCGATTATGCCGATGTTCGGCAGAGCGTCTTCGCGGGAATAGAAGAAGTTATCCTCAATGCCCTCATACTCAAATTCAGCGTTTTGAACGGTGTCGATGGTCAGCGTACCGACGCCGGCTCGCTGGGCGTAACCAAGGAGAAAATATACGTGGGTCATGTCAATATAGGCCGTGCCGTCCTCGGTGAAGTAGCCGTTGAAAATAATTTTTTTATCGGCGCGCCCCATAGCCGCCGTCTGCTCGGGTGTGAGCGCGGAGCCTACGTACCGTCCGGCTTCATCATCAAAATTATCCCAATATTCGTCAAATATGGCTTTGCCGTCGGCGTTCAGCACGCAAGCCGTGTACTGCCTTTCCCGCATCGTCACGGGAAATTCGGCGGCCATTGCGGAGGGGTCCCAGCTTACTGACGAGCCGATAACGGCGGCGAAGTCCTTAACGGATACCATAAGGCTCTCGCCGTCATAGCCGTCGCCGACAATTATGGGCGTTGTCACGACCTCGGCGCCGGAGGCCCTGTTTATCAGCCGAACCGGCCCGCCGTTCGGGTTAAGCGCAAGATACTCGTCAGCATCGGCATAGGTATGAAGGGCGGTTTTGTCAAACTCGCTTTTCGCGGCCAGATACTTTTTGTATTCCTCATATTCCGCGTCAAGATCGACGGAATTTTCGGCGGTGAGGCTTGGCAGCTCCACGCTTGCCGCGCCGTAGGCCACGTCGGTCACGGCGTTCACCGTCACGGTAAAACGGCCCGAGGCGTTTTCCTCCCCGAGGATAAGGCCGCTGACGGCAGGCTTTGAAAGGTCGAAATCAAGCTTAAGGGTAAGCTCGCGGCGGGTGACGAGGCCGTTTGCCACAGCGAAGCGCAGCGTCAGGCCGTCCTTTAGCGCGCCCGAGTCCGCAATCGCGTCCATAAGCTCGTCTACGTCCGCCTTCGCGCCGGCAATTCCGTCGGCAACGGCGGCCTTAACGTCGTCGATTGTTCCCGCGTCCTTGGAGTTCGTATACAGGGCGAGGGCAAGCAGGCCGATAACCTCCGGCTCGGAGGCGATGCCCATTATATCGGAGCTTAAGCCCCTGAGCGCGGCGGCGTCCAGCCTTACGGTATAGAGCGTTTCGCGCCCGCGGGCAAGGCTTTCCGTAACAAGGGGATAGCTGATTTTGCCGGCCACCGCGTCGCAAAGGCTGCCGCCAAGCTCACTGATAAGCGCGTCTTGGCTGCCGGTGGCCATCCTTTCAAGCAGGCCCTTGTCGGCGTAAAGGTATTTCACGCCGCGTATGCCCTCCGAGCTGAAGGGCAGAAGCACGGTCGGGGTTTTCACTATCCTCCTATCGCCCTGCCCGTAGAAGGTGAAATCGGCCTCCGCGTCCGGATAGGCGAGGGTTATATCGGTTTTCGAGCTTTCGCCGCTTTTGGCGCGGCTCACGCGCACCTCGGGGACAAGCCCGTTGGCAAGGCTGTCAAGGTCGCCGTTGACGCTGCGGACGTAGCTCTCCACATAAACGTTGTCGCCGTAAACGGCGACGGGTTCGGCCACGTCGAGAGCAAAGGTCAGCGTGGTTGTCGAAACCGAGTTTTCGGCCTCGCCTGTACGCTTTATCGCCGAGTAAAGCTCGGCGTCATCGGGGGCGCAGCCCGCCAGCGAAGCCGCAAGCAGCGCGAGCGGCAAAAGCGCGGACAGTATTTTTCGCATTAATATCCCTCCTGTCGCCCCTGAGGCGGGGCGAAATATTTTAAATTACGGTTTTATTTTACCATGTTTTGCGCCGAAAAGTCAATATATAGGGCAAAGTTTAATTTTTTTATTCAACAATTTCGTATTTTCCCGCTCTCTCAAAGCAGTTCCCGAGGCCGGCAGTCACATAAACTCCGCCGTCCGCCGCGACGAAAACGGCCTCGAAACCGCCCTCTGTTCGCCAAAACTCCAGCGCCTTATCCATGCCCATAACAAACAAAGCTGTGGATAGGCCGTCCGCCAGAGCAGGGTCGGCGCAGACCACCGTCACCGAGCGGAGACCGCTTTCGGCGGGATAGCCGGTTTTTGGGTCAATAATATGGTGGTAGATTTTGCCGTTATCCTCGAAAAATCGCTGATAATCGCCGGAGGTCACGGCGCAGGCATCCGTGAGGCTGAGAACGCCAATGTATTCGCCGCCGTCAGGGTTCTGTACGGCCACGCGCCACGGCTTGCCGCCTCGGCTGCCTATAGCCTGAATATTGCCGCCGAGGTTCAGCAGCGCGGACGTAATCCCTCTCTCGCGCAGCAGCTCCGCCGCCTGTCCCGAGGCCCAGCCCTTTGCTATGCCGCCGAGGTCTATCCTCCCGCCGCCGAGCTCCACACGCGCGCCCGAAACGCCTACCCTCTCCCCGCCCACAATCGGCAGGGCGGCGGCTATTTCCGCCTCGCTCGGCACGCGGTAGTTCTGGTCATAAAAGCCCCAAAGGTCCATCAGCGGGGCAACGGTTATGTCGAAGGCCCAGTCCGTGGACGCACCGAGTTCCAGCGCACGGGAAATGAGCTCCGCCGTCTCTGGCGAAGCCTCGCCCCCGCCCGCGGCGTTGAGGGCATAAACCTCGCTGTCCTCATTGCCTCGGCTTAGCAAGCTGTCAAGGCGAAAAAGCTCGCTCTCTGCGGCGGAGATTGCCTCGGCGGCCTCGGGGCCGAAAGCGGTTATTTCCATAACGGTGTCCATGGCGAAGAATATGCGTTTTTCCTCCTTAGGAGCGCAAGCCGCAAGCAGCGGAAGCGTCAGGAGCAGGGCGGCAATACGTTTCATTGCTCTTTCCTTCTTTTCAGTCGTTTTACAATAATTTGTGCGCAGAGGCCGGTGAACGCGCCGGTCAGCACTCCGGACATGACCAACACCGGCAGGTAAGCAATTACGGCGGCGGAGTGTGCCAGTGCGGCGGCGGCGGCAATCTGCCCCAAATTATGCGTAACTGCGCCGAACACGCTCACCACCCACAGCCTTTCTCCGAGAGGGCCGACAAGCGCGGCCATTACGATATAGCACAGCAGCCCGCCGCAAAGGCTGTATATAAAGCTTACGGCCTGTCCGGCAAAAATGCTTCCAAGTATAATCCGTCCAAGCAGCGTCGCAAGAGCTTCACGGCGCCCCAAAAGCGACAACGCGGCCAGCGTTACCACGTTCGCGAGCCCTAACTTTACGCCGGGCAGTGGCACAGGAGGCGGAAGCTGAGCCTCAGCCACAAATATCGTCAGGGCCACGGCTAAAAGCAAAGCCGTAGCGGTTATTTTTTTTACGTTCATCACATACCTCCGGCCACTGCGTCCACGCCGGATTTGCCCACCTCCACCGTCAGCCGGTGAGGCAGGCACACCAGCGGCAAATCGCCGGCCTTGACGCTTCCCCGCTTCACGCAGAGCTTGTCGGGGCAGTCGGCTTCAACCACCGATATGCGGCCTTTTTCCACACGCAGGCGGTTATAGCCTCGCTCGGTCTTTATGTCAAACTCGTGAGGCTCGGCAGCGTTAAGCTCAACGACGGAATAGACCTCGCCGTCAATTTTTATCACGGCCCGTCCGCCGTCCGTTCCGCCGCGCAGCAGCAGCGCCGCAGCGCAGAGGGCGCAGACCGCCGCAAAAAACGCGGCCCATTTCATATCGGTTTTCATAAAAGCCTCCTTCCGCGGCCCGCGCGGCCAAGTTTTAAGGCGGAGCCGCCAATGGCAGCCCCGCCTTAATGGTCAGATATTACAATTACTCCTCAGAGATTTCTTCTTCATCGCTGTATTCAAAGAAGGGAATCTCCTCAATATCGTCTACGCTGCTTTCGGTATAGTCAGAAACCTCCTGAGGCTCGATCTCGTCATAAATCGAGGCGGTTGTGGCGTCGCCGAAGTCATAATCACTGTAGATATTCTGGTAAAGCTTTTTCTGAGCTTCGTTGAACTGACTGGGCTCGTAAAGAATGAAGATTTCCTTGACGCGGAAATTGATTCTCGCGCGGTCACCCTGCTTTCTTACAAGCACAAGCTGATCCTCGGACAGCGCGCCAATGCCGACGCTTTCAACATTGGTCAGATATCCGCGGCTGTCGTATACGAACCTGTAAGCGTTGCCCTCGAGAGGCTCGTCGGTCAGGCTGGCGTTGCCGCGCAGACTGAATATGGACGAGGACACAATAGTCTCAAGGTCGGTTACGCGGCCCACATAATAATGCTGCAAAGCGTAGCCCTCACGGCCATCGTTCGTTATTTCCCAAGGAGCGCCATCCATGGGGAACAAATACCTATGGTCGGCTTCCTTTTCACCGAAGCTCTCAAGAACGCTCGGGTTATTCCACGAGTTTCCGCCTCCAAAAATGGATCTTACGTGAACAATTTGACTTCCGCTCATGTAGAGGTTGACCAAATCGCCGCGGCGCCAGAACTGATTCTGCATTTCCTGAACGGGATCGTCGGAGTTATTGACACTGTCGTTGCTGGCCGAGCCGTTGCGGTACTGGGCGTAATAGTAGTCAACTCGGTCCTGATTGAAGGCCGAAGTTTTCTGCATACCGCCGTCCCAGTATACGAGGGAGTAGCCGTGCTCATTCTGGCCGTTGTAGGTTTCAATAACACGGTCAACCACCTTCACCGTTACGTTCCAACGGGCGTCGTTAACATTGTAATTTACGGTTCCTTCGGTATCGTAGTTGTCGTAAATTACGGCAAAATCCGCAACATTGTCGTCGTCCAAATAGTAGAAGTGGTATTCGGGCCAGTATTTATCGGGTTCGGTATTAGTGGAGTATACGTGATAGATATCGCTGTTGCTGCTCTTTGAGAACTTGTCATCCGAGCTGAAGATCACGGCGTTGTCGTTGATATAATAGAGCGTGTTGGCATTATCCTGATGGTAGCAGTGATAGGTGCCGTTATAATAGAAGTTCTGCTGCATCCAGCTTTTTTGTTCGCTCCTGAGCTCATTACCGTTTGTGGTCGTCATCTCGGTAATCCTGTTGTTCTTATCCGCCTTATAGATGAAAGCGGCCTTGGCAGGGTCCGGAATATATTTGCCTGCAGCGTTGGAATCGCCGGAGCGTATGCCGAACAGGTGACTTTCAGAGTTCGATATCATGTTGAACACATCAGAGCCGCTGTACTCAACGCCGTCAAGCTTAACCTTGTTGGCCATGGTGAATGTTGCGAAGGTGCCGTCCGCCTTTATAACCTCAATGGTGTTGCCGCCGTTAAAGGGACCGCCGGCGGTGTAGGTGATCATCATAGCGATGTTCTTGTTCACCTTTTCCTCGCCGTCAAAGCCGGCAATCTTTCCGTCATAGGAGAGATAGAACGTGCCCTCATCGCCAATGGAAAGGTCATAATTTTTGAGAACAAAATCGTAATAGCTGTAATAGTTACCGTTAATCTTAAAGTCCTGATCGGAATTGCGGCCGCTTATGGAGCCGGTAACGCTGTCATTGGACACGATAACCGTTCTTACGCTCTGGTCCTCGTCACGGCTGAAGGCAAAGTGCAGCACGCTGCCCTTTTTTATGGTGTTGAAGGGAACATTATTGCCCTTGCCATCCATTATTCTTACGATGTAATCCTCGTTATCATCCTCAAGAGTAATGGAGCGCGCGCCCGTACTGTACGAGGACGTAACCGTCTTGGTTCTGTCGGAAGAATTGTATACGACCATGATTTCATAATCCACAACGTCGAGGATGTCATAGCGGCCGTCATCGTTGTTATCAATAAGGGTAACGCGGCCGTACTCGGGCGCGATGTCGGATATCCTGTAGTCGTCAATCGCCACGCCATTATAAATAACCAACGGAGTTATGGACGTCTTGACGGACTTGGTATTTTTGTCGTTATCATTGCGGCGGTACTCGTATACGTAGGACGAGGAAATCAAGGACACATTCTCTATCATATCGGCGTCCAGAGAGATATAGTTGTTCTTTGACGACTCAACCTTAAAGGCTATGACCGTCCTGTTGGCAACGGTATCGTCGCCGTATGCGTAGAAGCTGACATAGTACCCAAGATAATTGCCTATGCCGGTGCCGCCGTCCTTAAATATCTCGTCGCCGATACGAACCATGCCGCTGTCAAGGGTGGACTCGCCGGATATGCCGGTGTTCTCGTTTTCCTCAACAATACCTGTGATTTTGGCCGTATCGTAATACTCGCTGAGAATATTCTTATCTTCGGAGGCCTGATAAACGGCGTCGCCGTTTCCACGGTAGCCGATAACCTCCATAAGATCGGCGGTAAGAGAGTTATAAACCATCTTGGCCACATCGCCGCGGGTTATATAGGCGCCCATGGTGAGCCCTACGCCCTTGGTAAGATTGAGCCTGGTGGCAACATTAAGATAGCCGCCCGGATAGCCGCCGTTAAGGGTGGCGTAGTAGTCGTAGCCGAGCGTGGCGGTTATCATCTTGATGGCCTGCTCGTAGGTGACGGGCTCGTCAGGGTAGAAATTACCGTCGGCGTGACCGTCGATTATACCGAAGCTTCGGGCATAGGCCACGGCGGCCCTTGCCCAGTGATCCTGCATATCGTCAAACTGGACCTCTTCGATGGAAACGTCCTCGCCGTAGTCCTTTATGTTGAGCATGTGCAGGCATATTACGGCCATTTCGGCCCTTGTGACGGTCACATAGGGGTGAAAGCTTCCGTCGGCATAGCCGTTCATGATACCCAGCGTGCGAAGTATCGCGACGGGAGTTTCATAGTTTGTGCCGTCAACGTCGCTGAAGCCCGTCATGCCGACGGCGGAAGCGGTCGGAACGACCGCCGCCGTCAAAAGCATTGTCAGCGAAACAATTAAACACAATACCTTTTTCATTCTGCGTAAACCCTCTTTCCTTTATATAAGATTCCTTATGCTGTAGATGGCGACCGCGGCCTGAGCCCTGGAGGTGCCCTCCTTGGGACCGTATACGCCGTTCGTCGCGCTGATAACTCCGCTTGCCGCCAGAATCCTTACGGCGTCAACAGCGTAGGGAGAAACCTCGCTTAAGTCGGAATAGGGGGTGTTTACCGAAGTGGGTACGGTGAGCTTGGCATTGGCGTTAACGGCGGCCCTGTAGATGAGGGCGGCCATTTCCTCACGGGTAACGTCGTCGCCTATGCCGAAGGTGCCGTCGCCGCGGCCGGAGGTTATGCCGGCCTTCTCCGCGCTGGCTATATACATATAGTACCAGGCGTTGGTGTCGGATACGTCGGAGAACGAGCTGGTGGCCTTCATGTCCGCAAGACCAAAGGCGTTTACGAGCAGTTTCATGAACTCCTCGCGCTTCAAGGTTCTTGCGGGTTCAAACTTTTTGTTGCCGGTACCGCTGATAATACCCGCCTGTGTGAGGTCAAGAATGGCAACCTGCGCCCATGCGTAATCGGCAACGTCGTCATAGTACTCGGTTACAAGAAGCTTCTTGTCAAGCGGGTCGTCACGTACAAGGCCCGGATTTACGGTGAAGCTGGGGTTTTTGTTCTTTTTGCTGCTGCTGCCGCTTCCGCCGCTGCTGCCGCTTCCGCCGCCGGAGCCGCCGCTGGTCTTATTCTCCTTATCGTACTCATCCTTGGCTTTCTTCTTCATCTGCTCCCATGCTTCAAGGAATTCATCCCTTGTGTATACGGGGAGTTCGGCTTCCAAAGCCGCGTAGTAGTAGTCAGCCATCTTCTTATCCTTCGCTATCGAATTTATCTCCGCAGTGGGGATTCTGAAGAAAGCAACATTGTTGTTCTTTATAAAATCAATGCGCGCGCGGTGAGGCGTTTCGTTAAGCGCCGCAAGATATAACGCCGCGGGCATAACCTGGTTCATTTCCTCGACGGAATTGAAGTCCTCAGGGTGATTTTTCTTTATGGCCTTTATCAAGTTCTCGCCGTTGCTGATACGCTGGAAGCGGTCGTCGGCTTCGGGGTCTATATTAAACTGATCCTTGGAATACTCCTTGATAACATTGAGCGCGTCCTCATAGCCGCTCTTGGTGGCATAGCTGCTGTCCACGGCGGCCACAATCAAAGCGCCGTTCGTGAGGCCCCGCATATCGGCGTAGGTCATTTCGGTCAGTTTGTTCGCGGCCTTATATTCGTCAACGGCCTTGAGCAGCAGCTCGGCATAGCGAAGCTTCGCCGCGGTGTTAAGCTTGCCGTATACCGCGCCGTTTACGCCCATGGCGTCCATGGTCAAGGGCTGAGGCATCGAGGAAAGCTTTTCAACTATCTGCTCGGCGGTAACGCCCTCGGCGTTAATCGTTTCCATAAGGGAATTTCTGTCGGCGGCGCCAAGGTATTCCATTTCTGCGTAAAGGACGTTTGAAGCCACGGAAGCCCCGACAAAAACGTCGTACTTGCCGGTGGGAGCGGAATCGGGCATTACGACATACATCGCAAAATCGAACGTATCCTGATTGCGGCCGCCGTTCACAGCAAGAGTGTCTACGGCGACAATGTTGTCATTTTCAAAGTCGGGATCGCCGCCGGCAGTCACATAAGCGGTGATAACGGCGCCCTTATCATTGTCTGTGCACCGTCCCGTGAGAAACAGTGTGTTTACGATGATCGAGCCGAGGTTCATTTCGGGGATAGTATCAATATGCCCCACGTTGACCGCCATGGACGGCGCGGCAAAAACAAGCACACAAAGCGCGAGGATAGCCGATATAATTCTTTTGGAATTGGTTTTCATTTTTAATCCCCGTCCTTTCACTCAGCTTCATGCGGTTCTAACGTGAACACGCCGCCTGCCGGTTCCTGCTGCAGAGCCGCTTGACTCACAATGGTCGAAGAATGAGCTGTTTTGCCCACGTAAACCGGATTGGAAACGTGCGTTTTTCCGTCCGTGTCAACATAAGTGGATGCGCGCGGACGGCCCTGAACCGCGAACGGATTGTCGCGCTCGATCACAAACACGCTGTAGCCGTAATCCGCGGGATCCTCGCCCTCGGGAATTTCAAAGCGTATATCTATGGTTCCCTCGGCCGCGACGGGGCCCTCGTCGGTAAACATACCTTGATTCGCCCTTGTGTTGACGGTGTAGATTTTATCCTTAACTCCGTTTTTGTAAAGCACAAGCACGCCCGTGAGAAGGTATTCCTCGGGCAGCTCGTTGCCGTAGGTAATGATGTGATAATATGTGCCCGCGCCGGGGATAGCGGTACCGTTATCCACACTGAGCGATACGGTCTCGCCGTTGGCCTCATATTCGAGCTTGTGGCTCTTAAGGTTGAGCTCGGCCTCTATCTCCTCGACCTCGTAAATGCAGAAATCATCGAAATACAGCGTGCCGGAGCCCTGAAGCTCAAGGTAATAGAACTGGGGCGCGGAGTTGGTGTTCGGGTCAACGAACACGCAGAGATCCTGCTGCCAGCCGCCGGTTATGGGCGTGCCGCTGCCGAAGTCAACACTGTGTTCGCTGCTGGTGATCACATCCCGAGCGCCGGCAACGCGGCGCTGGACATCGTTAAGGTTTGCGCCGCCCTCAAACTTCATCCATGCGGAAAGTACGTACATTTTGCCGGGCTCAAAATCATGTCTCCAGATAAGAAGGCTGGTCGTCTGAAGGCAGCCGGCGGCGCTATGGCCCTCGGCGGAGTTCCAGCTTACGGACCGTCCCATATAAGTATCCACAACGCCGGACGTTTCATCGTTGTTTCTGATGTTTGTGGGCGCGGTGTCAAAAGCGCCGCCGCCGGCCACGACGTTAGACTGGCCCGTTACCTTAAAATATCTGTTGCCGTATTTTATAACGGCGCCGGGAACTACGTTGACGCCTTCATCGTCCACAGCAAGGGGAACGGCCTCGTCGCCGACATTAAGTACGGCGGCAGCCTCCTCCTGCGAAGATTGCCCGTCGTCAGATGGCAGCTCCTCGGGTAATTCCTCGGGCAGCTCCTCAGGCAGCTCCTCGGGCAATTCCTCAGGCAGCTCCTCGAATACATACACGCCGTCCTGCGGGGGCTCGCTCGCATAGGCGAAGCCGAACGCATTCAGAGCGAGCGCGAGAGCCAGAACCGCAATGAGCGCTTTTGCCTTGTTACCTTTTCTCACTTTAAGGTCCCTCCCATAAAAGTTAATAAATTAATAAAGCGTTTACATTCTGATAATGCCATATACATATTTTACATTAAAATTTAACAAATTGCAAGAGCAAACTTAAAAATTTTTATGTTAAATATATATAACAACGCTACAATACACGTTTATTATACAATACAAAACACCGTATGTAAATAATGATTTTTGACTTTGCGAACAAATTGTTAGATTTGGACAATTTTTTTGTGAAATTTTGTGCAAAACCACAACGCCAATTTATGCCTTTGCCCCTTTGGGTTTAATGCCCTTAGCATAAAATTTTCACTAAAATTTGAATACATTATGAAAAACCCGCCTACGGCGGGCTGTTTTGCTTCCATTTTGAGGGCGGGCCGCACAGCTTATCCATGAGCGGCAGGATTTACATGGAGCTTTTTCGGAACTTTTATGTTAAAATGGTATTACAGCATGAAGAAAGGAGTAAAAATTATGAATAAAAAACGATTGCTGTCAATTTTTGCGGCTCTGGCGCTGGCCTCACAGCCCTGCGCGGCCGCGGTCCACACCGCCCAAAAGGGCGACACCTACTGGCTCATCGCACAGAAGTACGGCGTTAGCCTATCGGCTCTCCTCGCCGCGAACGGCGCAAACGAAGGCTCTGTCCTCAATATCGGAGACAAGGTGGTTATCCCCGACTCCTCCGAAAACGTCCACGTTGTGCAGAAGGGCGATACATACTGGCTCATCGCACAGAAGTACGGCGTCAGCCTATCGGCTCTCCTCGCCGCGAACGGCGCAAACGAAAGCTCCGTCCTCAACATAGGCGATCGGGTGGTTATCCCCGGCTCCTCCAAAAACGTTCACGTTGTGCAAAAGGGCGATACATACTGGCTCATCGCGCAGAAGTACGGCGTCAGCCTATCGGCCCTTCTCGCCGCGAACGGCGCAAATGAGAGCTCCGTCCTCAACATAGGCGATCGGGTGGTTATCCCCTCTCAGGGGGGCTCCGGCGGCGGTTCCGCTCAGAATAACTCCGGCGGCGCGCCTTACGTTACATATATAAAATACACAGTCAGAAGCAACGACACTCTCTGGAGTATCGCCATAGACCATGGTATTCCGTTCAGCGAGCTGCTGGAGGCCAACGGTCTGAACGAGAACAGCTTTGTCAAGGACGGGCAGGTTCTGACAGTGCCCGTCCACCATATACCCGTAAAATCTGCCCCGTCCGGCTGCGGCGAGCTGCTGGACTGGTGGAGCGAGGCCCAGTACGTAGTACCCATAAACGCGGTGTTCACGGTTTATGATATAGGTACGGGGAAGAGCTTCCGCGCCAAGCGCACCGTCGGGGCCAACCATGCCGACTGCGAGCCCCTGACCGCCGCCGACACCGCCACCATGAAGCAGATTTGGGGCGGCACGCTTAACTGGAACAAGCGGCCGGTGCTCATTAAAATTGACGGACGCACCGTGGCCGCCAGCGCCGCCGGAGCCATGCACGCCGGCAACGAATGGGCGGCAGGCGGCGTGTGGACCGACTGGCGCAGCGGCGATTACGGTGCCGGCATAAACTATGACTACGTCAAGGGCAACGACGCCAGCGGCCACTTCGACATACATTTCTATAACTCTCTCAAGCACAACGACGGCAAGACCGACTCCGCACATCAGGCCAACGTAAAAAAAGCCGCCGGACTTGGCTAAGCGCAGAGCAGTTGACTCCTGTGCGCCGTGCGAGGTTTATTTTTCCGCACGGTCCGAAGGAGCTTAAAGCGAGCGAAACTTTTCTCAGGCAAGGCAAAAAGCGCAGGAAGGCTGACGCCTGCCGAGTATTTTTAACACGGCATGAGGGAAATCTCGCCGCTTTAAGCCGTCACGGGGTTCGGCTCACCTGTGCTTAAGGCAGAATCCTGACCACAGTGCCCACCGGCACAATGGAGAACAGGGCCTCCACATCCTCGTTAAACATACGCACGCAGCCGTTGGAAGCGGCCTTCCCGATAGAGGACGGATCATTTGTTCCGTGAATCCCGTACCCTCGGCGGCTCAGTCCCAGCCAGCGCGTCCCGTAAGGACCGCCGGGATCGATCTGCTTGTTTATCACGGTGAAAACTCCCGTGGGCGTGGGCGTTTCCTCCTTGCCCGTAGCCACAACATATTGGCGGAAGACCCTGCCGTTTTTGTAAACGGTCAACCGTTTCGCGCCTATGTTTATAATAATTTCCACCGGCGAGGGAGCAAGCGGCAGGCACAGCACCTGTCCTATCTGCAAATTGTTAGGCCTTATGCCGGGATTTGCCGTCAAAAGCTCCCTCTGCTCAACGCCAAAGGCGGCGGCGATGCTCCCCACAGTGTCGCCCCGCCTTATTACGTAGTAGTTTTCGTCCGGACAGGGCGGCAGATCGCCTATGGGCTGAGATATGCACAGCCTTTGCCCAACCTGAAGGTTCAGCGGGTCAACATCCGGATTCGACGCCTTCAGCGCGTCCACAGTGGTGGCGAACCGCATTGCTATCGAGGCCAGCGTGTCGCCCTGACTGATGGTGTAGGGTATGCTCCCCAAAGGGCAGACAACCCCCTCGTCCCCGTCGCCGCGCACGCATATACTCTGCCCCGGCCTCAGATTATCAGGGTCTATACCGGGGTTTAGGCGCAGCAGCTCCCCCACCGTCGTCCCGCGCCGCTGCGCTATGAGGAACAGCGTGTCTCCCGGACGCACCGAGTAAAATTCCGAACACATAAAAAACACCTCCGCCACATTTTATGAGCGGAGGCGTTTTGTTGTTACCCATGTAAACTTTTTGATAAAGGTATTGCAAAGATCCCCTTTTTATGATATATTTATCTATGATATGTTCGGATAAGGAATTATATAACTTGAAAAGGGGAAAATATAATGAGTATAAAAATTATCGAGGGCGGCGTAACCGCCCCGCAGGGCTTCTCGGCATGGGGACTGCGCGCCGGAATTAAGGTCGGCAAAACCAACCGCGACATGGCCATGATAGCGAGTTCCGTCCCCGCGGAGGCGGCGGGCGTGTTTACTAAAAACCGCGTCAAGGCCGCGCCCGTTAAGTGGGACGCAAAGGTCGTCGAAAGCGGCGCGAAGGTCAGCGCCGCGGTAATAAACACCGGCTTCGCCAACGCCTGCACCGGCGCTCAGGGCGAGGCCGACGCCGCCGCCACGGCGGCCCTCGCGGCGGAGCTGCTGGGGGTTGAAAGCGGGAACGTGTTTGTCGCTTCCACCGGAGTCATCGGCGGCAGGCTCCCGATGGACGCCGTCGGGCGCGGCGTGCGGGAGCTTGTTCCCGAGCTCAGCCGCGGGCCCGAGGCCGACTCTTTTGCCGCCGAGGCCATTATGACTACCGACACCCGTCCCAAGAAAATCGCTCTTGAGTTTAGCGTCGGCGGCAAAATTTGCCGCATGGGCGGAATGTGCAAGGGCAGCGGAATGATACATCCTAATCTGGGCACCATGCTCTGTTTCGTAACCACCGACGCGGCCGTAGGCCGCGAGCTGCTTCAGGGGTTGCTGGCCGAGGTCGCGGACGATACATTCAACATGATATCCGTTGACGGCGACACCTCCACCAACGACAGCGTGCTCGTCATGGCGAACGGCCTGAGCGGAGCCGAGGTCAAAACCGAGGCCGACGCCAACGCCCTGCGCGAGGCCCTTTATGAAACGCTCAGGTTTCTCTCCATGCGCATAGCCGAGGACGGCGAAGGCGCAACCAAGCTGTTTGAGGTGACCGTAAACGGCGCCGCCACCAAGGCCGACGCTCGGCTGCTGGCCAAGAGCGTCGTCACAAGCAGCCTGACAAAGGCCGCCATCTATGGTCGCGACGCCAATTGGGGCCGCATACTCTGCGCCATGGGCTACAGCGCCGCCTCATTCGACCCCGACAAGGTGGACATAGCCTTCGTCAGCGAGCGAGGCGAGCTAATGATAGTAAAAAACGGCGTGGCCGCCGAATACAGCGAGGAAAAGGCCACCGACATCCTCTCCGCACCCAAGGTCACCGCCCTTATCGACGTGCATGACGGCGGCTTTTCCGCCACGGCGTGGGGCTGCGACCTTACGCACGGCTACGTTGACATAAACGCCGACTACCGCTCTTAAAGAAAGGAAGCTGTTCCATGAAAAAACGAGTTGCCATAATCGCCGTAATCGCCGCTGCGGTTCTGGCGGCGCTGGCCGCCGCGCTGTTCGCGTTTCTTCCCCGAGGGATACGTACCGAGCTCCCCGCCGAGGGCATACGCTCCATGATTTCCGCGGGCGACGGAACGGTGTTCTTTTTAAGCGGTGAGGGACTTATCCGCTATAACCTCTCCAGCGACAAAAAGCTAATCAACGTATACGACGCCAAAGAGCTGGCCGACGCAACCTTTGAGGTTGACTACAACGGCGCCGATATCACCTATTCCGACCTGCAAATCGACCGACTTGTGCTGGTAGCCGACGACGGCGTTACAATGGTCGGAAAGTACGCCAAAAACTCTCTCGGCCGCGACGCTGATATGTTCGTGCTTCAGGACGCCGCCGACTTAGGCTTCTCCGCCGGATACTACACCGAGGTCGAAAGGAGCGACAGCCTTGTGAACGGCGTTGCCGCCTACGAGTACGGAATGTATTTCAAGCTCGGCGCAAACGGCACCAACGGCCACGTCTATACCGATGGCAGCCGCTTTGTTTTCATTGGGCATACCGAGGACGCGCCCATGCCCGACGGCGTCACCGGAGTGATAACGGCCGAGGGCGACGCTGCCGCCGAGCGTCCGCTGTTCCTTGTGGAGACCCGCGCCGCTGTGGAGCTCACAGACGGCTCCTCCGCAGTGCATAGCTTTGACCGCGCCCGCGTAGCCGACGCCTTTGTGGACGGCGGCAAGGTTTACGCGGTGTATAAGGACGGCGCCGTAACCGTGACCGGCGCCGACGGCAAGGAGACCGCCTTCGCCGAACTGCCGATGAAGGTGAACGATGTGAACGACGCTCAGTTTATTGATGGCCGCCTCTATTGGTTCGATAAGGAGGGCATAAAAACCTGCGCCGCGCGGGAAAAGTAACGCCGCCGCAAAAAACGGGCTGTAAAAAAACCGTATAGACCGTTTAATGGCTAAAACCCTTAATTAAAGTCAGATTATATTCGGTCAGTAAACATAATACAATCAATTAATGCAGGAAATCCGCCCTTACGAGCGGATTTGCTTTTTTAAGCCCTTGAACTACGAACGAAAATCACCCTCGGCGTACCTATGTACGCTGTCGGGAGGGTTTGCTCCGGCGGCTAAAGCCGCCTTCGCAAACTGATTTTCGTTTTTTGCCAGCCCCATGCGTTTTTGTTCACACAGCGACTTTTTTACGACTCATTTTTATTACAATATTATGCAAATCAGTCCCCCGCTGCCCTCGTTAATTATCCGCTCCAGCGTTTCCTGAAGCTTGAATCGGGCGTCGTCGGGCATTTTACTGAGCTTGGTATTCAGCCCCTCGTTCACAAGGTCGTGCAGCGATTTGCCGAAGATATTGCTTTCCCAAATTTTGACAGGGTCGTTTTCAAACTCCGAAAGCAGATAGTTAACTAAATCCTCGCTCTGCTTTTCACTGCCGACGATGGGGTTTATCTCGGTTTCTATCTGAGCCTTTATAAGGTGTATGCTGGGGGCGCTGGCCCGAAGGCGCACGCCGAAACGGCCGCCCTGCTTCATTATTTCGGGCTCCTTCAGCGTCAGCTCCTCCACCGAGGGGAACACTATGCCGTAGCCGGTCTGATCCACCTCGTGCAGGGCGTATTCCAGCTTGCCGTACTTTTTCTTCACCCTCGCCATCTCGGTAATGAAATCAATAAGGGCCTCGTCGTCGCTGAGCTCCACGCCGGTGGTCTCGCTTATGACCTTATAGAACAGTTCGTCACGAACTGCCATCTCTATTACGGCGTTGCCGCAGTCGGGCGAAATGCGCGCTACCGAAGCGGATTTTATGTATTCGTTGCCGGAGAGGGCCTCGGCGGCGGCGCCGAGCTGGCTTATTTTGCTCAGCGGCAGCAGAGCCTCGCGCACAGAGGTAAACAGCGACGCCTTAAGGTAGTGTTCCATAGGCAGGGCGTCTATCCATCTTGGCAGATCGACGCTGACCTCGTTTAGCGGAAACTCGTAGAGCACGGCCTTGATTATCTCCTCGATGTTACGGGAGGTCAGTTCCAGGCACGATACGGCAATAACCGGCGTGGCGTATTTTTCCGAAAGCTCGGCTCTGAGCTTTTCGGCTCGGGGCGAGGTCGGCTCGGCGGAGTTCAGCACGATGATGAAGGGCTTGTCGATTTCCTTCAGCTCCGAAACAACCCTCTCCTCGGCCTCCACATAGTCGCGGCGGGGTATGTCGCAGATAGTGCCGTCGGTAGTCATCACCACGCCTATGGTGCTGTGCTCGCGTATGACCTTTCTGGTGCCTATTTCAGCGGCTTTGTCGAACTCCACGTCCTCTTCGAACCACGGCGTGCTGACCATGCGGGGATGATCGTCCTCGGTGTGACCCATGGCCGAATCCACTATGTATCCCACGCAGTCGATAAGGCGCACGCGGAAATCGGTATTCTTGTCAAGGCTTATTTTGACGGCCTCGTTAGGAATGAACTTCGGCTCGGTAGTCATGATGGTGCGGCCCGCGGCGCTCTGTGGCAGTTCATCCTGCGCCCGCTCGCGCTGGTATTCGTCCTCTATGTTGGGGATCACGATAGTGTCCATGAATTTTTTGATGAAGGTGGATTTGCCCGTGCGCACCGGTCCCACGACGCCTATGTATATGTCGCCCTTGGTCCGTTTCGCCACGTCGCTGTATATGCTGTTCATGGAATTTCCTCCTTTAGCTTGATACAGTTAAATTATATTTTGCCTCCGGCGGAAATATGTCTTTATTTTGCTTGAAAAGAAGCTAAATGTGTGGTATCATAGAATAAAGTCCGTGAGGAAAGGAAATGGCTGTTATGAAGGCTCTTATCGCAATGAGCGGAGGCGTGGATTCCTCCGTGGCCGCATATTTAATGAAGCAAAAGGGCTTTGACTGCGTCGGGGCCACCATGAAGCTGCTGTCGGACGATCTGGGCGTAACGGACGGGGGCTGCTGCTCGCTGGACGACATTCAGGACGCCCGCGCCGTGGCCGACAAGCTTGACATACCTTACTACGTTTTCAATTTTACGGGACGCTTCCGTGAGGAGGTCATCTGCCGCTTTGTCCGCGCCTACGAGAACGGGCTTACGCCCAACCCCTGCATAGACTGCAACCGCTATCTTAAGTTCAGTGCCCTGCTGCGCCGTGCGGAGGAAATCGGAGCCGACGTCGTGACCACCGGTCACTACGCCCGCGTGGAGCGCGAACCTTCCGCCGGACGGTATCTGCTTAAAAAGGCCCTTGACGCGGACAAGGATCAGAGCTATGTGCTCTACTCTCTCACGCAGGAGCAGCTCGCCCATACGGCCTTTCCCCTCGGTTCCCTGTCGAAGCGCGAGGTTCGCGCCGCGGCCGAGGCTCAGGGCTTTGTAAACGCGCATAAGCGCGACAGTCAGGACGTGTGCTTTGTCCGAGGCGAGAGTTACGCCGGCTTTATCGAGCGTATTACCGGCAAGACCTACCCATCCGGCGACTTTGTGGACGAAAGCGGCCGCGTTCTTGGGCGGCACAAAGGCGTTATACACTACACTGTGGGCCAGCGGCGGGGGCTGGGCGTACCCGCGGCCGAGCGGCTTTACGTCGCCGCGGTGGACCCTGCTGCCAACACAGTAACGCTCGCCGGAGGCGGAGGCCGGTATTCCGACAGTCTCACCGCAACGGACGTGAACCTGATTTCCGTACCCTCCATCGAAAGCCCCATGCGTGTGACCGCCAAGATACGCTACCGTCAAAAGGAGCAGCCCGCCACGGCCGTGCAGGATGAAAACGGTGACCTAATAGTGCGCTTTGACGAGCCTCAGCGCGCCGTGGCCGCCGGTCAGGCCGTAGTGCTGTACGACGGCGACACGGTCGTCGGCGGAGGAACGATTGTGTAGGGCCGGGAAAAAACGGCGCTGAGTGTCTAAAGCAATCAATGAAGAAAATCCGCTCAAACGAGCGGATTTTCTTCATTGATTCAAATTTGCCGAAGCAAGCCGGCCGGCCACTATTGATTGCTCTTATTCTTGTTTATTATACCGTTCACCTTATCAAACATTTCGGGCACGCTGTCGATGAGCTTGTCAACGGTAGTGTTAGCCGAATTTACGGGCAGCAGCTTGACATTGTCTCCGTTCACCACAAGGAAGCCCACCGGCGATATGGATATTCCCGCGCCGCTTCCTCCGCCGAAATTGGCGTTCGCGGAGGTGGACGGCGACTTGCTTGATATGTCGGTGCCTCCGGCGGCGAAGCCGAAGCCCACGCGGGACACCGGTATTATCACCGTGCCGTTGGCGGTTTCGACGGGGCTGCCGATGATGGTGTTGACGTCCACCATGGTTTTAATGTTGCTGAGTGCCGTGCTGATAAGGTCGTTCAAAGGGTGCTCGCTCATTTTTTCTTCCTCCCATGCTTCAGTTTGTATCTGACAAACGCAATTCCTAAAATTGCCGCCGCACATATAATATTTGCAATATTCGTCCTTAATATGCAGTCCGCCTCAGCCCCAAAGGCCCGCCTCCTGTATTCCGGCACGATTCTGAGGTCATGGCTTTCCACAAGAAAAAGCCTGTTGACGAGACCTATCAGCCCGTAGCCCACGCCCCACAGCAGTCCGGCTGTCTCGGCGGTTTTATCCGCCTCGCCCGCGCCGACGGTGACGTGCGCACGGATGCTTTCGGCCTTTATCAGCCGTCGCACGGCCTTTCTTAACGGGCCTAAGAACTCAGCCGCAAGGTCGAGGTAGCGCGCCAGCTTTTCGGCAAGGCTCTCGGCCTTTTCCTCAGACGTAGGCGGCGCGGCGTTCTTTGCCTCATTATTTTTATTCTTTTTCGCCGGACGGGCCTTTTTTTTCGGTTCCTTATTCGCAGCCGGCTTGGCCTCCCGAGTTATTTCCGCCGTGGGCTCCCGCTTAGGCGCGGGAACACTCGCGGCGGATCCCGTCCCTCCTGCGGCAAGCGACGGTACGGGCGACGCTTCCGCCATACGCGGAGGGTTTTGTTCTTCCGCCTTTGGTCTCTCTTTCGGGAAAAGTCTCTTCGTAAAAAACGGCAGACGAAGGACGACGGAGACCGAGCCTCGGTATTCGGCCTCTATTCTTATTGGGATAAGGGCTATCAGCACAATAAGCGCCAATATCACAGCCGCGACAATCAAGCTGATTCATCTCCGTTGGCCACCTCGGCCTCCTCGCGGGCGGCGCGCTCCAGCACGTCGTCGGGAGCGGGCGGTTCGGGCGGAGAGGGCCGCTGCTTTTCGGGCAAGGGCGGGAGCTCGCTCAGGTTTTTAAGCCCGAAGCACCGCAAAAACTCCGCCGTGGTGGCGTAAAGTATGGGGCGGCCCGGCGTATCGGCGCGGCCGGCCTCGTCCACGAAGCCGCGCTCCGTCAGACGCTGAACGCTGTGGGAGCAGTCCACTCCCCGTATAAATTCTATTTTGCCCTTTGTCACGGGCTGATTATACGCGATGACGGAAAGAGTTTCCAGAGCGGCGGCGCTTAAGCCGAGCTGCTTTTTGAGCTGCACCGCGTTTTTAATATACTCAAAGAACTCCGGCGCGGAGCAAAGCTGAACGCTGCTTTCGATTTCTATCAGCCTTATGCCGCTGCCGCTGTCCTCAAGCCTTTTTTTAAGCGAGGCGGCGGCCAGCTCGGCCTCCTCCCGCGTGATGGCAAGGGCCTCCGCCAATCGGCTCAGCTCCACGGCCTCGCCCACGGAAAACAGCACCGCCTCCATAGCCGGTTCAATATTCCTCGGCGATGTATTCTCCATCCTTTTCACCACGCAAACAGTAAATTTTTCCGTCCTGCTCAAAAACGTAGACAAAGCTTTCCTTTATCAGTTCAAGCAAAGCGAGGAAGGTAGCCACGTACTCGCCCCGGGCCGAAAGGCCCTCGAACAAATCCGAAAACTCCACAGCGTCGCCCTCATCCACGCGTGAGAGCAGGCGCGCCGTCGCCTGACGTATGCTGTAATTCGTCCTGCCCACAACGCTGCGGAAGCTTTCGGGACGAAGCCGCCCGCGCTCTTCGCTCCGCTCCAGCACAGCCCTGAAGGCCGAAAGCAGGCTTTCGGGGCTGAGGATTTTATTTTCAAGCTTTATTTTAGGGAATGGCAGCGGCTCGGGCCCCTTGAATACCACGTCGTCGCGGGCGTGCTGTAGTTTGTCCAGCTCGCCGGCGGCCAGCTTGTAGCGGCGGTATTCCTCCAGCCTCTCGGCCAGCTCCATTCGCGGGTCCTCCTCGTCCTCTTCCGGAGCGGGGAGCAGCATCCGCGATTTTATCAGCAAAAGCTGCGACGCCATCACAAGGAACTCACCGCCGAGCTCCATGTCAAATTTCTCCATGGCGGAGATGTATTCAAAATATTGGTCGGTTATTTCCGCAATAGGAATATCGTATATATTCACCTTGTTCTTTGCTATAAGGTGCAGCAGCAGATCCAGCGGCCCCTCAAAGGCGGCGAGCTTAAACGAAAGCTCATCCATTAAAGTCCCCCCATAAGCCTTAATACCAAATTGAGGAGGAAAGTGGCGAACATCGACCACAACCGGTACACGGGGTTGATTATCACGCCGAGAACTCTGCCGAGCACGCCGGTGACCGAAAGTATCAAAAGCACCGGAAAGCCAAAGCGCTCGTAGTCGAGCAGCTTCATGTAGGTGGAGTTCGGCAGCGCCGCGCCGAGTATCTTACTGCCGTCAAGCGGCGGGAAGGGGATAAGGTTGAACACGGCAAAGCCGATGTTAAGGGAAACAAGGCTCTGGAGAGTGCCCACAACGAAGCCGAGTATGCCGTTATAGCCCGACATATAATACAACACCGTGAGAGGCACGTAAATGACCGTCGAGGCAAAGGCAAGCGCAATGTTCGCGGCCGGGCCTGCCAGCGCCACCAACGCCGTATCGCGCTTACGATTGCGGAAATAGTATGGGTTAAAGGGCACCGGCTTCGCCCAGCCGAAGCCGAAAAGTATCATGCACAGCGCGCCGATGGGGTCAAGGTGCGAGATAGGATTCAGCGTCAAGCGGCCGCTGTTTCTCGGAGTGGGGTCGCCAAGCCGATCCGCCACGAAGCCGTGTGCATATTCGTGGATAGTTATGGCCGTGAACAGCACCAGAAAGCGCTGAGCGTAGCCGGTGAGTGTAGAGATGAGCATTCGGGACGCCTCCTACGCTTGCAGATTTTCAGCGGGTCTCAGATATCATTTCTCACAAGGTCCTCGTATGTTTCGCGCCGCACGATAAGGCGGCTCTCCCCGTTCCTTGTCATCACCATCGCGGAGCGGGGAACGCGGTTGTAGTTCGACGCCATGGAATAGTTATACGCCCCCGTGGTGAGCACAGCCAAAGTGTCGCCCGCGGCCACGCTCTGAAGCGGCATATTCTCGCCCACAAGGTCGCCGCTCTCGCAGCACCTGCCCGCCACGGTGACCTTCTGCACGGGCTTGTCGCCCGCGCGGTTTGCCACGAGAGCCGTGTATTCAGACTGATAAAGTATATAGCGCGGATTGTCGCACATACCGCCGTCCACGCTGACATAGCGGCGCACGTTCGGGATATCCTTTATTGCTCCCACGGTGTAAAGCGTCACACCCGCGGCGGCGACAATACTCCTGCCGGGCTCCATCATCACGAAGGGCAGCGACACGCCGCGCTTTTCGCAGGTATCCTTGAGCACAAGGCTCACAGCCTCGATATATTTGTCAAACTCTATGGGGTCGTCGGCCTCGGTATACATAACGCCGTAGCCGCCGCCGAGGTTCAGTTCCTTCATCTCATAGCCGGTCTCGTCCTTTATGTCGGCGATAAAGCCGACCAATACCTCAGCCGCGCGGCGGAAGGGCTCGAGCTCGTGTATCTGCGAACCGATGTGGCAGTGGACGCCGCCCACCTCCACGCCGGGGAGCGAAAGCGCCTTTAGCACGATGTCGCGGGCCTCGCCGGTTTCAAGTGCAAAGCCGAACTTGGAATCTATCTGGCCCGTCATGATGAAATTGTGGGTATGGGCGTCTATGCCGGGCTTTATTCTGAAAAGCACCTTCTGACAAAGGCCCCTTTCGGCGCATATAGCGCTGATAGCCTCAAGCTCGGGCGCGTTGTCCACCACAATGCGGCCCACGCCGCTCTCAATAGCGTAAACAAGCTCGTCATAAGTTTTGTTGTTGCCGTGCATGCACAGCCTTTCCGCCGGCATACCCGCCTTTAATGCGGTGTAAAGCTCTCCGCCCGAAACAACGTCGGCCCCAAGGCCCTCGCTGTTCACTATGCGCAGCACCTCGAGGCAGCACAAAGCCTTCGAGGCGTAGAATACCAACCCCCGCCCGCCGTAGAATTTATCTATTGAATCCCTGTAAAGGGCCGCCGCGCGGCGCATGGCCGTCTCGTCCAGAACGTAGAGCGGCGTGCCGTATTTTTTTGCGAGCTCCACCGCGTCGCAGCCGCCCACCGTCAGATGATTTTTTTCGTTTATGCTGAGTGCGTCCGATACAAACATGGCTTTTCTCCTTTGTTAAACGCAAATATTTACAGAGTATATTTTACCACATAACGCGCGGAAAATCAAGACAATTTTAGAATTGACTCCAGCAGAGGGTTGTTATTGTACAGAAGCGAGGCAAAGCGGCTGCCCCGCAGCAATTCTCCCATAATGTTTATCTTGCCGAAGGCCTCCAGCGCGCCGAGGCACGCAAAGACGACGAGCGCAAAAACCGCGCCGAGGGCAAAGCCCAGCGCGCCTCCGGCAAGGCCGTTTGCCTGCCGCACCACCGGCAGCGACGAGGCCGCGCCCAGCACTCCCGAAATAATCAGCAGCGCCAGCTTTACCACAATGACCACGGCCATAAAGCCCAGCACGTCCACGGCGGCCTGCGCCACCGCGCCGTAAAGCCCGTCCGTCGCTGCCGAGGCTATGGGCAGGTCGCGCATTACGCCGGGGAGATTTTCGAGCATATTGCTTTCGCTCAGCTTTTTTGCTATTGCGCCGGCCACCTCCAGCCGTGAAAGCATGGCGCTCACGGGGCGGAACAGCAGATAGCCCGCCACCAGCGACACCGCCATGCTCACAAGGCTGAGCACGGTTTTCATAAGGCCGCGGCGGCTGCCCCAAAGCACGAACGCCAGCAAAAAGACCAGCGTGGCAATATCAAGCTTCAAAGAAATCACTCCTTATTTTGGCGTATCGGCGGGCGGATTCGCCCTACTTTATTATATTCCCCGCGCTGCCGCTCATGACAAAGGCGGCCTTGCCGCTGCTGAACAGCGCCATGCGTTTGACGGCAAAATCCGAAAGCAGCTCCTTCTGAAGCTGGCATTTTTCATTGTAGATAAACACCCGATTTCCGGCCGAGGCTGCGATGTGCCCGCCGCTGACGCTGAGGGCCTCGCACAGGCCGTTCATCTCTGTGGAAGCCGTGACCTCGCCCATGCGGTTTACCATCTCGATTTGGGTGGATTTGCCCATAAGGCCGCTGGCCGCGCTTTCGCAGCAGATAATCATGGCGTCCGGGTTCGAAATATCGGCCCCGAGCAGAGTGCGCCCGTCGTAGCCCAGCTCCCAGCGCAGCGCTCCGTCGGAGTTATAGAGCGCAAGCCGCTCGCTGCCGAGAGCCGATATAGTGTAATCGCGGTTTATCTTCACGTTGAAGTATATCTCGTCCTCCTGAAAGCCAGCTGCCTGCCGCTCGGTCTTGTCTAACCGCACGACGGTCAGCTCGCCGCGGAGCTCGTCCTCGGCGTCGCTCACCGAGGATATGACAAGCCGCGAGTTGTCCGCGCTTAAATCCATGTCCACAAACTCCCCGCTGCCCATGTTCCATGCGTAAATTGCGGCGCCCTTGTCGTTATACACTCTTATCTCCGCCCCGCCGCCGGAAGGCTCGCCCGCCACAAAGGCATAACCGTTTTTGTTTACCTTTGCCGATATTATAGGATATTCCGTTCTAAGGGCGTAAATCTGCTTATCGTCCTTATAGAGGGAAAAGTCGCGGCCCTCCCTGTCATAAACCACAATATACTCTCCCTCGGCCCAAGCTGCGGGCGAGGCTATGCTTATGTCCTTCGCGCTGCCGCGGCCGTTTTCGTCCATCAGCAGAAAGGTGTTGGTCGTGAGCAGCAGAGCCTTCTTCCCCACCGTCAGGGCGGCGCCTCCGGCATAGCCTTCTACGCTGCGGTTTTCGTCCGCTCCGCGCCCCGAGCCCAGTATATCCACAATCTCACCGCCGAGACTGCGGTCGCGGTTCTGATAGGCTATAACAAAGACCAGCAGGGCCAGAACCACAGCCGCCATAATTATTCTCAGCACGGATTTTTTCGTTTCGTTTTTCATGCCCGCGCTCCTTTCAGTACTCCACATTAACAAGGCAAAGTCCCTGCGGCGGGGCCGTCAGCCCCAGCGCACGGCGGTCGCGCCCCTCGATTAGAGCGGTAAGGTCGTCCGCGCGGAGCTTGCCCGCGCCGACGTATACCAGCGTGCCCACGATTATGCGTACCATGTTGTATAAAAACCCGTTCGCCGAGGCCGTCACGGTAATAAGCCCACCGTCCTTAACAAGGCTGAGCTCCGACAAATCGCGGACGGTGGTTTTGGCCTTGCCGCCCGCCGCCATAAAGCAGCGGAAGTCCCGCCTGCCGCGTATCAGACCGCAGGCCCGCTCTATCTCGGCAATATCCAGCGCGGCGGGGTAATGCCACGCATAATTGCGCAGAAAGGGGTCGGCGTGAACGGTATTAAGTATCCTGTATTCATAAGTTTTTTTCACCGCGTCAAAACGGGCGTTGAAGCTGTCGGGCGCGGTTTCGCCCTTCACGGCCCGTATGTCGGGCGGCAGAGCCGCGTTCAGCACGAAGGGCAGCTTGTCGGCCGGTATGGAGGTATCGGCGGAAAAACCGCAAACGAACATTCTCGCATGGACGCGGGCGTCGGTGCGGGAACAGCCCACAACGGCTGTCTCGGCGCCAAAAACGCCGTAAAGAACGTCCTCCAAAACCTCCTGCACGGTCACGCCGTTTTTCTGCCGCTGCCAGCCGTGATAATTCGTGCCGTCGTACATAAGAGTGAGCTTGAATTTCATCTTGTCACTACCTTAATGGTTATGATTGCCGCCAGCAGCCCCACGGCCCAGACAAGGGCAAAAAAGTCGTCCCTGCCGAACGCGAAGCGGCGAAGCGAGGTGCGCCCCGTCCCGCCGTGGTAGCAGCGGCACTCCATGGCCACGGCCAGCTCGTCGGCGCGGCGGAAGGCCCCCACAAACAACGGCACCAAAATGGGCGCCATGGCCCTCACCCTTTTTATCGGGCCGCCGCTTTCAAAGTCGGCCCCGCGGGAGGTCTGGGCCTTGATTATTTTGTCGGTCTCCTCCATCAGAGTGGGGATAAAGCGCAGGGCTATGCTCATCATCATGGCTATCTCGTGGGAGGGCAGGCCCAGCCTCGCGAAGGGCGAAAGCAGCCTTTCAATGCCGCCCGTCAGCACGATGGGCGAGGTCGTCAGCGTGAGCAGCGAGCTGCCGATTATCAGCAACACCAGCCGCACCGCCATTTTCACTGCGATAACAACGCCGTCGTCGGTTATTTTAAGGAAGCCCCAACGCCACAGCTCGCTGCCGGTTGGCGTCATGAAAAGGTTGAGCCCAACCGTGAACAGCATAAGTATGACAATGGGCTTTAGCCCGCGTGTTATAAAGCTCAGCGGCACCCGCGAGGCTCTGACGGCGATAGCCGTGAAAATGACTATCAGCGCGTATTCCCACGCCGACGAGGCCATAAAGAGCAGCGTCATGTAATATATAACCCAGAGCAGCTTGGTTCTGGGGTCCATGCGGTGCAGCGGCGAATCGACGCTGTAATACTGGCCGAGGGTTATGTCTCTAAGCATTCTTTCCGCCTCCCATCAGCGCGGCTATGGCGTCGGCGGCGTCGGCCACGGTGAAGATATCGCGCCGCAGCGGCAGGCCGGCCTTTATCAGCCCATCCACAATGCGCGATATTTGAGGGGTGTCGAGCCCCATGGAGCGGAGCTCCTCCCCGCGCGAGAATACCTCGGCCACGGAGCCGCTCATAACGAGACGGCCGCCGTTCATCACCGCGACGGTCTTTACGGTTTTTGCCACGTCCTCCATGGAGTGCGAGGCGAGGATTATGGTTTTGCACCAGTCGCCGTGCAGACTCCCAAGCATAGCCAGCAGCTCGCGGGCGCCCTCGGGGTCAAGCCCCGCGGTAGGTTCGTCCAGAATGAGCAGCTCGGGCTTCATGGCCACCACTCCGGCGATGGCCACGCGGCGCTTCTGCCCGCCTGAAAGGTCGAAGGGCGACTTGTCGAGCAGCGTCTCAACGCCGACGCGGCGCGCGGCCTCGCGCACGCGGGAATCGGCCTCGTCCGCGGAAAGTCCGCGGTTGAGCGGGCCAAATGCTATATCCTTGTAAACAGTCTCCTCAAAGAGCTGGTGCTCCGGATACTGAAAAACGAGTCCGGTGCTTTTACGGGCCACTCTCGCTGCCGACTTGTAGTCGGGGTAGCTTTTGCCCTCGGGCAGAAGCTCGCCCTCGTTTGGTGGCAGCAAGCCTGCCAGCACCTGCATGAGCGTGGATTTTCCGCTGCCGGTGTGACCGATAAGGCCCACGAAGTCGCCGTCGTCAAGGCGCAGACTTACGTTTTTCAACGCCACGCGGGCCGAGGGCTCGTCCTTGTTGTAGGTATAGGTTATATTTCTGAGTTCAACGGACATTTGCGATTCCTCTGTCATTGTACATTTTTACGAGGGCTTCCACGCAGGGCGCGCTGCGAAGTACTCCCTCCGGCGCGTCTATACCGCGCTTTCTGAGCTCGTACATAAGCTCCGTCGCCTGCGGCACGTCAAGCCCAAGTGCGCGGAGCTCCTCCACTCGGGAGAAAATCGTGGAAGGGGGCCCGTCCATAACGACCTCGCCGCCGTCCATGACAATGCAGCGGTCGGCCTTGACGGCCTCGTCCATATAGTGGGTTATGTGGATTATCGTTATCCCTTTTTCTCGATTAAGGCGGCGCACGGTCTCCATAACCTCGGCGCGGCCCGAGGGGTCGAGCATGGCGGTGGGCTCGTCGAGTACAATGCACTTTGGCTCCATGGCAAGGATACCCGCAATGGCAACCCGCTGCTTCTGCCCGCCGGAGAGTAGGTGCGGCGCGTGCAGGCGGTAGTCGTACATACGCACCGTTTTAAGCGCCTCATCCACGCGGCGGCGCATTTCCTCCCGGGGTACGCCGAGGTTTTCCAGCCCAAAGGCCACATCCTCCTCCACAACGGTGGCGACTATCTGGTTGTCGGGGTTTTGGAACACCATGCCCACGTTTTTCCTAAGTTCAAACACGCTGCCATCGTCCGAGGTGTCGATGCCGAACACCGACACTTTCCCGCCGCTTGGGGTGAGAATGGCGTTGAGCTGCTTGGCGAAAGTGGATTTACCGCTTCCGTTATGGCCCAAAATCGCCACAAACTCTCCGCCGGCGATATCTATATTCAGTTTTTTCAAAACCTCTACCGCACCCTCGTCCCCCTGATATGAGAACGAGAGATTTTCGGCTTTAATCATAGCAACACCCTTCTTACGGCATTTCCCAACGGCCCGCCGCGCCGCAGGGCAGCGCCAGCGCGGACGAGCTTATCGGGAGCCCCAGCTCGTCGGCGGTTATTTTTCCCTTGGGCAGCGCCAGCGAAAGTATATTTTTGAGCACCCCTGCCTGTAGGCCGGTGGTGTAAGAATTTATCACAAAGAACAGCGGCTCGTCGCTGAGCAGCAGCGCGCAGCGGCTCACAAAGTTCCACAGGCTGTCCTCCAGCTTCCAAAGCTCGCCGGACGGCCCGCGTCCGTAGGACGGAGGGTCCATTATTATTGCGTCGTATTTGCTGCCTCGGCGGATCTCACGCTCGACGAGCTTCATACAGTCGTCCACGAGGAATCGCAGGTTTTCCGCCTTCACCCCGCTCGACTGAGCGTTCTCCTTGGCCCATGCGACCATGCCCTTGGCGGCGTCCACATGGGTGACGTGGGCGCCCTCCTTCGCGCAGGCCGCGGTGGCCGCGCCGGTATAGGCGAAAAGGTTCAGAACCTTGGCTCCTCCGCGGGCGCGTATTTTTTCGCGCATCCAGTCCCAGTTGACGGCCTGCTCCGGAAAAAGACCGGTGTGTTTGAAGCCCATGGGCTTTACGATGAAGGTCAAATCCTTATACCCGATATCCCAGCGTTCGGGCAGGGTCTTGTTGTAGCTCCAGCTCCCCCCGCCGCTCCTGCTGCGATTGTAAACGGCGTGGGCCCCGCCCCATTTTTCGGGGGCGCGGCGTTCGCCCCATATAACCTGAGGGTCAGGGCGGCAAAGGATGAAATCGCCCCAGCGTTCAAGCTTTTCGCCGTCCGCCGCGTCTATGCACTCGTAGTCCTTCCAGCCTTCCGCCACCCACATATAAAAGCCCCCATTTTATGTTTGTTACCATTATAGCACGGTTCCCCCAATTATGCAAGATAAAAATACCAAAAAGTAAAAGCGGGAGCGCAATGCGCCCTCCGCGGTTCGTGCGTTATTTTAATCAGCGTAAAACGCGTCCTTAATTATCTCAACCCGCGGCGGCTCTGCGCCGGCGTAGACCTCGGCCACGTCGAATCGCGCGGGCGCGTTTTCGAGGCCGTTTTGCAGTATGTACGCCTCCGCCGCGCGGACAAGGCGGGCCCTTTTTGCGGCGGAAACAGTCTCGGCGGGGGAGCCGTAATCCTCGCGGCTGCGGGTGCGAACCTCCACAAAGCAGAGGTATTCCCCGTCCATTGCCACTATGTCCAGCTCGCCCACTCGGTGGACCGAAAAATTCCGCGCCAGAATTTTGTAGCCCTTTTTCTTCAGCAAACGGGCGGCAAGCTCCTCGCCGCGGTCGCCGATTTCCTTTTTAGATAAATTTTTTGACGAAAAGATCTCTGTGAGCTTCACAAGCCCCAAACTCCCTAAGCGCCTCGATGTGCCGCTTCGTGCCGTAGCCCTTGTGGGCGGCGAAGCCGTACTGAGGATATTTTTTATCGAGCTCCAGCATATAGCGGTCTCGGCTGACCTTGGCCAAAATTGACGCGGCGGCCACGTTGGCGCTTTTGCTGTCGCCCCCAACAAGCGTCATAAAAGGTATCGGGCAGTCGTTAAAGGCGTTGCCGTCGATTATGGCGAAGTCGGCGTTTATACTCCCGATGGCCCTTTTCATCGCGAGAAAAGCGGCGTTGCGAATATTAATTTCCGCAATTTCGGCCACGGTGGCTCTCGCCACCGCGTAGCAGACCGACCTTTCGCATATAACGTCAAAAAGCTCCTCGCGGCGCTTTTCCGTCAGCTTTTTACTGTCGTTAAGGCCGGGAATTATGAGCCCGCGCGGCAGTACCACCGCCGCGGCAAAAACATCGCCCGCAAGCGGGCCGCGGCCGGCCTCGTCGGACCCGCACACGGCGCGGTAACCTCCGCCGTACAGCCGTTCCTCCTCCTGCCACATGGAAATGAGGCGCCGCTCCTCTTCCTCTTTTGTTTTCATATTTTCTCTCCATTAATTACCGGCGAACTCCACCGTTATGCGCCCGAGCTTTCCCGCGCGGAACTCGTCCAGCACGATATTCGCGCCGCGCAGCAAATCGGCCTCGCCGCCCTTTACCACAAAGCCGCGGCGGCGGCACACGGCTTCGAGTACCGCAAGGCCGTCGGGCTCGTCCGATGGACTCACCTTGTATCTTTCCTCCAGCGCGGAGGGGCGGTTTTCCTTCAAAAACGCGCACAGCTCGGCGGCAATCTCCTCCACGTCGAGGACGTTATCCTTAATTGCGCCGGTGAAGGCAAGATTCAGCGCCGTCCGCCTGTCGCCGAGCTTGGGCCAGAGTATGCCGGGGGTATCGAGCAAAAGATAGCCGTTTTTAAGCGTTATCCACTGCTTCCCCCTCGTGACGCCAGGGCGGTCGCCCACTTTAGCCGCGGCCCTGCCGCCCAGCTTGTTTATAACGGAGCTCTTGCCCACGTTGGGTATGCCGCAGACCATGATTTTAAGGGGCTTGCTTACGAACCCCTTTTCCTTGTCTTTTTCGCGTTTGCCGGCCATAAGCCGTTCGGCGGCTTCTGTAATTTTTGCCGCGCCGCGGCTATCGGCGGCCGATGTGCAGACCGCGGGCGTGCCCTCCGCCTCGAAGCGGCGCCGCCAGTTCTCGGTCGCCGTCGGGTCGGCAAGGTCGCACTTATTTATAACGATAAAGCTCTTTTTATTCCCCATAAGGGCGGGCAGCTCGGGGTTGCGGCTGCTTTGAGGACAGCGCGCGTCAACAATTTCGGCCACGCAGTCGCACTGGCGGATGTTCTCCTCAATCATGCGGCGGGTTTTGGCCATGTGCCCCGGAAACCACTGAATATCCACTACTTCACCCCGCCGAAGGAGCCGAACGGCCAGAAGCGCAGCACGGCCCTGCCGACAAGGTCCTCCTTTTTTACGGCGCCTATATAGCGGCTGTCCTGACTGTTGTTGCGGTTATCTCCCATGAGGAAGAGCTCACCCTCCTGAAGGTCGATGGAGGTGATGGTATTGGGGGACTGGGGCTGTTCCATGGGCTCGGCGATGTAAGGCTCGTCAAGCTTTTCACCGTCCACATAAACGGCGTTTTCGGCGTAGTCGATATCAACGTGCTGGCCCTCGGTGGCGATCACGCGCTTCACCCAGTAAATCCTGTTCAGGACGTTCGTATCAGTATTCTTGCTTTCGGGCGCAAAAATTACGATGTCGCCCTGCTCCGGCTCATAGCCGAGACGCCACACAATAAGGCGGTCGTTGTTGGCGAGAGTATTGTTCATGGAGCTGCCGTCAACCCTTACCACGGTGAAAACAAAGCTGCGTATCACAAGGGCGGCCAGCACCGCAATCACTATTGCCTCTACCCACTCCATAAGCTCGCGCCCCATAGATTTTTTCTTATTGCCGCCCTCGCCCTCCGCTTGGGCCTCCTGCCCGTTCCCGACGGGCTGCGTATTTTCATCCATTTATATGTCTCCTTTCCGATAACCGCCGATTATACGCACAAAGGGCTGTCCGGCGGACAACCCTTTTCGCTTTACAGTTTTTCTGTAACCTTTGCCGCCTTGCCAACCCTGCCGCGCAGGTAGTAGAGCTTGGCGCGCCTTACCTTACCGTGGCGAACGACCTCAATATGGTCGATACTGGGGGAGTTGACGGGGAACGTCCTCTCCACGCCTACGCCGTAGGAAATGCGGCGAACGGTGAAGGTTTCCTGGATGCCGCCGTGCTTTTTGCTGATGACCGTTCCCTCGAACATCTGCACGCGCTCCTTGTTGCCCTCCTTAATCTTCACATAAAGCTTGATGGTGTCGCCAATCTGAAGCTTGGGGAGGTCTGTCCTGATCTGATCCTGAGTGATTGCCTTTAATACGTCCACTCTGACCGCTCCTTTCTAAACCCGCCGTGCGGCGGTAAATATATGAGCGTTCTTACGAAGGTTGCAGCGGACCGCCCATCATTTTTGGATTATACCATAAGATTTAATTAATTGCAAGAGTTTTTTTCATTTTTTTCAATTTTTTTGCCGCGTGCGCTTAAAACTCCTGCGTAAAGCCGATTACGTCAAAATTCAGGCCGGAGCCGTTTTCTATCAAGGCCATGGAGTTCAGCTCGTCGGTCTTGGTGCGGAAGGCCACGTTTGACGCGACGCGTCTGCCGTCCGCCCACAAATCGTATCTTTGAGCGGCCACGTCGGCCTCTATCCTTATGTCTATATCGGTGCTGCGGCCGTTAGCGGGAGCCTTATAGCTTGCGACGAGCGTTTTTTCTTCTCTTTCATTGTTGCGGTAATAAAGTTTTCCGTTGTTAAACAGTATGACGATAGAGCCGTCCGCGAAGGGATTTATGGAATTAGAGTTCATATACGAGCTGTTCCCTATCATCACGCCGCTGTCGAGGGAGCCGTTATCCCTGACGGTGAAGCTGTATGTCACATTGCCGGTCGCAGCGCGCAGGGCGGTAAAAAATTCGGGGCGGTCATGAAACCAGCTTGAGGAAAGCGGCTTAAGCGGCTCGTAAACCGCGGTTTTTTTCATCAGCGGAGCGCCGTCCTCGCCAAAGGCCAGAACCGCCGCGCTGTCCGCGCCGGGCTCCGCCGCGGCGCGAAGCTCCGTTTCGCCCCCGCTTTCAACGGCCTCGGACGTAACGCCAATAAGATTGCCGTCCTTGTCGTAGGACGCGAGATAAAGCCTGCCGCCCTCGGGCGAGGCCGCCGTGACGGTGATTTCGCCGTTTTCATCTCTCACCTCGGCTTCGAGCGGGAACAGCTTTTCGTCCGTCACCGTAACGTCGCACCTTACCTTTTGGCCCGTTTCCTGCGACATGACGAAAACATTCGACGTACCGGGCTTAAGGCCCGTCACCACGCCGTGGTCTATCCTCGCCACGGATTTATCGCCGTAGTACGAGGTGTTCCAGAAAACATATTTATTGGAGGCGTTATAAGGCTCGACTGTGGGCGTGAGCCTTACCGACTCGCCCTGCCTTAAAACAATGTTTTTTTCGGCAAGGTCCACGCTTTGCACGGGGACCTCCGGCATCTGCCTCGGATAGTCGTACTCGGCCATGGGGTAGGCCTCGTTCCATTCGGCGGTGGTATACTTCTCCTCCCGCGTATGGTTCTTGCCAAACTCCGATTCGCGCATGAGGAAGTAGGGATAGCTGTTAAACGGAGGATCGCTGCTGTTCTCGGCGTCCCACGTGGCGTCAATGTCGTAATATTCTCCGCCCAGCCCGACAATATTCCATGCGTGGCCGCCACCCGAGATAAAGCGGCAGTCGATACACTCCGAGAGAAGCATACGGTAGAGCAGCACGGCGTAGCCCTGACACACGCAGGTGCGGTCGATAAGTCCGCCGTAAGCGGAATGAGCTATCACGTATTTGTCGTCGTCGACGTTATCATAGTCGTATGTGATATTACCGCAGACCCACTGATATATGGCCTCGGTCTTTTCGTAGTCGCTTTTGCCCTCCAAATCGAGAGAGTTCATCACCCGCTCGAGCTCGGCGTCAAATTCCCTTTCCTGCTCGGCGTCGGTGAAGTACTCAACGCTGTACCTCATGGTGTATTTATTGCCGCCGTAGGAGAAGCGCGCGGCGCTCCAGTAACTCCACTGGCCGTTAATATAGTCGCCCTCGTTTGGCACGCCCGTATGAGCCATAGCCAGCTTAATCAGGTCGTTGTAAAGATTGTTCACGTTATACGAGCTGTCGGTAACGGTAACGTCAACGTCTATTACCGGCTCGCGGGCCACCATTCCGGCGCGGAGCTGCGCCGCGGCCTCGAGAAGGAAATCGTTCTCGGTCGACATAAGGCTCGCCTGCGACTCGAGCGGCAGCGTGGCGACGTGGTAGTCCTCCCGAGACACCATGGGGTAATACACAACCTCAACGTTTTCCTCCGATGCGCCCGCGCCGAAAGCCGCGAGCGGCACAAGCGTCATTGCGGCGCAAAGCAGCAGCGCAGTCAGCCTTTTAAGTTTACTGTCCATCTTTTTTACTCCTTATCTTCCTTACTTTCCGTTTTGGCGGCCCTTTTTCGCCGAACGAGCCACGCGCAGAGGACGCAGGCTGCTGCCGCCGCGAGCGCGAACGCTGTCCACACCGTGACGATGGTACCCTTTCCCGCCGCACGACCGCTCTCGTCCGCCGTCCCGCTTTCCTCCGGGGCGGCCTCGCCGGCCTTTTCTTCACCGGTCTCGCCGCCATCCTCAAGCGGGGCCGAGCTTAAGCTCACCGGCACGCTGTCGGCGGCGGTACCGCTCCAGCTGTGGGGCTCGGTTTCGTCGGGCAGTATCACGCTAAGGCTGCCGCCGAAGCTCTCCTCGTTTCCCTGCGCCACAAGCTCCCGTGCGCCGAAAGCTTCGACGTTCAGTGTGCCGTCAATTTTAAGGCGGCCGTCCTCATACCTCGTCCACAGGCCTCCACCGCCGGAATCGGCGGTAAATTTCGGCGCCATGCCTATCCCGCGCCAGCTTTCCTCGCTCGTGAGCTCATCTATATCCTTAAAATCACGGCTGACGCTGAAATACACAAAGCTTTCGTCCTCCGACTCGGCATACTCAACCCCGTTTTCGTCGAGGGCCGAGGCCACCATGTCCTTTAGCTGCTCCAGAACCTCGTCGCTGCCCATAGCAGCCTTTTCGATACCGTAGACGACATCGGCGGTGAAGCTGCCGTCTCCATTGACGGTGAGCGTTACGTCGCTGCGGCCGCAGCCCGCGAGCAGCAGCGCGCAAAATGCCGCCGCCATAAGGCGGAATAGCTTTTTCATCCTCATCTTCATTTGCCGCGCCTACCCTATGAACATAGTTTCGCCGTCGTACTCGTAGAGCGCGGCTTTTTCGGCCTGCCGCCCGAACAGGGCGGCCAGAGCGGCGAATACCGACATAAGGGCCGCCGCGGCCAGAATAAATTTTATTACGTCCTTCATTTTTGTCACTCCTTTGACATATTACTTAAAATCGTCGCCGGAAGCGCTTTTCGGATTGACGATGTCTCGCCAGCCGAGGTCGCCCCTGCCGAGGCCGCGCACCAGCACCTCGGCGGTAGCCACATTGGTGGCCAGCGGGATGTTGTGCACGTCGCAAAGGCGGAACAGGGCGCTGACGTCGGGCTCGTGCGGCTGAGCCGTCAGCGGGTCGCGGAAAAAGAGCACGAGGTCGATTTCGTCATAGGCTATCCTCGCGCCTATTTGCTGGTCGCCGCCCTGCGGGCCCGACAAAAAGCGGTGCACCTTGAGACCGGTTGCCTCGGTCACAAGGCCGCCGGTGGTGCCGGTGGCGCAAAGCGTGTGCTTTTCCAGTATGCCCTTGTAGGCGATGCAGAACTGAACCATCAGTTCCTTTTTCTGGTCGTGGGCAATCAATGCGATGTTCATGTTTTTCCCTCCGTATGTATTTGTCTAAGCGCCCATGAGCCGTTTTATCAGGCCCCTTCGCGCTTTGAAATCAATCAGGTCAACGCTTTCGCCGCAAAGCCTCGCGGCAATATTGCGAAAGGCGCGTCCCGCCTCGCTCTTGGTGTCTAAGATTACGAGGTCAAGGCTGTTTGCCGCTATGGCAAGGGCCTCATCCTCGGGAACCGCGCCGAGCAAATCGACGCTGAGCTCCGACACAACGCCCTCCACGTCCGGCATCAGGCCGCGGCGCACCAGCGAAGGGCGCAGTCGGTTGATAATGAGGCGCGCCTTGTCAACGCCCTCCCTCTCCAAAAGGCCGAGCGTCCTGTCGGCGCCGCGCAGGGCGGCAGCCTCGGGCAGAACCACGACTATGACCTCGTCCGCGGCCGCCGCCGCGGCCCGAAAGCCCGGGCCCACGCCGGACGGACAGTCGATCAGCACAAAATCGTAATCGGGAGCGGCGGCCTCGGTCAGGCATCGCAGCTGCGTGGCCGTGACGGAGCCGCTGTCCTTCGTCTGAGAGGCGGGCAGCAGATAAAGCCCCGACAGAGTCTCGTGTCTCACGATAGCTTTCGCAAGATCGCAGCTTCCCTCGGTCACGTCCGTCAGGTCGTATACCACCTCGCCGTCGAGTCCCAGCGCCAAATCAAGGCTTCTTAGCCCGATGTCGGTATCAATAAGCAGCGCCTTCTTCCCGCGCTGCGCCAAGGCCGCGCCAAGATTGGCCGTTACGGCGGTTTTGCCCGTGCCGCCCTTGCCGCTTGTCACCGCTATTACACTGCCCATTCCTTCGCCTCCCGCGCTATTTCTTGAGTCTGTTTGGCGGATTCTCCTCGTCCTCGCCGCCGCCGCTGAAATACTGCTCTATGGCCGCGCGCACGATAGGAGCCGCCTTACTGCCGCCGCCCGACTTTTCCAGCACGCAGGCCACGGCTATCTGAGGATTTTCGTAAGGCGCGTAGGCGATATACACGCCGTTTGTGTAAAGCTCGCTTATCTGCGCGCTGCCGGTCTTGGCCGCTACGGGCACCTTGCAGCCCTCAAAGGCTTCCCTTGCCGTGCCCGAGGTAACCACCATGCGCATACCCTCGGTGACGGCCTTGTAGTATTCGGGGCTCATTTTCACCCGCGAGACCTCCTCCGGACGGGTAACAATTTCGGCCGAGCCCCCGCCTGCCTGAATGCTTTTGACAAGGTGGGGCTTGTAAAGCGCGCCGCCGTTAGCGATAGCAGCCGCGTAGCAGGCCAACTGGAGCGGCGTGGCCAGAGTGTCGGACTGGCCGATGGCCGTTTGGAGCACGTCGCCGGGGAACCATGTGCCGCCGCGGCTTTCGCGGTTCTGCGGACTGGCCACGCTTCCGGCGCTCTCCTCGTTTTCCAGCTCTATTCCCGTTTTTTTACCAAAGCCGAAGCTTTTGGCGTATTCGTCTATCTTTTCAATGCCCAGCCGGCGGCCCGCCTCGAAGAAAAACACGTTGCACGAGTCTCTTATCGCCTCGCTGACGGTCTCGCTGCCATGGGTGTCGCCGCTCTGATTATAGAGCCAGCAGCCGGGCTGGTAGTCCTTGTAATAGGTGTATTTTCCTGTGTCCTCAATTGTCTCGTCTACGGTTATAACGCCCTCGTTCAGCGCCCCAAAGGCCACACAGGGCTTAAACGTGGAACCCGGGGTATAGGTGCCCATGAGCGCCCTGTTCACAAGCGGGCGGGCTGGGTTTTCCATCAGCTCGGAATACTCGCTGCTGAACTTTTCCACGTCATAAGTGGGGTACGAGGCCATAGCCAGAACATCGCAGTTGTTTACATCCAGCACCACGATGGCGCCGCTGTCACACTCGCTGCCGCCCTCGGCGCTGCCGGCCTCGCCGGCAATTTTGGTTATGTTGTCGCGCAGGGCCTCCTCACAGGCCTTTTGCAGCTCAAAATCCAGCGTAAGGCTGACGTTTCGCCCGTTTACTGCGGGCTTCTCCACCGAGGCGCCGATGTCCCCGCCACCGGAAGTCTGCTGAGCCGCACTGAGGCCATCCTCGCCGCGCAGATACTTTTCAAGGTATTTTTCAAGGCCCTGCTTGCCTACGCGGGAGTTTATGCCGTAACCCTCGTCCCTCAGCTCGTCGTACTCCTCGCGGCTGATTGTGCCGACCCTGCCGAGAATATGCGAAGCGATGCCGGGGGCGGCGTAGTCGCGCACCGGCTGGACCACCACGCTCGCACCGGAAAAGCCGGCGGACTGCTCCTTTATCGCCGTCACGACGCCTATACTGACGTCGCTGCCGAAAACATAGGGCGTATAGGACGAAAAGTCGCGTTCCTCCATATCCAGCCTCACGGCGGCGATTTCGGCCAACTCCTCCCCGCTGTAGGCGGAAAGCGAGTACTTTTCTGAAAGCTCTTCTATTATGTCATTTGCCGAGGCCGAGGCCTCAAAGCCGTGCTCGCTTTTCCAGTCCGCCTCAAGCTCGGCAGGCAACGCCTCGGGCGAAGGCACGGAAGCGTCCGCGGTTCCGTCCGGATCCGCCTCGCCTGCGAGGTCAAACGCGTAGCCCCCTCCGTCGTAGAAAATAGCCTGCTCAGCGTTCTTGGCCTGGCCCCAGCGGCCAAACACATAGCAAAGGTTGCCGATGAGCCGGTTCAGATTTTCTTCGTCCATGGAGCCGCGCTTCGTCACCTGCACGCTGTAGCCGCTTCGGTTGGTGACGATATCGCGGCCGTAGCGGTCATAAATTTCACCGCGGGGAGCCTCGAGGGTTATGCTCTTTGTTGTGCGGCGGTCGCTGCGCTGGCGGTAGTCCTGCCCCTGCACTATCTGAAGCTGCACGAGGCTGGCGAATATGGCGACGGCGCAGAGCGTTATAAGAACCCTCGCGGCGGTAAATCTGCCCTTCATGCCTTATCGCCGCCTTTCCTCAGCTTCAGCGCGGCCCAAAATACGGGCAGCGATAAAACCATATTGAGCAAGGCGCATACGAAGGCCGTCGCCAGCCATCGTCCCACGCTCACGTCCCCGCGGGGCGCGGCAAGCGACAAGAGGCCGTAGGCCAGATAGTACAGCGCCGTGAAAAGCCACACGCTTCCCGCCATAAAGGCGGGGGAGTTGTTTATTTTTTCGCTGACCGTGAGCTTCACGCCTACAGCCAGATACATATAAAGCAGCAGATTCACACCGAAGCCGCGTCCTACGGCTCCGTCGATAATCAGCCCGTATATACCGCCGGTTATTATTGCCTCGGCGGGAGCGCAGAACAGGCATACTCCCACAAAGGCCAGCACGCACAAATTTGCCGAAAACGAGAACACTCTCATTCCCTGCGCCGGCCCAAACTGGAGCAGCAGCGCCGCCAGCAGCAGAGCCGCGCGGATTATTCTGTTTTTCACGGCTCCGCCTCCCTTCCGAAGTTTCGCGCGTCTATTCCTTAATTTCCACAAGCACCTCGGTTATGCCGTCCAAATCGGCCGAGGTCTCGACCTCGCAGCTCAGCGTCAGGCCGTCGCCGCTTTCAACGATCTCCGTTACCTTGCCTATCCTTATCCCCTTCGGGAAAATCCCGCCCATGCCGGAGGTCTCTATGTTGTCTCCCACAACTATGCGGGCGTTTTTATCCAGATAGTTCATGCGGCACTTGCCCATCGGCGTCAGGCCGCTTTTGCCCTCTATAAGGCCCATATCGTTGGTGCGGCCGCACACAGCGCCCACCGACGATTCGACGTCAGCCACGGTCTTCACCTTGGCGTAGTTCGGCCCCACCTCATAAACGCTTCCCACAAGTCCCTCCGGCACAATGACAACGGAGCTCATGCCAACGCCGTCGGCGCTGCCTTTGTCGATGACAAGAGTTTCGTACCAGTCGCCGCCGTCGCGGGAGATGACGTTCGCTCCCTCGTACTCGGCCTCGGTCCGCAGGTCCTTCATATCGAGCAGGGCGCGCAGGCGCTGGTTTTCGCTTACGTAGGCGTCCATATTTACGGTCTCCTGCTCAAGGTTGGCCACGCGCTCCTTAAGAGCCTCGTTTTCGCCCTTATATTTGCCGCTGTTAATAATACTGTCAAAGAAATCTCCCACCGCGCCCAGCGAGGCCGCCGCCTTCTCAATAGGGGTTATCAGCGTCCCCACAGCGGCGTTGACCGCCTCTGAGCCCGTCACGGCCGAGGCCGCCATTATTCCCAAGACCGCACCCGTCGCAATGAGAAGGGCTATCCACAGCTTTTTTGAAAATTTCTTCACGCCGTAACCTCCTTAGCTGGCGGCCGATAAATCCGCGCCCGCCTACAGCAGGCTGATACCAAATTCCTTTTTCAGCCTTTCCCCGAGGGCGCACACCGGCAGCCCGACAACATTGAAATAATCGCCCTCTATTTTCTCGATAAGAAGACTGCCCTTTTCCTGAATACCGTAAGCTCCGGCCTTGTCCATCGGCTCGCCGCTTCGCACGTAGGCCGCTATTTCTCCGTCGGAAAGCGGCTTCATACGGACCCGCGTCTCCTCCGAGCCGGCCACGGTCTGCATATCCTCGCAGCGCACCGCTGCGTAGCCTGTGTAAACCTCGTGAGACCTGCCGCTTAGCAGGGCCAGCATTTCCTTCGCCTCGTCCTCGGACTTGGGCTTACCCAGCACACGGCCGTCCACGTGCACGCAGGTGTCCGCGCCGATTACCAGCACGTCCTTTCCGGCGTAGGCTTTCGCCACATGGAGAGCCTTCATCATGGCAAGCCTTTTCACCATCATTTTCGGCTCCTCGTCGGGGAGCGGCGTTTCGTCCACATCGGCCGGCATAACGCGCGGCCTGAGCCCAAGGTTGTTCAAAAGCTCGCTTCGTCGGGGCGAGCCGGATGCAAGGATATAAAGCATAGTTACAAGGCCTTTCCGCCCGCAAACCGCAAAAGCGAGCCTTCCTGCCGCGGGCCGGCGGGGCTCGGCAAACGTATGCCAAAAGCGGCGCGTGATTTTTTGCGCCCACTTTCCATTATCTCACTTTACAGTATACCACAGCCTGCCCTTTTTTTCAATAGAAAACTTTCAAATTTACAGTTTTTTTACCATCGGCGCTGAAAAAAGGAGGGGTGGATAAAACGCTCTGCAAGGAAGCCGTACCGGGCCAAAGAGTTGCGGAACGACTTTTGGGATATTGAAAGAGCCGCCGATAAGCAGTTAAAAGGCATAAACGCAGAAAATCCGCCAACAAGGGCGGATCTTCTCGGGAAGCGGCACACGGGCGGTCTGCGCCGCGGTATTTTATTGCGGGCTATTTTAAACCTCATGCCTTCCAATTCGCTGTTAAATACTTTTGTGACCTCAAGTATCGCCTTATCCCCGTCGGTGGTGATTTTGTAATCCTTTAGCACGGGGAATTTCTCGCCCTTGAATTTCAGGACCATAGAACGTAAAAAACAGCGCGCAAAACGACAGTAAACTTAACTCATTTGTTAACAAACGCCCGTCTCCGGCGCGGCTGACAAGCTCAACTGCCGAAAGCGGGCGTTTCTGTTTAATATTTCGGATTTGGCCGCCTGCGCCGCGCGTTACGCGGCCCCATGCGTACCGGCCTTATTCCTCGTCGTCCTCATCGTCGTAATCGTAATCGTCATCGTCCTCGTCATAATCGTCGTCGTCCTCGTCGTCGCCCTTGCCCTTCGTCAGGGTACTGATGGCGACAAACAGGGCGCTGATTAGCACAACAACAATAATAAGAATGATTATCAGCTTACCAAACCACCCGCCGGACTTGCCCTCGGGTTCCTCGGCGTTGGCCGCGTCGGTATCGTTATCCTCGGCCCCGTCCTCGTCCAAAACCTCGGCGGCGGGGGCGCCAGCCTCATCGAGAAGCCTTTGCTTTTCGGCTATCTCGCTTTCGTAGGCGGCGATTTTTTCATCGTACATACTCTGTATTCTGGCGAGCTCTTCAGTGGTGCGCTCAAGGTCTTTAGTAACGCTCTTAACGCGCCCGCTCTGTATCGCCGCGCCCACAATGCCGCCAATCAGCAGCAGGGCAACGGCGAGTATAACAACCAGCGTGGTTTTCTGCTGCTTCTTGTTTCCGCGTCTGGCCCTCGTGTTTCTTTCGTCCATATTAGGTCCCTCCATCACTTCAATACTTATAATAATTATACCACAGGATTTATAACTAATCAAGACAAATTTCGATTTTTTTATTAAATTTTTTGTTAATATGGAGAGCGAGACTTTTTACGGAAATTAGGAGCAGCGGAACGAGCCGCGTTCCGATTTTTCACAAAAAAAATCGGAGCAAGCGATGTGACGCTTGCTACAAAGCCGCCGAAGGCGGCATACCCGCGAAAAGCCGTTAGCGACAGCGAGCCGTTATGAGGGCGGCTTATCCGCCCGAATAGGCAAACCGAGCGTGGCTTTTCGCGATAAAGGAGGAGCAGCGGAACGAGCCGCGTTCCGATTTTTCACAAAAAAATCGGAGCAAGCGATGTGACGCTTACTTCAAAGCCGCCGAAGGCGGCATACTCGCAAAAAGCCGTTAGCGGCAGCAAGGCTTTTTGCGAAAAGGAGGAGCAAGCTTTCGCGCGACGACCTTTTTTCGCATGAAAAAAGCGTCGGAGCAAAGACAAGCTTTGCTCCGACGCCGTGGTGACCCCACGGGGAATCGAACCCCGGTCTTCGCCGTGAGAGGGCGACGTCCTAGGCCGCTAGACTATGGAGCCGAATGCAGGCCGAACTCCGTTTAGCGGTATCCACTTTCGGCTGCTTGTCTATTATAGCACAGCGTTCCCCCTTTGTCAAGAACTTTTTTTAAATTTTTTCACCGGCAGAAGCAGCCTCTCCTCGCCGAGGCCGCGGCTCTCCAGCGCTTCGAGCGTGAGGGCAAGCATATCGTTTTTATAGGCCGTAACCTCGGACGCGGGCGCAACGGAGCCAAGCCCCGCGCCCTCGCACACAAGGTCGCGGAGTTCGGAGTTTTTGGCCGTAATACCGTTCTCTTTGAAAAATCTCTCCGTCCTCTCGGCGGCTGCGTCCATAGCGCAAAGCACGCCCAGATTGAACGCCGGCGGCGCGAAGACGCGGTCAAAGGGCTGGGCGCAGTCTCCGCGCACTTCGAGGGTGCCGCGGGCCGTCAGCTCCACCGACTTAAAGGAAAGGTAACACTCTATGTCGCGCTCCTCGCCTCCGTACCTTGGGTCGGAGAAATAGTCGGCAATCGTCACGGGGGCAAAGGTTTCATACCGGCCTCCTCGAATACGGTTGAACAACCCCTTTTGAAGGAAGAAGTCCACAAGCTCCTCTACGTTCGCGAACGAGCCGTCTACCTTGCCGGTAATGTTCGGACAGCCGCCAAAAGCGCTATTTCCCCACAGAAAATCGCGGTACAGCACATAGCCGAGGCCGTCCCAGTCGGGTGAGTTGGCGAATAGCAGAGCCCTAAGAAAGTCCAGCCGCGCAAAGAGGGTGTAAGCTTGGGGCACGTCGGCGAGGCTCACGTCCAGATGAGTTTGCACCGAGGACAGATAGGCCGGAAAATCCGGAAATTCATGGCGGGAAGGGGCCTCGTGCAGAAATTTATCCACCATGTCATAGGTGGAAAACGGCACATGATGTTGACTTATGCGCTTTTTATTGGGGTTGGTGCCGCGCCCTATGAGCTCCATGCCGCCCCTTTTGAAATAATCCTGCGCAAGGACAAGGTATTCGCGGAAGCGGGCGTCGAGCTCGGTCAGGCCGGATGCGTGGTTAAGCGAAAATTCAAAATTATTGTACGAGTTGTCGAAGCTGAGGCAGTCGCCGAGGCTGTTTTCCATGAACAAGGGTTCGCCGCCGGTGCCGCGCAGCGCGCAGCTCCAGCCGATGCCGCCCAGATAGTACATTATCGCGGCGGCGTAGGCTTCGTCTATTTCGCCGCCGTCAAGGCTCACGAGCGGGAACTCCAGCTCGACGCCGACCCTGCCGGCGGTCGTTTTGCCCTCGAAGGGGCGGAAAAATCGGTTGTAGACAATTTCACGCGGATCCATAAGAATTTTCCTTTCGTGGCGTCGGAATAAGGGTCTTAAGGCGCGGCGCGGCCGCGCTTTACAAAGGCGAGGGCTGCCCGAAGGCAGCCCCGTCTTGGCTGTATCAAATCTCCTCGACAAAATCAACCTCGCCGTAGTCGTCGCCGAATTCCTCTACGGCTTCGTCGTCAAAGACGAATTCTATCTCCTCAAGGAAGATAACGTCGGCCTCCGAGGCGGCAAGTCCATCAATCGTGACAGTTTTGCCGTCGGCGGATACGGTGGTCTTAATGTCATCGGCGGCGTCGCTCGTCGCGTAGCCAACCTCGGCAAACCTCAGGCCCGCGTTGTAAACCTCATCTTTAAGGGTCACCTTTCCGTCGGCATAGCTCATGAGCATATCGCCCTCCTTGGTGAGCCTGTAGTTCGAGCCGTCCTTGATGAGATATATGCCGCCGTTATTCAGAACCTCGGCCGCCTTGTCAAGCTGAGCCTTGGCAATGACGGTATTGGGATTTTTCTCCACAAAGCCCGCTATAGCTTCAGCCACAAGCGCGTAAACGCCCGTAGGCTCGGTGGGAAGGCCGGCGTTGCGGCCTATTATTCCTCTGGCCCGATAAAGGGCGTTAGTGTCGGCGGTGGAGAAGGCCACGCCTTTCTCGCCATCCCCTATATCGCCGGTAAAGCTGCCGCCGCCGGACTTGAACACCTTAACGCTGTCGCCGCCGAACAGGAAGTCGACTGTAAATCCGCTTCCGTCCCAGCCGAGGCCGATCTCGGGAGCAGCGGGAACCATAGCGTCAATTTCACTCCCCGTCATAGCGCGGTCGTATACCCTGAATTCGTCGATAAGGCCGTTGTAATACTCGCCGCTTCCCCAGTTGGCCTTGCCTATCTGGAGCACGGGCGATAAGCCGAGAATGTCGGCAAGCTTAAATTTGCTGGATTCGGACTTGACAAGCTTGCCGTCGATATAAAGCTCTGTGCTGCCGCTCTTTACCACGACCGCGACAAGCTTCCAATCCGTGCCGAGGCCGGACGCCTCGGGCGCGGCGGGACGCTCTTTGTCATTATAACGCTGAATGGCGAGCTTTCCCCCATTTTCAAACGCGCCGAGATAATGCTTATTTTCTTCGCCGCTGAAGTTATTTCCGCTGTTCGAGGCGAAGAAGGGCCAGTTCGTATTTGTATCGTTCACCTTGTTGTAATAGGTTATGGTGAGCTCTTCGACATTGGCAAGCAGGGAACTGCCGTCGGCCATAACGGCGTTGAGCCAGCCGCTGTTCGCAAACGAAGCCGCGTTGCCCACAAGGCCGTCGGCCAATGTGACGCCGCCGCCCTTTATTTCCGCCTTGCCGAGGCCGCCGGCGAAGCCGTCCGCCTCATCGTCAAAGCTGAGGTCGAGCAGAATTCCGTCGTAATCTTTCACGCTGTATTTGAGCTCGGCAACATTGCCGTAGCCCTTTGTAACGGCGAGCTCGGCGCTGCCGGTCTGCTCGGCGTCAAATTCATAGAGCTTACCGCTTTCCTTCCAAATGGGGCCGACCACGTAATCTGCGGCGTTGACGTTATCGCCCTCGTCCGCGCGGAAGATGTCGGTCGGGGCGACTTTTGCGCCGTCCGAAGTATGCTTTATCGTCACATAGGTGGGGATAAGGTCGCTTTCGACCTCGCGGAGCTCAAAGTCAGAGAAGTAGAGGATTCCGGCGCCAGTCCAGCCAAACATACTCAGCATTAGGTTGTCGGCTTCCAGACCGTAGGGTACGGTAAACAGGTATTCCTTATGGTTCATGCCAGGCGAATATGGCATATCATAGCGGTCGCGCTGTACCTCGGACTGTTTTTCGGGGCTCCAGGAATTCTGGCCGCCGTACTCGGCGTAATCCTTAAAGATTATACCGTCGAAGCTGCCAAAAGCACTGCCCTTAACAGGGACAAAGGCGCTCATCTTGCTGTTGGTACCGATAACCCCGCCGGTGTTGTATGCGTAGAAGGACAGGTAGTAGCTCTTGCCCTCTTCGATGGGAACAAAGCGGCGTACAACGGACGCGGTGCTGCCGCCCTTACTATCGGCAGAGTTCGTCAGGGACTTGCCATTGCCGTGAACGTAAGAGTCGGAAATCGTGCCCACATAGTTGCCGCCGTTTTCGGCGTTGGTCCAGCCTTCGGCTCCATTCGAGAAGTCGCCGTTGGTAATGAGGTTTTCTTCGCCCAAAGTCGCCTCAACAAGAGCAACGCTGATTTTTTCGCCCGAGCCGGTCTTAACGGTCAGCAGGGAGTTATTCATATCGGTCAGATAGGTTTTCCCGTTTATGGTGTAGAGCAGCTCCGGCGTATAGCTGTAGCTGCCGGGCTCGGCTGTGACGCTATCCGACTTGATCTCGCCATCGTTACCGACAAAGCTTATCTCCACCTCGGCGGCGGGCGCGTAGACCGCCTTGAGCTCGTATGTGCCGCCCTCCGCTATCATCACGCTAAGGTCTGATTTGGCCTTGTCAAGGTAATAGGTCTTTTGATTATATTCAATGGTATCGAGGGCGGGATAAGTGTAGAGCTTGCCGTCGCTGAGGCCCTCGGTAACGGCGGCGGGCTCTTTGATTGTAGCTCCGTCCACGTCGGTAAAGGTGACATTTACCTTGGTCTCCTTCTGTTCGCCAACGGTCTCCTTTACGGTAAGAACGAAAGTAGGCCCTTCATGCTTACTGCTATTGATGGAAGCAAACTTTCTGCTGCCGCTTTCGCTTATCATGGCAAGGGTAAACTGAGAATCTTTACCCGCCTTAAGATAATCCTTAAGGTTCTTGGTAAAGTCAACCTCAAAAACATCTCCCTCGGCCTTTGTGCCGCTAGCGTCACCCTCAGTTCGGTAATCATAGCCGGTAAAGCCAGCGTCGGAGCCCGCAGTTGTTCTTTTAGGCATCTTGCTTTCATCAAGAACAAGGCTACTGAGACTGTCCCTATCCCATACCGGATCGTTATAGTTTAAGAAGTACAGATGCATTTTTCCCGCAGCGCCCATATCCTCAGTTCCATTGGGTGTAACCATGGTCAAGCGCAGCACCGCCTTATCAAAGCTGTCGGGATCAACACCCGTCAAGTCGAAGCCCATGTAAGCATTTCTGGCTGTGTAGTTTGAAATCGCCGCTTGAATTATTTCTCTATTGGCTTCTTCTTTACCTTCATTAACCTCTTGTGCCTGCAAATTATAAGCCGTAAAGCCATCCTTGGTGGCCTTTATCTTATTCTCAACAATATTGGTGACGCTTCCGACGCCAACGGCGTAGATGTAGTCGCCCTCTTTAACAAAGTCGACAACTGATTCGCCGTTAAGGGTAACGGTGGTGGCATCTGGGGCGTATATTTTTATAGCCTGCTCCTTATTGTTAGTCGCGGTGAGGCTCTCGCCGGTTATGGAAACCGCGCTGCCGTCGCTTTCAACAGCTATTGAGGCAATTTGTAAATCGGAGGCAATAATGTCACTTTCGCCGTTCTTAAGGCTCTTGCCGCCCACAAGGCCGTACTCCCCGTCAGAGGCATAGGCCATCTTCGCGTCGGTGGTATAATCGCCGAAGGAGCCGTCAGCCGAATCGGTGTTCTTGACATAATAATACAAGGTATTTCCGTCAACCGTAAACTTCGCCGCGCCCTTGTTCACATCGTTCTGAGCAAGATCCTCGGCGGATACATCGGCTGTTTCTCCAACTCTTGTGGGATAAAGTATAGTATTGAACTTGACCGCCGTGCCGGACTTTTCAAATCTGCCGTATTCGCACTGTGTGGCAAGGCCGTAATCCGCACTGTGAACGCCGGTTGCAAGGTCAGCGGTCGCTCCTGCGGAGGCCATTACAATGTTAGCCTTGCCGTCAAAGGCGGTAGAAATGACGCCGTTGCCCGCCTTGGCGTTGCTCGAAGGCAAAAAATGCCAGTTCTGTCGGTAATTCTTAGCCGTTGTGCCGGTCACATAGTCGGAAACTATAGCGAAGCCGTCGTGCAGGAACAGCACGTTTCTGGTGTGACTTATGTTGTTGGAAACAAAGTTGCTGTGGCTGCCCTCGGCAAAGTCGAAGCTGTCATTGGAAACAGTGTACTCAAGCGCCTTGGCATTGCTATGGAAGTGGTCCTTATCCGAACCCATATTTATGCCCTCGGCCTCGATGGTATTATGGGCTTGAGCTGTTCGCACCTCATTATACAGTGGGCTGCCGCTGTAGCCAACGCGGCCGCTGTCAACAAGCAGGGGCTGGCCATACGCATACATGAGCACCTGATTAAGGTCGGGGTGGGCGTGGCCGTTTGAGGGGTTGTTTGTGTAGCTGATATACACAGCTTCATCGGGATTCCAACTATTGCGCATATAGGCAGAGTTGGCATCCTTGTAGTATTTGGTGAGATATTCGCCGGTACCTTCCTTGCCGCCGTTAACATAATTTGTTATATGCGGGTCGCCAAGAGCCGCGGCAAGAGTTATAAACTTATCCATTCTTGGACGGTAGTTGGAGTCGCCGATGTTCGTGTCGTAGCCGTTGGGGTATGCACATTCCATCGCAAAGCGGGTAGCGTAGGTGAGCATTGACTTATACTCATTGCCTATGTCATTGCCGTTAAGTATGCCCATGCGGTAAGCATCGCCGAACAGCTCGGCGCACCAAATGGCATAAGCGGGGCCGGACTCGGTAAAGCTCATGTCATCGTTATAGAGCTCCTTAAACTTGTCAATGAGGCGGCTCTCGTTATAGGCCTTCCATTCGTCGGAGTTTGTGAACTCGGGGAAGAACTCATAGGCCTTCTGCATACCAGCTAGATAAACCGCGCCCCAGTTGGACCAACCGAGGTTGGTGTTGTTTCTGGTGAAGTTCATATCGCCCCACATATAGTTAATGATGTTGAAGAAGCAATCCGCCGCATCGGGGTTCTGCTCCGGGTCAAACACAGGCGTCGGGAGCAGATTATAGAGTACGTCAACCCAACGGTTGTTGCGCTCGCCGAACTCAATCGTGCGGCCGGCGTCCCCTGTGGTCTGGTCAAATTTACGGGTGAGAGCATTCATGAGCACAAGCAGCTTTTCTCCAAACTCCTTGCCCTCTGGATAACCCTCGGGGTCTTTGACATATTTTAGATATTCCCACACCATCGGGCGGGCATACCAGAAGCGGAGCGCAACATTTCGGTATTCGCTGTCAGAGCCGGTTGGCTTAGTCCAATACGGGCCGTCGCCGCTGCTCTGCCAAGAGTATATGTTGCCAAGGCCGTCGGTGGAATTCCAAGTCCATTTGTTTTCGTCCCATATCGTGTTGCCGACGCTGATTATGTGAAATTCGAGCGAGGGAAGCGTGCAGTTTCCATTAAGACGGGCGTACAGCTTGATTTCAGCGCTTTCAATATCCTTGCCCGCGAGGGTATCGAGCGGGAAATTGATGTAGGCGCGGCGGGTCTGCGAGCCAAAGGGCTCCGCTGCATTATCGCTCTGCTCCTTGACCTCGAGCTCCTTGGCCGCCCCGTAGTCGGTATCTTTGTTGCCCGAGTGGATAAAGGTGTCGCGGTCGGGCTTGATACTCGTCTGCGTTCCGTCGGTAAAATGTACAACGAGCTCAGGCTGATTATCCGACTCCCTTGAAGCGACAAAAATAGGAAATGCCTGCTTCTGCCGCTCAAAGAGCATTATACTCATGTTCTTGTTGTCGAGCTCTTTTTTTAGATATTTCGTTATCTCGTCACCGGCAGCAGTATACTGGGTCATGGTCTTGCTTGTTACCTTTACCGTATCCAGCCATACGTCAAACTCGTAGGGGCCGGTGATGATAAAGTCCTTGGCCAACATAGCCTGCCCGATGTTGGCGTCAGCCTCCGTTATGTCAAAGGCCTTTACCGTGCCGTCAGCGGTGCGCTTGCGGTAATACTCGAGCAACGCTCTTTTGGCCGCCGTGTAATCCCTCTTGTCCACGGCGGACTTTACGTCCTTAAGGCCGGGAAAGGCGGTATAATTCAGTTTTGCGAAGAAATCCTCGTCTTTCATAGATGCCGCCTCCGTAGTGACGGTGAACGCGCCAAAAAGCGAGAACACCATAGTCATCGCTACAAAAAGCGACAACAGCCTTCTTTTTTTCATTTTCCTTTACCTCCCTTTATTCTATGGTGTATTTATACACCTTTTTTACATATTCATAGCTCCTGAGGTCGCCGATATCGTATCTCTTTCCGGGCATCTCGTATGCGTACACAGGTGTTTTCTCACACATATAGCAAACGAGGCTGCCGGGGGCGTCGATGCCGCAGCCCTCGTCGATGCCGCGCTTTATGAGAGGCAGATCCTCTCTGCGGTAAAAGTAGAACGGGCCGACGCACCAGTTGCTTTTGGGCTCGCGGGGCTTTTCCTCCATAGAGATTATGCGCATATTTTCGTCGGGAACCATAACTCCGCAGCGGCGCAGCTCTTCGAGGCTCTCCTCATAGTCGCACATAACGGCGGAGCTGTTTTTGCTTTTGGCAAAGTCCACAAACTCCCTGAACGAAAAGTCGATAAGGTTGTCTCCGGCAATCACAAGCAAATCCTCGTTTTCGAGGCCGCACTCGTCAATGGCGAACTGTATATCCTTCACCGCGCCGAGGCGGGCCTCGTTGGATACGCTGCCGTCGTCGATGACCGTCACAGGCTTTTTAACGGCGGTATTTTTGTCCCTCCACGCGGTAAACTCATTATAGTAGCGGTGGTTCGACACGATAATGTGCCCGTCAACGCCGTCGATGTTATCTATATCCCGAAGCAGATGGTCAAGGATAGACATTCCGTTTACCTCAAGCAAGGCCTTGGGAAAGCTTTCCGTCAGCGGATACAGCCTTGTGGCATAGCCCGCGGCAAGCACAACGCATTTCATAGCTTCTCCTCCTCTGTACGGCGGGCCTAAAAGGCCAGCAGAGCGTCCATATAGGCGTCCAGCTCGTCGATTTTTATTCTCTTTTGCTCCATAGTGTCGCGGTCTCGCACGGTGACGCAGCCGTCCTCGGCGGTTTCAAAGTCCACGGTTATGCAGACCGGAGTGCCTATCTCGTCCTGACGGCGGTAGCGTTTGCCTATGGAGCCGGCCTCGTCGTAGTCGCAGGGGTACTTTTTAAGCAGCCTTTGATAAATCTCGGTCGCGCTTTCGCTGAGCTTTTTGCTCAGCGGCAGCACCGCCGCCTTGACCGGCGCAAGATATGGCGCGAGGCGCAGCACCACGCGAACGTCTCCCTCGCCGACCTCCTCCTCGTCGTATGCGTCGCACAGGAAGGCCAGCGCCACTCGGTCCGCGCCGAGGGACGGCTCGATCACGTAGGGGATATAGCGTTCGTTCGTCACAGGGTCGATATACTCCATGCTCTCGCCGCTGTGGTTCTGGTGCTGCGTGAGGTCGTAATCGGTTCTGTCGGCAATGCCCCAAAGCTCTCCCCAGCCGAATGGGAACAGGAATTCGATGTCGGTCGTTCCCTTGGAATAGAAGCTGAGCTCCTCCTTGCTGTGGTCGCGCAGGCGCATATTTTCCTCCTTGAGGCCAAGCGAGATGAGGAAGTCGCGGCAGTAGGCGCGCCAATAGTCGAACCACTGCATATCCTCGCCGGGCTTGCAGAAGAATTCCATTTCCATCTGCTCAAACTCTCGTATGCGAAAGATGAAGTTGCCGGGGGTTATTTCATTGCGGAAGCTCTTGCCCACCTGGCACACGCCGAAGGGTATTTTGCGGCGGGTGGTGCGGGCTATGTTCTTGAAGTTCACAAAAATTCCCTGCGCCGTTTCGGGGCGGAGGTAAACCTCGCTTTTTGCGTCCTCGGTGACGCCCTGAAAGGTTTTGAACATCAAATTAAACTTGCGTATATCGGTGAAGTTGTGACCGCCGCACTTGGGGCAGGGAATGTTGTTTTCTTTGATATATTCCACCATTTTGGCGTCGCTCCAGCCGTCAACCACAATGTTTTCGCCCTTTTCATGGCAGAAGTCCTCAATCAGCTTGTCGGCGCGCTGGCGGCTCTTACAGTCCTTGCAGTCCATAAGCGGGTCGCTGAAGCCGCCCACGTGACCGCTGGCAACCCAAACCTCGGGATTCATGAGGATGGCGCTGTCAAGGCCTACATTATGCGGGCTTTCCTGCACGAACTTCTTCCACCATGCCTTTTTTACGTTGTTCTTAAACTCCACGCCGAGAGGGCCGTAATCCCACGAATTGGAAAGCCCTCCGTAAATTTCGCTTCCGGGATAAACATAGCCTCGTCCCTTGCAGAGAGCTACAATTTTATCCATGGTTTTATCTTCGTTTCGCATACACACATTCCTTTCTTGGGTACTTTAAGGCACTATACTACTAATAACTATTCTACACTAAAAAAGCCGTCTTGTAAAGTGCAAATTAAAAAATTTTTAATTTTTTATGACGTTTTGGCGCAGCTCTGCCGCCTCCCGATTTCAGGAGTTTTTGAGAATATAATTCCCTTCGGTGATAATACTAAGACTATCTTTGGCATTAGGGAGGCAAGAACATGAAGGCAATTATCATGGCGGGAGGCGAGGGAACGCGCATGAGGCCGCTGACCTGCGACGTTCCCAAGCCGCTTGTGCGGCTGGTGAGCGCACCGGTGATGGAGCACACCATCCGCCTTTTAAAGCGCTGCGGTTTTGAGGACATAGCCGTAACGATAGGCTATCTGGGCGGAAAAATCCGCGACCGCTTTGGCGGCGGCGGGGAGCTCGGCGTTCGGCTGAGCTATTATCCCGAGGACAGTCCGCTGGGTACGGCGGGAGGAGTGAAACGCGCCGCGGACGGCGGCGAAGTTTTGTGCATAAGCGGCGGCATAGTAACGGACATCGACCTCAGCGCGCTGGTGGACTTTCACAAGAGCAGAGGGGCCGAGGCCACTCTCGCGCTGACGAGGATATCTGCCCCTATGGGACGGGGCATGGCCGTGACCGACGCCTCGGGCGCCGTTACGCGCTTTGTTGACGACCCTGACTGGGGACTGGCAACCTCCACCCTTGCCTGCGCGGGGATATATGTGCTGTCGGCGGCGGCTCTGGATTTTATCCCCGACGGCGGGGCAGACTTCGAGCGCGACGTTTTCCCCTCAATGCTGCGGGAGGGGCGGGGTCTGTATGCCCAAAAGTGCGAGGGTTACTGGTGCGACGTGAGCGATCCGTCGGCCTATCGCCGCTGCTGCGCCGATGTGCTGGACAAAAAAGTCTCCGTATATATGCCCGAACAGACCGACGAGGGTCTCTGGCTGGAGGAGGGGGCTCTTCTGGAGCAGGGAGCCGTGCTGCGGCCGCCGGTATACATTGGCGCGGGGAGCCGTGTTTTTCGCGGGGCAAGGATTGAAGGATACAGCGTTCTCGGTAGCGGGGTGAGCGTCAGTCGGGGTGCCGGCGTCAAGCGCAGCGTACTGCTGGACGGCTGCCGCGTTGAGGAAAACGCCCAGCTCCGCGGCTGCGTGGCCGACGAAGGAGCCGTGCTGCGGCGCGGCTGTTCGGTATACGAGCAGGCCGTCATCGGGCGCGGCAGCGTTGTGGGCGAAAACTGCGCCGTAAAACCCTCGGTGCGCGTATGGCCTGACAAGGAGCTACCCGCCGAGAGCGTGCAAAAGAAAAATCTGATATGGGGCGGCTGCTCTTCGGCCGATATATGGACACGCTCGGGCGTGCGGGGCGAGCTGGGGCTCGAAATAACGCCGGAAGTGTTCGCGCGGCTCGGGGCCGCCATGGGCACAATTTGCGGAGGCGGACGGCTGGCAGTGTCCGATCACGGCTCTCCCGCTTCGGCCATGCTGAAAAGCGCCTTCACCGGCGGCGCGCTGTCCGCGGGGGCGAAGCTCTACGATTTCGGCGAGCAGCCCCTGCCCGTAAGCCGCAGCGGAGTGCGCTTCCACCGCATGACGGCGGGGGTATCGATTAACGTATATAGGCGCGGCGGAGCCGACATCGCCGAGGCAAGGCTTATAACCTCCGGCGGAGCCGATCCGGACAAGGATTTCATTTCGGCCCTGCGCTCGGTCTTTGAGCGGGAGGACTTCGCCCGAGCCGGAGCCGACACCGTGTTCGAGACGGAATATCTGTTTGAATACAAGCTCTTTTATCTTAAAAACCTCATCAACTCCACCACAAAGCAAAGCCTCGGCTTCAAGCTGACGCTTGGCTGCGGCTCGCCGTGGGCCGAGCGGCTGCTCAGGAGCGCGGGAAGCGACCTTGGCTGCGTTGTGGAGCTGTGCGGCGCGGCCAACGCGGAGGAGATGGCCTCCGCCGTAAAGAGCGGCGGCGCGGACCTCGGCGCCATCATCGACCCATCCTGCGAGGAGCTCACCCTCATCGACGCCGCCGGAAATGTGCTGAGCCGCGACATCTACACCCTGCTTACCGCCATGATAGTAATGAAGACTCACGAAAAGGCCCGTATCTTCGTACCGGTCTCCGCCCCGTCGGGGGTAGAGCTGCTGGCGGAACGCTTCGGCGCCTCCGTCACACGGACGCGGGTTTCGCCTCAGGAGCTCATGCGAGAGCTGACCCGAGGCGGTGACAGCTGCCTGCGCGACCAGTTTATCTACGCCTTCGACGCGGTGGGCGCGCTCATAAAGCTGATGGACTTCATGAAAAGCGAAAACGCCTCCCTCGCCGAGCTCACGGCCCGCCTCCCCGAGACTCACATGGTTCACACCGGCGTGGACTGCGCCGAAAAGGCCGAGGCCATGGAGCGTATGCGCGAGCGTCACAGCCTTGACCGTCCCGATATGACCGACGGCCTGCGTCTTAGCTTTGACGGCGGCTGGGTGCTTATTCTGCCCTCCGAAAACGGCCCCGCCATAAACATCACCAGTCAAGGCTACTGCGAGGAATACGCCCGCGAGCTTGCCGATATGTGCGCGGACGAGCTGAGCGGACGTTAAGCGCGGTTTTTCGGGCTGTCCGCAAACATTTTTCAAAAAAGGGTTTACTTTTCTTTCCACTAAAATATATTTGTAAAATGTTTGGATAACTCCCCCGTGTTGTAAACACTGATTAAATCCGGCGGTTCGGCCGCACTTAACGGCAAAAACGTCAAAACCGTGAAGGTTTTTTGCCGGAACAGCCTCGAGAACTCGCGGCCGCTGTGCGAAGCGTGGGAGGTGGAGGTTACTTGGTAACACGCAAAAAATAAGAGGGTAAATGCCCCTGAAATACCGTCGCTTAAAAATCAACCGACGCCCCGCGCAAAAAAAGCCGGCTAAGCCGGCTTTTTTGCGTTTTGCTCTACCTTATGAGCCAATCCTCGGCCACATCGCGCAGATGGCAGGGATCGACCTCATTTTCGTAAAGCATGGCAATGAAATTCTCGGCTTCGGCCCTTGTGCAAAAGATGTCCTCAAGACTGCTCTCAGAGATCAGCCTTCCGTCCTCGCGCATTTGCGCGCTGACGCCGTAAACCTCGGTTGTCCCATTATAGGAAACGACGGTTTCGTATGAATACTCCAATCGACCGAAACCATTGCCGCACGTCACTCTTCTCACCTCCCGAACGGCCGCAAATAGGAGCGGGGGGGTAAATTTTATTCGAACATCAGCCGCTCCTGTGGCTTGTTATCCAGATTATACCACCAGCGCAGCTAAAAAGTCAAGAGTTTGGGCCAGTTAGCGAGCTATTCATATTTCAGAAAGTTCCTGTTGAAAACCCGTAAAAAATATGTTGTTTTTGCTTGCATTTGGAAGATTCCCGTCGGTTTTGCGCTCATTTGAGAAAAAAATCCCCCAAATCTTGGGGGAAAATTTTTTGGGCTGTTATTCCGAATTTTTACATTTTTCGCTGTATGTCGCTGGTGTAGTACGCCACGACGCTTATATCCCTGCCGTTCACATCCTCGCCGCTGATAATGGCCCCGCCGAGGCTCATCAGTTCGCCCAGCCGCGCCTTGGCTATGGCTATGCGGACGACCTCGCGGTTCTCGGAATATATGGCTATCTCACTCTCGTTCACTATGTTTATGACGGCCTCGCGGCAGAGTATCGTCTCTCCCGAGGGGCCGCGGCTGGCAACGTAGCGGACCTTGCGGTTCCTTATACGTTCGAGTATGGCCCGCTGGGCCTCCAGCCCGGCCTTTTCTTCCTTTTTCTTTTTTCCGAAAAGCACGGGGCCACACCCTCTCTTACTTTGTTATCATGGTACCTATGCCGGTGTCGGTAAAGATTTCAAGCAGTATACAGTGGGGTATGCGTCCGTCGATGATGTGGACGCGGTTCACGCCGGCCTTAATCGCGTCGAGGCAGCCGTGGACCTTGGGTATCATGCCGCCGTTTATAACGCCGCTCTCGATAAGGGCCAGCGCGGTCTTGCGGCTCATCTCGTAGATTATGCCGCCGTCGGCGTCCTTGACGCCCTCGGTATCGGTGAGGAAAATCAGCTTTTCGGCGCTCATGGCCGAGGCCACGGCCGAAGCCGCCGCGTCGGCGTTGATATTGTAGCTGCGGCCCTCGTCGTCGGTGCCGATGGGCGCGATTACGGGTATGTAAAGGTCGTCGCTGATGAGGTCGATAACGTGGGTGTCCACGTCAATCACGCGGCCCACAAAGCCCAGGTCCTCCTCGCGGCCGTCAACGGTGGTAGTCATTTTTTCGCACTTTATTATGCTTCCGTCTATGCCGCAGAGGCCGATGGCCTTGCCCCCCTTGGCGTTGAGCGTGGAAACCACGGCCTTGTTGGTCTTTCCCACAAGCACCATTTGGGCCACGTTCATTGTGGCCTCGTCGGTGTAGCGCAGGCCGTTGATGAAGCGGCTTTCCACATTATATGTCTTAAGCGCGGCCGAGATGTCCGGCCCGCCGCCGTGCACCACGACCGGCCTTGCGCCCACGTATTTGAGCAGCGTTATGTCCTCCATAACGCTCTGGCGCAGCTCGTCGCTTATCATGGCGTTGCCGCCGTACTTAATTACGATAGTTTTGCCGCTCAGACGCTGTATATAGGGAAGGGCCTCGATGAGTATGCCCGCCTTTTTGATGAGTTCTTCCATAATTATCTCCTTATCTTACAAGTACAGCCCGGGCTGTGCGAGACCTGTTTTCTCATCCAGGCCGAACATCAGATTCATATTCTGCACGGCCTGTCCCGCCGCGCCTTTGACAAGGTTGTCGATGGCGGCAACAACTATCACGCGGTTAAGCCGCTTATCGACCACAAGACCTATGTCCGCGAAATTGCTGCCGGCGACGTGGTTGCTTTCGGGCAGTTCGCCCTCGTCGTACACTCGCACAAAGTATTCGCCCCTGTAAAAGTCCCTGTAAAGCTCCAGCAGCTCCGCCGCGCTATGGTATTCCTTGAGGTTAGCGTAGCAGGTGGCGAAAATGCCGCGCTTCATCGGCACAAGGTGCGGGCTGAACGAGAGGACTATCTCCTCGCCGGCGAGCAGGCTCAGTTCCTGCTCTATCTCGCTGGTATGTCGGTGAGTGGCCAGCTTGTACGCTTTCATGTTCTCGGTACACTCGCAGAAATGGTAGTCGAGCGCAAGGCCGCGGCCCGCGCCGCTGACTCCGCTTTTCGCGTCTATAATAATGGAAGAATTGTCGATCATTCCGTTCTTCACGAGCGGAGCCATCGCCAGAATGGAACAGGTGGTGTAGCAGCCGGGGTTCCCCACCAGCCGCGTATTCCTTATCTCGCCGCGGTGCAGCTCGCACAGGCCGTAGACCGACTCCTTCAAAAGCTCGGGCGCGGAGTGAGGCTGGCCGTACCACTGCTCGTAAACCTTAACGTCGTTGTAGCGGAAATCGCCGCTGAGGTCGATAACGCGCAGTCCGGCGCCGTAAAGCGCGGGAATGACCTCCTTGGACGCGCCGTGCGGCAGCGCCGTAAACACCACGTCGCAGCGGCGGGCGGCCTCCTCCACGCTGAGCTCCTCGCACACAAGGTCGCACACGCCGCGCAGGCTCTGGTATACGTCGCTGATTTTCCGCCCCTTAAAGGTCTGCGACACAACCATAACCACCTCGCAGTCCGGATGGCCCGAAAGCACGCGCACGGTTTCTATTCCGGCGTAGCCCGTAGCCCCAAGAACTCCCGCTCTTATCATAACAGTCTCCATTCCGCCGCTGCGCGCCGGCACAAATTTTTAATTGCGCAGAATATACAAAATACGGTACAGCTTTAATATGTTTTATAATTATACAACCCCGCGCATAAAATTGCAAGAGTTTTTTGAAAATTTTTATTGATTTTTCCAAACTTTTTTGCTATAATAAAAAAGGTGCGCCGAAAAGCGGGCCTGCACAGATATGTTAGGAGGAATTCTTATGCCGTCAAAAGTAGTTATGGGCGCCCAGTGGGGCGACGAGGGCAAGGGAAAGGTCATTGACATTCTCGCGGCCAAAAGTCAGGTGGTAGTCCGTTCTCAGGGCGGGAACAACGCAGGCCACACGGTTCAGGCCGGCGGCGAGCAGTACAAGCTCCACCTCACTCCCTCGGGCATACTTTATCCCGATACGCTCTGCATAATAGGCAACGGCGTTGTTGTCGACCCGAAGGTGCTGCTGGAAGAGATAGATATGCTCACCTCACGCGGGGTGGACGTCAGCAACCTTAAGGTGGACGCAAGAGCTCATGTTATCCTTCCTTATCATATAGCGCTGGACGGTCTGTCCGAAAAAATGCGCGGCAAGGGCGAGATAGGCACCACGGGCCGCGGCATAGGCCCCTGCTATATGGACAAAGCCGAGCGCAGCGGCATACGTATGCACGAGTTTGTTGACGAGGAGACCTTCCGCCGCAGGTTCAGGGAGAACCTCGATATAAAAAATCTGTTCATCGAAAAGGTATACGGCGAAAAGCCGCTTAAATACGAGGATTACGTTGAGGAGTATGTCGGCTATGCCAAGCGGCTGCGCCCCTTTATGGCGGACTGCACCGTGCTGCTGCACGAGGCGATAAAGACCGGCAAGGACGTACTTTTTGAAGGCGCGCAAGCCACTCTGCTCGACATCGACCTCGGCACATACCCTTACGTCACCTCGTCGCATCCGGTCAGCGGCGGCGTATGCGTCGGCAGCGGCGTAGGGCCCACCGTCATCGACGAGTGCATTGGCGTTGCGAAGGCCTACACCACCCGCGTGGGCAAGGGTCCCTTCCCCACCGAGCTGTTTGACGAAACGGGCAGCCTCATCCGCGAGCGCGGCGGCGAGTTCGGCACGACAACCGGGCGGCCCCGCCGCTGCGGCTGGTTCGACGCCGTCATCGTGCGCTTTGCCGTCCGCACCAGCGGCCTCGGCAGCATAGCCGTGAACAAGATTGACACCCTCGCCGGCCTCGGCGACGTCAAAATCTGCACCGGCTATAAATACCGCGGGGAGCTGCTGCGCGATTTCCCCTACTCGCTTGACATCCTCGCCGAGTGCGAGCCCGTTTACGAAACGCTCTCCGGCTGGGAGGGAGACCTCGGCTCCGTAAAGAGCTACGACGAGCTTCCCGAGAACGCGAAGCGGTATATCGAGCGCATTGAGGAGCTTTGCGACGTTAAGGTTTCAATGGTCGGCGTCGGTCCGGACAGAACGCAGATTTTGGAAAAATAATTAGGGGCCGTTAAAAATACGCTCGGATCGTTTAAGGGCTTCATGTATTGATTTTGGTGATTTCAGTATTATACAGTTTATCAAAATAAAATTACTAATTGGCGTAGAAAATCCGCTCATAAGAGCGGATTTTCATTGTTTTTAAGCCCTTGAGCTATGAACGATTTTTCGGCCGGCCCCGTGCCTCCACGCTACATGGCTTTATGACTTTTTCGCATCCTCGCCGTCGGGCGGAAGTGACCGCATAAACCACAGCAACAGCGGAACCGAGGTGACAAACAGCAGCGCGTCGGCGACGGGCTGGGAAATCTGTATCCCGAACAGGCCCCAAAGCCGCGACAGCAGCATTATTGTAGGTATGAAGTAAAGTCCGCTGCGCAGCACCGCCGTGGCCGACGCAAGCAAACTGTAGCCGCAGCTTTGGAACATCATGTTCGAACAGACGGCAATCGGCTGAAGCAGCAGCGCGGCGCTCTGCCATTTCAGCGCATAAGCCCCGATGGCCGTGACCTCGGGATCGTCGCGGAAAAGAGCGACGATGGATTCGGTGTTAAAGAACATCACCGCGCCGGCTATGACCATAAGCGCCTCGGAGGCGAGAGTGGTGAACCAGAAAGACTTCTTCACTCGGGAGTACTTTTTCGCGCCGTAGTTGAACGAGCTGACCGGCTGGAAACCCTGCCCCAGCCCCAGTCCTACGGCGAAGGCAAAGAAGTTCACCCTGCCGACTATGCTCATTGCCGATATGGCCGCGTCGCCGAAGGGCTTGGCCTGCCGGTTAAGCACCATTGTCGATATGCTGCTGAGACCTTGGCGCAGCAGGCTTGGGAAGCCGGTGGCGCATATATCGCCCACAATGGCCGGTGTGAACGAGGCCCTTCTTATTGAAAGCCTCGCCTGCGTGCCGGCCTTAAGATATATCGAAAGCAGGATAAAAAAGCCCGCCGTCTGTGACAGAGCCGTCGAAAGGCCCGCACCGGCCGTGCCCATTTTGAAGCCGAATATAAATATCATATCGCCGAAGATGTTCAGCACCCCGCCCGACACAAGCCCTATCATGGCACGGGAGGCCAGCCCCTCGTAGCGCAGCAGATTGTTCAGCGCGAAGCTGCCCGTCATGAACGGGCCGGCAAGCAGGATAAAAATGCCGTAATCACGCGCGTAGGGCAAAATCGTAGGCGTGCTGCCCAGAAGGCGCATCAGGGGGTTTATGAAAATAAGGCCGAGCACTCCTATCGCCGCGCCGGAGAAAAGGGCCATGAAAAAACCCGTCGAAGCCACGCGCGAGGCCTCGTCCAGACGTCCGGCCCCGAGCCTGCGCGAAACTATGCTGCCGCTGCCGTGGCCGAACATGAAGCCGAAGGCCTGAAGTATGGCCATAAGGCCGAACACCACGCCCACTGCCCCGCTGGCGCTGGTTCCGAGCTGCCCCACAAAGAAGGTATCGGCCATGTTGTAGATGTTGGTCACAAGCATACTTATCATTGTGGGTATGCCCAGCTTCGTCACCAAAACGGGAATGGGCGTTTCCGTCATTTTTTTGTACTGAGCTTCGTTTTCCGACATTCTAAGTCACCAATTTCCAATATTAATATATTTATTGTACCACATTTGAGCAAAAATGTCAAACCATGCTTTTTGTGCAAATTATATAAAAACCCGCACTAAAACTTGTGCAATTTTTCAGAGCATTTTGGTTAAAAAACATTTGCAATTTAGGGGGCGCTGTGCTATAATTATCATTGTTGAAAAAATGTGCTTGTAGCTCAGTTGGATAGAGTATTTGGCTACGAACCAAAGGGTCGGGGGTTCGAATCCCTCCAAGCACGCCACGGTAGTATCTTTGCGGATACTACCTTTTTATCTCTACAGTATAAGCTCTGATTTTTTGGGAGGGGCGAAAAATGGCGGTTTTCCGGCTGGCGCGGAAGATGGTTCCCGTAAGCGTTAAATTCATAACCGAATATATGCCCGAGGCCCACGGCGAATACGTGAAGGTCTACCTTTACGGCCTGTCCGCGGCCTGCTCCGGCATTGAGGCAGACAACGCCGCCATCGCCAAGCTGCTGCATATTCTTGTGGCCGACGTGGAAAACGCTTGGAAATACTGGAGCGAAAAGGGCCTTGTTCGCCTCGGCGACGGTACGGTGGACTTTGTCTGTCCCACCGAGGAGGACGCGCCCTCCCCCGCGTCTGAACCGGAACAGCCTCCGGCGGAGGACAGGCCCCCGCACGTGAGCGCGGCGGAGGTCGCCCGCGCGCTGGAGATGAACCCCGCCATGAAGGACACGATTTCCATGGCCGAGCAAATGCTCGAAAAGCCGCTCTCCTCGCGGGAGATAACCGCCATATACAATCTTATGGACTGGTACGGCATGGATTCGGCGTTGGTGCTGATGCTGCTCGAATACTGCATTTCGCAGGGGAAAAAAAATTTTTCCTACATTGAAAAAACGGCCCAGGGCTGGAACCGCGACGGCATAACCGATATAAAAAGCGCCGAGGCCGTAATAAAGCGCGCCACCGACGAGCGACGCTTTCAGGGCCGCTGCAAAAAGATATTCGGTCTGGAGAGGGCCTTTACGGTCTCGGAGCTGAAATACCTTAACTCATGGCGTTCCGAGCTGGGCTTCTCGCCAGAGATGGTGTCGCGGGCCTACGACATAACCGTGAACAACACCGGCAAGCTGGCCTTCGCCTATATGAATAGGATACTGCAAAGCTGGCATGAAAAGGGCGTCCGCCGCCCCGCCGACATAAAGGAGAGGGACTCCCGTCCGGCGCAGGCCCACTCCGGCGGCAAAATGGACGAGCAGGCCCTCATCGAGATGAGACGCCGCCTTGGCGCGGAGGACAAGTCCTGACACCCTTTGCCCATTGGAGGGAGCTTAAATGATCAATATATCGTCTTACGTCAGCGAAATAATTGAGCTGAGGGAGCAGCGCAAAAGGGCGGAGCTCGAGGAGCGCCGCGCGGAGGTTTTCGCACGGCTGCCGCGAATCAGGGATATTGAAAAGCAGTTTGACGCGACCGGCATAAGCCTCATAAACAGCGTGCTTGACGGCTCGTGCAGGCCCGAGGAGGCCGTTCAGCGCATAATGGAAGAAAACCGCGCAGCCAATGCCGAAAAGCGCCGCCTGCTCCATGAAAACGGCTACGGCGAGGAATACATAGAGCCCCGCGTCGTCTGCGAAAAGTGCGCCGACAGAGGCTTCGTCGGCGGCAAGGTGTGCTCCTGCGTGAAGGCCGAGCTGAACAAAAAGCTGCTTTCCGAGGCCAACTTCACCGAAAAGCTCTCGAGCCAGACCTTTGAAAGCTTTCGTTTTGACTGTTACAGCGACGTAATCGACCCCAATTTCGGCTTTTCGCCGCTGACGAACATAAAGTCTGTTTACGCGCTCTGCCTCGATTTTGCCGAAAACTTTCGCACCACCGACAAAAATCTGTTTTTCACCGGCGGCTGCGGTCTGGGCAAAACCTACCTTTCCTCGGCCATAGCCAACCGCCTCATCGCGAACGGCGAGGACGTGCTGTACCTCAGCGCGAACTCCCTGTTTCCCATTCTGGAGGATTTGCACTTCAACCGCGAGACCTCCGAGGGGAACCGCTATCTGGTCAGCCACGCGGCGGACTGCGACCTGCTGATACTTGACGATTTGGGAGCGGAGTTTGTAACACCGTTCACCGCGGCGGAGCTGTTCAGAATAATTAACGGCCGGCTGTTAAATAATAAAAAGACAATAATCTCCACAAACATGAGCCTTGATGAGATGAAGGCCCGCTACTCCGAACGAATATGCTCGCGCATTACCGGCAATTTTGAGATAGTGGGCTTCTTCGGAGAGGACATACGCAAAAAGCGCAAAATGGAAGGACGATGACCTTGACAGAGAGATTCCTGCGGCATATAGACCGCTTAAACGAAATAATGCTCCTGTTCAAAACCGACGCGAAGGCCGCCTCGGCCTCCCTTGAGGAGGAAAAGCTTGCCCTTGAGGCCGACTCCCGCGAGGAGGAGGGTCTGCTCCGCGCCGCGGCGTATAACGCGCTCGCCACAATACGCACCTCGCCCGAGCAGGAGCGCCCCGTAGGCCAGCTCATCGAGGCCATTTCCGACGCGGCGGCGGAGCTCGCGGCTATAATGGATTACGTTATCGAAAGCGAAAAATAAAAAATCCTAAAAAAATCCTTGACAAGCCAAGGGTTTGATGTTATACTGCTATGTGGTATATTATCCCGCAGCTGAGGCACCGGATTCTCCGACCTCTGCCACGGCCGCGCGGAGGTTGTACCGAATATATAAGGAGGTGCATTTTTAATGCAAAAGGACAGAAAACAGGAAATCATCGCGGCCTATGCCCTGCACGAGGGAGACACCGGCTCGCCCGAGGTTCAGATAGCTCTCCTCACCGAGAGGATCAATCACCTCAACGAGCATTTGAAGGTCTACAAGAAGGACCATCACTCCCGCCGCGGGCTTCTTAAGATGGTCGGCCAGCGCCGCGGCCTGCTCAACTATCTCACACGCCTGGACGTAAACCGTTACCGTGCCATAGTTGAAAAGCTCGGCCTCAGAAAGTAAACGATGAAAGGCAGAGCGTGAGTTTCCCCTTGCGCTCTGCCTTCCTATTTTCTTTCTAACCAAGGCCTTCCGCGCGGCGGGCGGAGCGGCACTTTGAAAAGATACGGCGCGACCGTCTTTTTTCAAAGTGAACTCTTGCCTCCGGCGCGGAACGAAAAATTTATATGGAGGTTTTTTTGATGTACAAAGTTTACGAAACCGAATTCTGCGGCAGGAGGCTCGTTGTCGAAACCGGCAAAACCGCTCAGCTTGCCGGCGGAGCCTGCCTCGTGCGCTACGGCGACACTGTGGTTCACGCCACGGCCACCGCGTCGGCCAAGCCCCGCGACGGCATTGACTTCTTCCCTCTTTCCGTTGATTTCGAGGAAAAGCTCTACTCTGTGGGCAAGATACCCGGCAGCTATCTTCGCCGCGAGGGCCGTCCCTCCGAGAAGGCCATTCTGGCCTCCCGCTGTATCGACCGTCCCATCAGGCCCCTTTTCCCCAAGGATTTGCGCAACGACGTGGCCGTTGTGGCCACCGTTATGAGCGTGGATCAGGATAACGATCCCGTCATCACCGCCATGATAGGCGCGTCCATCGCCATTTCCATATCCAACATACCCTTCCGCGGCCCGATAGCCGGCGCCACCGTCGGCCTTGTTGACGGCGAGGTTGTTGTAAACCCCACTCAGGAGCAGCGCTCGAGGAGCGATATGTTCCTCACCATTGCCGGCACCGCCGAAAAGGTGAACATGATTGAGGCCGGAGCCAACGAGGTTCCCGAGGACAAGATTTTTGAGGGCATAATGGCCGCCCACGCCGAAATAAAGAAGATTTGCGAATTTATCAAGGGCATAAGTGACGAGATCGGTAAGCCCAAATTCGAGTACGAATCAATGCTCGTTCCCGAGGAGCTCTATGAGGACGTTAAGGATATCGCCATCGACAAGGTGCGCTTTGCTCTCGACACCGACGATAAAAACGTCCGCGAGGAGAATCTCAAGGAGGTATACTCCTTCGTTTACGACGCCTTGGGCGAGAAGTACCCCGATATGGAGCCCCAGATTGACGAGGCCATATATAAGCTTCAGAAGTTTGTTGTCCGCCGCTGGATACTTGACGAGGGCAAGCGCGTTGACGGCCGCGGCCTCGGCGATATTCGTCCCCTTTCGGCCGAAGTCGGCGTCCTCCCCCGCACCCACGGCAGCGGCCTCTTTACCCGCGGCCAGACTCAGGTGCTGACGACCGTCACCCTTGGAACGATTTCCGACGCGCAGCTCCTCGACGGCATAGACGAGGAAGAAACCAAGCGCTATATGCACCAGTATAACTTCCCCTCCTATTCCGTCGGCGAGACCCGTCCCAGCCGCGGTCCCGGCCGCCGCGAGATAGGGCACGGAGCTCTGGCCGAGAAGGCCCTTGTGCCCGTTATCCCCTCGGTTGAGGAGTTCCCCTACGCCCTGCGTCTTGTCTCGGAGGTGCTTTCCTCCAACGGCTCCACCTCTCAGGGCAGTATATGCGGCAGCACCCTCGCCCTTATGGACGCAGGCGTGCCGATAAAGGCCCCCGTGGCGGGCATTTCCTGCGGTCTTGTGACCGAGGGAGACCGCTATATAACCATGGTTGACATTCAGGGACTCGAGGACTTCTTCGGCGATATGGACTTCAAGGTAGCCGGCACAAAAAAGGGCGTCACCGCCATTCAGGTGGACATAAAGATAGACGGCCTTGACCCCGAAATAATCCGCGAAGCTCTTGCGAAAACACGCGAGGCCCGTTTCAGAATACTTGACGAGTGTATGCTTCCCTGCATAGCCGAACCCCGTGCCGAGCTCAGCAAGTACGCCCCGAAGATCATCTCCACCCAGATTGATCCCGAGAAAATCAGCGATGTCATTGGGAAGGGCGGCAAAATTATCCAGCGTATCACCGCCGAAACCGGCGTTAAAATCGACATTGAGGACGACGGCATGGTATACTTTGCCACGACCGACGCCGACGCCGCCCAGCGCGCCCTTAAAATTGTGCGCGGCATAGCCGGCGACGTAAATATCGGCGACACGTTCAACGCCACCGTCACACGCATTATGGACTTCGGCTGCTTTGTTGAGTATCTTCCCGGCAAGGAGGGTCTTGTGCATATTTCCAAGCTCGACCTTAAGCGCGTAGATAAAGTAAGCGACGTAGTTTCCGTCGGCGACGAGATTGTTGTTAAGCTGGTTGAAATCGACCGCATGGGCCGTTATAACTTCTCCCGCAAGGACGCCCTGCTCGACGCTAAGGCCGCCGAAAAGGACTCCGACGCAAAATAAGCGAATATTCAGCACAAAAAGGACGCCCAAGGCGTCCTTTTTCGCTTTTCTCCGCGTTCGCGCCATCGTCTCGGATAACGCCTTGTAGCCGAATGCGGCATTTTTTCCAAGAAAAAAGCGTCGTCGCAAGCGACGCTTGCGACGACGTGGTGGTGGAGACAAGGGGATTCGAACCCCTGACCTCTTACATGCGAAGCAAGCGCTCTCCCAGCTGAGCTATGCCCCCATACGCCAGATATTATTATAGCACACCCGGCGCATTTTTGCAACCGTTTTTGCGAAAAAATTAAATTTTTTATAAAGTTTTTTCCGCGATGACACAAAATGTGCCGGCGGCAGCCTGTCAAAGCAATATAAAATGTGCGGCGGCCCCATATTCCGTATTGACCTATTCCGCCGAGTATGATATAATTATGGCCGTACCGAAAAAATTCGCGAGGTTTTTCCAATGCAAATTTTTTCAAAAATTTTGCGAAAACCTATTGCATAATTATGAATTATGGTGTATAATAATTCATATCATTTTCAAAGGGTGATTTTATGAATTTATCCGAAATAATGGCCATTGACGAAAAGTACTATATGAACACCTTCGGCAAGCGGCTGCCTGTGGCCTTCGACAACGGCAAGGGAGCGAGGCTATATACCGAGGAGGGCGAGGAGTACCTCGATATGTTCGCCGGCATCGCCGTGACGGCGCTGGGTCACTGTCACGAGGCCTTCACCGCCGCCGTCGGCGAGCAGGTGAAAAAGCTGCTGCACACCTCAAGCCTGTACTACATAAAAAATCAGGCCCTTCTCGCCAAACGGATATGCGACTGTTCCGTGGCTGACAGGGTCTACTTCGCTAACAGCGGCGCCGAGGCCAACGAAGGCGCGATGAAGTTGGCGAAAATATATTTTTACAAGCAGGGGATTGAAAAGTACGAGATAATAACCCTGAACAACTCCTTCCACGGGCGCACGCTTGCCACCGTGGCCGCCACGGGTCAGCCCAAATATCAAAAACCTTACAAGCCGCTTGTGCCCGGAATAAAGCACGTGGACATAAACGACTTCGAGGGTCTGGAGGCCGCCGTCACCGACAAGACCTGCGCCATTATGCTGGAGGTCATACAGGGCGAAAGCGGCGTACATATATGCACCGACGAGTACCTGAAAAAGGTTCGCGCCCTGTGTGATGAGAAAAATATAATCCTCATCTTTGACGAGGTGCAGACCGGCATGGGCCGCACCGGAGAAATGTTCGCCTATCAGACCACCCCCGTTGAGCCCGATATCTTTACCCTCGCAAAGGCGCTGGGCAACGGCGTTCCCATCGGCGCGCTCTGCGCCAAGGAGTTTGTGGCGAAAGGCTTTGAGCCGGGCGACCACGGCGGCACCTTCGGCGGCAACCCGCTGGCGACCGCCGCCGGCATGGCCGTGTTCGACGCTTTTGAAAAGGAGCATATACTTGAAAACGTCCGCGCTATGGGCCGGTATATGGAGGATAAGATACTCGCCCTCGGCTCGCCCGAGATAACTGAGATACGCCGCCGAGGGCTTATGCTGGGAATACAGTTCCCCGCAGGCCGAGCCGCCGAAGTGCAGAAGAAGCTGTTCGCAGCTCATGTGCTCGTGGGCTGCGTGGGCGGGCACACGCTGCGCGTGCTGCCGCCGCTTGTCATTACAAAGGCGGACGTTGACGAATTTATTACGAAGCTGGAGGCTGCAATGGCATGAAACAGAAACATCTTTTAACGCTTCACGACTGGAGCTCCGACGATATACTTGAAACCCTCGCCATGGCCGAAATGCTCAAGAAGGAGCTTAAGGCCGGAGTTGAGCATCATATTCTCAAGGGAAAGACTCTCGCGATGATATTCTCCAAGTCGTCCACCAGAACGAGAGTATCATTCGAGACCGGCATTTATCAGCTCGGCGGACAGGGAATCTTCCTCTCCTCGTCCGACATTCAGCTCGGGCGAGGCGAAACCATCTACGACACCGCCAACGTGCTGAGCCGCTATGTGGACGGCATAATGATAAGGACGTTCAAGCAGTCTGACGTGGAAGACCTCGCAAAATACGGCTCCGTGCCCGTTATAAACGGCCTCACCGACCTTGTGCATCCCTGTCAGGTGCTGGCCGATATGCAGACCGTCGCCGAGCACAAGGGTTGTCTAGAGGGCCTTAAGCTCGCCTATATCGGCGACGGCAACAACATGGCCCACTCCTACCTTTACGGCTGCGCCAAGCTGGGTATGGATGTGAGCGTTGCCACGCCCAAGGGCTATGAGTGCAATGCAGAAGTAGTGGAAAACGCCAAAAACGACGCCAAGGCCACCGGCGCGAACGTCGTTGTGACATACGACCCCACGGAGGCCATTTCGGGCGCTGACGTTGTCTGCACCGACACGTGGTGTTCTATGGGGCAGGAGGCCGAGAAGGAGGAAAAAATCAAGCATTTCTCGGGCTATCAGGTGAACGGCGAGCTTTTTGCCAAGGCCAAGGACGACGCGATTTTCCTGCACTGCCTGCCCGCCTATCGCGGCTTTGAGGTGACCGAGGAGGTCATAGACGGCCCCCACAGCGTAATTTTTGACGAGGCGGAAAACCGCCTGCACGCGCAGAAGGCCGTAATGGCCCTGCTGATGGCGTAGCCATGGGGTCCGGTATGTTTGAGGTTCGCCGCGCGAAGATAGATGACGCGGCGGCGATATGGGAGATAACGCGCGACGCCTTCACGCACTACTGCGAGCTCGCGGGCATAAGCGACATTGCGGCCCTGCATGAGACCGAGGCCGACGTTCGCCGCGACATCGGCGAAAAAACCGTGCTTGTGGCATATATCGACGACTGCGTTGTCGGCAGCCTGCGCCTCACGTTCGACGACGAAACCAAAACGGCCTATCTCAGCCGCTTTGGTGTGCGCCGCGCTTACCGCAACAACGGCATAGGCAAATCCCTCGCCAACATGGCCGACATTATGGCAATCAGCCGCGGAATGAAGTGCGTCCGCCTGCACACCGCCAGCAAGGTAGCCGAGATAATGCGGTTCTACTATTCGCGAGGCTATTATGTGGAGTCGGTCGATTCTTCGGGCGAGTATATCCGCGCCTGCATGAGGAAGGATTACGAATAATTACGGCGTATATATAAGTAAAGACTTTTACGAAAGGATGTACATTATGGAAAAGAAAATCGCGAAGGCCCTGCTTTCCATTGGGGCGGTGTTCCTGCGGCCCGAGCAGCCCTTCACTTGGGCCAGCGGCATTAAGAGCCCAATCTACTGCGACAACCGCCTCACCCTCACCGCGCCCGAGGTGCGCACTCTTGTCGAGGAGGGCCTTGCCGGAGTAATAAAGGCCGAATACCCCGAAGCTGAGGTTCTCATGGGCACCAGCACGGCCGGCATTGCTCACGCGGCCATCACTGCCCACCTGATGGGACTGCCGATGGGCTATGTGCGCGGCGGAGCCAAGGATCATGGTCGAGCTAACCAAATCGAGGGCAAGCTCGAAAAGGGAGAAAAGGTCGTTGTTGTTGAGGATCTTATCTCCACCGGCGGCAGCGTGCTCGAGGTGGTAAACGTACTGCGCGAGGCCGGAGCCGAGGTGCTGGGCGTCGCCAGCATATTCACCTACGGCATGAAGAAGGGGCTCGAACGCTTGGCCGAGGCCGGCGTCAAAAACGTCAGCCTCTCCAATATCGACGCGGTGGTTGAGGTCGCCTCCGCCGAGGGATATATTAAGCCCGAGGACGGCGAGCGTATCCTCCGCTTCCGCGATAATCCCTCCGACGAAAGCTGGATAAAATAAGCGCCCCGCTTTGCCAAGGCGGCCGTGCGCGGAAATTAAGCTGAAAAAAGTCGCCGAGCGACGAACCATAAAACTCCCGACCGCATTATGCGGTCGGGAGTTTTATAACTGTCATTATTTGCCGTTTTTCACAAAGAATTTAGAAAACAGCTTTACTATTGCCGGCGCTCCGGCTACGAAATAAAATACGCACACAAACTGCATGAGCGCTTTCGCAAAGCCCTCGCCCATTCCCGCGCCCATGAGCGCGCTTACGGCACTGCCCGAAAGGTTGTCAAGAATGGTATATGTAAGCACGCAGAAGATGAGTCTTATAATATTTTCGGTATTGCTCCTGTCGGTCGAGAAATTTATAAAACGTCTTTCAATGAACCAGCCTACGAAGAAGCCTATTCCCATACCGGCGTTTTTGAAGGAATCGACAGCCATCTTCGAGCCTTCGACTATTACCGAGCCGTCGGCCGCATAATCGACCGGATAGGACTTTAGCGCGGCGTACAGTATCAGCAGCGCGCACAGGGCAACGCCGCCAAGCATCACCCACAAATCCATATTCGGGCGCTTGTCTACAGCCGACATGAGCTTCGCCATTAAAAACAGCGTAACGGCGCCTATGATAAACGCCACGACAACGTCCTGTGGGGTGTGTACCCCAAGATAGTTTCTCGAAAAACCGATCATCAGAAGGAGTATAATCAATACAACCCTAAACCACTTCGGGCATTTTACGCCGTCCTTTGTATTGAGCGCAAGCCCGCCCCAAACGCTTACCGCGTTGGCGGTGTGGCCGCTCGGGAACGAATATCCCGTCGCGTCCGCCTTCGCTTCCGGCACGGGAGTTACGCGCGCGTCGCGTATCCACGGCCTGTACGCGCAGGCCGTTATTTTGATAAAGCCGTTTACTATTCTGTTGGCGTAGAGCGAGAACATAAGGAATATGCCCTGCTTTTTGTTAATACCCCAATAAACTATGCCTATAAAGAATACGATTGTCGATGTTTCTCCGAGCTTCGTTATAAGCTCCATGAACGCGTCGAGAAGTCCGCCCGTCGCCTCGCGGAAATTTTGAAGCATAAGCAAATAATTAATGTCCATAATGATCCCTCTTTAATATATTTGTATCATATTTCGCGTAAGTAAACCGCGTACTGCCGCGTATCGCATATTTATCCACGCATCACGGCCTCAATGTCCTCTATCGAGCGGGGCGTGGCGACGGAAAGATTTTCGCAGCCGTTTTCCGTCACAAGGCAGTTATCCTCGAGCCTGAAGCCGATGCCCCACTCCTCGCAGTAAATGCCCACGTCCACGCAAAAGACCATATTCGGCGCGATGGGCATATCGGCGGGGGCCATAACCACGTCGTGCGTGTCGTAGCCCACGTGGTGCGCGCCGCCGTGCCAGATATATTTGCCAACGTCCTCGAAGCGGTCGCACAGGCCAATGGACTTAAGCTGCTCGAAGTTATAGCGGCGGACGGTCGCATCCACCTCGCCCATCGGCATACCGGGCTTTATTATGCCGAACATATAGTTAGATGTGTTATAGGCGCACTGATAGAGCAGCCTCTGCCGTTCGCTGAATTTGCCGTTCACGGGCCACCCGCGCGAAACGTCGGTGCCGACGTTATCCCAAACCGCGCCCACGTCGTTCAGCACCATATCGCCGTCCCGCGCCTGCCCGCGGTAGTCGTAGTAGTGTATGCAGAAATTATTCTTGCCGGCGCAGATTATCGAGGGGAACATCGGCGCGAGTACGCCGTGCTGGGCCAAAGTATAATCCCACACGGCCTTATACTGATATTCGTACATACCGGGCCGCGAGGCCTTCATCATGGCGATTATGCCCTCGCGGGTTATGCTTTCGGCCTTGCGCATGGCCTCGAGCTCGCAGGGCTTTTTTATCGTGCGCAGAGCCCTGATATGCGGGTTAAGATTGCCGATTTTGAGGAAGGGATAATGGCTCGCGGCGGTTTTCGCCATTTTGTACGCCTCGCTGTCGGGCTCGTCGGGGGTGAGCTTGTGCAGGTCGAGATACAGATTTTCGTACCGCCCGCTCTCGGCAAGGCGCTTTATCTCGCCCTCAAGCTCGCCTATGTAGCGGCAGTGTTCAACGCCGGATTTTTCAAGCACGCCGTCGGGCTTAATGCGCGCGCCCGTCCACCGCTCGGCGTGGGCGTCGGGCGGAAGGATGAACATGGTCTCGCGCACACCCTCGGTGGCTATCTCCATCAGCAGCGCCAGCCCCTGATACTCCACGCCCGTCATGTAAACAAAGCTGCGGTCGGCGAAGAAGGGGTAGTATTCGTCGGCGGTCTTGCGGGGCGCACGGCCGCTGAAAAGCAGGGCTATGCTGCCCTTGGGGAGCCTCGCCGCGAGGCTTCTTCGGTTTTCGATGTGAAAGCTTCTGTCCATTGTTATCGTCCTTTCTTTATTCTGCAAGCTCTATTTTCCAAAGCTGGTCTCCCTCGGCGCCGGCCCGCTCCTGTGTCAGCTTCCCGTCCTTGGTAGTGAGGTACAGGCCCGAAAGCTCGGATTTCAGCATATACGCGCCGCTCGGCTGCTTTTCAAGGAACCACCGCTGATTTTCGCCGCCCGCCGTGCGGTAGACGATTATGCTCACGCCGGCGGCGGAATCGTGGTTCAGCACGTCCAGAGCGCGTTTTTCGGTCGAGTCTCCGACCTCAAAATCGGCGGAACTTTCGATGATGTACGCCCCACTGAGTGTCTGCCTGAGCGTCCACAGCCTTTGCGGGGCCTCGGCCCCGAAGGTCAGGGCCTCGCGCATGGGCTTTTCGGGGTCGTAGCCCAAAGCGCCGCCCGCAGCCGTTATGCTGTATAGCGCGGGCGTGGCCTCCGCTGGCGCGGCCTCCTCCTCGGGCTCCGGCTCAGGGTAGGTCAGCCCGACGGGCCTTTGCGGCGGATTTACCCCACCTGCCTCGGCCACCATTATCCAGCTCACCAGCGGGTCGAGGTGGGGGTCGGCGGCCAAAGCGTTGCGCCTTACGGAAACGGTTATCTCCCCCGTGGGGGCCGGCAACCCCGTGCTGGCGACGGTAACGCGCCCGTCGGCCGGCACAATGCCCTCCTCCGCGAGGAAGCCCTGAACGTAAACGTCCTCACGGCGGGCCTTTTCGCCCCAAGGGTCGTAAAGGCCGATAAACACGTCGTAGCTGCCGCCCGACTCCACGGCGAATTTGTAGCTCACTCCCTCGCCTATGCCGCCGCCGTAGTCGTAGCGCACCGAGGAATACATATTCGCGTCATTCCGCGCTCCGGCGGCGTTATCGGCGATATAGCCCCAGCTTTTGCCGGTTTTTTCGTCCGGGCCGAAGCTTTGGTCCGGGACGCTGTTATCGAGAGCTGCGACGCCCGAGATAACGTCAAATTCGGTGGTGTCGGACGCACCGCAGTCAGCAAAATAAATGAGGTTAGCGGGGGTGTTGTAAACCTCGGCGGTGACAGGTGCGTCGGCAAAGAGAAGGCCTTTCGGTTCCGTATCCCCACGGAATTTGCCCTCCACGTAGTAATGACCGGGAAGGCCCATTCCGCTTCCCTCATTCCAGTCGGCAGGGCCGGTGAGATCATAGCCCTCACCGGTGATCTTGATAAGTTCGGGCAGCTCCACCTCCTCGCCGTAGGTTGCGAATACTGTTTCAGGCTCAATTATTTTAGCGCCCAAATCGTCGAGCGTCCACTCGTCGAACCAGTCTATCCTTATGCTGCCGTCGTCCCTTATCTGCACAGGCAGCCAGATAAAGCCGCTTTCATCGTGATGTGAGGGCCGCCAAGTATCGGCGATGAAGATAAAGTGTCCCTTTTCGGCGTCAACGGGCAGTACAAAGGCGCTCTGGCCGCCGAAGGTCAGCTCCGCGCCCTCGCCGCGCATGGGGCTGCCGTGGCGCGTCCACGGGCCAAGCGGGCTCGGGGCCGTGGCGTAGTCTGCGGCGTTGGGATCCCAGCCGGTACAACCGCTGGTTATCATGTAGTAAGTGTCTTTGAACCTGAACAGGGCCGGAGCCTCGCGCCAGCCGCCCGATATGCAGTAGACGGCCTCGCCCTCGCAGCTCAGATAGTCCTCCGAAAGGCGGCAGACCGCCAGAGAGGAGTTCTCGTCGGTGGAAAAATATATGTAGGCCGCGCCGTCGTCGTCCTTGAACACCGTCATATCGCGCGACATTTTGTCGCCGGGGCGGGAGCTCTCAAGGTAGGTGAAGGGGCCGACGGGGCTGTCGGCCACGGCCACGCCCGCGCGGCTGTAGCCGTACCAGCCGTTGTCAATGTGCATCCACATAACGTACTTGCCGGTTTTGTCGTTATAGATGACCTTTGGCCGCTCGATGACCTCGCCGACGCGAATGTCGGATTCTGGGTATTCGAGGGGAGCCTCGTCGTCGTTTTCAATCATTTCGAGGGCCAAGCCCTCGTACGTCCAGTTATAAAGATCGGCGGAGGAATAGCAGGCCACGCCTATGCGCCAGCCCCAGTCGGCATATTTTTGCAGGTTGGCAGGCACAACGCTTGCGCCGCGCGCCTCGCCGTACCAGTAGTATTTTTTGGTTTTTTCATCCCACAGCACGCCGCCGCCGTGGGCCTGCACAAGGCCGCCGTTATTGTCGTAAAGCGGCGTTCCCGTGAGGAAGCTGTGCCTTTCGGGGAGCATGGCCCCGTAGGCCAGCGCCGTCAGCTCGGCAGCGCGCTCCCTGTCCTCCTCCGAGCCGTTTATAAAACGGTTCACGGCGTCATCGTAATATTCGCGGGCCTTCGCGCCCAGGCCTTCGTTTTCGGCCTCAAAGGCGTCTATGTTTTCGCGCACGTAATTCAGCATGGCCGTGGTTTTTTCGTCGCCGGCCCTGAGTGGCAGCGAGGCCGCGAGGGCAGCCGCCTCGGTGAGCAGAGCGTCCGCATCTGCGTCCGAAAGCACAGGCTTTGCGGCCGTTTCGGCGAAGAGGGGGCCCTCCGGCAGGGCGGCGAGATTATGCTCCAAGGCCTTAGCCGCCATAGCGGCGGCCTCCGCGCCCGTCACCGCGCTTTGCGGGCGGAAGGCCCCGCCCTCGATTATTCCGGCGGCAAGAGCGCCCTCGGCCATATCGGCAAAGGCGTCGGCGGAGGAAACGTCGGAAAAGCTGCCGGCGTATATGCGCTCCCTTATGTCCGTCTCGGCGAAGAGCCTCGCAAGAAATTCGGCCCGTGTTAGCTCCGCCTCGGAGGCGAAGGCCCCGAGTGGCAGCAGCGCAGCCGCCAGAAGCAGGCAGATAAATTTTGCGGTCTTTTTCATTTTTATCCCTCTTTTCGAGTTATATATATCTGAGTTTTATATAAGTTTACCACAGTTTTATTGCTTTTTCAATATAGAAAAGTGACTTAATAGGGAAAAAAGTTACGGCTTTCATTCAATTTTATGAGCGCGGCGCAAAATTCACCCCTTGAGCTTTGGCGGCGTAATATGTAGCAAAGGGGGTAATCGGCATGGGCAGGCGACCGGGGCCGCCCCGGCGCGGGTGCAGCCCGATGGGAATAGGTATGTTGGCCTTCGTTCTGGGCATATTTACGGCGATGATTTTGCCCGTCACGCTGCTCGCCGTGATAGAGGGCGGAATGATAATTGTACTGGGAGTCTTTTATCTGAGGAGGTGAGGCTCATGAAAATCTTTGTTGTCAGGCTTCCCAAAATACTTAACGCGGCGGCGAGAATGCTGCTTCGCGTAAAGAATTAGCGTAAAGAAAAAGGGGGCGAATGTCCCTTTTTTCTTTACGCTAATTAAGGCAATACCACACAGAGATTGCGTCCGTATTGCGCGGCAGATTTTTTGACGGAATACAGTCGTATTTCAAGGAGTTTTCGTAAGAAACGGCGGAAAAGATGCGAGCAAGATGTGTGCAAGCCCCTTGGCAGTCTTTGTGCGGTATTGCCCTAAATAACCGCGTAATTCCGCATGATTATATACGCCAGATATCCGGCGTAGGCAAGCGTCATGACCGCTCCGGAGCCGCGGCCGAGGCTTTTGTTTTTTAAAATGGGCACGGCTATAAAGACAATCGCCGCGAGCAGCAGCGCCGTGTCAATAACTATGTCGGGGCTGACGGCTATGGGGCGAATAGCTGTGGAAAGACCTAACACGAAGCCCATGTTGAAAATGTTCGAGCCAACCACGTTGCCGACGGAGATATCGTTTTCGCCTTTTCTTGCCGCCACCACGCTGGTCACAAGCTCAGGCAGCGAGGTGCCCACCGAAACAATAGTAAGCCCCACAAGGGCCTCGCTCATGCCGAGTGAGACGGCTATAGCGGAGGCGTTATCCACAACAAGGTCGCCGCCAATGATGATCCCCGCCGCGCCGAGAACGATAGACAGCAGGCATTTAAGCGTGCTCATGGTGGCCTCGGAAGCGGCCCCGTCGGTTTCCGCGCGGGAGCTGAGCGCCCCACGGACGGTGTAAACGAGGAATATGGCGAAGAACAGTATAAGCACAAGGCCGTCGCCGTGCGACATACGGCTTTCGCCTCCGTCCATGAACAGACAGAGCATGGCGAGCGTCATGGCCGCCATGAAGGGGTAGTCCTTTTTGACGATACTGTCCGAAACGGGCAGTTTGATAAACAGGGCCGAAAGACCGGCCACCATCAGCAGGTTAAAGATGTTCGAGCCCACCACGTTGCCGGCGGCAATGTCGTTTTTGCCGGCAAGAGCCGCCGAAACACTGACGGCCAGCTCGGGCAGCGAGGTGCCGAACGCCACTATCGTGAGCCCCACTATGACCGGCGGTATCCTGAGCCTGCGCGAAACCTCCGAAGCTCCGTCCACAAAGGCGTCGGCCCCCTTTATCAGCAGAACAAAGCCCACCGCTAAAAGTACAATATTTATAAAAAGCTGCATTACCGTTTTCCTCCCTTGGGGAGCCGTTAAAAATACGAGACTTTTATTGCAATATATTCGCCGACGCACGGAAAATATACTGCAATAAAAGTCTCGTTTCTTAGGTATTAAAGAGCCGAACCACGCACGGACTTCAACTCCTCAACGCCTAATGAACGCTCCGGACCCGAGGGCCGTACTGACGAAGCGTTCAACGCATGGCGCAAACTACTCCCCTTTATTACTTGGCTTTATTATAACCGATTTTTCAGCCGATGTCAATAGGTATTAGTAAAATTTTTCAGCGCGGCGGGCAAATCGCCATAAAGGTAGAGCGAGCCGCAGATAACGGTCAGCCTCCCCTTTTCGGCCATTTTGAGCGCGGCGGCAAGGTTTTCGGCTCGCTCGCCCGCGATACCGTGCTCCCGCGCGAGGGCGCAAAGCTCCTCCGCCCCCATAGAGCGGGGGTTGTTTTCCACGCGGGTGAAGATGAATTTCGTATCGTGGCCGTTCAGCAGCTTCAGCGACGCGGCGGCGTCCTTGTCTCTCATGCAGGCAAAAATAACGGTGCGCCCCCGCTCGGGAAAATACCTGTCGAGCGCCCTGACGAGCGCAGCGACGCCGTTGGGATTATGCGCGCCGTCAAAAATCAGATTTTCGGCCACAAGCTCCAACCGCCCCCTGTGGCGGGCCGATGCCAGACCGCGGCTAATACAGTCCCTGCTCATGCCGAGGCGCAGCGCCGTTTCGGCGGCGAGGGCCGCGTTCTCTATCTGGTGCGGTCCGCCGAGGGCGCACTTAAGCTCCATGCCCTTGTATGAAAATTTCTCGCAAATCCCCTCGTGGCCGAGGCTTTCCGGAGCGGCAACGAGGGTGAGGCTGTTATCCGCGAGAGCGGCCTTCTTCTCCATCACGGCGTTTACCTCAGGTTCCTGAAGCAGAGCCACGGTTCTGCCGCCCCGCTTCATTATGCCGCATTTGGCGGCGGCCACCTCGGCGAGGGTAGAGCCAAGATATTCGCAGTGGTCAAGCGCGATACGGGTTATGACGGAAACCTCGCTTTTTTCGATGACGTTCGTAGCGTCGAACTCTCCGCCGAGGCCCACCTCCAGTATGACGATATCGCAGGACCTGCTCCTGAAGTACTCCATGGCGGCGGCGGTCCACACCTCGAACTGTGTGGGGCCTTTGCCCGTCAGGCGCTCCACCTCGCCGCAGAAGCCGCCTACCCGTTCGAGCAGGGGTTCGAGCTCGCTGTCGGGGATATCCTCGCCGCAAACGGAAATCCGCTCGTTCACTCGTATAAGGTTCGGAGAGGTGTAGCGTCCCACCCTGAGCCCCGCCGCCGTGAAAATCGCGTCGAGCATGGCGCAGACCGAGCCCTTGCCGTTGGTGCCGGCAACATGGACGAACCTCAGTTCCCGCTGGGGGTCGCCCATGAGGCCGAGCAGCGCGGCAATGCGCCCGAGGCCGAGGTCTATAACCGTCTGAAAGCTGTTGGCGTACTTAACGAAGTCGCTCATTTTATTCGCCTCTTATTTTTAATATCTGTCCATATATTTGCCGAGGTATCTGTCCATCAGCCAGACGCCAGCCGTGCGCACCGGAAACATCACTGCGGCCTGCGCTAGCCTCTCGGCGAGGATGGCCCACGCGCCCTTACCCATCAGCGCAGAAAGCGCAAACGGCATGGCGATAAGGTCCACAGCCGCCGTTACCGTCAGCATACAGAGGGCCGCGCGCCCGAGGTTCACCCGTTTTTTGTAAAAGAACAGGCCCATGATAAATCCGAAAAGGAGCTTGCAGCCTGTTATCGGCAAATATGGAGCCTGCCCCGTCATAGGCGTGCCGATGAGGTCGGCGGCGGCATAGGCCGCGCCGCTCCAGAGAGGGCCGAACATCCGGCCTATGGCCGCAATGGGCAGAAAGCCAAGGTCGTAGCGCGTCGTGCCTATCTGGGGCCAGCCCAAAAGGCGCAGAACAACGCTGAGCGCGGTCAGCACGCCCGTGAGGACGACCGTGCGGAGGGGAAATTTCTGTTTTTTCTGCATAAAAACACTATCCTTTCTGTAATTATTACTACAAAAAGGATAGTGTCGCCAGCGGCCAAAGTCGCGTTCCCCGTCGGGGCGGGAGTAATATTCTTCTCGTAGCAACGGAATGCGGGCCCCGCACCGCGAGCCAAGCTCTTCGTAGGGAGGACAACTTCCCGTCCCTCCCTCACTTAACGCACAGGGTCCTACTTTGCAAGAAAGATAATACCATAATAAGGCCGCTTTGTCAATACATTTCGGCGATTTTGTCAATAATTGCGGCGGCGGTCTCACGCGGGAGGGTATGGGTGGCGTCCACGGTGAGGTCGCAGTTTTGATAATACGGCTCGCGGGCGGCCATCAGCTCCGCCACCTGCTCGGGAGTTTTGTCCCGCAAAAGGGGGCGGCTCCTGTCGCCGGCGGTGTTGCGCAGCACCTTGCCGACGTCCGTCTTTATCCGCACCACGCGGCAGCCTTTGCGCAGCGAATCTATGTTTTCGCGGCGCAAAACCGCGCCTCCGCCCAGCGCTATCACCGCGCCGGATTTTTCGGAAAGCTCGGCTATGGAGCGGCTTTCGAGGTCGCGGAAGCCCTCCTCGCCCACTTTCTCAAAAATCTCGGGTATGGACATTCCGGCTTTTTTCACTATATAATCGTCGCAGTCGATGAACTCCGCCGCGCACATCTGGGCCAGTTCGCGGCCTACGGCGCTCTTGCCGCAGCCCATAAAGCCCGTCAGCGCAATGGAACGCTTCATTTCCATGCGGCGAAACAGCTCCTCCACAGTCTCCTTGTCGGGAGCAATGCCGGTGAAAAGCTCGAAGGCCAGCGCGGCCTGATATATCAGCATACCGATTCCGCCAACAGTCCTGAGTCCGGCCTTCCGCGCGCCTTTAAGGAACACGGTCTCGCGCGGGCAGTAAACGATGTCGCAGACCACGCAGTCCCCCGAGAGGCAGCCGTAGTTAGAGAAGGGTGTTTCGCTGCTTTTCATTCCGACCGAGGTAGCGTTCACCAAAAGCTCCGCTCCGTCGGCGTTTGACGCGGCTCTGACCCTGCCCGGGAAGCGGGCGCAAAGCTCCGAGGCAAGCCGCTCGGCCCGCTCGCGCGTGCGATTGATTATCCTGAGCTCCGCCGCGCCGTTTTGCAGCAGCCCCACTGCCACGGCGCGGGCGGCCCCTCCCGCTCCCAGCAGCGCGGCCCTTTTACCCGCGACGCTCACGCCCTCGCGGCGCAGACAGGCGATAAAGCCCGGCGCGTCGGTATTGTAGCCCCAAAGGCGGCCATTGTCATTCACCACTGCGTTTACCGCGCCGATGCCCGCGGCGTAAGCGTCAAGCCTGTCGCATAGGCGAAAGGCGTCCTCCTTGTGGGGGACGGTCACGTTCAGCCCACGTATGCCGAGGGCGCGCATACCGTCCAGTGCCTGCGGCATGGCCCCCGGCTGAACCGGATACGCGGAGTAGAAATAGTTCAGACCCAGAGCGTCGATAAGGCGATTGTGCAGCTCGGGCGATATTGAGTGGGACACCGGCCAGCCGACAACGCCCAGCGGCACGGTTTTGGCGTTTATGTTCATGGAAGGCTCCTTTCGGCCCGGGTCAGCGCCCCGGGAACCGTTTTCTTATTATTCTAAGCAACGGCCTTTCGAAAAGCCGCTTAAAGGCGATAAAGGCTCCCTCGCCGCCCCTGTGTATCGGCTTTAGCAGCACGGCGTAGCAGCCGGCGCGGCGCGCTCCCCACACGTCGGTAAATATCTGGTCGCCGGCGGCGGCAGTCTGCCCGGGGCTCAGGCCCAGCATATCGGCGGCCTTTTTATAGCCCTGAGCGGCGGGCTTGAGCGCGTCGGAAACGAAGTCCGCCACGCCTATCTTTTCGCAGAACAGCCTGACGCGGTCGCTGTTGTTGTTCGACACCACGCATACGCCTATCCCCGCGCGGCGGTATTCCTCCAGCAGCGCCAGCGTCCTTTCGTCGGGAATGGGCGCATTGTGGCCGACGAGGGTGTTGTCTATGTCAAGTATCACGCCCCCGAGGCCGCGCTCCTTTAGGTAGGCGGGCGTCACGTCAAGTATTGAGTTCAGATAGTCGTCGGGGAAAAGATTTTTCACCCTGCGTCCCGCCCTTCCTTTGTCGCTTTGTTTAATAATTTTACCACAATACGCGGGCTTTTTCAATAGAAAATTTAAAATAAACGGACAATCCCGCGCGCGGCAAAAACACAGTTCGGGGCGGCCTGCGGCCGCCCCGAAAATGTTCACGAATTTTTAATCCAAATATCCTTTAGCCGCAAGCAGCTCCGCAAGCAGAACACCGCCGCCGGCCGCGCCGCGCAGCGTGTTGTGGCTCATGGAAACGAGCTTATAATCGTACTGCGCCGACTCCCTCAAGCGGCCGCAACTTATGGCCATGCCGCCGTCGATTTCGCGGGCGGTCTTTATCTGTGGCTGATCCGGAGAATCCTTCTCGGTATAAACGTGGATAAAATGCTCGGGCGCGTGGGGGAGGCGCAGCCGCTGGGGCTCGCCCTCGTACTCGGCCCAAAGCCGTTCTATCTCCTCCACGGAGGGCTTCTCCACGCCCTCTTTAAACGAGAAGAATATCGCTGCCGTGTGCCCGTCGGACACCGGTACGCGGTAGGTCTGGCACTCAATGCTCATCTCGTCCGAGGGAACGATTTCTCCGCCCTCTATGCGGCCAAGTATTTTGGCGGGCTCCACCTCGGACTTCTGCTCCTCGCCGCCGATGTACGGAATGAGGTTATCAGCCATCTCGGGCCATGTGGCGAAGGTCTTGCCCGCGCCGGAAATAGCCTGATAGGTGGTAACAAGGGCCTTGGCCACGGGGTATTTCATATTTATGACGGCCAGCGCAGGCAAATACGACTGGAGCGAGCAGTTGCTCTTCACGGCGATAAAGCCGCGCCTTGTACCGAGCCGCTTGCGCTGGGCGGGGATTATCTCAAGATGATGGGGATTGATCTCGGGGATTATCATCGGCACGTCCGGGGTGTGGCGGTGAGCGGAGTTGTTCGAGACAACAGGGCACTCGGCCTTGGCATACCTCTCCTCAAGGGCGCGTATCTCGTCCTTTTTCATGTCCACGGCGCAAAAAACAAAGTCCACCATAGCGGCGATTTTTTCCACGTCCGCCACGGCGTCCATAACAGTCATATCCGCCACCGAGGCGGGAATGTCCCCGCTCATGGCCCATTTTTTGCCCACGGCCTCGCCGTAGGGCTTGCCGGCGCTCCTCGGGGAGGCCGCCAGAGCCGTTATCTTAAACCAAGGGTGGTCGTGCAGGAGGGTTATGAACCGCTGTCCCACCATGCCCGTGGCTCCAATGATACCGACCTTGTAGCTTGACTTCATCAAAATATCACACCTTTTATTATTTTAGCAGACCAAAGAAGCGGAAGCGGAGGCAGACCGCCGCCGCGCACAGCAGCGCAAAAAGCGTTATGGAAACCACGGAAAACGCCGTGAGCGTCTTTTTTTCTATCTTGCCGCCGCTGCTCAGGAACGAGAACACCTGCGTCATTATGAAAATGATTATAAGGCTGACGTAAACCAGCGCGTAGGCCTTGTCGGAGCCCATGCTTCCGCAATACTGAATAACGACCGTGCTCCACAGAACATAAAGGAACATCACGCAGTAAGTGAACATCCCCTTGTTTTCCTTATATGCGCCCAAAGCGGCGCAGGCCATGGCGCCGACAATGCTGCCCCAGAAAAGGATCTGAATAAAGCCCTGCGCGCCCAGAACCGTTTCGGAGCTTTTGCTCATGTTCTGAAGGAACAGCATAAGAAAAGCGTAAAGTATGGTTATAATCGTCAGCGTGACAAGGCGGTTACCAAGCCTTTCCGCCGCGGCGCGGCGCTGAATGTCTGCGCTGTCTGTCTTTTTCATTTTTGAAGCCATCAGGCCCCTCTCCTTTCGTGCGGAAAACCATTCGTTCTTTGATATTATATGTTGTTTTTGACCCGCAAAAACACTCCGCCCTTATATTTTACCCTAAAATCCTTACAAAGTCAAGAAGTTTAGGAAAATTTTCGCAATAAGTATAGACAAATTAATATTTTTGTGACATAATATATGTGATCAGTGTTCACCGAAACGGAGGAATATCCATGAAACGAACCACCGTAAAGGAGCTTTACCGCAATACTCCCGCCGAGGGCGCCCGCACGCGCGTTTCGGGCTGGGTGCGCAGCGTGCGCGACAACGGCTCTTTTGCCTTTATATCCATTAACGACGGCAGCTTTTTTGAAAGCCTCCAAATCGTGGCCGAAAGGGAGCGCCTCGGTAATTACGCCGAAATAACCGCCCAAAACGTGGGCGCGGCCCTCACATTTGAAGGAGAGATACGCCTTACGCCCTCCGCCCGCCAGCCCTTCGAGCTGAACGCCTCTGAGGCCTTTGTGGAGGGCGGCTCCACGCCGGACTATCCTCTCCAGAAAAAGCGCCACAGCAACGAATTTCTGCGCACGATAGCTCATCTCCGCCCGCGGACTAACCTTTATTCGGCGGTTTTCCGCGTGCGCGGGCTGCTGGCCTACGCCATACACCGCTTCTTCAACGAGCGAGGCTTCGTCTACATTCACACCCCCATCATCACCACCAGCGACTGCGAGGGCGCGGGCGAAATGTTCCGCGTAACAACGCTCGACCCGGCCTCGCCGCCGCTGACGGCGGACGGGCAGGCGGATTTCTCAAAGGACTTTTTCGGCAAGCCCGCCGGACTCACCGTGAGCGGCCAGCTCAACGCCGAGACTCACGCGCTGGCCCTCGGCAGCGTTTACACCTTCGGCCCTACCTTCCGCGCCGAAAACAGCAACACTCCGCGCCACGGGGCCGAGTTCTGGATGGTGGAGCCCGAGATGGCCTTTGCCGATCTTGACGACGACGCGGCCCTCGCCGAGGATATGCTGAAATACATTATCAGCTACGTGCGCGAGAACGCCCCAGAGGAAATGGCCTTTTTCAATAAATTCGTTGATAACGGCCTAAGTGAAAGGCTCGACGCCGTTGTGAACTCCGACTTTGCCCGCGTAACCTATACCGAAGCCGTGGAGCTTCTAAAAGGGAGCGGCCAAAAATTCGAGTATCCTGTAAACTGGGGGATCGACCTCCAGACCGAGCACGAAAGGTACCTCACCGAAAAAATATTTAAAAAGCCGGTTTTCGTCACGGACTATCCCAAGGACATAAAGGCTTTCTATATGCGCCTGAACGACGACGGCAAAACCGTTGCCGCCATGGACTGCCTCGTTCCCGGAGTGGGTGAGATAATCGGCGGCTCGCAGCGCGAGGAGCGGCTTGACGTCCTCACCGCGCGTATGCGCGAGCTGGGCCTTAAGGAGGAGGACTACTGGTGGTATCTGGACCTGCGCCGCTACGGCAGCGTCCGCCACGCGGGTTTCGGGCTGGGCTTCGAGCGCGCGCTTATGTATATCACCGGCGTCGCGAACATACGCGACGTACAGAGCTTCCCCCGCACGGCGGGCAGCGCGGACTTTTAGAAAGGCGGCGAAAATATGAATATGATTAAAACGCTTCTTCCTCTTATAATCGTTTTTCTCATTTATAACTTTGTCAATCACGCGCTGGGGCTAGCGGCCCTCGCGGCTGTGGTGGCGGGCTTCCTCATTCTTAAGTGGCCCACCATACTCATGCTGCGCGGCAACAGCCGCTACAATAAGGGAGACCGCGCCGGCGGCCTCGCCATGATGGAAAAGGCCTACAAGACAGGCAAGCTCGAGAGCGCCATGGTGGTTTACTACTCCTACTGCCTGCTGCGCGAAAACGACGACGCCAAGGCCCGCGAGGTATTGGACGAATACATTGCCTCCGGCAAGGGCTCGGCGGGCGATATATGCCGCGCCAAGCACAACAAGGCCATTATGCTGTGGAAGGCCGGCGAGACTGAGGAGGCCTTCGCCGTAATGAAGGAGGCCCACGAGGCCATGCCCGCCACCGATACCTACGGAACGCTGGGGCTTATCTACCTCGACTTGGCCGAAAAAAAGCCCGAGCTCGCCGCCGAGGCCGAGGCCTTTCTCAAGGAGGCTTACGACTATAACGCCGACGACCGCACCATTGCCTGTAACCTCGGCTCCATGTACTTAAGGGAGAATAAGCTCGACGAGGCAGAGGAGATATATTCCGCCCTCGTCAAAACGAGGCCCGACAGCCCCACTCCATACTACGACTACGCCCGCGTGCTGATGGCCAAGGAAAGCTGGGACGACGCCGAGGATATGCTCAATCACGCCCTACGACACCCGTTTACCGGCGTGACCGCCATAAAGCGCGCCGACGTGGAGGCCGCGCTCAGGACCGTTGAGGAAAAGCTCGCCGAGCGCGAAACGGACGAAAACGACAGGAGTTGACATCATGAAAGCCATAACCGATACATTGACGGAAATCGTCAGCCGCGCCTTTGAGGACTGCGGCTACGCCCCCTCTCTCGGCACGGTCACGGTCTCTGACCGCATGGACCTGTGCCAGTTCCAGTGCAACGGCGCCTTTGCCGGAGCCAAGCTCTACAAAAAGGCTCCGTTTATGATTGCCGAGGACGTGGCCGAAAGGCTTAGGGAAAACGGCGTTTTTAAAAGCGCCGAGGTTGTTAAGCCGGGCTTTTTGAACCTCACTCTTTCGGACGAAAAGCTTCTCGCCCTCATGCGCGAGATTGCCGCCGACCCAAATCTCGGCGTTCCGCAGGCCGAAAAGGAGGAGACCGTGATAATCGACTACGGCGGTCCCAACGTGGCCAAGCCGCTGCACATAGGCCATCTCCGCAGCGCCATCATCGGCGAGGCCATCAAACGTCTTGCCCGCGCCACGGGCCGCAAGGTCTACGGCGACATCCACCTCGGCGACTGGGGTTTACAGATCGGCCTTGTGATAACCGAGCTTAAGGAGCGTCACCCCGATTGGCGCTGCTTTGCCGACGACTACGCCGGCGAGCCCGTGCCGGAGCTTGATGTCGATACCTTAAGCGAAGTCTATCCCGCCGCTTCCAAGCGCAGCAAGGAGGACGCCGCATACCGCGCCGCCGCTCAGGCCGCCACGGGCGAGCTTCAAAGCGGACGTTCCGGCTATATTGCCGTGTGGAAGGAGATAATGCGCGTCAGCACAGCCGATCTCAAGGCTAACTACGGCCGTTTGGGCGTGGATTTCGACTTGTGGTACGGCGAGAGCGACGCCGATAAATACGAGCCCATTCTCATGGATATACTTACCTCCAAGGGTCTGCTTGCAGAGAGCGAAGGCGCGAAGGTCGTGGAGGTTGCGACCGACGACGACAAGGCTCCCATGCCGCCCGTGATAATCAAAAAGAGCGACAACTCCAGCATTTACGCCACCACCGACCTTTCCACGATAATCCAGCGTCAGAAGGATTATAATCCCGACAAAATATGGTATGTCGTGGATAAGCGTCAGAGTTTGCACTTTACTCAGATTTTCCGCGTGGCCCGCAAGGCCGGCCTTGTGCGGGAGGATTGCGAGCTTGAGTTCCTCGGCTTCGGCACGATGAACGGCAGCGACGGCCACGCTTACAAAACCCGCGACGGCGGCGTTATGCGGCTCAGTGACCTGCTCGACAGCGCCGAGGCCGCCGCCGCCGAAAAGCTCAATTCCAGCGAGTTCACCGAAAGCGGCCGCCGTGGCGAGACCGCACGCCGCGTGGGCGTGGCTGCCATCAAGTTCGGCGACCTCATCAACCACCGCAGCAAGGACTATGTCTTTGATATGGATAAGTTCCTCTCCTTCGAGGGCAAAACCGGCACGTATCTGCTTTACAGCATTACAAGGATAAATTCCATCCTAAAAAAGGTGGGCGCGGACGAAAACGCTCCCCTCACCGCGGCCGAGATCTACACCGGCGCGGAGCGGGAGCTTATGCTGGCGATACTTCTCGCGGGCGAGGCCTATAAACACGGCTTTGAGGAAAAGGCCCCCAACTATATATGCGAAAGCGCCTATTCTCTGGCGGCGGCCTTCTCGAAGTTTTACCATGACAACCACATCGCCGGAGAGGCCGACGAGGCACGCCGCTCGGCGTGGATAGGGCTTTGTGCGCTGACAAAGCGCGTTCTGCTGAATCATCTGGACATTTTGGCAATTGAGCCCGTAGAGAGTATGTAGAGAGGTGAATTGAAGTGGCGTTCTCCGACCGCACAGCAGAAGATATTCTCGCCGTATTCGGCCGAGTTTTTGGCGGCCGGAGCTGTCCCTTCACGCTCCATTACCGCAGCTTTTCGGGCAGGGCCGTACACAGGCGCTCCTGCCGCAGTTGTGCCGGCGCTTTGCTTATGCGGGCGGACTGCGCCCACTGCCGCGGCGGCTCGTACCGCCCGCTTGACGGCAGCGACATACTGAATCATATAAACGGCAGGGCCGCCGTAGGGATATATCCCGCGGACGAAAACGGCCTTTGCCGTTTCTCTGTGCTGGAGATTGGCGGTCACGCTCCGGCAAAGCTGCTTGTCCCGCTAATAGAGACCTGCGAGGCCCTTGGCGCGGCCTGTCTGCCCGAAGTGTACCAAGGCGGACAAAGCGCGCGGCTGTGGGTGTTCTTTGGCAAAGCCATTCCCGCGCGTGAGGCGCTTATGGCGGGGCTGAGGGTTATTTCGGAGGCCGGCCTCATGGGCGAGCTGCACCGCATAAGCCTGCTGCCCACGGCGGGCAGGGGCTACGGCCGTCCGGCTGTGCTGCCGCTCTACGACTTTGGCGGCGGCAGCTCATTTTTTCTGGATAAGGAGCTTGAACCCATTGACGACCCGCTCTCCCTGCTTGAGAACCTCGCTCCGGCCGAGGCAAAGTTTACGCCGAAAAAGCCCGCGCTGCCCAAGAAAATGAAGGCCGAACTATGTGGCCAGCTCTACGTACCTCTGGCTCAGCTTAAGGGCGATTCCGCCGCGGAGCTGATGCGGGCCTGTTGCTTTCCGGAGCCGGACGCCGGTGAATTTAACACTACAAGCGCGCTGACACATCTCTTTTCGGTGACGGCGGGGAGACTTATCCTGCCCGGGGCATTGGATTTGCGTGCACTGCTGCCGAACGTGCGTCTGCGCCTGACCGACAGCCGCACGAGGGGCAGACGGCTCCGCCTTAAAGCAAGCGAGCCCCTCTCGCCGTGGCAAAGCGAGGCCTTTGCCGCAGTACTGAGGGCCGGCGGCGGAGTGGTTACCGCACCGCTCGGCAGCGGCAAGACCGCCGTGGCTCGGGCGCTTTTGGCAAAATACGGCAGAACCGCGCTGATTCTCACGCCCGACCGCGTCACCGCCGAACGCTGGAAGCGTCTGCTTATTGAGGGTTTTTCGCTTAAAGAACGCGCCGTAGGCCTTGTGCTTAACGACGGAGATTTTCCCACGGGACGGATTGACGTTGCGGTACTCAACCGTGACGCGGGGCTGCGGCTTACCGAAACGGTTTCGGGCTACGGGACGGTAATGTTGGCCGACTGCGACCGTCTTTCCTGCACAGGGCAGGATTTTTGCGCCGTGATGGACGCTGTCTGCGCAAAAAACGTGTTTGCCATTTCGGCCCGCCCAATCGAGGGCGCGCGCCTCGGCGATTACATACGCCTGTACGTGGGCAAAACGGTATATTCTCTCGCCGGAGGATTTATTACCTTATAAAAAGCACGGTAGCCTCACCACTGATATTTACGTAAAAAAACCGGACCGCATTGCGGTCCGGTTTCATTATGCCTTATTCCCGATTACAGCCAGCTTTCGCTGCCGGTCCAAAGACCTTGGGGATCGGTCGCCTTGTCATCTGCCGCCGCGGCGAGCTTGCCGGCCTTGTTAGGCACAAGCTCCGCGCTTGCGGCCATTACGTCCTCCTCGGGGATGAGAGCCGAATTTACCTCGGGGGTTTCAAAAAGCTTTTTCATTTCGTTCATCCTCCTTATATTTCTTCAACAAAGTCAATTTCGCCATCGGCGACGTCAGCCTCGTCAACCGTATCGTCATCAAAGGCGAACTCGATTTCCTCAAGCATAATCATTTCTGCGTCCTCGGTACCGGCTTCCAGCTTAATGGTTCTGCCGTCATCAATTATCTGCGCCTCGCCTATCTGCTCAATCTTGTCAGGCGCTTCACTTGTCGCATAGCCCTTAACATTGGCAAATCTCAGACCCGCGCCGTAGGCCGCGCCGTTAAGTGTAATCGTGCCGTCGACCTTATTATAATCCATAAGCTTAGCGGTTTCATTGGTAAGCTCGCCGTTCTTGATGTAGATACCGCCGGCGTTGACCACCTCGATAGCCTTATCAAGCTGAGCCTTGGAGATTTGCGTATTCTTCTCGGCAAAAGCGACTATGGCGTCGGCCACAAGGCTGTAAACGCTGACGGCCTCGGTCTTGGTGCCCTCCGTGCCGGCGCTGCTCGCGGCGGCCTTGTAAAGGGCGTTGGTGTCCTTGGTGAAGAAGGATACGCCGGTAGTTCCCTTGTCCGTCGGAATCGCGGCAACGGGCGTATTATCGTCTCCGTTCTTGTAGATGTTCACGGCGTCGCCGCTGCCCGTGCCAAGGTCAAAGTCGATGGTAAAGTCCTCGCCGTTCCAGCCAAGGCTTACGTCAATTTCGTCCGCGTCGGCGGGAGCGGGGATAAGGCCTCTAATCTCGTCCTCGGTGAGGGCGGTATTGAAGAACATAAAGTCATCAATAGTGCCGTTGAAGTCTTGGTTTGCGGGCGGTGTGTTAGAATCGGCGGAATCCCACCACTGAGCGCGGCCTATGTAGTTACGGCCTGTGTAGCCCGCAATCTGATAGGGCTCGAATGTAACTTCGGTTCCACTTGCCTTAGAAACAAGTTCGCCGTCGCCGGATACAGTGTATATATCTGTTTTCTTTGTCGCCGCACTGTAAACGGTCACAAGCCAATACTCACCTTCGGCAAGAACATTTGCAACAGCCGTTTCAGGAATTAGCTTTGTATCACTGTTCTTAATGCCGCCATCGTAGTAATTCTTCGTGTTGCCGGTGGTTTTAATTCTTGTAAACATACTGTGGTAGGCGTCTGTGCCAAAGTCATAAAGTCTGGGGTCGTTTCTGTCCGTGCCGCCGGAAATCTTCTGAGCAACGGTATAGCTGCGAACGCCCTTAAGAATATCGTGAGGCACGTTCAGATAGCCATTGGTATCCCAGCCGTCCTTGGTGTTGGCAGTAAGGTCGAGTTTGCCGTTAGCGGTCAATGCCTTGGAGCCCTTGATCTCGGCGTCGTTATTGTTGCCGCTCAAATCGGGAACCACACCGTCGGCAACCTCATTAAAGTCATAGTGAAGGACAAGGTTCTTGTTGATATCTCTAGGAAGAACCTTGACGGTGAATTCCTTTGTACCGCCACCATAAGTAGCGGTAAGGGTTACGGTGTGCTCTTCGGTTCCATTTACAACCGCACCGTCATTCTTGATTACAGCTTCGTCGTTGCTCGACCATGTGATGTCCTTGCCGTCAGCAGTCTTAACGGGAAGAACGAGGTCGGTAACTGTCTCGTCAGGCAAATCAATAGCTTCAAGCGTGTTGACCTTACTTTCGTCAAAGTCCTCGGCGGCCTTGCGAATCTCAGCCTGAGTAAGGACTTTATCTGAAAAACGGAAGTTAGTGATAACGCCTTGGATACCGCCTATTTTAGCGTCAGTACCGAGCTCTATGTTTACATCCTGCATAGTGGCGTCAATAAGGCCGTTCACGTAAGTTATAAGCTCGCTGCCGTCATAGGTAAAGGTGTAGTTTATCCAGCCAAGTCCTTTTACGCCCTTTTGTCCGCCGGTACTACCAACACTGTCAGCAAACCAGTCGGAATTGCTGAACAGATTCTGACTCTTTTCAACGGCGTCTTCGACAGTTATCTTGGGAGCCACTGCGGCGTAATCATAGGGGTCTACGGTCTGCTTCTCAAGGTTTATCTTAAGGTTGCCGCTCTCAAACAAAGTGCCGCCCTTAGAAATATCGCTCTGAAGCATATCCATGGAAACAGTAAAGCTGTTTCCGGCGGTTATATCTACAGTATTATCGGCCTCTCCGTTGTAAACGGTGTAATCTGTTTCACCCAAACCGTTTGTAATTATGGGCTCAGCAAGCTCGGAGCTGGTCATAATGCGAGTGGGAAAGCCCTGCTTCCAGCCAGTCTGAACCATCCAGTACTGGTAATATCCGTTCATCCACGTAAGACATAGGTCGCCTTCGCCGCTGCCGTTGGCAAAATATGGACGAACGTTGTTCTCGCGAGAATTGGAGGTTATCCACTCTGTTTTATCGATTTTAGTGTAATCGTCGTTCATTGTGTACTTAACGATTTCCCAAACCTTACCAAATACGCCGTCAACGGGAACAGAGCAGTAGATGCTGTGAGTATCAATCTTGTCTATACTCATGCCGCCGCTGTAGCAGTGCTCGGTGTTGCTCGAGTGAAACTGGGTATTCTGAGCGGGCGATGGAAGTAGAACTTCTGTCCACTCGCTGCCGTTGTACCTTGCATAGTAATAGTCATGATACTCCTGATCATTAGCTCCGCCAGCTATCTTAACCATAGCCACAACGGGATATCCGTCATCGTCGGTGTTAATTTCCCATACCCAGTCGCGATAATCAGTAGTATCAATCGCGAAGGAACGGCTTGCATTATCCTTAGTCACACGAAGTGCACCATTAGCAATAACGCTGAGCTGATTACCGTTTACGTCCTTAAGGGTCATAGAGTTGATATCCACTTTGGAGAAGTACAGCCAGTTAGGGTGGCTTCCGTCCTCCTGAGGATGGCTATAGGTATAAGCAATCCAGATTTCATTCTTGCCGTTGCTATAATACTTGGCATAGGGACGGTCACCGCCCTGAATCATTTTAGTGGGAGTATAGTTCCAATCAGTATCGCCATTTTCGTCAGGAACAGCAATTCTACCTATTGTTGGATTCCAGTCAACACCTCTCCAGCAGAGGTAAATGTTGTTTGGGTCGTCCTCAAGGATAAAGGGAGAAGGATATGTGGTGTTATTCGCTGTACCCAGTCTTTTTTCCTCACCCAGGGTGGTGATGTCGTAGGGCTTCTTGGAAACTCTGTAGTAGAAGCAGGGCTCGTCGGTGTGACGGGAATAGAATATCATTATTCTATGGTCAGGAAGCTCCAAGAAGGTAGGATTATCGTGATCGTCGGGCTGGAAGTTGCTGCGGATGAGTACCTCCTCGTAGGCCTTGGTGTTGTTGTCATACTGAGTGGCCTTTACCGCTCCATGAACATCTATGTAGCCGATATAGGTATAATTTTTGCTGCCGTCCTCGTTTTTTACGGTCAGGCTTCTGGGGTCGGCAAACCAACAGGTGGCGCCCTCCTCGCTCAGCACGCTGCCGGTTAGGCCGGTGCCTTCAAATTTGTCGTATGCAAGTTTTATCACGTTAGGGCCCCCTACGGTCGGCGTAATTGTGAGTTCGGACTTTTCCTTGTTAAAGATATAATATACGCCGTCTATCTCCAGCGGACTTTCAGGGTCGGGCTGAGTATATTCCTCATTTGCTGGCAGGTCTATGTACTTATCCTCAACACCGAAGGAGGAGCCGTCGCTAAGCACGGTTTTAATCGTCACCCGAGCAATGTCTCCCGTCTTAAGCTTAAGCGTGGGCTTATTTGCATGCTTGGCATTGTAAATCCATACGCCGCCCTGACTGTTCGCCACACGGAAGGTCACCTCGGTGTAGCCATCATCGTGCATTTTCTTTAGGTAGGACACAAGTTTTTTGCTACTGAGAGTGACGGTTTCGTCCTTGTAGTCCGCCTTATCGGTACTACCGAAGCTTATCGGCGTGGTAAAGCCGAGCATATCAAGTCCCTTAACTCCGTTGTCCCCGCCAAGGGCTGCCTTACCGTTGGCGTCAGCGCTCCAAGCGTTCTTTATGCTGTTGCCGTAAATACCGAGCATCTGCCCGGGCGCCGACTGCTTAACACAGTGTATGCCAAGCGTCAACTCGGCTGACAGGAGCTTGGTATAGTCAATTTCCGGCAGCTTGAACGCTATAACAGTATTGCGGGGATTATTAAAACCACTGCCACCGAGGGAAGGCTGTGTCGTAACGGTCCCGTCCTCGTCGGTAAAGGTGCCCGCCGTGGACCAATCTCCGCCCGGGGAAACCAAAACGCAGCTATTGTTGCTTTCACTGCTGGTTTCCGTTTCTCCGATATGCGTACTGTTACTGAAATAAAGCATTCGTTCAAGCGTTGCCGATGTCGTTTCGGTCGCCGCGCTCGCCATAAGGCCGAGCATGGGGCATACCGAAAGTACCATCGCCAAGGCCACGGCCAAAGAAATGAATTTTTTCATATTTTCTCTCCTCCACATTAAATTTATATTACAATTTTACACTATTTTTGCCGGATTGTCAATAGCGTTTTGCGCTATTCACACAAAAATCCGCGGGATATTTTTCGCAGGCGCGGCAAACGAGTTATTTCTCCGATTTCTCCGGCTGCTCGGGGGCCGCCTCGGGCGAACCGTAGGTATCCTCGGCAAGGCGGGCGCGGATAAGGGCGTCGAGCTTGGCGGCGAAGTCGGGATTTTCCTCAAGATACTTTCTCACGTTATCACGCCCTTGGCCCAGACGTTCGCCCTCGAAGCTGAACCACGCGCCGCTGCGCTTGACGATACCCAGCTTTTCGGCCACGTCGAGTATGCAGCCCTCGCTGCTGATTCCCTTGCCGTACATGATATCGAACTCGGCCTCCTTAAACGGGGGCGCGACCTTGTTTTTGACAACCTTCACCCTTGTGCGGTTGCCGATAAATTCCGAGCCGTTCTTTATAACGTCCTGACGGCGCACGTCCAACCGCACCGAAGCGTAGAACTTGAGCGCGCGGCCGCCGGCGGTGGTTTCGGGGTTGCCGTAGAGCACGCCTATCTTTTCGCGAAGCTGATTGATAAAAATGCACACGGTGTTGCTCTTGTTCACAACGCCGGCAAGCTTGCGCAGGGCCTGGCTCATCAGACGGGCCTGAAGACCCACGTGAGAATCGCCCATTTCGCCCTCTATCTCGGCCTTGGGCACAAGAGCGGCCACCGAATCGACAACAATAACGTCCAGCGCGCCGCTGCGGCAGAGAGCCTCGGTTATCTCGAGCGCCTGCTCGCCGGTATCGGGCTGCGAAACGATGAGGCTGTCCACGTCCACGCCGATTGCCGCCGCGTAGACAGGATCGAGCGCGTGCTCCGCGTCGATAAAGGCGGCCTCGCCGCCGCGCTTCTGCGCCTCAGCCACGATATGCAGAGCCACAGTGGTTTTGCCGCTTGATTCGGGGCCAAAAATCTCTATTATCCTCCCCCGAGGCACTCCGCCTATGCCAAGAGCAAGGTCAAGGCTCATTGCGCCGGTGGGGATAGAGTCCACATTAAGGCGCGGCGTTTCGCCCAAGCGCATAACGCTGCCCTTGCCGAACTGCTTTTCTATCTGTCCCATGGCCAGCGCAAGGGCCTCCTTGCGGGCCTCGGCTTCCTTTATGTCCACCACCGGAGCGAGCTTTTTCTTGTCGTCGTCTTTTGCCATTTCGGTTCCTCCCATGTCATTTATTGCGAACGTATGTTCTTATTTATCTCATTTTATACCATTTTACGCCGTTTGTCAATATGTTTTTTTCAATATCTCCGCGCGGACGAGCGAAAGCGCGTTATCCCGCGCGGCGGCGCGGATTTCGTCGCGCGAGCCGGATAGGCTGAGCCGCTCGGCCCGCGTACCCTCCGCCGTGGAGACGCCCACGTACACCAGCCCGACGGGCTTTTCGGGAGTGCCTCCGCCGGGGCCGGCAATGCCCGTAACGGAAACGGCAATGTCCGCCCCGCTTTTGGCGCGTGCCCCCTCGGCCATTTCGCGGGCGGTTTCGGGGCTGACGGCCCCGTGAGCCAGCAGAGTGTCATGCCGGACGCCCAAAAGGGCCTCCTTGGCCTCGTTGGCATAGGTGACGAAGCCGAAGCCGTAAACCTCGCTTGCGCCGGACACGCTTGTTATTTCCGCGCCAATAAGCCCGCCGGTGCAGCTTTCCGCCGTGGCGAGCGTAAGACCCCGCTCCTTAAGCAAGGCGACGACCTCCGCCGTAAGATTTTTGCTCATTTTAATTTCTCCCTTCCAGTAAACACTGATTAAATCCGGCGCGTTGATTGGCGAAAAAAATTTTCACGAGGCAAGGCAAAAAGCGCAGGAATACTTTGTGTATTCCGAGCTTTTTAACGCCGCATCGGGGAAATTTGGCCGCCAAGCAGCGTGCCGAGCGAAAGCGGGATTTAATCAGCGTTTACTCTAACACTATCCACTCGGCCTCGCCAACGGCCTTTTCGACCCAGTATTCCATGTCTATTTTGCTTTGGCTTTCGAGCAGCTTATCGAGCGTGGGCTTTGTGGTGGGGTGCCTTGGCACAAACACGGTGCAGCAGTCCTCGTAGGGGAGGATAGATGTCTCGAAGGTGCCGATTTTCCGCGCGAGGGTGACTATCTCGTCCTTATCCATGCCCACAAGCGGGCGGAACACGGGCAGATCTTTCACGGCCTCGTTTGTCACACCGAGGGCGTGTATGGTTTGGCTGGCCACCTGTCCCAGACTTTCGCCGGTAATTAAGGCGAGGCTGCCGCTCCTTTTTGCCAGCCGCTCGGCCACCATCATCATCATGCGCCGCATTATCAGCGTCAAATGCTCCTCGGGGCAGTTGTCGCGTATTGCGAGCTGCTGCTCGGTGAAGGGCACGATATACAGGCTGTATTTTCCGGTATAGCCCGCGAGGATCCGGCCCAGCTCAATGACCTTATCCTTTGCGAGGTCGCTTGTGTAGGGCGGGCTGAAAAAATGGACGGCGTTCAGCTCCACGCCGCGCTTGGCCATCATGTAGCCGGCCACCGGACTGTCAATACCGCCGCTGAGCAGCAGCGTCGCCCTGCCGTTGCTGCCGGTGGGCATACCGCCGGGGCCGCTCACGCGGGCGACGTCGGCGTAGACATAGGCCTCGCTGTCGCGAATTTCTACGCGGACGACGGTGTCCGGCTCAGTTACGTTCACCTTAAGATGCGGGCAGCGGCGCAGCGTTGCCGCGCCCATTTCGCGGCTGATGGCGGGAGAGTCGAAGGGAAATTTTTTGTCGCTGCGCTTGGCCTCCACTTTGAAGGTGTCCACGGTTTCCATATATGGGGCGAGGTATTCCGCGCCGTCTTTAAGGATAACGTCCATATCCTTGGGGAAAACTCCCGCGCGGGCAATGAACACTATTCCGAACACCTTTTGGAGCCGCGAGATTATTTCATCCACGTCGGCGCCTTCGGCAGGCTCCACATAGGTTATCGCCTGCGACTTGCGAACGTCGGCGCGGCACTCCTTCGGCAATGCTTTTTTTATGTTTCTTACGAGCAAATCCTCGAAGCGACCTCGGTTTAGCCCCTTGAGGATGATTTCTCCGTATTTTATGAGAATTATTTCTTTCATTCGGGTTTTCCTTTCATTTTATCGCCTATCTCCGCCATTTTTCGGCGGCGGAGCGGGCGGCTGCCGCGGCCGCGTCGATCTCGGCGGCGGTATTATAGCGCGACAGGCTGAAACGTACGGCGCTATCGGCCATGGCTCCCATGGCCTTAAGCACATGGCTGCCGCCGGACTTGGCCCCCGCGCAGGCGCTGCCGCTGGAAACACAGACTCCGGCGGCGTTCAGCGCGTTCAGCATTACCTCGCTGCGAATGCCCTCGAAGGACACATTAAGAATATAGGGGCTTTCGTTTGCGCCGCCGTTATGCACGGCGCCGGAAATACTCAGAAGCCCCTCCATAAGGCGGGCCTTAAGCTCCGCCGCGCGTTCCGCGCCTCGGCCCATAAGCTCGGCGGCGAGGGCGAGGCCGGCTATGCCGGGGAGGTTTTCGGTGCCGCTCCTTAGACCCTTTTCCTGCCCTCCGCCGAGGACGGGAGTCCTTAGCACGGTTCCCTTTCGGACATACAGTGCGCCCACACCGCGCGGTCCGTGGAGCTTGTGGCCGCTGACGCTCGCCATATCCACTCCCCAACGGGCAAAATGCACCGGCACGTGGCCGAAGGCCTGCACCGCGTCGGTGTGGAGCAGGGCGCGGGGAGCGGCCTTGGCCATTATGGGCTTGAGCTTATCCACAGGCATTATGGCCCCTGTTTCGTTGTTCACGGTCATCACCGATACAAGGCAGGTATCGGCGTTGATGGCCTCGCGGAAGGCGGAAAGCGGCACAACGCCGTCTGGGTCGGGAGCGAGGTATAAAACCTCGAAGCCCTGCCCCTCGAGGCGTTTCATGCACTCAAGCACGGCGGGGTGTTCCACGGCGGTGGTGACGATGCGCCTTCCCTTTTTTATGTTCGCGCCGCCCAGCACGGCTATGTTGTCGCTTTCGGTACCGCCGGAGGTGAAGCACACCTCCTCGGGCAGGACGCCCATGACGGCGGCGAGCCTTTCGCGGCAGCCGGCCAATTTTTTCGCGGCCTCGGCCCCGAAGCGGTGGCGGCTGGACGGGTTGCCGGGGAAAAGCGTCATTGTTTCGGCCACCTCGCGGACGACCTCGGGCGCGGGAAAGGTAGTTGCGCTGTTGTCGAGATATATCATAGCTTTCTTCCTTTATAATACCATAAGCAAGGTTCCGGCGGCGATGAGCGCACAGCCCGCCGCCGATTTGAGCGTTATTCTTTCGTGCAGGAAAACCGCCGCCATTATCAGCGTGATAACGACGCTGAACTTATCCACCGGCGCGACGCGCGAGGCCTCGCCGATTTGCAGAGCGCGGTAGTAGCACAGCCACGACGCCCCTGTAGCGAGGCCCGAAAGAATGAGGAAAATCCAGCTTTTGCGGCCTATGCCGCCTATGCCGCCCTGCGCGCCCGTGACAAAGACCATCAGCCACGCCATCGCCAGCACAACCACCGTGCGCAGGGCCGTGGCGAGGTTGGAATCAACGCCGTCGATGCCGACCTTTGCGAAAATCGAGGTCAGCGCCGCGAACACGGCGGATAAAAGCGCGAATATGAACCACATGGCTCACTCCTCCTTTGTTTTTCTGCTGCCGTCGTTGTTGAATGTGCGCCTGAGCGCTGTTTCAACGGGTATAATTGAGCCAACCATCACGGCGCACTGAACGGCCACGAGCGCGGACGCAAACGTCCCAAACGCGCCTATTCCTCTGCCCAGCACCGGCAGATGTGCCAAAACGGAAAGCGGCAGCATAATTAGGCCGGCGCGGTACCAAATCTTGCCGCAGAGCTTCTGGGCAAAGGCCCACGTCTCGGCGTTTATGCTCGACATTCTGGTTCGGTAGCCGTATGTGAATTTTATCTTTGTCCCGTATGCGGTGTAGTAGTTTCTCTTTTTCGGCGGCCTTTTCAGAAAAAGCAGACCGCACACGAGCATACTCACAGGCACAAGCAGGTCGCAGGCGAAGATAAAAGCTTTCATGATCACCATTATTACCATCCCTCCCGGTTGGCTATGCCAGCTCGTACTGGCTGGTGCAAAGGGAATAATACGCGCCCTTTTTAGCCATCAGCTCCTCGTGGGAGCCGCTTTCAACTATTCTGCCGCCGTCGATATACATGATGGTATCGGCCCCTCGGACGGTGGAGAGCCTGTGGGCGATGACAAAGCTGGTGCGGCCCATTAGCAGGCGGGCAAGGCCGGTTTGGAGTGCCTGCTCGGTGCGCACGTCGATGGACGAGGTGGCCTCGTCGAGAATGAGTATTCTCGGGTCGGCGAGGAGGGTGCGGGCAAAGCTGATGAGCTGGCGCTGGCCGACGCTCAGGCGGCTGCCGCGCTCGTTGACCTCGGTGTAGTAGCCGTTTTCAAGCCCCTCAATAAATTCGTGGGCGCAGACGGTTTTGGCCGCCGCCACTACCTCCTCGTCGGTAGCGTCGAGCCGGCCGTAGCGGATATTATCCATGACCGTGCCGCTGAAAATGAAGGAATCCTGAAGCATAACGCCCACCTGCGAGCGCAGGGATTTGAGCGTGTATTTGTTGATATTTTCTCCGTCGATGAGTATCTCGCCGCCCTGTATGTCGTAAAAGCGGCTGAGCAGATTGATTATTGTGGTCTTGCCCGCGCCGGTGGGGCCGACGATGGCGACGGAGCGGCCCCTTTCCACGGAAAAGCTCATGTCGTCAAGCACCCTCGCGCCCTCCTCGTAGGCGAAGGACACGTGCCTGAAGTCCACCCTTCCCTCTATCTCGGGCATAGGCACGGCCCCGGGGCGGTCGCTGACAAGGGCGGGCGTATCCATCACCTCGAAGATACGCTCAAGATAAGCCGCCGTGTTCACAAGCTGATTGTAGTAGTTGCACAGCGACAGCACGGGGGTCCAAAACAGGTTTACATAACCCACAAAGGCCACAAGCGTACCCGCCGTCAGCCCGCCGCCGCGAAGCAGCTCGGCCCCGCCGATGAGGAACACCGCGCAGGTGGTGACGGTGGATATGGTTTCGACCATGGGCCAGTTGCATATATCTATGATTTTCGCCTTCATGTAACTTGTGCGCACGTTTTCGCACTGGGTTTCAAAAATGCGCTGGTTTTCTTTTTCCCTGCTGAATGACTGCGTCACGCGAACGCCGCAAATGCTTTCGTGGATATAGGCGTTAAGGTTGCTCTGCTTCGCGCTGTAGGCCTGCCACGCCCGCCGCTGGCGATTTTTCATGGCGAAGATTATTCCGCTGAAAATCACCACGCCGCAGAGCATGACGAGGCTGAGCCGAAAGCTGAGCGAAAACATCAGCACCAGCACCGCGAACACGGTGAAAAGGTCGGTGATAAGGTTGATAAGGCCGCCGGTGAGCAGGTTGTTGATGGAGTTCACATAATTTATCACACGCACGAGGATTTTCCCGTGGGGACGGCTGTCGTAAAAATCGAAGGGCAGCTCCTGCAAATGGGCGAAAATGTCGCGCCGCAGGTCGGCCACAAGGCTCTGGCCCACGGTGGCCATCGCCCGCATACGGAATTTGACGATAACCGCGTTGATAACGTAAATCACGATAAGCAGCCCGCCGAGAAGCATAATTCCGCGCATATCCCGCGCGGGGAGGCGCTTGTCTATGGCCTCGCGGGTGATGATGGGGGCGAGCATATTCAGCACGCTCGTCAGTAGCATAAGACCTATCGTTGCGAACATCAGCCCCTTAAAGGGAATAAGGTAGCGGGCGAGGCGCTTTATGTGGTCGAAGCTGAACCGGCTTTCAAGCTGCTCGTCCACGTCGAATTTATTTCTGGCCAACCGTCTCGCCCCCTTTCACGGCTTCGGCGTCAAAGCTGCCGTACTGCACGTCGTAAACCTCGCGGTACCTTCCGCCGAGGGCGAGCAGCTCCTCGTGAGTGCCGCGCTCCACGATGCGCCCCTCCTCCATCACGAGGATAAGGTCGGCGTCCTTAACGGAGCTTATGCGGTGGGCGATGATGAAGGTGGTGCGGTTTTCGGAAAAGGCGCGGAGCGTCTTTTGTATGTAATGCTCTGTTTCCATGTCCACGCTGCTGGTGGCGTCGTCGAGTATGAGTATTGAGGGGTTCTTGAGTATGGCTCGGGCGAGGGCTATCCTCTGCTTCTGCCCGCCGCTCAGGCCCACGCCCCTCTCGCCGATAATTGTGTCGTAGCCCTCCGGCAGGGAGCGGATAAAGCCGTCGGCGTCGGCCATTTTCGCGGCCTCGACCACGGCGTCCATCGGGGCGTCGGGTACGCCGTAAGCGATGTTGCCCTCTATCGTGTCGGAAAAGAGGAAAATATCCTGCATGGCGGCGGATATGCTCTGGCGCAGCCGCCTTAGATTTAGCCTGCGCACGTCCACGCCGTCCACCTTGACGGAACCCTCGGTCGCGTCGTAAAAGCGGCATATAAGGTTCGTCAGCGTTGATTTGCCGCTGCCGGTGCCGCCGATGATCGCCACGGTCTGGCCGGGCACGGCGGTGAAGCTCACGTCGTGGAGGACCTCCTCGCCGCCGTAGGAAAAGCTGACGTGCTCGAAGTCCACCCTGCCCTCGAAGCGGTCCTTTTCGGTAAAGCCGGTCTCGGTGTGGATAGCGGGCTTTTCAAGGGTAAATTCCATGATTTTTTCGCCGCTGGCCATAGCGTTCTGCGTGTCGTTTATCAGCCAGCCCACGTTGCGCATGGGAGTGTTCAGCGCCCAGCTCATTGAATTGAAGGTGACAAACTCGCCGGGGGTCATGTCCCCGCGAATTACAAGAAAGCCGCCCACCACCAGCACGATGACGTTCAGCGAATTGGCGAGGGTGTCAAGGTAGGGAATGTGGTTCTGCCAAATACGGTTCGAGGCCAAGTTCGCGTCGCGGTAGGCGAGGTTCGCCTCGTCGAACTTTTCCATTTCGTATTCCTCGCGGGCGAAGGCCTTTACCACGCGGTTGCCGGAGATATTCTCCTGCACGACGGTGTTGAGCAGGCTCAGCTTCTGGCGGGCGTTTTTGAATGCGGGGCCGACCTTTGTTCCCATGGAGCGGGCCACCAGCGCGATTACGGGCGTCACCGCCACAAGGCAGAGCGTCAGCTTCCAGTTGATGAAGCCGAGAATAAATATCGCCGAAAGGAACAGGCACGAGTTTTCAAGAATACCGTTCAGCACCCACGCCACAAAGTGGCGCACGCTGTCGATATCGCCGCTCATGCGGTTCATTATGTCGCCGGTGCGGGTGTGGTCAAAAAACACAAAGTCCAGCTTTTGAAGCGAACGGTACAGCTCCACGCGGATGTTGTAAACTATCCGTTGGCTTGTGCCCTCGAGGATATAGTGGTCTATTATTCTGAAAACGTCCTTTAGCGCAATGGACAAAAACATCAGCGCCACAAGCGGCAGCAGGCTGTCCTTCACCCCGCCGTAGAACACCTCGTCCACAATGCGGCCCGAAAGGTAGGGCCTAATGTTGCTGAGCACGGTATTCAGCATTGTAAGGCACAGGGCGAAAATCATTCGCCCGAGGTACGGCTTCACCCGTCCGAACAGCCATTTTGAGGTTTTCATGGTATCAAGTCCTAACTTTTATTATTGCCTCACTCCAGCGTGAGCTGTTCGCTCGCGCCGTCCTCCCCGCGCAGGTAGTAGCCCGACGAGGGCAGGCTCCTCGCACGGTAGGCCTCGGGGTCCTTAAGCGCGCACTCGGGCAGGAACATTTTTTTCAAAATGCTCTTGCGCCGAAGCATGAGTATCTGCACGCCTTGGGCCGTGCGGCTCGTTTTGGTGAGAATAGAGGCGGTGTTAAACACAACGCATTTGTCGATGGTGCTTATCAGCGCGACGTCGCTTTCGGCGGGAATGTAAAGGCAGCCGGCAAGCTCCCCGCTGCCGTATGCCCCCGTCAGCCGCTTGCGGTTGGTCTTTGTGGCGTAGCCGTTCATATCTATCTTGGCGACCTTGCCGTTCGCGAAAGCGAAAAGCATGAAGCCCTTATAATCGAAGGCCGGCGTGGCGAAAATTATCCGTTCGCCCTCCTCCATGCTCAAAATGTTAGGCAGATAATCGCCCATAACGCCGAGGCGGCTGTCGCCTATGTCGCGCAGGCGCATTTTGTAGCAGTTGCGCCTGTCAGAGAAGAACAGCATATCCTGCGAACTGCCGGTTTCCGCCTCGCAGACTATGGCGTCGCCCTCCTTGAGCTTATGCGCGCCGCCGCTGCGCAAAGCGGTGAGCGGTATTTTTTTGAAGTAATTTTCCCTTGTGAGGAACACCCTCACGCGGTAGTCCGGTTCGTCCTCTTCGGGCGGGGCGGGGGCGGCCTCGTCGGCGGCGATAATGCCGGTTTTGCGCAGCTTGCCGTACTTTTTGGCTATCTCGCGAAGCTGTCCCGTCATCACCTTGTGTATGAGCTTGTCGCTCTCGGCGGTGCGGCGCAGCTCGGCTATCTCGCTCGTCAGGGCCTCTATCTCGGCTATGCGCTTCAGAATATAGTCCTTATTGAAATTTCGCAGCTTTATCTCCGCCACAAATTCGGCCTGCGTTCTGTCAATGCCGAAGCCGCTCATAAGGTTCGGCACGACCATGGAATCGTCCTCGGTTCCGCGCACGATCTTCACGGCCTTGTCAATGTCGAGCAGTATCTTTTCCAGCCCCTGCAACAGGTGCAGGCGGGCCTCCTTGTTTTCGGCGTCGAAAACGCAGGCGCGGCGGATACACTCCGTGCGGAAGCGCGTCCACTCGCGCATTATCTCCTTAATGCCCATGACGCGCGGCTCGCCGTCGATGAGAATATTGAAGTTGCAGCCGAAGGCGTCCTCGAGGGTGGTTTTGTCAAACAGCTTCGCCATCAGCTTTTCCGGGTCGGCCCCTCGCTTGAGGTCTATCGTCAGGCGCAGGCCGCCGAGGTCGGTCTCGTCGCGGACGTCGTTTATCTCGCGGATTTTGCCGGCCTTCATCAGCTCGGCGATTTTTTCTATGATGACCTCCACCGCCGTGGTGTAAGGTATTTCGGTTATCTCGATGGTGTTGCTCTTTTTTTCGTAGGTATACCGACCCCTGACGCGCAGGCTGCCCATGCCGGTTTCGTAAATCTTATCCCAAGCCTCCCTGTCCTCAATAAGCAGCCCGCCGGTGGAAAAGTCCGGCCCGAGAAGCTGCTCGCGCAGATCGGCGTTTTCGTCCTTAAGGTAGGCTATGGCCGCCTCGCAGACCTCGCGCAGATTAAAGGAGCATATCTTGCTGCCCATGCCCACCGCTATGCCCATGTTCGGGCTGACGAGAATGTTCGGGAAGGCCGTCGGCAGCAAAACGGGCTCCTGCATGGTGCCGTCGTAGTTATCGACGAAATCCACGGTGTTTTTGTCTATGTCTCGGAAAATCTCCTCGCAGATGGGGGCCAGCTTGGCCTCGGTATAGCGCGAGGCGGCGTAAGCCATGTCGCGGCTGTACTGCTTGCCGAAGTTGCCCTTCGAGTCCACAAACGGGTGCAGCAGCGCCTCGTTGCCTTCGGTCAGGCGCACCATGGTTTCGTATATGGCGGCGTCGCCGTGGGGGTTGAGCTTCATTGTTTCGCCAACGATGGTGGCGCTTTTGGTGCGCTTGCCGCGCAAAAGCCCGCGCTTATACATCATGTAAAGCAGCTTTCTGTGGGCGGGCTTGAAGCCGTCTATCTCGGGTATTGCGCGCGAGCGGATAACGCTCATCGTGTAGGGCATATAGTTCTTTTCGAGGGTCTCCGTAATTTTTTCGGGAGTCGTCGGGTGCCTCTGCATCTTTTATCCTCCTGATAGCTTGCTCTTATTTCCTAAGTTATTATATTATCACAACAATTCCCGTTTGTCCAGTGAAAAATGTGATATTTGCAAAAGAAAAACGCCCCTCGCGGGGCACGCGAGCGGCGGGCAAGCTGACAACATGCCATAGAAAAAGTATATTATATCAAATTAAACAAGGCTTGCGACAATCTTCCCTAACAGTTTATATCTCTCGTCTTCGGAAGTATTCGTAATAGAGCAATTTTTTTCGTTATAAAAGGCTACAAGCGTCTTTACTATTTCCGTCTGAGCTTCACTTAATCCATGTAGCGACACGGCAAGCGGCAGCTCATTTCCGGCAAGGTAGTCAATAGGGACATTGAACCACGTCGCAATAGCTCTTACCGTTTCAAACGGCGGCACAGCGGTATTGCTTTCATATTTGCTTATTGTGGTTTCCGACACATTCAGAACCTCGGCCAGCCTTTTTTGTGTATAACCTCTTTTTTTGCGCAGTTCTCTCAATAACGCGCCAAAATCAAATGGAGTTTTCACAGCAAACTTTCCTTTCAGTAAATTATTTTGTGCTTATACTTGACTTTTATTCAAGTATATGATATACTTATTGAATAAAGGGAAAGTTTACTATATAAAAATTGAATTATGTTCTGCAAGGAGGATTTATCAATGAAAAATATAAAAACGGGTTATCCGTCTATAGACAAGCCGTGGCTGAAATACTATTCCGAGGATTCAATCACTGCTCCTCTGCCGGAATGTACAATGTACGAATATATTTATGATTTGAATCAAAATAATTTTGATAGTGTTGCAATAAATTATTACGGCACAGAATTGACATACGGAGAGCTTTTCGACAAAATATCTCTTGTCGCCGGCGCGTTTGAAAGACTCGGAGTAAAAGAAGGCGATACAGTAACGGTGTGCATGATTAATTCGCCGGAAACTATTGAAACGTTATTTGCGCTTAATAAAATCGGAGCTGTGGCAAATATGATATATGGCATAAGCACGGAAGACGACATAGAAAAATACATTAGAGATACAAATACGTCTATTGTTGTAACTCTCGACATCTTTCAAGATAAGTTTATAGAGTTGTCAAAAAGGGTACCGTTAGAAAAGATCGTTGTAGCAAGTCAAACCGCCTCAATGGAAGATGCGGAAAAAAGTGTTGCTGAACAAAATTTGGGTTTGGTATACATTCCGATTTTTTCTGACGATAAATTCATATCTTGGGAAGATTTTATTGCAGGCGCAAGGTCGAGCGATACCGTCTGCCGTAATTCGGAATCCGCCGCTCTTATCACATATACGGGCGGAACAACAGGCGGCTCTAAAGGAGTGATTTTAAGCAATAAAGCAGTTGTTGCCGTGACATGGCAATATTGTAAATTGAATGTGCCTATGAAAAAAGATGGCGTATGGGCATTAGTTTTGCCATTATTTATTGTGTATGGCGCCGTTGCGTCGTTATTGATACCGCTTTCTGTAGGAATGAAAGTCGTTGTAAGAATTCCAATGGCCGAGCCTATAGCATATATATGCAAAAAATTTAAGCCAAATTATATTATGTATGGTCCGGCTTATTGGGAAGCCTTTGCAGATGATAATGAACCGTTGGATTTATCATATTTTGTCGACCCGGTAACAGGAGGCGATTTGCTTAGTGCAAACGTAGAGTACAAAATAAACAACTATTTATTGAAGCGTGGCAGTTCATGCAAAATAATGAATGTATATGGCATGAGCGAAGCAAGCGGTGCAATTTCCGCAAACATACCAACGGCAAACGAGTTTGGAAGCGTTGGTATTCCGCTTGCGAAAAATATAGTATCTGTCTTTGATGTTGAAACCGGAAAAGAATTGACTTATGGTCAAAAAGGGGAAGTATGTATTTACACACCATCCGCTATGATGGGGTATCTTAACAATCCCGAAGAAACCAACGCAATGATCCGTAAGCATGATGACGGTCTTTCATGGATACATACAGGCGATCTCGGATATATAAACGAAGATGGTTTTGTTTATATAAGCGGAAGGTTAAAACGGTTTATGCTGTGTATCGCTAACGGCGTACAAAAAAAGGTATACAGCCTCGATATTGAAAAAGTTCTTATATCTTATCACAAAATCAGCAAATGCGCCGTTGTTCCTGTACCCGATAAAAAGGTCAATGAAGCCCCGGTTGCGTTTATAATTTTGAAGCAGGAATACATGGGCGATAAAAATATTGAGGCAGAGTTACGAGCATATTGCGATAAAAATCTACAGGACGTTTACCGTCCTATTCATTACATATTTGTTGATAAATTTCCGCTGACAAAGATAGGTAAAGTAGATTATATAACTCTTACAAAGCTTGCGCAATCGGCCGACTAAGAAGGCCGCCGCCTCGCGGTTTGTCCGTGCGATGTCTAAGGCGTAATCCTACTTTTTATCGCAAACGCCAGCTCGTATATCAGGCTCAAACCGTCCTCAACCAAAATTATTTTTTCACGACCCGCTCTCTGAATAATATTTTTATTAAAATATCTTCGTAAATCGGATATGTCAATGCGGCGGCGGGAAAGTTTAGAAAAAATTTATATATCAAATGCGCGGCGAGCAAGGCTATCGCCGGAGAAGAAATACACCGTGTACATAGGCGGCAAAATGGACGGTCAACTGAAATATCCTATGATAAGCTTAGCTATAGGAACCTGGCAAGCAAAGGCATAAAAAATAATTCAGGACACTTTAAGGGCACATTTAGGGCACTTTGAAATCGAGAAAGTCGGCTTTCCACCTGCCAAAGGGCACATAGGGCACATAAACGGCAAATTTGTTTCTGTATATAAAAATCACGCTCACAGGTTCTCCCTATGGGCGTGATTTATTTTTTTCGTTATAATCTATAACCCTAATACCCGTGTTATCAAGCTCGGATAGTATGCTCTCTATCTGTTCAAAAACCTCATCCGAAGTCTGACAGCTTCGCGCCCCTGTGCTACTGTGCGACAAACGGGAAGGTGGTTTAATCTCTTTCAAAAATCATTCTCAACTCCGTATTTGGCGTGCCAAGCATGATTTCAGCCTCCGCTCCGTCAAAACGGAAGCCAAACCTTTTATAGAAGTGAATTGCTCTTTCATTCCCTTTCAATACCCAAACAGCAACTTTTTTATATGCAGCGAGTTTTTCGATTGCCGCTTTCATTAACTCGTAACCGACTCTTTGACCGTGATAAGCCGCAAGAACATAAATGCCAAAGACCTCGCCGCAGGCAGGAAGCGCATCGCCACGGTAAGCACCATATCCCACAAATCCGACAACTTTCTCTCCGTCTTTTGCTACAAGAATATTATCCGGCCATTTGTACGCTATCGCTATACATTTTTCAAGCGTTTGCCTTTCAAGGTAATCCTTGTCGACCAGCCCCGTGTAGGTTTCATGCCAAGACTTGTAGTGAACATATCCTTTGCCTTTGATTTCGTCTTCACTTTCCATCTTCTTGATAACGATTTTTCCCATATCTATTTCTCCTCCGTAAACACCGTTTTGTCTAGCATTTTTTATAATTATAGCATACTGTGAAGCGAAAATCAAACTCCTCAAATACATCATCCGTATGATATGAAAACTTAACATATATAAGGAAATCCCCCCACAAAACAAATGGAGGATTTCCTTTCGTGAAATTGGATGGTGGAGCCGAAGCCTATATTCAAGATTTCACTCCACTTTGCCCATATTATACGGATAAGCGTTACCAACAATACTACGAACCTTATAAACCCGCATTTTACGGCGGTCTATCTTCATCAACAAGGCTCATTTCGTTATGTTGGTGGAGCCTACCGAGCAAAACCCTAAAAACAAAGGTAAATACCGATATTTTTTATAATAATTAACTGACTATAAACTTAAATATTTATATAAATATTAGCTAACGCTCATTTTTCTAAAAAGGCTAAAATCCTGTATAAAGCGTTTAGGCGATAGATATTTTCCTGACGGGAAACGGAAGGTGGAACCCGCCGACTATGGAGGCGGGGGCCATCTTTCGTTCGGTTATAAATCGGCCATCCATGGATGGATACATGGATGGCCATAATATTTACGCTGTGACCCCGCAAAATCTTGTGTAAAATTGAATAAAAGACTTCCAACCAGACAATATCAAAACAGAGAAAAAACTGGAAAGGAAGTCTTTTATCATGGAAAAAACATCAAAAGAATTACTGCGAGAATTTGTTAACAGTCAGAACTTCACAAGCACGACCGACATCTTCAACGCCATGAAAGAACTGTTCAGCGACGTCCTTCAACAGGTCATGGAAGCCGAGCTTGAAGAAAAACTGGGCTACGAAAAAAGCGAGCGAGTGTCGAGAGACGGCGAAAATATTTCGTCGAAAAATTACAGAAACGGGTACTCGAAAAAGAGCATAAAAACTCAGCTTGGCGAGGTTGATGTCAAAATTCCCCGAGACCGGAACGGCGAATATGAGCCTCAAATCATCGGAAAATACAGCCGCAACGCAGACGGTATGGAAGAAAAAATCCTCGCCCTCTACTCCTGCGGTATGTCTCAGCGTGACATTGCGGAGCAAATCAAAAACCTCTACAATGTTGAGATTTCTGACACGCTTGTGAGCAAGATTGTTGAGAAAATAACTCCCGAAATTGCCGCATGGCAGAACCGTGCCCTTGACCCTGTATACCCCTTTGTGTTTATGGACGCTATTCATTATAAGGTCAAGGAAAACCATCAGTATATCACAAAGGCGGCCTATGTAGTGCTCGGTATTCAGACCGATGGGCGAAAGGATATATTGGGTGTATGGACAGGTGAAAATGAAATTTCAAAGTTTTGGCTTCAGGTGATGAACGACCTGAAAAACCGCGGTATAAAGGATGTTTACGTGTTTTGTGTGGACGGTCTGAAAGGGTTCCGGGAGGCGATAAACGCGGCGTTCCCGAAGTCGGCAATACAGCGCTGCATCATTCATCAGATTCACTCTTCAACAAAATATGTAAACTACAAGGACATGAAGGCTCTGATGGCCGACCTTAAGAAAATTTACCAGGCAGTGACCGAAGATGAGGCGATGAACGCGTTCATTGAGTTCAAGGACAAGTGGCAGTCAACGTATCCAAGTTGTGTGCGCAGTTGGGAAGAAAATTGGGATATTCTTACAACATTTTTTGCATATCCTGCGGAGATACGAAAGATAATATATACGACGAACATCATTGAGGGCTTGAACCGGCAGTTTAGAAAAATTACGAAGAACAAGCCGTCGTTTACGAATGATGATTCGCTGAGAAAAATATTGTATCTGGCATCGAAAAATATTGTCGGACACTGGAGTGTCACGTGTCGAAACTGGGACATGGTATCAAACCAGTTGAGCATAATGTTCATCGACAGAGCAACGGCGTGGATCAATGTCAATAAAGTAGACAAAAAAGAGAGAAAAAAGTATTAAGGGATCATAAAAGTCTCCTCCTTTTGAT
>CANRCD010000004.1 GCA_947629005.1 uncultured Clostridia bacterium
ATAATACTTCTCCTTTCGTGTCTATTATTTTATACCACTTCCTATTTTTTGTCCACTTTTTTAGTATACATCCAAATCGTCCGAGTCTAAAATGGATGGGAAAATTTTTAAATGGTTAGACCGCTGCAGCGGTTTGAGAATGTGTAGTGTAGGCTCGAAAGGGCTACTAATCGTATATTGGTAAAAAATGAGAAGTCCTTTTCGGCTTCTCATTTTGGTTAAATCAAGGCAATAAGGGCGCGTTCTCTCATTGCCTTAAATATTGTTATTGAAGAATGTAGATGTTGTTCCTTGCGGGAAAAGTCTGCATTCTTTTTGTCTGAAATCCTGTTTTGTTTTGAATAATCATCAATGCGTCTTATCGGCATAAAGCGGACTGTCATTCGCTTTCTTGTACAGATTAAAAAGTATGTGCAATCTGAAAAAGAAATTGCGCGAAGGTTCATAACAGGTTTCCGCGCGCTGAAATACCTAAAACCTACAGGCCTGTGACAGCAGGCCGACACAGCGGCGGCTGTGAAAATTTAATATGCGTCACCGTCAATCTGGCGCATTTCAGCATCGGCATAGGCAGCCTGAGTTTAGCAGGTATGATGCTACCGCAGGGCAATGACCCAACCACAATTTGCGGGAATATTACTAACCGAACAATATGTTGTGCCTCCCGAAAAATGTGTAAACATTTTTCGGGAAAAAGGAGCCGCAAGGAAGCGGACGCAGCTCCTGCCAAACGGGCGGGAGCGGAGTCCAACGGACTTTGCGGCGACGTGGAGACAGGAATAAAGAATTTGCAGGAAAACACCTTTAACATGCGGTTTCTATTCCTACCTGACCGGGAATTTTGGAGGTAATTGTACCAAACCCCACGCCATAACTATGCCTTGCTGAAGGAAAGGATTTCAGATGTCAAACATATATAAAAACTTGGAGGTACAGTACGATAAGCTGTTCCGACACATAAAGACCGGCAGCTTCAAGACACGTGAGCGCTACGGAAAGGCTTTCAAGAGATTTATGGCCTTCCTCGCGGAGAGGTACCGTCTGCAAAAACTCGCCAACATTTCGGGAAAGCACGTCTTCGCATATCTGGAATATATGCAAGGGAAGGGGCTGTCAGCCTCCACAATCAAGACCGAGCTTGCCGCAATAAGGTTTTTCCATGACAGTATGCCGTACACAAGACACAAACTGCCTACAAATAATGAGCTGACCTTGGAGAAACGTAGCTTTGGCGGAGTGGATAGGACATGGAACAATCGGGAGTTTAACTTGATGCTGGCGGCTGCAATGGGTGCCGGACATCAAGATTATGTCGCCATTCTGTCATTGGCCCGGTATGCCGGACTGCGACTTGAAGAATGTTTCCGCATCGATACCAACGACGCAAAAAATGCCCTTGACACAAGTAAGCTGTTTGTCAAGGGAAAGGGCGGACTTACGAGATATGCGCCAATTAACGAGACAATAAATATAGTACTTTCCGAAGCGCTTAAAATCACTCCCACCGGGCAAAAACTGTTCGTCAAGCCGGAGGACAAAACCCATCTCGCCATGAAGCGGTTACAATGCTTTATCGCATATCACCGCAAGAGCTTTACGGATGAGCGAATCACCTTCCACGGATTAAGGCACACCTATGCTCATGAGCAGTATGAAAAATTCAAGCGAGAAGGCTACTCGGACTATGAGGCGAGGAAAAAGGTGTCCGAGCTTCTCGGTCATCACCGCGATGATGTGACGAGAATTTACCTTGCGGGCGGTGACGACTAATGTTGGAGAAATACAGGGACGTGCTGACTGTTGGTGAATTATGTGAAATTCTCCATATAGGCCGAAACACGGCATATAAGCTGCTTCGGTCACAACAAATTCCGAATAAACGTATAGGAAATAAAAAGTACATCATTCCAAAATTAGGCGTTATCCGATATATTAAGGACTGTATAAATTCATAATTTATACCTTGAAATGGCAGCCTGTTTAATGTTATAATATTTTTGTACATCAACAGGCTGCCGAGAAAGGAGACAAAAATGTTAAAAGGCAGCTTACAAATCAAAAATGGTATATATCAAGCCGTATTTTACACAACAGATCAGTTCGGGAAACAGAAAACGATCTGGAAAAGCACCGGCATATCTGCTGTACGCGGCAATAAGCGTAGGGCGGAACAAAGATTGTCCGAAATCAGGGAGGAGCTTGAGGCCGCTCCATTGACTGAGGATGTTTTATTTGCGGATTTCGCCATGCAATGGCTTGAATGCGAGAAAGACAAAGTAGATCCGGTCACATTTCAGGGATATAAGCAGTATGTGTTAAAGCACATTATCCCGTATTTTAAGCCTAAAAAACTTACTCTGCGCGAAATTGATGTAAACTTTATTGAAGGTTACTATAAACATGAGAGTGCAAAAGGGCGGTTGGACGGCAAAGGCGGTCTGAGCAAAAGCAGTCTCAGGCGGCAGAGCGTAGTTTTAAATCTTATGTTCAGAGAGGCAATAAAAAACAGGCTTATAAATGTAAACCCGTGTACTTATGCCGACATACCCAAGCAAAAGGGAGATCCTGCGAAATCGGTCAGCTTTTATTCAGCGGAGCAGTGCGCAAAGCTGCTTGAGTTGATAGAAGGAACGCCGCTCCACGATATGGTTTACATAACCTTTATCTATGGACTGCGCCGGAGCGAACTCATGGGACTTAAGTGGTGCGATGTGGATTTTAAGAGCAATACTCTCACAATTCAGCACACAAGAGTTGCCAACGGCGATTTAGTGGTAGAAAAGAACTCCACAAAAACAAAATCCAGCAACAGGACCTACCCCTTACTGCCGGAGGTAAAGGATATTCTTGAAAGCATCAGGAAATCACAAACTGACAACAGGAAGCTGTTCGGGAATTGTTATATTAACAGCGACTATGTATTTGTCAGGGAGGACGGCAAGCTTTACCATCCATCGTATCCGACGCATACGCTCAGAAAAGTCATTGAGAAAAATAAAATGCCTGTGATACGCTGGCATGATCTCAGGCACTCCTGTGCGTCCATGCTCATATTGAAGGGCTGGCAGATGAAGGATATTTCTGACTGGTTGGGGCACAGCGGGATAGGGATAACCATGAATCTGTACACTCATTTGGATATATCTCACAAGAGGGAAATGTCAAAGAGTATCGAAGGAATACTTGACCTTTAAAACCGTTTCTTTAGATGTTTCTTTAGATGCGGAGAAAACATTGTCAATTTTTCCCAAAGTAAAAACCCCGCAAGCCGAATAAAGCTCAATCACAAAATCTGCAAAGCGGAGTTTGTGATTGAAAAGGAGGAGCAACGGCGCGAGCCAAACGACGGCTTTTTTGTAAAACAAAAAAAGCCGTCGCAAGCGAAGCAACGCTTGCGACGACGTGGTGAGCCATCGGAGATTCGAACCCCGGACAACTTGATTAAAAGTCAAGTGCTCTGCCAACTGAGCTAATGGCCCGTATGGCTGGGCTGGCAGGATTTGAACCTGCGTATGCCAGAGTCAAAGTCTGGTGCCTTAACCGACTTGGCTACAGCCCAAAATTGATTTGGCCGCAGGAATAATCCCTGCCCGCTATGGCGTTATCCGCCATAAAAAAAGTGGGGTGGATACTGGGACTCGAACCCAGGGCCTCCAGAGCCACAATCTGGCGCGCTAACCAACTGCGCTATACCCACCATATCCCGCACCCCGCCGCGCGGAGCGCCTTTGGCGTGCCTGCGGGGACTCGAACCCAGGACCTACTGCTTAGAAGGCAGTTGCTCTATCCAGCTGAGCTACAGGCACATATAAAAGCCGCCGGTTGCAGCGGACGGCAGACAGCTTGGAGCGGGTGATGGGAGTCGAACCCACCTGACCAGCTTGGAAGGCTGGTATTCTACCGATGAACTACACCCGCGCGTCACGGTTTATTATAGCAGACATACCTCTGTTTGTCAATACCTTTTTGGAATTTTTTTATTCTTTACAGCTTATGCGCCAGAAGTCTCCCAGAAAAAGAAGCATTGACAAACTGACCGAGGCATGGTAAAATACAGATATAAGCGATAATTTTATCGGGAGGGAAAAACATGAAAAAAACAGTTGTAATGATTCTGATTTTACTGTTGGCCCTTGCTGTGGCCGCCTCGGCCGCGGGAGTAACTGTGGCGGTAAACGGCTCTCCAATACCGACCGTTGACGCTAACGGGGCCGTCGCTGAGCCTTTTATTGAGGACGGCACTACTTACGTCCCCGTGAGAGCCGTTGCAACGGCGCTTAACGTAGCTGTGGACTGGGATAACGACGCAAGAACCGTTATCCTTGGCGAAAGGGGAGAGGCTGCGCCTGAACTCGGCGAAAATGTGAATGTGTTCATAAACGGCAAAAAATTCAACCCTACCGACGCGAACGGGAAGGCGGTACATCCCTTGATAAAGGATGGCACGACCTACCTGCCCGTCCGCGCCATAGCTCAGGCCTTTGCCCGCAAGGTAAGCTGGGACGGGGCAAGCTCGACCGTACTCATTGAGGATACCGCCCGCGTGGACGGCGGCAAGACCTATAAAATCGTGCTCAGCGGCACCGAAAGCGTGATAGCTCCATCGGGGGACGGCAGCGGCAGCGCTCTTGTGACGGAACTGTTTACCGGCGACGAAAGACAACTTTGGCGCTTTGTTCCTGTGGTCGGTGAGGACGGCTTCTATCAGATAGTAAACGCCGCCAGCGGCTGCGCCATGGACGTAAACGTGGCCAGCCGCTCCGCCGGAGCGAAGATTTTGCAGTATAATGTCGGCGATGGTGAAAATCAAAAGTTCATGCTTTATGCCCTTGAGGACGGCGCGTATAAGATAGTTTCCAAAAATTCCGTGCTTCCGGTGGAGGCCTCCGCCGGCGAGGTTAAGCAGAACATCGACCGCAACAGCCCCGTTCAGAGCTGGCTGCTTATCCCCGACGAGGCCGTATCCAAGGAGCCCGTGGCCAAGACGTATAAAACGCTCTCGACCAAGGACGGCTCCGCGCTTACCTACAGCGAAGGCGGCAATGACCTCGCCGCCGAAAGGCTCACCGACGCTGAAACCCAGCAGTGGGAGCTTGTTCCCAACGCCGGCGGCTTCTACTATATCCAGACCAAAAACGGCGGCAAGAGCATAGACGTGGCCAATAACTCCACCACCGACGGCGACCCGCTCATAACATACGACCACAGCGGAGATGATAATCAGCGCTGGATTTTTGAAAAGCAGGACGACGGCGCGTATAAGATAATGAGCGTTCATTCCGGCCTGTACATAAAGGTGAAGGACGGCGGAGTTGTACATTCAGCCGACGGAGACGAATTTATAATTGGTGACATAAAATAAGCGACATAAAACAGGCGGCCGCGGCCGCCTGTTTTCGCATACTTCGATATTACTTACTCTTCGTCCTGTTTTTGCATAAGGTTCACTACGGCGAGCAAGGCGTCCACGCTCTTTTCCACGCCCAGCAGGCTGCTGTTGATTGAAATATCATACCCGCGGGTATCGCCCCACTTTATGTCTGAGTAGTAGTCATGATAAAGCTTGCGCATTTTGTCGCTGCGCTTCATCATTTCAAGGGCCTTGCGCGGGCTCACATTGTAAATCTCACATATACGCTTTTCTTTGTCTTTGCGTTCGCCGCGCACAAAAACCCTCAGCACGTTTCCTCGCTCCCTAAGCACATAATCGGCACAACGGCCAACCACAACGAACGATTCTCCGCTTTCGGCCGTCTTTCTGATAAATGCGAACATTTTGTGGGCGAGGTTTTCCTCAATGGAATTTGAAAAATCGCGGACTCGGCGCGAGGCCAGAACGTTCACGGGCCTTTCGTCGTAGCGGCGCATTACCTCCTCGCTGTAGCCGTGGTGAGTGGCGAGCTCGTAGAGCAGCTCCTTGTCATAGAGCTTCACTCCCATCCGCTCGGCCAGAAGGCGAGCTATTTCGTGCCCGCCGCTGCCGAACTCACGGCCTATGGTTACGATGATTTGTTTTTTCATTTGCTTCCCCTCCGTCTATATTAAATGTATTTCACAAACAAGCAAATCATGCTTATCAGCACCACCAGCACCGTCGCGGGCGCGCAGTACCGGCAGTATTTTCCCCAGCCTATGGGATGGCCTTCTTTGGCGGCCACCGAGGTACCCACAACATTGGCCGAGGCCCCGATTGGCGTGGCGTTCCCGCCCACATCGGCCCCGAGTGAAAGCGTCCACGCGAGGGTTCTGATGTCGAGCCCCATGGTTTCGGACATGGCGCGTATCACAGGCACCATTGTGGCGGCGAAGGGAATATTGTCAACAAAGGCGCTGGCTCCTGCCGAAAACCAGATTATGACGGCAACGACAATGTAAGGATTGCCGCCGCTTATCTTTGCGATTATTTCAGCCACAAGGTCAAGCACGCCGGTCTGTTCAAGGCCGCCCACGGCCACAAACAGCCCGATGAAAAACAGCAGCGTCTTATAGTCGAGGTGCGAATAAATGTGCTTGACCGCGGCGGGACCGGCAGTAAGCAGCATGGCGACAGTCATCAGCGCGGCGATGAAAAGGCCGATAAAGGCCACGGAAAGGCCTGTCTGGGCGTGCGTCACCAAAAGCGCTACCGCGAGGACAAATACCGCGGCCGAGGCGGCAAAGGCCTTTTTACTTTTGATAGAATCCTTCGGGTCGGGGTAGACAATGCCCTCGGGGCGTTCGGCCTCGCTCTTTTTGAGGCCCTTCCTAAAGCAGAGCCAAAAATAGATAACCGTGAAAATGAAGCATATACCGACGATTACGCCGGTGTTGGTCAGAAAGTCGAAGAAAGTGAAGCCAAGCGATGTGCCGATGATTATGTTTGGCGGGTCGCCGCACATCGTGGCGCTGCCGCCAAGGTTGGCGCAGAAGATTTCGGAAACTATCATCGGCAGGGGGTTAAATTTAAGTATCTTTGAAAGCTCGACCGTGACGGTGGCGAGGAACAGCACAACGGTGATGCTGTCAATAAACATCGCAAGCACGCCGCTCATTATCATAAAGCACACCAAAAGCGGTACCGTATGGTAATGTACGGCGCGGGCAAGCGTCATGCAAAGCCAGTGGAAAAAGCCGGCCTTGCCCATGCCCTCCACCATGACCATCATTCCGGCGATGAAAAATATCGTAGCCCAGTTTATGCCTGAGGTTCCCTCGTCTGCCCCGCCTACCCAGAAGGTGGGGGTAAATATGCTTTCAACATTCAGCGTCTGGCGCACGGCGGTGAAGCTGTGCATCGCGAAGCCAAAAACCAGAATCAGCACCAGCGCGCCGCAAACCAGCGTTATGTGGTGGCGTTCAAACTTTTCCAGCACCATCATTATAAACATGACTACAAAAATAACGATGGCAAGTACTTGTGCGTTCATAAAAATGTCAGATCCTTTCACGTCCGCCGCGCTGCGGACGTTTTTAACTCAACATATAGTAGCAGATTTTGCCGTATTTTGCAACGAATAGAGGCAAATGTTCACAGTTTATTCACAAATATTAATGCTTTACAACAGCGGTATTATGTGGTATAATTAACGTAGATATACTAAATGCGGGATAAATCGGAAGAAATATTAAAATAAAACAGATTCCCGTACGTGATGTTGTTACGGGAGGTGAAAATATGCAGAGAAATAACAGACCACCGCGCCGCGTAAAGCGGCCAGTTTCGGGCTCAAGTCCGGTGCGCCGCAGGGGCTCGGGGCTCGGCCTCGGTGGGCCGGTGGGCCGCGGAAGGCCGCAGGATATGCCTCCGTCCATGGGCGGGGGAGAAACTCCGCAGCAACTGTCCGAGGACGGACGCGGTCTGCTTGACGGCGGCATGGGCAATTTTGGAAACACCGGCGGCATGGGCGGCGGGATGCTGCCCCAAGCGCTTTTGAGCCTGCTTGGCGGCTTTATGAGTCAGAGCGGCTCGCCGCAGGGGCAGGGCGTCCCGAGGCGCGGAGGCTGCGGCTGCCTGCTGATTGCCGTCGTTTTGATAGGCGCCGTTGTGCTGTTTTCTACGGTGGGCGGGCTCGGCGGACTTGGCGGGCTTATGGGCGGCTACGGCATAGATTCCGAACATACGCTCTACAGCCAGTACGGAGATATGCTCGACCTTGCGGGCGGATACGTGAACACATCCTCTGCGTCTGTGGACGCGGCCTACGGCGGGCAGCAGTTAAACCTCACCTCCGCGCCCAAGCGCACGGTGATAAAGGGCGGCGGGGCCGACGCGGTGACCGTGATGGTATATATGTGCGGCGCCGACCTTGAGGCAAAGAGCGGAGCGGCAACGGCCGACCTTCAGGAAATGCTTCAGGCCCGCCTGTCGGACAAGGTAAACGTCCTTATCGAGACGGGCGGCGCGTCTCAGTGGCGCAACAATATAGTCAGCGCAGATACGAACCAGATATACCGCCTGTCCTCGCGCGGGCTTGATTGCGCCGTGCCGAGCCTCGGCTCTAAGCCGATGACCGACCCCGACACTCTCAGCGAGTTTATCCGCTGGTGCAAGGGCAGCTATCCCGCCGACCGTTACGAGCTCATTCTCTGGGACCACGGCGGCGGCTCAACAGGCGGCTACGGTTATGATATGAAGTACCCGAGCGCGGGCTCCATGACGCTCGATAAGCTTAACGAGGCCCTTAAGGACGGTGGCTGCGCCTTTGATTTCATCGGCTTTGACGCCTGCCTCATGGCGACGCTCGAAACCGGCCTAACCCTTGAAAAATACGGCGATTACATGATAGCTTCCGAGGAGACTGAGCCCGGCAGCGGCTGGTACTATACCGATTGGCTGAACGCGCTTTCGCAGAACTCCTCGCTCAGCACGCCGGAGCTTGGCAAGCTCGTTGCCGACAGCTTTATAGAGAGAACTCCAAGCGGGCAGACCACCCTTTCGGTGCTCGACCTTTCGCAGCTCAAGTCGGCCTCCGCTGGAAGGCTGGCGGACTTTGCCGGCAGCGTTTCCGAGATGATAAAGGGCGGAGACTACGCCGCCGTTTCCAATGCGAGAAGCGGCGTGCGCGAGTTCGCCCGCTCCACCCACATAGATCAGGTAGACCTCATCGACCTTGCCGAAAGGATAGGCACAAACGAGGCCGAAGCCCTTGCCAAAGCGCTTGAGACGGCTGTGGTATATAACCGCACGGGGCGCGGCATGGGCAATTCGAGGGGCATTTCGGTCTATTTCCCATACGCGAACCCCCCCAAGGTTGGCGCCATGCTTTCCACCTATGACAAAATTGATATGGACGAGGAATACGGCGAGTGTATCCGCGCCTTTGCCAGCCTCCAGCTCGGCGGCCAGATGACGGCGGGCGGCTCGGGAGCCTCGCTCACGTCGCTCCTTGGCCAGCTCATGGGCGAGGGGGCGCAGTTTCAGCAGCCCACCGGCACGGGGGCCATAGGCAGCCTGCTCTCGTCGCTGCTCGACGGCGGCGACCTCAGTATGCTCTCCGGCTTTGAGGCCGGAAGCGACACAAGCTGGCTTGACGGCAGAATGATAGAGGATAACGCCTCTTATTACGCGAAAAACATGATAAACCCCGAGGATTTGACCTTCACCGAAAACCGCGGCGGCGACAAGGTCCTGCGCCTTAAGGAGAGCCAGTGGGACCTTGTGCGCAGCGCGGAGCTCAGTGTGTTTATCGACGACGGCGAGGGCTATATTGACCTCGGGCTTGATAACTCCGTCAGCTTTGACGACGACGGCAACCTTCTCGCCGACTGGGACGGCGCTTGGATTTCCATCGACGGTCGGCCCGTCAGCTACTATCTCGTCTCCGCCGATTCGCACGAGGACGGCGGTTATACCATCAGGGGCCGCGTACCCGCCATGCTGAACGGAGAGCTTGTTGACCTTATGCTTGAATTCACCGAGGACGACCCGTACGGCAAAGTTCTCGGCGCGCAGCCGAACTACGGCGATGAGACCGATACCGTGGCGAAGGGGCTGATTGAACTTTGTGACGGCGATAAAATAGACTTTGTATGCGACTACTACACCTATGAAGGCGAGTATAACGACAGTTACTTCCTCGGCGAGCCGCTCATTGTGAGCGGAGAGCCCGAGATAGGCACAATTTCCGTCGAAGGCGAGGGCACGGCCCTTCTGCGCTTGACGGATATCTACAACAACACTTACTGGACGCCGGCGGTTTAGGTCGGCGATTAGGCAATTGAAGGAGGAAAAATGCAGTACAGACGCGGTGAAAAAAACGGCGACAGCCTTTCAGCGCTGGGCTTCGGCTGTATGCGCTTCCCGAGGAAGGGCGGCGCCATTGATCGGGAGGCGGTCGAGCGGCTCATCGTCCGCGCGGCGGAGGCCGGAGTGAACTACTTCGACACGGCCTATATCTACCCCGGCAGCGAGGAGGCGCTCGGCGCCGTCCTCAGCAAAAACGGCCTGCGCGAGAAGGTTATGATAGCGACTAAGCTCCCCCACTATCTGATAAAAAACGTGGCCGGCGCGGAAAAATGCTTCCGCCAGCAGCTCTCCCGCCTCAAGACCGATTATGTGGACTACTACCTCATGCACATGCTCCCCGACGTGACCGTCTGGGAAAGGCTCAAAGCCATGGGTATTGTGGAGTGGCTTGAAGAAAAGAAGCGAAGCGGCGAAATAAAACGCGTGGGCTTTTCCTACCATGGCGACAGCGGACGGTTTATCGAGCTTCTGGACGCCTACGGCTGGGACTTCTGCCAAATTCAGTATAACTATCTCGACGAAAACAGCCAAGCCGGCAGGCGCGGCCTCATGGCCGCCGCCGAAAGGGGCCTGCCCGTAATAATAATGGAGCCGCTGCGCGGAGGACGGCTGGCCGCGGGCCTGCCCGAAAAGGCCCGCGAGGCGTTCGCCTCGGCCGAACCGAAGCGCAGCCCCGCCGAGTGGGCGCTGCGCTGGCTGTGGAACCAGCCGCAGGTCACGGTGGTACTTTCGGGCATGAACTCCATGGAAATGCTCGAGGAAAACATCGCCGCCGCCTGCTCCGCGCGGGCAGGCGAGCTTGAAGGAAAGGAACGGCTTTTTGCGGACGCCGTCGCGGCCATTAACGAAAAGATTAAGGTGCCCTGCACCGGCTGCGCCTACTGTATGCCCTGCCCGAGGGGCGTGGATATCCCCGGCTGTTTCCGCTGCCTGAACGTGAAAAGTCAGGACGGAGCCTTTGCGGGGCTTAGGGAGTACTTCATGTGTACTACGATAAAGCGAAAAAAGAGCAACGCCTCGCTCTGCGTGAAGTGCGGCAAATGCGAGGCCCATTGCCCGCAGGGCATAGCCATAAGAAACGAGCTCGACAGCGTCAGAAAAGAGCTCGAGACCCCGCTCTACAGGGCGGCGGCCAAATTTGTGAAATTATTTGCTAAGCTGTAAGGAGGACGTTATGGAAAAGTATTTCGGAGAAAGCACCCCCAAGCTGGGCTTCGGCCTTATGCGCCTGCCCAAAGACGCCGACGGCAAGATTGATATTGCCGAGACCTCAAAAATGGTGGATAAGTTCATGGACGCGGGACTGACGTATTTCGACACCGCCTTCGTTTACGACGGCGGGGATTCGGAGAAGGCCGCCAAGGCCGCCCTTGTCGACCGCTATCCGAGGGAGAGCTTTACACTTGCGACGAAGCTGTGCTCGTGGATGGCCAAGGGCGTGGACGACGCGAAAAATCAGTTTTACACCAGTCTCGAACGCACCGGCGCGGGCTATTTCGACTACTACCTGCTGCACGCGCTTCAAGCGGGCAACTACAAGCAGTACGACGAATATAAAATTTGGGATTTTGTCAGGGAGCAGAAGGCCAAGGGGCTGATAAAGCATTGGGGCTTTTCGTTCCACGCCTCGCCCGAGATACTGGACGAGATACTCACCGCCCATCCGGACGCGGAGTTCGTCCAGCTTCAGCTCAACTATGCCGATTGGGAAAATCCCGACGTAGCCGCCCGCGCCAACTACGAGGTAGCTCGCCGTCACGGCAAGTCCATTGTGGTAATGGAACCCGTCAAGGGCGGCGCTCTGGCAAACCCGCCCGAGGCTGTGCAGCGGATTCTTAAGGAAGCGAACCCCGACGTCTCCTTCGCCTCGTGGGCCATACGCTACGCCGCCTCGCTGGAAGGCATAATAACGGTGCTTTCGGGTATGAGCAGCATGGCGCAGATGGAGGATAATCTTTCGTACATGAAGGACTTCCGCCCGCTCGACGCGGAGGAGATGGCCGCCATAAGGAAGGCTCAGGAGGCCATAAACGGCGTAAAGTCGATTCCCTGCACCGCCTGCCGCTACTGTGTGGCCGGCTGCCCGATGGGCATACCCATCCCCGACATTTTTGCCGCCCGCAACCGTCAGCTTGTCTGGGGCCGGCTCGAGGGCGGGGCCGAGGACTACGCAAAGGCCGTCGCCGGCAAGAGTCCGGCCTCCGCCTGCGTGGAGTGCGGCCAGTGCGAAAGCGCCTGCCCGCAGCAGATAAAGGTTATCGAGCGGCTCAAGGACTGCGCCGCCGCGTTCGGGGAATAAGTACATAAGGGGCGGCGGAGCGGGCCGCGTACCGCAGTTTCGGTTTTTCAAAACCAAAACAGAGTTCTCTTGGCCGCTCCTCCTTTTCCCCGCAAAATTGGCTTTGCCAATTTTGCGGGGGGCCCGTATTACCGGTGATATTATAAAATAGAAATTTCATAATTTTTCAAAAAACGGAGGGAAGCCGAATTGGAGGATTTCAAAAGCGTTTTCGAACGCGAATACACATGGATTGAGGGCTTTATGCGCAACGTGCGCCGTTTTGCGGACAAGCCCGCTGTTATCGACCCCGAATCGGGCCGCGAGTGGAGCTACGCCGCGCTGAACTGCGAGGTCAACGCTCTCGCCGCCGCGTTCCGCGAGGACGGAGTGGGCAAGGGGGACGTGGTGATGTATCAGCTGCTGAACTGTCCGGCCTTTGTGTTCGCGTATATCGCCACGCAAAAGCTCGGCGCGGTGAGCTGCCCGCAGAATTACAGGCTCAGCGCGGGCGAAATAGCAATGAACATCGACGATTCCCGCCCGACGGTTTTCATGTTTGAAGCCGAGCGGGCCGACGTTATCCGCCTCGCGGTGGAGATGGCGCGCTTTAAGCCCAAACGCCTTGTCTGCGTAAACGGAGAGGCCGAGGGCGCCGTGAAGTACGAGGCATACGTCGCGGGGCGCGCGGCGGCGGAGCAAAGCGTCGAACACTCTATCTACGACGAGACCACCCGTCTTTACACCTCGGGTACCACCGGCCGCCAGAAGGGAGTGCCTCTTACAAGCATAAACGAGGTGCTTTCCGCTCATGACGTTATGATACATTTCCCCATGAACCACACCGATAAAACTATGAATACCACCCCGTGGTTCCACCGCGGGGGTCTGCATTGCGCGGGCCCCTGTCCGGCGCTATACGCCGGAGCCACGCTTTATATAATGCGGCGCTTCAATGCCGAAAAATGCCTTGAATACATTGAAAAATACGGCCTCACCTTCGTTGTCGGGGTGCCCACGGTGCTGGAGGCGCTCTCCGACGCGCAGGACAGGGAGGGCCGCGACTTAAGCTCCCTTCGCGGCATAGTCACCATGGGCAGCGCCCTTGAGCGCGCCGCCTGTATACGCTACCAAAAAACGCTTACGCCGAACATCTTCAACGGCTACGGCACTACCGAAACCTTCTGGAACACCTTCCTGCGCCCGTTCGACCTGCCCGAGAATGCCGGCACCGCCGGCGGCTCCTGCGTGGACGACGAGGTGCGCGTGGTTCGTCTGCCCGAGGGCCGTAGGGCCGAGCCGGACGAGCTCGCCGCAATGGACGGCGCGGAGGTGGGCGAGGTCATCATAAAATCGCCAGCCAAGTCGCCCTACGCTTATTTCGCAAATGAGGCCGAGACCGAGGCTAAGTTCCACGACGGCTTCATCTATACCAACGACCTTGCCACGTGGGACGAAAACCGATACGTTACCATAGTCGGGCGAAAGGACGATATGATAATTTCCTCCGGCGAGAACATCTACCCCGTTCAGGTAGAGGAGGTGCTGAATTCCCACCCCAAGGTGAAGGACTGCATCGTCACCTCCGCGCCCGACAGGACAAGGGGCGAGATAGTGACGGCTTACGTCGTGAAAAAGGACGAAACGCTTTCTCCCGAGGAGCTTGACGAGTTCTGCCGCGAAAGCCCGATGATAGCCAATTACAAGCGTCCGCGCTACTATCGCTTCGTCAGCGAGATACCGCTGAACCTTTCCGGCAAAAAGCTGCACTACAGGGCCAAGAAAATGGCGGCGGAGGATCTTAAGAACGGATTTTTATACAGAGTGTGAGTAAAAAAGGAGAATGAAAATGAAAAGAGCTGTCTGCATGGCGTTGGCGCTGTGCCTCGCGTTCCCCGCGTTTTCATCGGCGACCGAGGAGACCGAGCCTTTGACCGAGATACTCATATTTGATGACGCGCCCTACCTTCTGGTGGGGGACAATCTTTACTTGAGCCCCGACTTCGGCGGACCGGAGGGCCGCGAGGCTCCGCAGTGGTATGTCGGCGTGAACGGCGGCACGGATTGGGACGGCAAGGCGCCCGACCCTAAGACCGAGGCGAATCTTGTCCCGCTTGAAAGCGTTGTCAAGGGGAGCGAGGGCGAGGCCAACGGCAAGCAGGCCTTTTACTATTCCACCGGCTCGGCCCTCGGCCCCACCGGCAGCGATTATTTTCTTTGCGAATTCATTACCGACGCGCAGGGCTCCTACTGGAACGGCAGCAGGGCTCTGCTCGGCTACGTGCCCGTGGAGCCGAATAAGACCTATTATTTCTCGTACTGCGTTTCCTCGTGGAGCAGCGTGGCCAATTCCTCGGTGCGCTACGGAGCGATAAACTCCGAAAACTACTGCGAAAACGCCGCGAGCGGTAAAATAAAGTGGAGCGGCGAAGGCGGGGTGAACGTCGACCAGTACGGCGGCGAAAACATGACGCAAAAGGGCAGTTGGACGAAGAAAGAGGCAATAATAACGACCGGACCCGACGCGGACTACTTTTTCTTTAACCTTTACTGGCTCCAGGATACAAACTACGTGTGCGTGAACCGGTTTACCCTGCGCGAGGCCGAGCCCGCGTCCGTGGACGGCATAGAGACGCCGCAGCCCTCCCGCGTTTATGCCGGAGAGGCTCCGGCCCTGCCCTCGAGGCTTGCCGTGAATTTCGCGGGCGGGTCCGCTTCGGCTTCGGCAGAACTCCCCGTAAAGTGGGGCCCCGCCGATACCTCTCGCGACGGTGAAATAATCGTCTCGGGCGAGGTAGCCGTGGGCGGCTCGGTATACCCCGTCGAGGCCTCCGTCACGGTCTACAGCGACAGCCTCAGCCCCGACTACACCATAACCAAGTCCCTGCGCGAGCGGGAAGGAGAGCTTGCGGCGGACATCGGCATAAGAACCGATAAAACCGGCGGCTTGCTCGCCGCGTTGGCGCTTTACGACGCTTCCGGCAGGCTTTCCGGCGTGGACGCCGCCTCTGCGGAGGGCGAAAGCGAGCTGACGCTTGCGCTGCCGCTCCCTATAGAGTACGGCTATACCGCCCGAGCCTTTGTGCTTGACAAAACATCGCTGGCCCCGCTTTCCTCCGCGGAGAGCGAGGAGGTCAAAATAAAGGAGGGAGGACAGTTTATGTCCGTGTCAGACGTCGCCCTGCTTGACGGTATGTTCAAAACCGCCCGTGATAAAAATGAGGATTATCTGATGGCGATAAACCCTGACCGCCTGCTGGCTCCCTGCCTCGAATCGGTGGGAATGGAGCCGAAGGCGGAGCGTTACGGCGGCTGGGAATCTCAGGGCTGGGCAGGCTGGCCCGCGAATATGGGTATCAGCGGCCATTCGCTGGGCCATTGGCTCAGCGCGGTGAGTACCGCCTGCGTTGAGTCGGAAAGATACGGCGCGGAGCTCCGCCGCCGCCTCGACTATGCCGTCGGCGAGCTGGCCCGTATTCAGCAAACCACCGGCAACGGCTATATCGGCGGCCTCAGCCCCGTACCCTTTGAGGAAGTATTTGCAGGAAACATCGGAGCGTCCGGAGGCTTCGATCTCAACGGAGCTTGGGTGCCGTGGTACAGCGTTCACAAAATATATCAGGGCCTTATCGACGCCTACTCCGTGGCCGGTAACGAGCAGGCCCTTGATGTGGTGAAAAAATTTGCCGACTGGGCCGTCGAGGGCACGAAAAACCTCTCCGACGAGCAAATGCAGCAGATGCTTGGCGTCGAGCACGGCGGCATGAACGACGTGTTTGCTCAGCTTTACGCCTTAACCGGCAGGGAGGAATACCTCGCCGCCGCCGTCCGCTTCACTCATAACGCTATTCTTGGCCCGCTGGCCGCGAAGCGCGACGAGCTCTCCGGCAAGCACGCCAATACCCAGATACCCAAAATCATCGGCGCTGCCGCCATTTACGAGCAGGACGGCTCCCGCTCGGACTATAAGGCGGCCTCGGAGTTTTTCTGGGACAGGGTGGTCAATCACCGTTCCTTCGTAATCGGCGGCAACAGCAACGGTGAGCATTTTGAGAACGACGGCCTTGAGACCCTTAGCATCAAGGACGCCGAAACCTGCAACACCTTCAACATGATAAAGCTCACCGAGCATTTGTTCTCATGGGAGCATAAGGCCGAATATATGGACTATGTGGAAAATGCCCTGTATAACGATATTCTCGGCTCGCAGGATCCCGAGACCGGCAACAAGATGTACTTCACCTCCATGCTGCCCGGCCATTTCAGAATTTACGGCACGCCCGAAAACTCGTGGTGGTGCTGTACCGGCAGCGGCATGGAAAACCCGGGCCGCTACGCCAAGTGTATCTACTATAAGGACAGGGACGAGCTCTATGTAAACCTTTATATCCCCTCGCAGGCCGTTTGGCGCGAGACCGGCCTCACGCTCCGCATGGAGACCGAGTTTCCCTACGGTGATACCGTTAAAATCAGGGTTGAAAAGGGCTCCGCGAACGCCGCGCTCCATTTCCGCACCCCAAGCTGGCTCGCCGGCGATATGGGCGTTAGCTTAAACGGAGAGGCCGTGGAGGCAGCGGCAGTTGACGGCTATGTTACGCTCCGCCGCGACTGGAACGAGGGCGACGAGATAGAGCTCACGCTGCCTATGGCTCTTTCGACCTACGTCTCCCGCGACGAAGAGAATAAGGTGGCCTTTAAGTACGGCCCCGCTGTGCTCGCGGCGTCGTTCGGCGAGGAGGCCGTCGGCCTTAACGTCAGGGACATGGATACCCGCGTGAGCGAGCTCAATCTCCCCGCGAACGCCGTACCCGTGCCGAATATCCTCGGCGACGCCTCCAACCCCGAGAGCTTTATAACCCCTGTGGACGTTTCCGCGCTGACGTTTAAAATAGACGGTTCGCACACCTCTAACGGCAAAGAGCTCACCCTTGTGCCGTTTTGGTCGGTGCACCACCAATTCCACAGCGTTTATTGGTACATGAACAGCGGCGGCGTTGATGAATATGATATAAGGTTATACAAAGCGACGGTGGACTCCGTCGAGCCCGACGGCCAGCAGGACGAAGGGGGCCATAATGTGCAATATAAGGCCAATAATGATAAGCATAACGGCGTGATTGACGGCGAGCGCTATTTCTGGCGCGACGCATGGGGAGTGGAGGGGGCCTTCTTCTCCTACGATATGGACGTTTTGCCTGAGGGGCAAAATTACCTCTACGCGGCCTACTGGGGCAGCGATGAGCCGTTCACGAAAGGCGGCGTCCTCTACGAGCGCGATTTTTCCATCTATATCGACGGCGAAAAAATTGCCTCGCAGACCATAAACAAAAATAAACCTGGCCGCCTTTACCGCGTGTTTTACGATATACCCGAAAGCCTCACCGCAGGCAAGGAAAAGGTGACCGTCAAATTCGCCGCGAACGGCGCGGATAAGTGCGCCGGCGGAATAACAAACCTGAGAATTGTAAAGGAAAAAATTGAGCAATAAGCCGAGGGGCGGCCCGCAGGCCGCCCCGCCTGCTGTAAAGAAAGGAGGCGGAGCCGTGAAAATAACTGTAATAACCTCGCCCGACCCGCGCGCCCTCGAGGCCGAAACCATGCGGCTGATGAAACGCAGTTCCGCCGCGTCGAAGAACGGCGTCGTCGCCATCGTTCCCGACCAAAGCTCCTTTTCCGAGGAGGAGCGGCTGATAGGTGAATTCGGAGTTACGGGCCTCGGCAACCCCGAGGCGCTCAGCTTCAAGCGTCTGTTTTACAAGCTGCGCCCCTCGTTTCCCTCGGGGCGGCGGCGGCTGACCGCCTCCGCGAGGGAAATGGCCGTAATGCACGCGCTCGCGGACATAAAGGCCGAGGATTTCCGCCTGTTCAGGGGCGTTGTAAAAAAGCGCGACCTGACCTCCACCGTAAGCGCCATGATAGCCGGTTTCAAGCGTTACGGAGTCACCGGCGAAAAGCTGCGCGCCGCCGAGGAAGGGCTCGAGAACGCCATGCCGCTTAAGCGCAAGCTGCATGACTGCGTTCTCGCCCTTGAAAGCTACAATTCGCTCATGGACAGCGGCTCCCTATGCGACGCCGACGACGATATGCAGGAACTGCTGCGTATACTGAGTCTGCCCAAGTGCCGCTTCTTTGAGGGGAAAACCGTGTGCATAAGCCATTTTTCCGACCTAAACGTACTTCAGCGCCGCTGCGTGGGGCTCATGGCCGCCCGCGCCGACAATGTGTTTGCGGCCGTCTGCTGGGACGACAGGCCCGAGTTCGCCACCACCGGCAAGCTCATCGACGGACTTGCCCGCGCCGCATACGATGTTGGCGCCGACTTTGCCCGTGTGGCCGTGCCCGCCGCGTCGGGCCGTCCGCCGCAGCTCGCCTTTCTTTCGGAGCATTTCTACGGCGGAGCCGAAGTCTGCCCCGTCCCCGCCGCCCCCGCAATCAGCCTGCACATTTCCCGCAACCCGTTCGAGGAGGTGCGCCGCCTTGCGGCGTCCATCTCAAGGGCCGTCCGCGGTGGGCTGCGTTACCGCGACATAACCGTGGCCGCCCGCAATGTGGAGGCGTACTCCGGTTATATAAAGCGCATTTTTCCAATTTACTCCATTCCTGTCTTTCTTGACATGAAACGTCCGCTCGAACGCCACAGCGCGGCGCGGTTTCTGCTTTCGGCAATGGAGCTTGCGATTTACGGCTTCCGTCACGAAAATGTGTTTGCCTTTGCAAAGAACCCCTTCGCGCCCCACGGGGGCCGCTGCGGAGAGCTGGAGGACTACTGCGTCGAGGCGGGCGTGCGCTCGTGGAACTGGGGCGAGGATTTCACCTTTATCCGCGGCTCGTATAATTCCAAAAGCTACGGCGCGGCCCCGCCCGCCGAAAACCTTGACGCGCTGAACGAGCGACGCCGCGAAATATGGGAACTCATCGAGCCTCTGCGGCTTTGCCTTTCAAAGGAGCGCGCCGGCGAGGATTTTGCCCGCGGCCTTTACGACTTTATTCTTAAAAGCGGCCTGCCCGAGAATTCCGAAAAGGCCGCCGTCTCTCAGGAGGAAAACGGCGACCCGCGCGGGGCCGCCGAGACGAGACAGGTTTACGACCTTCTGATAGATATTCTGGACGATATATACACCGTGTTCGGGAGCGCAACATTAACTCCCGAAGAGCTTTACGACGCCGTGAAAACGGCCTGCTCCGCCGTGCAGATAGGCGTTGTGCCGCCATCGGCGGACAGCGTCATCTTTGGCGACCCAGAACGCATGAAGGGCAGCAGCGACCGCGTGGTCTTTCTGCTGGGCCTTAACGAGGACGTATTTCCGCGCAGCTTCTCCAACACCTCGATTTTTACCGAGGCCGAGGCCGAGCTCCTCAGCCGTGACTTTGGCGTGGAGCTGCCGCCGGGCGTGGCCGCCAAAACCGAAAATGAGAACTTCCTCGTCTACGAGGCGCTGTCCTCGGCAAAGGAGCGTCTTTGCCTGAGCTGCCCGATTGCCTCCGCCGACGGCGGCAGCCTGCGTCCGAGCCGCATAGTCAAGCGGGTGAGGGAGCTTTTCCCCAAGCTTATTGAGACCGAGGACGTCAGCTCTCCAGACGGCGAATATCTTTGCGTATCCAAGCCCGCCGCCTTTCTCGAACTCGGCGCCGCCGTGGGCGAGGAGAGGCAGGGCGGCTTCTGGAACGCTCTGCGCGGCGTGCTTGCCGCCGACGCCGAGTACGGCCCGAGGCTCAGGGCAATTTTTGCCGCCCACAGCGCCGACGGCTCCGAGACCGAGCCCCTTGACGCGGAACTGCTAAAAAAAGCGCTTGGCGGCGAGCTCGCGCTCAGTCCCTCGTCGCTGGAGGCCTACGCCTCGTGCCCGTTCTCGTATTTCGCGCACAACGTACTGCGTCTGCGCGAGCTCACGCCAATGAACATCAACCCGACCGACAGCGGTAATCTGCTGCATAACATCATTGACGGCTTCTGCGCCGTAGTGGCGCGCGAAAAGCATGGCGACTGGTCGGCTGTCAGCGACGATTACGCCGAAACGGCTTTTAAATCCGTCTGCGCCGAGATACGGCTCGGCCTGAGTCGTCAGATAGCCGCCGACCCGCGGCTTGCCGTGTCGGTTGCGAGAATAGAGCGAATGGCGAGGAAGTGTATAGAGGAAATACGCACCCAGATAGAGGAGGAGCTTTTCGTCCCCACAGGCGCAGAGGTAGTAATCGACGAAAACGGCAGCGTCCCGCCCTCGCGCTTTGTCCTGCCCGACGGTAAAAGCGTGCGCTTTCGCGGCCGCATTGACCGCGCCGACATCCGACGGGGCGTTAAAATCGAGGAGGACGGCCGGACGAAGATTGTTGATCTTGTGCGGATAGTGGACTATAAGAGCAGCGGCAAGGAAATAAGCTTTAATAAGGTGCTGCACGGCCTTCAGCTTCAGCTTTTCGCCTATATGGACAGCTATCTTGAAGCCGAACCGCAAAGCCGTCCCGCGGCGGCGCTGTATTTCAACCTCACCGAAACGCCGGTCGAGGCCGAGATAGGCGGAGAGCCGCCCGAAAAGCGCGGCCGCTTTACCGGCGTCAGCGTCAAAGGCCGTATGGCCGAACGCAGGGGCGTGGCCGCTCTTGAGGAGAGAGAAATGAAAACCCTGCTGCGCTACGTGAAAAAAAGTATCAAGCGCACCGCCGAGCGAATATACGCCGGTGAGGTACCTGTTTCGCCGGTCCGCGCCGGCGGGAGGCTCAACTGCGACTTTTGCCCATACATGGGCGTATGCAAAATCGAGGACGGAGCCAAAGCGCGCAATATATCAAAGGATAACGGCCATGAGGCCATAGAGGAAATGGAAAAGGAACTGGAGGCGGACAGCTATGAAGCTTAACGAATTTCAGCGGGCCGCCGTCGCAGAGCCCCCAAAAAACATAACCGTAAGCGCTGCCGCCGGCAGCGGCAAAACTCAGGTGCTTGGCGAAAGAGTGCTTGCCCGCGTAACGGGCGAGCGCCCCGTGGATGTGAACCGTCTGCTCATTGTGACCTTTACCCGCTCCGCCGCGGCGGAGCTGCGCTCCCGCGTGGGCGCCTCGCTTAGCGAGGCCCTGCGCGCCGAGGCCGACCCCGACCGCCGCCGCGCCCTCGAAAGGCAGCTTGCCCTTCTGGGAGGGGCCGACGTCTGCACTATAGACTCGTTCTGCTACCGCCTTTTAAGGCAGAATTTCTTCAAAATACCGAATCTTTCCGGCGATTTTTCCGTCGGCGACGAGGAGGCAGTGCGCTCGCTCCGTGCCGACGTTCTGCGCGGGATAGTTGAAATGTTCAGCGCCGCCGCGGCCGAGAAAAGGGGAGAGGAACTCATTCCCGCCTACGCCGAAAAGGCCGCCGAGTTTGCCCGCCTTTACCCCGACGGCTCGGGCGACGGGATACTGGTCGGCTTCGAGCGGCTCAGCATGAACTACGGCTCGCCCAAGCGGGCTAACGACTTTACCGCCTCGAGGACGTCGGGAAAAAGCGACTATATAGACCTTGTCTACGAGCTCAAGCGCGGTATCGAGGCCGTGCCCGATCCCGAAAAATGGCTCGCGGACTGCGCCGCCGCCTGCGGCAAGGATTTTTCCGAAACGGCTCTCGGACGATACGCTGCCGAGGCGGCCTCCTCCATGGCCGCCGACGTGCTCTTTATGCTGAAAAACGCCGCGGGAGAGCTGAAAAATCCGAAAAACGCCGGTGTTTTCGCTTCCGCCATTGCCGCCATTGAAGCCCTGCCCCGCCCCGAAACCTACGCCGAGGCGCGGAAAATGCTTATGTCGAGGCCGCTGCTCGGCCTGCGCGTATCCGCCAAGGACACCAAAACCGCCAAGGGCGATCCCGCCGCGGCCGAGGTCATGAGCGGCGCGAGAAAAATATGGGACAAAACGGCGGAGCTTTTCGCGCCGGAACCCGAAAAAATTGAGACCTTCCGCGCCGAGATAGCCCCCGCCGCGGCCGCCCTTTGCGAGATGACGCGGCTGCTCATCTCGGGCGAGATAGCCCGAATGATGGAGAAAAAGACGCTCAGCTTTTCCGCCTGCGTACAGTTGGCGCTGCGTCTGCTCGTGAACCGCGACGGTTCCCCCTCCGAGACCGCGCTCGAACTGAGGGAGCTTTACGACGAGATATACGTCGATGAAGCGCAGGACGTCGATCCCCGCCAGCTCGCCATTTTTGAGGCCGTCAGCCGTGGCAGGCTGTTCATGGTCGGCGATGTGAAACAGAGCATTTACGGCTTCCGCCACGCCGAACCGGCGATTTTTAACAGCCGCTGCGCCGCTTCGGACGAGGGCAGCCGTCTTATACCCATGAATTTGAATTACCGTAGCTGCGCGGAGGTAATTAACACAGTGAACGGCGTTTTCCGCCGCCTGATAAACGAGAGCACCATGGACTCCGACTATGCCTCGAGCCATGAAATGCTCCACGGCGAGGATTGGCTGCCCGAGGGAGGCGGGGCCGAGTTTATCTCCGTTGTGGACGCTGACAAGTCGGCGCGCAGCTATGACTTCGCGCTCGAGGCGCAGGCCGCCGCGAACAGGATAAACGAGCTGCTCGTATCGGGAATGACCGTATTTGATAAGGCCGCCGGCAGGATACGCCCCATAATGAAAAAAGACATAATCGTGCTTATGCGCGCCGTGAAGGATGACGGCCCCCTGATGAGGAGAGCTTTGGAGGATAACGGTATCGCCGCTTATTTTGACGGCGGCGAGGGATTGTATTCCAAGGCCGAGATATCTCCCGTCGTTGACGTGCTGACTCTGCTCGATAACGACGGCAGGGACATACCTCTTGCCGGAGCGCTCAGGAGCGTGATGTTCGGCTTTACCGAGAACGAGCTTCTCAAAATCCGCGCCGCGGGCGACGGTGGCTTCAGCGATGTGTTCCGCTCCCTTGCCGACCCGAACGACCCTCTCCACGCCGAGACGGCCGCGTCTCTCGACGACGCCGCCCTGCTCGAACGCTGCCTTGACTTCGGAGAAAAGCTTCGCCGCTGGCGGCGGGCCGCCGATTTCAGCCCTATCAGCGAGGTTGTCAACATGATTACCGCCGAAACAGGTTACTACTCCTCCGTGGGCGCAATGAAGGGCGGCGCGGGCCGCGCCAACCTTGACGCCCTCACCGACGCAGCCGAGGCTTTTGAGGCATCGGGACAGGGCGGACTTTACGGCTTCCTTGAGCACATTAAGCGTCAGAATCTTTCGCCCACGCCCTCCGCCACGGAGGCAAAAACCCTTTCCGAGGCGATGGACGTGGTTCGCGTCATGTCAATACATAAATCCAAGGGCCTTGAGGCCCCAGTGGTTATGCTTGTGAAATGCTCCAAGCCGTTTGCGGCGCGCTCTCCGGACTGCGCCGTCAGCGCACGGCTGGGCTTTTCCATGGATTATGTGGACGAGGAGGCCGGCTTCCTCCACCGCTCGCCGCTTTCGGCCCTGATTGGCCTTGAGCGCCGCATGAGGGAGCGCCGCGAGGAGATACGCTTGCTGTATGTGGCTATGACGCGCCCGAGACAGCGCCTTATCCTGACCGGATATTTCCCGAATGAAAAAGCCCTTGAGGCCGCGCTCGCGTACAGCGGCAGTCTTACCTCGGCGGGAGCTGTGTTTCTGACCGATAGCTACGCCAAAATGCTCGGTTCCTCCCTGGCAGATGAGTCGCTCTTTGCATTTAAGCGGCTTTCCGCCTCGGATGTTCGGCCGCCATCCCTTGCCAAAAAGCTCGGCTCCGCGCCGCTGGGCGAGGATGTGGCCGCGAATTTTGCCTCGCTTATGGGCTTCGACTACGAGTACCCTTATCCGACAGATGTCCCCGCGAAGGTGAGCGTTTCGGCTCTTAGGGCCGCCCCGCCGGACGAGGACGCCGCCGAAAGCGAGTTCAGCGCGGCGCAGACGTACTTCCCGCCGCTTAAAAAGCCTGCATTTCTGGTGGGCGAGCGTCCGCCCACACCGGCTGAAATGGGCACGGCTTATCACTCCGTCATGGAGCGGCTGGACTTCTCCCGTCCCGCCCGAGAGCAAATCGACGCTTTGGCTAAGCTTGGCATAATTTCCGAAGCGGAGCATAAGCTAATCAATGTGGAAAGCGTGGACGCTCTGCTTAACAGCCCTCTCGGCGCGCGTATGCGGGCGGCCGAGCTTCGCCGAGAAGCTCCGTTTATGATAAATCTGCCCGCGGGAGAGCTGGGCGAGGGCTTCCCCGCGGCTTCGGGCGAAACCGTGGCTGTGCAGGGAATTATTGACTGCTGGTTCATTGAGGGCGATACCGCCGTGATTGTGGACTATAAAACCGACCGATACGAATCGCCGTCCGAGGTTGCGCAAAAATATAAAAAGCAGTTGGAATATTACTCGAAAGCTATTAAAATGAAATTTTCTGACAAAAAAATTCAAAAATATCTTTACTTATTTTATAAAGGTGATATAATAGAGGTATAATATCCAAGGTCTGCGCTCTGCGCGGGCCGGAAAGGTAAGAGATATGGCGACAAAAAGAAAGAAAAGGAAAAAGAACAAGGGCCTTATCGGCGTAATGATCGTGCTTGGGGCGCTGCTGGTATTTATGATATCATTCATAATTGCCTATATGGTGTTCTCAAGCCGCGACGCTCAGGAACTTCACATGGACGATGAGGGCGGCGCCACGATAAAGCTCAGCCAGACAGTCGGCGGCGATGACGACGTCATTGCCGCCGCCGATGGCGGCGAGGCTGCCGGTGACGATATGGAGGAGCTCTTTGCCGACAGCACGGGCGGCGATCTCATATCCAAGGCCTCCGCTTCTTCCGCTAAAACAGGCGGCGCCTCCTCGTCAAACAACAGCTCGAAAAACAGTTCAAATACATCAAAAAAAAGCGGCGACAATGACGACGATGATGACGACAGGCCGTCCTCAAGCAAAAAATCGTCCTCATCCTCCGGCTCGGGCAGTTCTTCGTCAGGCCGTTCTTCGGGCGGCGATGACGACGACGGCAATGACGGCAGGACCTCGGCGTCCTCCAAGTCGGGCTCGTCCGCGGCGGCGAAGGCGGTAGAGTCGAGGAACGGCGACGACGATGATGACGGCGAAAAAGCGTCCTCGTCCAAGGCTTCATCCTCGAAGGCTTCATCGGAGGATTCGCAGAGCTCAGCCGACAGGAGCTCGTCCTCCTCGTCCGGCTCATCACGTGAAAGCTCGTCATCCGAGAGAAACGACAGCTCGGACAGAGACGATGGCTCGTCATCTTATGAAAGCAGCTCGTCCTCTTCTTCGTCCTCCTCGTCTTCCTCGTCCTCAGACGAAGGAGCCGGTGACAGCGGTGACGGAGAATAAACCTTACATAAATCAGAAAATCAGCGCGGCAGCCCGCATTGGGCCGCCGCGCTTTTGCTTTATTATTGAAAAAAATATCGAAATTTGATATAATGACATATTGCAGCCCGAAATAAATAAGGAGGGATAAGTATGACTTACGGCTACATAAGAGTGAGCTCCGACAAGCAGACGGTTGAAAACCAGCGGTTTGAAATCAAAAATTTTGCGGCAAAAAACGGACTTGAAATTGACGGCTGGATAGAGGAAACCATCAGCGGAACAAAAAGCTATAACAAGCGCGAACTGGGCAAGCTTTTAAAGCGCGTCAAAAAGGGCGACCTTGTTATATGCGCCGAGCTTTCGCGCATAGGGCGCAATCTGTTCATGATAATGGAGGTGCTCAATATATGTATGAGCAAGGAATGCCGCGTGTGGACCATCAAGGACAATTACCGTCTGGGCGAGGACATTCAGAGCAAGGTGCTTGCCTTCGCCTTCGGCCTCAGCGCCGAAATCGAAAGAAATCTCATCAGCCAGCGAACCAAGGAGGCGCTTGCCCGCAAAAAAGCTGAGGGAATGGTGCTTGGCCGCCCCGTGGGCGCTAAGAGCGGCCACGTGAAGCTTTCCGGCAAGGAGGACGCCATTCGCGAGCTTCTCAGAAAGGGCGTTCCCAAGGCGAAAATTGCCCGCAAATATAAGGTCTGCCGCAGCACCGTTTACAAATTTATCGCGGATAACGGCCTTGCCGACCAGACAAAAACGTTTTGAAACCAAATCGGGCTGCCAAGTAACAATAAAAGCTCAGGCAAACGCCTGAGCTTTTTATTCCAATTTTTAAGCTTCTTCCTATTCCTCAACAAAGACGGCGTTGTCGGCTTTAAGCTCGATAGCAAGGCTTTCGAGGGAGGAATATTCGCTCTCGTTAAGGGAAACGGTAACCTCGCCGTGACTGTCGGCGGGAGCGCCGACCGCGTCGCCGAGCGTCACGACGTTATCGGGGCCGAGAGTAATGCTGCGGTAAACCGTGCCTTCGTCGCCGCTGCCGACTTCAGTGTCGCCGACATAAAGCTTTCCCTTGGAGTAAAGAAAACCAATGCCGAGGCTGTGGAACGGCTCCGTTATGGTTATAACCGTTTTGCCGCTGCCGTCGGCTTCGGCCTTCATAATTTTTGCCCGCACCTCGTCAAGACTGCCTGCAATATCGGCCAGCCCGCCCGCCGCGATGACCGCGTTCGCAAGCCGCAGCCTGCTTTGGCTGAGCGCGCTGCCCTCGCCGTAGGCTCCTGGCCGCGCAAGGTCGCTTATAACCTCCTCGTAAAGCGTTGTGCCGTTGTCAGTCACAATCGAGAAGGTTTGATCCTCGGTTTCATGGAACGTAACCGAGGCCTTGATACGGCACGGAACATTTGGGTTGCTGGGCGACAGCTCCACAGTGACGCGCCGACCGCTGTCGGGGGCGGAGACGGTTTCGGTCACATCGGCGTCATTGCCTGCGGACGTCCATTTGCCGTCACTATTTAAATACTCAGCCTCCACAAGATATTTCTTGCCGCTGACGCCTGAGCCCTCCATAGCGTTAATTGCCTCAAAGGCGTCGCTGAAATCGACGGTATACTCAACGGAAAGAGCCTCGCCCTGTTCCGCTCCCGCATTGGCAAGGCCGAGGGACGGCTCTCCTATACTGATTAAATCCGCACAATCTACGGGCGGATTTTCCGCCAGAGCCTTAATTTGCTCTGCGGTAAGCGCCTTATCGTAAATCCTGAAATCGTCTACAAAGCCGTCGAAGCAGTTGAAGCCGTAGCCGGAAAGGCCGATATAGTTGTCTGTACCCTTAAAAATGTCTATTCCGTACCCGTCGGGAAGGGGGTCGGGCGCGTTCGTATTTCTTTCCTCTCCGTCAAGGTAGGCGTGGAATTTGTTTTCACTGTCGAGCGAAATTGCGAGGTGGTGCCATTTGCCGATAAGGACGGGACTGCTGTTTATAGAGACTGCAAGCTCGTCGTTCCATACGCCGCTTTTTCTCAGACCAAACTTTTGCGTGTCATTTTTATTATCCACACTGTAGAAAACACGTCTCGAGCTATCTTGACCAAACGAGAACAGAGTCGCGTTTGTATCATTTTCGTAAATGGATCTGTAAACCCACGCCGCAACGGTAAGCTCGGTTTGGCCGTCCGCAATCATTTCCTTATTGAGCCTGACGCACGAGCCGCCGTCGTTTGCGGGAAACAGCAGCTTATTCTTGTAAATTTTGGCGCTTCCTTCTATATTAAAGGTATCGTTTGTAATTTTGTCCGTCGCCGTTTTTTGATTGGAGTCGCTTTCATTGAAGTCAAAATAGTGCGTCAGATTCGCATTGCTGTCCCAATCCTCGGCAAAAACCGAAGCGGGCGCGGCGGTTATGGCGGCGGCCGCGCCGAGCGCCAGTGTCAACGCCGCAAGCCGCGCGGAAAAATGCAATGCAGGCAGTTTTTTCATGTCATTTTCCTCCCTTTTTTATATTTCATATTACAATTATGGCACCGGTATATATGGCGGTCAATACCGTTTTGGAATATAAATTTGTCAAAATGTCATTGTGCGATAAATATAATAATAAAATAGGGAGAAATAAAGTCAATTTAGTTATAATAAAGTAAAAATAGTTATAATCTAATTTTTGTCAGCCGAATCTTTTGCGATGCGGTGGAGCTTGCGGTATTCCAGCGGAGTGGAGCCCATGGCTGCGGCGAACTTTTTGGAAAAATAGCTGAAGCCGTTGAACCCGCACCGAGACGCCACCTCTCCTATAGGCAGATCTGTCGTTTGAAGCAGGCGGCAGCTATTGTCTATGCGTGTCCGCAGCAGATATTCAAAGGGAGTCATGTGCATTATGGCTGAAAATCTGCGGCAAAAATATCCTTGGCTCATATTGACTCTGTCGGCCATGATTTTGAGCGTCAGCGGAGAGGCGTACTCGGCGCGGATAAACTCCATAGCCCGCACCATTTCGTCCGCGGCGGCGGCCCGCGGCCGGTCCGCGGCGGAACTGTGGCTCACGGCCAGACGCCACAGCTCCAGCATTTCGGCCTTGATAGAAAGCTCTTTGCAGTAGATAGCTTCGCTGTTCAGACTGTTTACGTCGCGTGCTCTTTGCACCAGCTCGCGCTCCCATTCCTCCTTGCCGGAGTAGAAGGCGGGCAGCGTTATCTTGCCGCTCAGAACAGGCAGAACAAACCTTTTAAAAACGTCGTCGTCTCCGCCGGCGCCGAGGAACTCCGGCGCAAAAACCAACGCAAAAAAGCGGCATGGCGAGCTGTCGGCGCTCACGCCGAGATGAAGCGCCTTCGAGCCCGCAAACACCGCCTGTCCCGCGGCGATGGGGTATTCCTCGCCGTTTATGTACATAACCCCTCGGCCCTCCTCCATCACCAGAAACTCAAATTCGCGGTGTATGTGCGGATAGAGCCTGAAGCCGTCGTTGTACGCGGTGTTGTGTATGCCTATAGGAAAGCCCGCGCTTCCGTGGGGTATTGTTTCGTAACTTTGCACGGCTTTGTTTTCAGACATAATTGCCTCATCCCCCGATTGTCAAAATAATTATAATTGTTGTCAATATTTTATTAGACAGACACAAATTATTGTAGTATAATTATACCATAGCAGAGAAATAAAATCAATATAATTTTATTGTTTAACGGAGGGAAACCATGAAAAAAATATTGTCTTTGATTGTTGCGCTCGCTCTTTTGCCGCTTTCCTCTTTCGGAGCCGCCGCGGCAGGCGAGCAGCCGCCGGCGCTGATTGTCAACATGACGGCTGAAAACCATGATATACTTCACGGCAGCGCGGGCTTTCTTTACGGAATATCCAATGAGGGCGTGCCCGACGTGAACACCCTTACTCCGCTCAAGCCCAAGGTGCTTGCCACCAAGGGCGCTCTCGGCACCGAGCATCCCTACGGCGACGCGCTTGACGTGGCCGAGGAATTCTTTGAGGCCGGCGGCGAGCAGGTGCAGATGTATACCTCGAATTATTACGGAGTTTTCGGCGTAACCGCTGACGCCAACGATTACGGCAGGGCTCTCAGGGAAGTGATCGCCCCCGCCGTTGCCGAGTGGAAGGACGGTATGCGGGAAAAATATCCCGATATTGACAAGCGAATCGTTTACATACCCATAAACGAGCACACACCTGCCAATATTAACGGCGGCTATAATTACAACGAGGCGTGGAAGATATACTACGAGGCCATTAAAGCCTCCGATCCCGAAGCCGTCATTGCCGGCCCCAACGACGAGGACTACCGCGCGGAAAACGACTGGCGCGGGAGTACGAGGAGTTTCCTCGCTTTCTGCCGCGATAATAACTGCCTGCCCGATATTGCCACCTGGCACGAGCTTCAGGTTTCCGACCTCAAAGACATGAATATGCACATCGCCGATTACCGCGCCGTTTGCGCCGAACTCGGCATAGAGCCGAGGCAGGTCGTCATAAATGAATATGCCGATTTTGCCGACTGCGGCGTTCCGGGCAGGCTGGTGAACTGGATTGCCCGCCTTGAGGACAATCAGGTTTATGGCTGCCTGCCCTTCTGGCACCAGGCCAACAACCTTAACGACCTTGCCGCCGACGCCAATCAGGGCAACGGCGCGTGGCAGGTTTATAAGTGGTACGGCGATATGAGCGGCAAAACCCTTGACCTTACCGCCGAAAACACCACATTCGACGGCTTTTACGGCCTTGCCTCCATTGACGAAAACAAACGCACCGCCGCCGTGCTCTGCGGCGGCGTGGACGGCGAGGCCTCGGTGACGCTGGAAAATATTGCCGATACCTCCGCGTTTGCGGGCGCAGATAGGGTGAACGTAAAGGTGGAGGCCACGTACTTTACGGGCTATCACGGCGCAGCTTATGAGCCCGAGACCGTAATGGAGGGAGTTTTCCCCGTGGTTGACGGCAGCGTGAAAATAAACCTGAGCGATATGCTGTTCTCCGCTGCGTACCGCATAACCGTGACCGAAACCGGCTCTCCCGTAAGCTCGCCAACGGTGGGCGGCTTCCGCGCGACATACGAGGCCGAGGACGCCAACCTCCTCGGTGACCTGATAATCGACACGCAGGACACTCCCCTCGAGCAGCCGCGCTATTTCTGCTCCGGCGGAAAGCGCGTGGGCGGAATCGACGCGGAGGGCGAGGGTATAGAATATTTCATCGACATCCCCTTCGACGCGCTGTATAAGCTCAGCTTCATATACGGCAACGGCGTGGGCTCCGCCCGCAACAACGCGGCTGCCCACAGGCCGCTTAACATCACGCAGAGGCTTGTCATAGACGGCGAGGAAAGGCCCTTGCTGCTGCCCAACACTCTGTTCTATTCCATGGAGGGGATGGCGGAGGAATACGTCAGCCTCAGCGCCGGCAGGCATAAGGTCGCCCTCATGTATGGCGGCGAGGCAGGAGGCTTCCACGATGCGCTTTACGTGACCTGCGCCGGAGCCTACGGCGGGGAGCGGCCGGCCTTTAACAGGCTGTATCAGGCCGAGGAGGCCGATTTTAACGCCTTTGCGGGCGAGACCCTTGTGCGTGCGGAAACGGCTGTTCCGCTATACAGCGGCAGCGGCTACGTGACAGGCCTTGAAAAGCGCTCGGTGGAAGAAGGCGGCGGCATACGCTGGATAGTGGACGTGGAAAAAAGCGGCTTCTATCATCTCAGCTTTCGCTGTTCCCCCGAGGCGGACGGGAGCCTCGGCGTTTATCTTGACAATACTAATCTGACCTACTCCAACAAAATAGCCGATATCGAAATTTCAGCGTCGGACGAATGGGCCGATTTCCACACCACGGCGTTCCTGCGCAGGGGTATTAATATTGTGGATATTGATACCGACTGTCCCGCTGCGGTGGACTATATGCGCGTGCTGTGGGCGGGTATAGACGGCGCGTCGCAGACGTTCGAGGCCGAGGAAGCGGACGGCAGCTATCATACCGCCGCCGCTGCGGGAGGCGAGGTATACGTGACCGAAATGGCCGGCGCGAGCGAGCCCGAGGAATATCTTGAACTCAACGTGACGGCGCCCGAGGACGGCCTCTACAGAATGCAGGTGTTCCAGTCCAACAACGATCTCTGCGGCACGCATACTTACAATATCAAGATTATCGACCGCTATGCCTCGTTTGAGGTAAACGGCGACCGCGAGGGCGCAAAGCGCTATTTCTTTCCGAACACCTTCTCCGACGATACCTTTATGGAACGCACCGTGCCCATAAGCCTCAGAGCCGGTGAAAATACAATAAAAATTTATAACGACGATAGCTGGCACGTGCTCTGGGGCGGCTCAACATCCGAGCCCGGAACAAACGAACTCAAGAACTTTACCCCGAATTTTGACAGGTTTATTATTTCGCCCGCCGTAATCGACGCGGAAATAGGCGATATGGCATATCCGATAAGCCTTTCATCCACCGGCGGCGGCTATATTTACTGCGATAAGAACGAGGCCCGCTTCGGCGAGACTGTCACGGTATATCTGCTCCCTGACGGCGCGGTGCGGCGGCTTGCCGTCAACGGCGAGGATGTGACAGAGCTCGTATCCACTGCCGACGGCAGCATATATACCGCCGAAATAACCGTGACCGGCGATACGGACGTATTTGCCGAGTTTACTTCGGCCGAGGAAGGCGGCTTCGAATGGCCGGAGATCCCCGCCGACGGTACGGTTGCTTATAATGGACGGAGGTATAAAATTGCCGGCGGCAACCTGTTCGATAACGGCGATTTCAGCGACAATTCAAGCAAGGAGAAGATGAGCGAGTGGTACGTCGGCAAGCATACCGGCGGCCACCCCGATAGCGGCAGCGATATGCCGCCGAGGATAAAGCCGGACGGCTCGCTTGAAAATCTCTTGCCGCTGACCGAAAGCGGCCGCCTCATAATGAACGCCTTTGAGCCTCCGCACGGGAACAACGTGTTTTACTTCGGTACTGACGGCTCCCGTCCCGAGGGCCTTAAGCATTATCTTGTAGAGAATATTGTTTCCGAGCCGAATCCGTGGGAAAGCTGCGCATGGAACGGGGAATACTCACTGCTGGCCTTTGTTCCCTTAAAGTCGAATACAAAGTACTATTTTCGCTTTAACGCCTACACTCAGAGAGGGCAGGCCTCCGTGCGCTTCGGCGCGATAAAAATGGACAGCTATATTCCCGATGAATATTCCGAGGGCGGCACGCTCAACTTCAGCGGAAGCGGCTATATGGACTGTCATAACGGCGGCCAGCAGAATGTGGGCGGAGGCTGGACCACTCACGAGACCGTTATTGACAGCGGCGACGGAGACTATTTCCTTTTTAACGCCTACTGGCTGCAAATGGCCGAATTTCTTTGCATGGGCGGTTTTGAGCTCTATGAGCTCGAGGGCGGGCCCTTGGTGAGGATAAATGAAATTAAGAATCCCGACGCCCAAACCCTCATGGCCGGTGAAAGACTTTCGCTTCCGGAGGCCGTCGAAGCCGTGGACGAGAACGGACAGAGTCTCTCTTTGCCGGTGGAGTGGCTCAACGCGGACGGCGTTAATACCGACGCCCCGGGAGTATACGCGGTGACGGGTCTTGTAAAGACGCCCGAGGGCTACTACTATGACGGCGTGAGCTATGTCCGCCTGAGAGTTGTGGTTAAAGCCGAACGCCCCGCCCTGATAACGGTCGCAAAGCTCGAGCCCGATTCCGTGACGGTTGAGCTTACGGCTTATGAGCCCGTTAAGGGCAGACTTTACGCGGCCACTGGCCTTAAAATTGCCGGTGAAAGCGTGAAGCTCACCGTGGGCGAGACCGCCGGCTTCACCTTCCCGCTGACCGGCGCGGCCGGCAGCTTGAAACTAATGCTTTGGAACGACGCCTTGGAGCCCCTCGCGGACGCTGTTGTGCGGGATATCTCTCCCGATTCAGGTGAGCAGTAGACAATAAAAAATCGCACCGCCATCGGCGGTGCGATTTTTTGGCACTCCCAGCGCGAGTCGAACGCGCGACTAGCCCTTAGGAGGGGCTTATTATATCCACTTAACTATGGGAGCATACTTGTTTTTTAGGGGGCGCAGGCCGCCCGACGACCGGCGTCGGGCGGAAACAAATGCGGCGAATGAATTACGCCTCTTTTTTAGCCACGACCTGCACACCCTTGTAGAAGCCGCAGTGCTTGCATACTACGTGAGACTTGATAAGCTCGCCGCAGTTGGGGCACTTTACCATTCCGGGAACGGTAAGCTTCCAGTTGGCGCGCCTTTTGTGCTTTCTTTCCTTAGATGTTCTTCTCTTAGGAACTGCCATTTTTTACACCTCGCTGTTCTGTGATTGATGGGGAGGCCTCAGTTTTCCTCAGCCCTCTCCCTGAATATAGCCAGACGCGGATCTAAAATCCCCGTCTCGCAATTACAAACCGTTTCGTTCAGATTGCAGCCGCATACGCTGCAAAGCCCCTTGCAATCCTCGCGGCACAGCACCTTCATGGGCAGATTGCTCCATATAAGGGTGTTTATAAGGCCGGAAATATCAAGAGTAGCGCCGTTCAAGGCGAAACATTCCTCGTCGCAGCCATGAAGGTCATCGCTGAGGCGTTCGTCAAAATCTGCGTAAAGCGTGCCGCTGACAGGCGCGCCGCAAAGGTCGCAGAGGGAGGTATACTCACCGCTGACGGAGCCTGTAAGCTCCAGTGTGCCGCCGACGCTTTGCAGCCTTCCCTCGACTTTTACAGGCGAGGCGAAGGTGAAGCTGTTGCCAAGGTAATTGAGCACGCCAATCTCAACAGCGCCGCTGACAGGAAGGACGGCGCCCTCATTTTTTAGAACGGAGGAAATGTTGATTTTCATACTTATCCCTCCCACATACTTTAACATTATAATATAGAATTTTTGGTTTGTCAAGGGATTTTTGAAAAAATACCTCTTTAAAAGAATTTTTCCGCTTTAAATGCTATTTGGAAAAATTTCTTGCATTTAGTGCAAATCTGTGTTAAAATATTATGTTAGATAATATATACGGAAGGATGTTGCAGATGGAATTCAAGGAGCAGGGGTTTACGCCCCTTTTGCTGGGCAACGATATAAATGTATACAGCGTGGCGCGGGCCTTTCACGAGGCCTACGGCCTTAAATCGTATTCGATAGGGAAGAAGGGCGGCGCGCCCTGCGCCGAAAGCCGCATGATAGTCCAGAGCGTGGAACCAAAAATCGACGAGCCCGAGGTCTTTATAAGACGCGTGCGGGAGTTTGCCGAGGGGCGGGGCACGGTGCTGCTTATCGGCTGCGGCGACAATTATGTCCGCCTTATCGCAAATAACAAGGCTTCCCTTCCGGATAACGTCGTCGCTCCTTATGCCGACGGTGAGTTTCTCGAGGGACTCATGGACAAGCAGCGCTTTTACGAGCTCTGCGAAAAACACGGCATTGCCTACCCGAAAACTCATGTCTGCACCATGCGCGACCTCGAGGTCAGTCCCGAGTTCGGCGCGCCGTATATTCTCAAGCCGTGCAACGGGCCCGAATACTTTGCCCACCCCTTTGAGGGGCAGAAAAAGGTGTTTAAGCTCGATACTCTTGCCGAGCTTCGCGAGACGGTGGCTGCCGTCTATAACAGCGGCTATAAGGATAACCTCATCGTGCAGGAATTCGTCCCCGGCGACGACACCTATATGCGCGTCCTCACCAATTATTCCGACAAAAACGGCAAAGTGAAGCTGATGTGCCTCGGCCATGTGCTGCTCGAGGAGCATACCCCTTACGGCATAGGCAACCACGCCGTAATTATAAACGAGGCCGACCGCGCTCTTATGGACAGATTTAAGGCTCTGCTTGAGGATATCGGCTACACAGGCTTTTCCAATTTTGACATAAAGTATGACAGCCGCGACAACACTTTCAAGGTGTTCGAGATAAATGTCCGTCAGGGGCGCAGCAACTTTTACGTGACGGGCGCGGGCTATAATATTGCCGAATATGTGGTTAAGGACCATATCCTCGGCGAGGAGCTTGGCGATACCGTTTATGCCGACAAAGAAAACCTTTGGCTCGTCGTGCCCGAGAAAGTGGCCTTCGACTATATTCGTCCCACCGAATACAAAACGCGCATGAAATCGCTCATCCGCAGGGGCAAGGCGGTCAACCCGCTGTTTTATAAGGGCGACAACAAGCCCGGCAGGCTGCTTAGGCTGATGAAGCAGCACCTGTCGCACTTCGCGAAATACAAAAAATACCTCGGTAAAAACTAAGCCGAAAGCAGGTGACTTTATGCTCAAGCTCGGAATAATAGGCGGCATGGGGCCGGAGGCCACCCGACTGATGTACGGCGGCATAATCGACGCCACCGACGCCAAAACCGACCAAGAACATATCGACATGATAATTCTTAACCACGCCTCCATGCCCGACAGAACCGCCGCGATAAAGAGCGGCGATACCGCCGAGGTGGTGCGGCTGCTGCGCGAGGATGCGCAAATGCTGGAGCGGTGCGGCGCGGGGCTTATCGCCATACCCTGCAACACCAGCCACGTTTTTCTGGACGAGGTACGCTCCGCCGTGAGCGTGCCCGTGCTTGACATGATAGGCGAAACGGCGCGATACATAGCGGAAAATCGGCCCGACATAAAAAAAGCGGGCATACTTGCCACCGACGGCACAATCTCGCAGGGGCTTTATCATCGGGCGCTCGAAAAATACGGCATTGAGCCTTTCGCGCCGGAGGGCGATATACAGAAAACAGTTATGGATATAATCTACGGCCAGATAAAGGCCGGCAAAAAGGGCAATATCGAGGATTTTGCCGTTGTGGACACCTTTCTCAAGAAAAACGGCTGCGACGGCGCGGTGCTCGCCTGTACGGAGCTAAGTGTGTTTCGGACTAATCACGAGCTGAACAGCTATTATGTCGACGCCATGCAGGCGCTTGTTGAACGCTGCGTCACGCTCTGCGGAGGCAAGCTGAAGGAGGAAAAGAAATGATACTGAGGGATTATATAGACCTGTTTGAGAACGGTGGCCTAAAAACCGAGGCCTGCTGCGAACCGGAGAGGCGGGTGGACTATATCTCCTGCGACTCAAAGAACGTCAGGAATAACACTCTGTTCCTCTGCAAGGGGGCCCATTTTAAGAGCGAGTACCTCAGAGCCGCGCAGGAGAAGGGGGCCGTGTGCTATGTGGCGGAGAACAAGCAGGAGGTTAAGGGGGAGTATATCCTCGTAGACGATGTGCGCCGCGCCATGGCGCTCATGGCAAATTACTACTATGCCTACGCATGGGACAAGCTCAACCTCATCGGGATAACGGGAACCAAGGGAAAGAGCACCACGGCATATTTTGTGAAATACATTCTTGACGAGGCGCAAAAAGCCAAGGGCGGCAGAGAGAGCGCGATTATCTCGTCTATTGACACATACGACGGCGTGGAGCGCTTCGAGAGCCATCTTACCACGCCCGAGCCCTTCGATTTGCACCGCCATTTCGACAACGCCGTAAAAAGCGGCATAGACTACCTCACGATGGAGGTTTCGAGCCAAGCCCTCAAGTATGACCGCGTTTTCGGCGTGGGATTCAAGGTGGGGTGCTTCCTCAACATCGGCGCCGACCACATCAGCCCCGTCGAGCACGCGGACTTCGCCGACTATTTTGGCTCTAAGCTGAGGCTTTTTGAAAGCTGCGAAACCGCCGTCATAAACATGGACTGCGACCACGCCGACGAGGTCGCTGCGGCCGCCGCCGAGGCGAAAAGGGTGATAACCTTCTCGTCAAAGCGCTCCGACGCCGACATCTACGGCTATGGCATACACAAGCGCGGGGCCGACACCGTGTTCAACGTAAAAACCGCGGACTTCGACATGGAGTTCACCCTTACCATACCCGGCCTTTTCAACGTGGAAAACGCCCTTGCCGCCATCGGTATATGTACGGCTCTGGGGATAGATAAGCGCTATATGCTCACCGGCCTGATGAAGGCGCGCAGCAAGGGGCGCATGGAGGTCTACCAGAACGCCGACAAGAGCGTTACCGCCATTGTTGACTACGCTCACAACAAGCTCAGCTTTGAAAACCTGTTCGAGTCCGTCCGCCGCGAGTACGAGGGCAAGCGCATTGTTATCGTGTTTGGCTGCCCGGGCTATAAGGCCTACGACCGCCGCCGCGACCTCGGTTCCATCGCCGGACGGTTCGCGCAGATGGTCTATATCACGGAGGAGGACCCCGGCGAGGAGCCCGTGGGCGATATTTCGCGGGAGATAGCCGGTTACGTCGAGGCGCAGGGCTGCCCATACGAGATAATTGACGACCGCGGCGAGGCCATACGCCGCGCTATTATGGACAGCGGCGAGCCGACTGTGGTGCTCGTTACCGGAAAGGGTGACGAGACCCGTCAAAAGCGCGGAACCGAATATATTGACTGCCCCAGCGATGTGGAGTACGTGAAAAAATTCCTCGATGAGTACGACGTCGAGACCGGCATTGACCGAACCGAGAAGATACACGGCTTTCAGGACATTCTTCCCGCCCTGCACAGGCTTTACGGCCGCAATGTAGTCGTCAAGCTGGGCGGCAGCGTGCTTGAGGACGAGGCTCTCATCGGCCCGCTGCTCGAGGATATTTCCCTCCTTGCCATGGTGGGCGCGAGGGTAACTGTTGTCCACGGCGGCGGCAAGGAGATAAATTCCACCCTTAAAGCCCTCGGCATAGAGCCAAAATTTGAGGACGGCTACCGCGTCACCGGCGAAAGGGAGATTAAGGTAGTGGAGATGGTATTGAGCGGCAGCGTGAACAAACGCCTCGTGGGCGAGATAGCCTCGCGCGGGGTGAAGGCCGTGGGTGTCAGCGGCAAGGACGGCCGCATACTTACGGCGGAGAAAAAGCTCGCCGGCGGTCGCGATATCGGCCTTGTTGGGCAGATAACCGCCGTCGATGTCTCCCTTATCAACAGCCTGCTCGACAGCGGCTGCGTGGTTGTGCTTTCGCCCGTCGGCGCGGGCAAGGACGGCGAAACCTTCAACATTAACGCCGATGACGCCGCCACCGAGGCGGCCCGCGCCCTTAAAGCGGACAAGCTGGTCTTTATCACCGACGTGAACGGCTTAATGCTCGATCCTGACAATGAAAAAACCGTCATTGACACCATGAACGCAGACCGCGCCCGAATGCTGCTGGACAACGGCTTTGTGGGCGGCGGAATGATACCCAAGCTCAGCAATATACTTTCCGCGTTGAAGGACGGCGTAAGTCAGGTCGAGATACTGAGCGGCAAGGTCAGGAACAACCTTATCTCCTGTCTTATCTCCGCAAAAAAGGTCGGCACCACTATAAAGAGATAAAAATGTGATAAAAAATATTAGATGATTTGAAAAATAATAGTAAAAAATTGAATTGAAAACTTTTTGCCGCGATGATATAATAGAGCTGTGGGCAAAGGCGTCCGCACAAACTTCACAAAATCCGGCTCCCGCCGGACGGGCCGCGCGGCCCGTGCCGCCATAACGGCGGCGGAACGGAGGCTTTAATATGAGCAAGTATACCAAGGCCGACATTGTGCGCCTCGTCGAGGAAAACGACGTGCGCTTTATACGGCTTCAGTTCACCGATATGTTTGGCCAGCTAAAGAACATGGCCATCACCAACAGCCAGCTTAAAAAGGCGCTGGACAATCAGTGTATGTTCGACGGCTCGTCCATTGACGGCTTCGCGCGGATAGAGGAATCCGATATGTTCCTTTATCCCGACCTCGACACCTTTGCCATTTTTCCGTGGAGGCCGCAGCAGGGCAAGGTGGCCCGCCTTATATGCGACGTTTATAAGCCCGACGGCGCTCCCTTTGAGGGCGATCCCAGATATGTGCTTAAGCGCGCCGTAAGTAAGGCCGCCGAAATGGGCTATGCCTTTAATGTGGGCCCCGAGTGCGAGTTTTTCCTTTTCCACACAGACGAGGAGGGCCGTCCCACTACAAAAACCAACGACAAGGGCGGGTATTTTGACCTTGCCCCCGTGGACGGCGGCGAGAACTGCCGCCGCGATATCGGCCTCGCGCTTGAGGAAATGGGCTTCGAGATCGAGGCCTCGCACCATGAGGTGGCGCAGGGCCAGCACGAGATCGATTTCCGCTACGGAACGGCGCTCCGTGCCGCCGATAATATTATAACCTTCAAGCTTGTCGTTAAGTCCATAGCGCAGCGTCACGGTCTGCACGCCACCTTTATGCCCAAGCCGATTTTCGGCATAAACGGCAGCGGTATGCACACCAACATGAGCCTTATGCGTGAGGACGGCGCCAACGCTTTTTATGACGAGACTAAGCCTAACGGTCTCAGTGACCTTGCCCTCAGCTTTATTGCCGGCATTCTCGGGCACGTCAAGGCCACAACGGCCGTGACTAACCCCACGGTAAACTCATATAAGCGGCTGGTGCCCGGCTACGAGGCCCCCTGCTATATTTCGTGGAGCGAGTCGAACCGCAGCGCCCTCATTCGTATTCCCTCCTCGAGGGGCGCATCCACAAGAATCGAGCTCCGCAGCCCCGACCCTACCTGCAACCCCTATCTGGCTCTCGCCGTTATGCTTATGGCCGGCCTTGACGGAGTTAAGCGAGGCCTTGTGCCCCAACCCGCGATAAAGGAATCCATATTCAGCCTTACCCCCGCGCAGAGGGCGGAAAAAGGCATTGAAAGCCTGCCCGGAACACTGGAGGCCGCTATAAAAGAAACCGAAAATGACGCTATCGTCCGCGAGACCCTTGGCGACGAGCTCTTTAAACGCTATGTGGCCGCGAAGAAGGACGAGTGGAACGAGTACCGCACACAGGTCACTCGCTGGGAAATTGAAAAATATCTGGGTAATTTCTAAGCCTCTCGCGAAGCTATAGGGAGGAGTAGAAATCAGATGAAAAGTGTTATACTGGCTTTTCAGAACGCCGACGCGGCGGCAACTATCAGTCGGGCTGTACAGCTCGGCGGCTACGGCGTCAGCGGCGTCTGTGCCAGCGGGGCTGAGGTGCTGAGAATGCTCGGATGGACGTCGGCCTCGGCGGTTATCTGTGGGTATAGGCTCAAGGACGTCACCGCAGCAGAGCTTTTCTATAGCCTGCCGCAGGGGATGGGAATGCTTGTCCTTCTCTCCCAGAGCCAGTCGGGCAGCGTGGAGCTGCCCTACGGCATACAGAGCCTAAATCTGCCCGTCAGCCGCACCGCCATGCTGGACGCGCTGAAAACGGTTATAATGATAAACGACAGGCCAAGTACGAAAAAGAGCGGCGAGGACCTTCGTCCCGACCGTACCGGCGCTGATAAGGAGGCTATCTCGCGGGCAAAGGCCCTGCTTATGGAGCAGGGAAATATGACTGAGGATCAGGCCCACCGCTTCATACAGAGGGTGAGCATGAACAACGGCAGCAAAATGGCCGATACAGCGAGGGGCATCCTCGCAGGTGAAATTCTTTATTAGAAGGTGAAAAGTTGAAAATCACGAAGATGCACGGCATAGGCAACGATTATATCTATGTCAACTGCTTTGAGGAGAGCGTTCCCGACCCCTCCCGCGCCGCGCGCGAGCTGAGCGACAGACATTTCTGGATAGGCAGCGACGGGCTGGTGCTGATTAAACCAAGCGATATCGCCGATTTTGAAATGGATATGTACAACTCTGACGGCTCGCGGGCCGAGATGTGCGGCAATGCAATCCGCTGCGTGGGCAAGTACGTTTACGATAGCGGACTTACCGATAAAACCGAGATATCCGTCGCCACCGGCGCGGGAATCAAGCGCCTTGTGATGAGCGAGGAGGGCGGCAAAATAATCTCCGTCCGCGTTGATATGGGCGAGCCCATCCTTGAGCCCGCGAAAATCCCCTGCCTGTTCGAGGGTGAAACCGCCGTTGACAGGCCTATAACCGTGAATGGCAAGGATTACCGCGTTACCTGCGTGTCTATGGGCAATCCTCACGCCGTGGTTTACGTGGACGACGTGGACGGCCTTGAAATTGAAAAAATCGGTCCTTGCTTCGAGAAACACGAGTTTTTTCCCAACAAGACAAACACCGAGTTTGCGAAGGTCCTTTCTCCGTCAGAGGTTCAGATGCGCGTGTGGGAGAGGGGAGCGGGCGAGACTTGGGCCTGCGGCACCGGCGCGTGCGCGGTTCTCGTTTCCACCGTGCTTAACGGCCTTTGCGAGCGCAAATCAGTGATAAAGCTGCGCGGAGGCGACCTTCTTGTCGAGTGGGACGAAAAGACAAATCACGTCTTTATGACCGGCCCCGCCGCAACGGTTTTCACCGCGGAAATAGACTATAAATAAGGAGCTCATTATGGTTAAGATCAACGAAAACTACCTGAAGCTGCCCGGCAGCTACCTTTTCAGCACCATCGCCCGCAAGGTTAAAGAGTATAAGGAAGCAAACCCTGCCGCGAACGTCATCAGTCTCGGAATCGGCGACGTTACGCTGCCGCTGCCCGCGGCCGTAATTTCCGCAATGCACAGGGCCGTTGACGAAATGGCGGATAAGTCCACCTTCCGCGGCTACGGTCCCGAACAGGGCTACGACTTTTTGAGGAACGCCATCGCCGAGAACGATTACAAAGCGAGGGGCGTGGACATTTCTCCCGACGAGATTTTCATTTCCGACGGCGCTAAAAGTGACAGCGGCAACATCGGCGACATATTCTCCGCCGATAACGTGGTCGCCGTCTGCGATCCGGTTTATCCGGTTTATGTGGACACAAACGCCATGGCCGGACGCGCCGGCGACTATGACGAAAAAACCGGAATGTGGACGAATATCGTCTATATGCCCTGCCTTGAGGAAAACGGCTTTCTGCCTCAGCTTCCCGAGCGCAGGCCCGATATAATATACCTATGCTTTCCCAACAATCCCTCCGGAGCGGCGGCTACCAAGGCGGAGCTTAAAAAATGGGTCGATTACGCCCTTGAAAACGGCTCTGTCATCTTCTTCGACGCCGCCTACGAGGCATATATAACCGAGGACGACGTTCCCCACAGCATTTTCGAAATAGATGGAGCAAAACGCTGCGCTATAGAGTTCCGCTCCTTCAGCAAAAACGCCGGCTTTACCGGCACTCGCTGCGCCTTCACTGTCATTCCCGACGAGCTTAAAATCGGCGGGGTGAGCGTGAAATCCCTTTGGAACCGCCGCCACACCACCAAGTTCAACGGCGTGCCGTATATCGTCCAGCGCGGTGCGGAGGCCGTTTACACACCGGAGGGCAGGGAGCAGACGAGGGCGCTCGTCGCGTATTATCAGAGCAACGCCCGCCTCATTAAAAGCGAGCTTGCGGCGGCCGGCTTCAGTGTCAGCGGCGGGGTAAATTCGCCTTACGTGTGGCTTAAAACTCCCGATGGTATGACGAGCTGGGAATTTTTTGACGAGCTCCTTGAAAAGGCCAATGTTGTCGGCACGCCCGGCAGCGGCTTCGGCCCAAGCGGCGAGGGCTATTTCCGCCTGACGGGCTTCGGCAGCGCCGAAAATACCCGCGAGGCCATCGAAAGGATAAAGGCTGTATTCTGTAAGTAATTTAATAAAATTATATTTGGAGGTCAGTACTATGAAGAAGGAAATGCTCTATGAGGGCAAGGCGAAAAAGGTATTCCTGACGGACAACGAGGATCAGCTTATCGTTGACTACAAGGACGACGCCACCGCCTTTAACGGACTTAAGAAGGGCAGCATCGAGAACAAGGGCGTGGTGAACAACCGCATGACGAATCTCATCTTCAAGATGCTTGAAAAAAAGGGTATCCCCACCCATTTGGTGGAGGAGATAAGCGATCGCGAAACCGTGGTTAAAAGGGTGGAGATAGTTCCCCTCGAGGTCATTGTCCGCAACGTGGCCGCGGGCAGCTTTTCCAAGCGATTCGGCGTAGAGGAGGGCACAGCCCTGCTTTCGCCCACGCTGGAGTTCTGCTACAAAAACGACGACCTTGGCGACCCGATGATAAACGACTATCAGATATACGCTCTCGGTCTCGCCACAAAGGAGGAGATTGCCGCTATCACCGACCTCACTTTTAAGGTGAACGACGCGCTATGCGAGTTTTTCAAGCAGCTCAATATAAGGCTTATCGACTTCAAGATTGAGTTCGGCCGCTATCATGGCCAGATAATCCTTGCCGATGAGATATCGCCCGACACCTGCCGCCTTTGGGACGCCACGACCAATGAAAAGCTCGATAAGGACCGCTTCCGCAGGGACATGGGCAATGTAGAGGGCGCATACGCTGAAGTGTTCAAGCGCTTGGGCCTGTAACGGGAGCAGTTTGGCGAATGGATAACCGTTGTAAGCCCGGTGAGGAGTGCGGCGTTTTCGGTATCTTTGACAATGACGGTCTTGATTGTGCGCAGCTCACGTATTACGGACTGTTTTCCCTCCAGCACAGGGGTCAGGAGAGCTGCGGCATAGCCGTCAGCATGAACAGAGATATCAAGCACTTCAAAAACATGGGTTTGGTGAACGAGGTGTTCACCGGCGACGTGCTGGGGCTTCTCAAAGGGGAGATGGCCATCGGACACGTGCGTTATTCCACCACAGGCGAAAGCCGCCGCGAAAACGCCCAGCCTCTTGTGACGAAATACGCCAAAGGCACGCTGGCTATCGCGCATAACGGCAATCTTACGAACGGTGCGCAGCTCCGCGATGATTTTGAAAAACGGGGTTTGATTTTCCAAACTACTATCGACTCCGAGGCCATAGCCTACGTCATAGCGGGCGAACGCATAAACTGCGGCAGCATCGAGGAAGCTGTCGTAAGGAGCATACCGCGTATCCACGGCGCATATTCGCTGCTTGTGATGAGCCCGCGAAAGCTCATCGCCGCGAGGGACGTCTATGGCCTGAGACCGCTTTCTATAGGCAAAATAGGCAATTCATGGGTGTTTGCCAGCGAAACCTGCGCTCTTGACGCGGTCGGCGCGGAATTTGTCCGCGACGTGGAGCCCGGCGAGGTCGTGCTTTGCGACCGCGAGCGGGGATTGGTGTCATATAAGGACAACTGCGTTAGGCGTCGGCCCAAGATGTGCGCCTTTGAGTATATCTACATCGCCCGACCCGACAGTACCATAGCGGGCCTGAGCGTATATGAGGCGAGGAAGAACGCCGGCCGACTACTGGCGAAGTATTGTCCCGCCGATGCGGACGTTGTCGTCGGCGTGCCTGACAGCGGGGTGGACGCGGCCATCGGCTTCAGCGAAGCTTCGGGAATACCGCTGGAGCACGGCCTTGTGCGCAATCGCTATATAGGGCGTACATTTATTCAGCCGGCGCAGGAAATGCGCGAGCGCAGCGTTCGGCTGAAGCTTAACCCGCTTCAGGATATCGTCAAAGATAAAAGGGTAGTCATGATTGACGACTCAATCGTCCGCGGCACCACCTGCAAGCGGATAGTCAACCTGATGAAGGCCGCCGGAGCGCGGGAGGTACACATGAGGGTGGCCTCGCCGCCCTTCCTTTACCCATGCTACTTTGGCACCGACGTTCCCAGTCAGGAGCTTTTGGTATCTTGGCAGAGGACGGCGGAGGAGGTTCGTTCCATAATTAATGCCGATTCGCTTGGTTTTCTGCCCGTGGAGGCGCTTGGCGAAATGCTTGGCGGCGCCGCCGCGGACTTCTGCGACGCCTGCTTTACCGGCGATTATCCCATGCCGGTCCCTTATGACGAGATAAGGGAAAAAAGAGGTTATTAAGACAAACACAGGGCGGCCCAAAGGCCGCCCTGTGTTCTATGTCTTTTAATATGTCCAGTCACTGCCTGAGCTGCTCTGAACCGCGTCGCTGCCGCTGACAGCCAGATACAGTCCGCTGTGCTTGAAGCGGAGCTTAAAGGTTCCGTTGCCGTTGTCAATCTTGGTCATCTTTTCGTTGTCGCCGTTGCCGCCGTTCCACTGAATAATGCCCTTGCCGTTGTCGGCGCTGTTGCCCGGAACATTCAGGCAAAGGCCGCTGGCCTCATTGAAGGCCACGTAATAACCGTCGTTTGTGGGATAAAGCCTCCACTGGGAATTGAGCCCGTTTGCGGTTGGCGATACTTTAACTCCGCTGCCGCTGTTGCTGTCCGTAACGGTTAGGAATAGGCCGCCGCTCTTTATGGGCTTTGCCGTTACGCCGGCTGCCTGAATCCCGCTCGACTCGAAAAAGCTGTTCTTGTAGCCGCTGTAATAAACGCTGTCGCTCTTGTAGAGCATAGCCTGATACTCGCGTGAGCGGTTCGGGTATATTTGCTCGATAATGGCGAGCTTCTCAGGATCCTTCTTTACGCTGTGGTAAAGCCTCGAATATTCGGCCAAATCCTCTGTGCGGTTGGTGTTGCCGTAGCCCGAAACCGACACGCCGTCCGCCTCAATTGCCCTATCCCAAATCGTGCTGTCGCCTGCGCAGTTCTGGTCAAGCGTGTGGCCCAGCTCGTGGGCAAGCAGCACGGCGATGGTTTCCTCGTCGCGGGTACCCTGTATGCGCATATATACGTTGGCGTAGTCCGCGTTGAAGCTGTTGGCCTCGTCGTCGCGGTAGACCATGCGGGTGATGTATTTGCGCATGGCGTAAGGGAAGCGCGAGATGGCGTTAAGCGAATCCTTTATCATACTGGAGTTTTGGTCGGTGGAAACCATGATAAATTCGTGCACCTGCCCGGGCACGTCGCCGGTCATGCGCACGTGATGTATCCACACGGGCTTCATGGTGCCGCGCCATACGTCGTAGGAGGGGTCGTAGTCGATGGCGGTTATCTCATAAGTGGCGTTGCTCTCGTTGGGAATGTTGTTTATCCACACCTGATTGTAGGCCGTAAGGTGCATACACTCCTCAAGCAGGGCCCGCTGAGCGTCCACGCCGAGGTTTAAATAGTCCGCAGCCTGAAGCTTCGCCGCAGCCTGAGCCTTGACGTTGCGGCTGAAGGAAATATCGGAGTAAAGATATGCGCGCAGACGTTCGGCTTTGTCGCCCAGTGCGAAGAAACCGGGCGAATTAGGCACCTTGTTCATTATGCCGTCCTCCACAAATTGAAGGGTGAAGCGCTGGCCGTCGCTTCCGTCAGGGTTTTCCTGAGTAACGTAGCGGCTGCCTGCCGTCAGGTAAAGCCCGCTGTGGCGGAACTGGAAGGAATAAGTGCCGTCGGCATTCTTTATGACTTTAACGGTCTGATTGCCGCCGCCGTTGGAATCATACTGCGTCACTCCGGTGCCGGCGTCCTTGTTTGAAGAGGGGATATCGAGGCTTTTACCGCTGGCACGGTTAATAACGGCGTAATAACCGTCGCCGAGAGAATCAAATTCCCACTGATCCGCGTTGCCTGTAACAGAGGCGTTTACGACTATTTTTGCGCCGTTTTGTACGGAGCCGTCCTCGACAGTCAGGGGGAGATTAACGCCCTGCTGAACAACGCGGAAGAATTTGCCGTCTATTTCATCGGAGGAAGCGGAAGTATCCGCTTTATCGGACGGTCCGCGGGTCAGCAGTACGGCGTTTGCCTCGGCGTCCCACTGAACGGTGCGGCCAAAGGCCTCGCCCACAGCTCGGACAGGAAGATAGGTCGTGCCGCTCTCTATGAACGGAGGAGCGGGATTGCCGTTAGCGTCGCGGGGGTCGAGTATACGTCCGTCAATGCTGATTTTAACGGTTTCGGTATAGACGGGCGTGCCAAGGGGCTCGCCGATGTATACGGTATTAGTTGCGCCGTCCCAGCTTACAGCGCGGCCAAAGGCCTGTCCAACCGCGCGGACGGGAAGATAGGTCGTGCCGTTCAGTATAATTGGGTAGACGGCTTTGCCGTTGGCGTCCGACGCTTGAAGGGGGGTGCCATCAATAATGATTTTGACCTCGCCCTCGGCCATCACGGCGGGCGCCGCCGTCATGATGAGCGCAAAGCAGAGTAACAATGAGAGAATTCTTTTCATTTTCATCATTCCTTTTCTATTTATATATAAATTATACAATATAAAAGACGATAAGTCAATATAATTTATGTAGAATTAACAGAGCGCAGTTTGTCACCTATATGTTGACATTTTTTCCTGATTAGTATATAATATATGGTAGATTTAGCAAATTCGGAGGTGCCTTATGAATATAGTAGTTTTGTGCGGCGGGCTCAGCCCCGAGCGCAATGTTTCTCTCAGCACCGGAGCGATGGTGCGCAACGCGCTTGTGGAGCGCGGACACCACGCCGTGTGCGCCGATTTGTTCTTGGGCTATGAGCTTGCCGGCAGCATAGAGGAAGCGTTTGCTTCTGCGGTTGAGCCTATCCCCGTGCCTGCCGTAACCGATGAGGTTCCCGACCTTGAGCTCCTCCGCGCTGAAAGGGGAGGGGCAGGCATTTTTGGCAAGAATATAATTGAGCTTTGCATGAAGGCCGACGTTGTATTCATGGCCCTCCACGGCGCCGACGGCGAAAACGGCCGTATTCAGGCGGCCTTTGACCTGCTTGGTATAAAATATACGGGCAGCGGCTACCTCGGCAGCGCGGTGGCGATGAATAAAAGTCTTACAAAGTACATATTCCTAAACGAGGGTATTCTTACACCTAAGAGCGTACACCTCAAAAGGGGCGACGATATTGGCGTATGCGAGGCCGAGGGGCTGAGCCTTCCCCTTGTTGCAAAAACTTGCAGCGGCGGCTCGTCCATCGGGGTCTACATAGCCTCGACCAAGGAGGAGTTCAAAAACGCCGTGGACGGCGCGTTTAAATACGAGGACGAAATTCTTGTCGAGGAGTACATCAAGGGACGCGAGATTACCTGCGGCATTATCGGTGGCAGCCCTCTGCCGCCGGTGGAGATTATTCCCCGCGAGGGTTGGTATGATTATACTAATAAGTACCAGCCCGGTAAAACCATCGAGATTTGTCCGGCCAATCTTACTCCCGAGGATGAAGCAGCCGTGCGCGAGGCCACAAGGAAGGCCTTCCGCGCGCTCCGGCTCAAGGGCTACGCGAGGATGGACTTTATCCTCACCGAGGACGGCAGGCCCTACTGCCTCGAGGCTAACACCCTTCCCGGCATGACGCCTACCAGCCTTGTCCCGCAGGAGGCCGCAGCCATCGGCATGAGCTACGGCGAGCTCTGCGATGAGCTTATCCGCGTTTCGCTCGGGGAAAGCGAGGCCGCCGATGCTTAAAATGACGTTTGCCGAGGCTGCCGCCGCTTGCGGCGGAAAGTACAGCGGCCCCGAGGATATGCTTGCCTCTCCGCTTGCCTCGGTCTTTACCGACAGCCGAAGCGCGTGCGAAAACGGGCTTTTTGTCTGCATAAAGGGCGAGAGGGCGGACGGCCATGACTTTGCCGCCGCCGCCGCCGAAAAGGGGGCCGTGTGCCTCGCTGAAAGGGAGCTTGACGTTCCAAATATTTTGGTTGAAAACACCGTGGAAGCTTTGCAAAAAATTGCCGCGGCCTACCGAAGTAGCCTTGGCGTGAAAATCGTCGGCATAACCGGAAGCGTGGGCAAAACCACCTGCAAGGAGATTGTCGCCTCGGTGTTGGCGCAAAAATACAGGGTGCATAAGACGCTTGGGAATTTCAATAACGAGATAGGCCTGCCGCTGACGCTGCTTGCCATGACGGCCGAGACCGAGGCCGCCGTCATCGAAATGGGTATGAGCGACTTTTGCGAAATGCGGCTGTTGAGCTCCATTGCCCGCCCCGATATATGCGTTATGACCAATATCGGCTTTTCACACATGGAGATTCTCGGCTCACAGCAGGGCATACTTCAGGCCAAGTGCGAAATTTTTGAGTATATGGCTCCCGACGCACCCGCATTCCTTAACGGCGACGACGCTCTGCTTCGCACCGTAAAACGTGAAAACCTTCGGTTTTTCGGCTTCGGGGAGGATAACGATATCCGCGTGACCGACTTTACGGACTTCGGTCTCAAGGGCAGCGGCGGGGTAATTACCGCGGGCGGCAAAAACATACCGTTCCGTCTTACTATACCGGGCCGCCACCTTGCGGGCTCCGCGGCGGCGGCAGCGGGTGTGGGGCTTGAGCTGGGCCTCACGACGGAGGAGATATCGGCGGGACTTTCCGCAGCAGAAACGATAAGCGGCCGTGTGAATATAGTCGAAAGAGGCGGCCTGCTGATAATTGACGACTGCTACAACGCCGCTCCGGCCTCGATGAAGGCGGGCATAGACCTTCTTGTCAGCTCGGGCAGGCCGACTGTCGCTATTCTTGGCGATATGGGCGAGCTCGGTCCGGCCGCACCCGTGCTCCATGCCGAGGTCGGCGCATACGCCGCAAAGGCCGGCGTCGGTATCGTTCTCGCAGTAGGCCCCCTTTCCGAAAGTATTGCTCGCGCCTGCGCCGAAAACGGCGGCAAGGCCGCGCACTTCAAGGACATAGACTCCCTGCTCCTCGAGCTTGACGCATACTTGCCCGAGGGCTGTGCCGTTCTTGTTAAAGCCTCGCACTTTATGGGCTTCCCCCGTGTGGTAGAGGCTCTTGGAAAATAAGAATTGTTCACGATTTATTAATGAAATGTTGTTAAGCAGTTAACAAAAGACCTTGACTTTTTTTTCAGAATATGTTAATATAATTATTAAGTTAAAAAATAATTAGGGGGTGCAGTGATGAACAGTGATTATTTGACAAGTCTTATTGTTGATGAGGTAAAGAAGCAGTACCGCAGCGTGCGCCGCTTTGCCATGCATCTGGGCATACCGCAGACTACGGTGGCCAGCGCACTTAAGAACGGCGTCGGAGGGACCGCTTATACAACGGTAGTACTTATGTGTAAGGAGCTTAATATTAAGCTTGTGAACTATGATACGCCGCTTCCCATGGACGATAAAACTGTTAAGATGATAGAAACCTATCATTCGCTTGACGAAAAGGGCCGTCATTGCATCGACACTCTTGTAAAAATGGAGTACGAGCGCTGCAAGCAGGAAGGCTCTATTCAAAGCGTTTGCGATTCTAAGGAAGCCGAGTAAGAAAAGAAAAAGGGGCCGATTAGGCCCCTTTTATGTTGATTCTTGTATAGAAATAAACGCCCCGAGCCACGCTCGGGGCGTTTATTTAATGGCGTGCGTTTATCTGATAGACCACTTGGAAGCGGCGTCAAAAGTTCTTTGACGAACGCCGGTCTCATCGTAAGCGATATAGAGCTCGCTGGCTGCGTTCTTGATATAGTAGAAGCCTCCGAGCTTTTCAAGCACCCAAGTCTGGTGTGCGCCGCCGTTTGCCTCCCACAGGCCAAGCTTTCTGCCGGAATCAACAGACTCGCCGGGAATTTCAAGCACTTCGCCGGTGTCAACACTTTTGATGAGGAAGCCGCCGTCGGCAGGCTCCATCGTCCACTTCTGGTTGGCAAGACCCTGATTTCGGGAAAGGATAATGTTTTTATCGCTGGAAATGGTTATGGCATTGTTGGTGCCGTAAAGAGCGATTCTGAATTCGCCGCCGACAGGCTCGGTAATGGGGGTGGGAACATTGGGCCGTTCAACCTCGACAACCTCAACCTCGGCTCCGAGAACATCCCACTTGGTTGCGGAGGACTTGGCAAGCTGCTGAACCGCGCCGTTTACATTGGAGAGGTAAAGCCCGCTCATGGCGCTCTTAATATAGTAACTGCCGCCGTCCTTTTCAAGTATCCATGTCTGGTTAGTGCCGCCGTTGCCTTCCCAAACGCCTATCTGGCCGCCCTCGTTCATTGACTGCTCAAATACGTCAACGAAATAGCCGCAGGATACGCTCTTGATACCGCTGCCATCAAGCGTCCAAAGCTGAGAGTTGGAGGAAGACGCTTCTGATACGCTGAGAGTCGTGGAGTCATCGCCAACGGTAAGCACATCTTTGGTGCCGGCTACGGCAAGCTGAAATTCACCGGTGATGGTCGCGCCGGCGGAAATCGTCGCATCGCGATTGGCTATAACCCACTTGGTGGCGCTGCCCCTGTCGAGCTGAACGATATTGCCGCCGCTGTTGGAAAGGTAAAGGCCGCTCATTATGTTCTTCACATAATAGCCGTTACCGTCGAGCTCAAGGGCCCATGCCTGATTGTTGCCGTCGTTGCCTTCCCATACGCCTATCTGGCCGCCGGAAGCCGTGGACTGTTCAAATACGTCCATAACAACATTTGCGGCGCTGTTCTGGAAGGTGCTGCCGTAGGAGTTGTTGCCAAGCGTCCATATCTGGTTGCTGGCCTTGGTGTTGGCGGAAACGGTAAGCGTGGTGTTGTCGCTTGCCATGGTAAGCACATTATTGGTGGCGGGGTCGGCTATAATAAACTCGCCGGTCACGCTGGAAAGGTTGGGATATGTGGCTCCGCCGGCAGAACCGCTGCCGACGGCGGCTGCGGAGCCGGAGCCGGTGTATACAGAAACCTCTGCAACGGAAGCCCAGCCGTTGGTGCTGCTGCCGTTTACGTTAATTCTGACATATCTGGCGTTTTTGCCGCCGGCGTCAACATATTCGTAAACCGCGCCGCCGGCAGCGCACGCGCCGTTATAAATCTGGTTGTATGTGCTGCCGTCCTCGGAGAGGGAAACGCCATAGTTTACTGATCTGCCGTCATCGTAGGAGCGCATCTGTACGCCTACGCAGCTAATGGGCTGAGCGCTGCCAAGGTCAATCGTCATGCTGTTTGCATTCTCGACGGCCCAGAAGGTGCTTGCATTGCCGTCAAGAGCGTTTCTGCCGGGATTTGCGGACTCGGGCTCGGCGGTAAACGTAGCATTGGTAACTTCAAGCTTTGTTCCGGAGGGAGTGGAGGACTTCGCGGCAGAGGCGGACTGAGAGCCGCTGTTTTGAGCCGCGCCGGAGGAAAGAGTACCGTTGTAAACCTCAACTTCCGCAACGGAGGCCCAGTCGCCCACGCTGCTGCCCGCTGTCGTCATTCTTACATATCTGGCCGTAACGCCGACGGTGTGGTACTCGAACTGTCCGCCGCCGGCGGCGCAGGCGCCGTCAAATACGGAACGGAAGGTGACGCCGTCAGAGGAAACGAGGATACCGTAATTTACTGTTCTTGAATCGTCATAGGCCTTCATTTGAACGCCCACGCACGCGATAGGAGTAGGGGCGCCAAGGTCAATATTCATCTCCTGTAAACCCTGAGTGGCCCAAACCGAGCTCGGGCTTCCGTCCACGCAGTTGATGCCTGGGTTGTTTTCCTCAGGCTCGGAGGAGAACTTGAGCATGGAGGCATTGAGAGTTATTTTGGTGCCGATAGCGGAGCCCGACATGGAAGAGTCGATGGGGCCGGTCTCGGCAGCCGCGGAGGAACCGGAGGAACCGCTGCCTATGGTCTGCTCCTCGGGAATGCTCCAGTCAAGCTCATACGAAGTGGGAACGCTTATCTCGGGAAGGTCGCCGGACTGAATGGCGCCTACGATAGTGGAAAGCACCGCGCCTTCTGCGGCCGCGTCACGGATAACGGTGCGGTGAGAGGTGATAGCGAGTTTTCTCGACGCATCGTAAAAATAAACCTGACCGATGATATTCTGTACAAGATCCTGTAAGGGAATGAAGGCCTGCCCGCCCTGAACCGCCGGAGCGGCCGAAAGGGTACGGCCATAGCCGTTAAGCGTGTAGTTGGTTGTTCCGGCCTTAAGTACGGCAACCTTGTCGGAGCCGAAGGAAAGGTCGATAAAGCCGGTGGACGCGTCGTAAACCGCCGTGCCGCTGTAAAGCGAGGCGATGGCGCTCACCGGTATCATTACAACGCCGTCAATCTCCGTGGGGGCGGCGGGGAGCGTTTTCAGGGCATTGCCCGAAACCGCCGACGTACTGCCGACAAGAATCGCGACATTGTTGTTGAGAACCGTTCCGTAATCGGCGGCGGACACGCTTACGGAGAAGCAGCCCAAAGCCATAACAAGAGCGGTCAAAAGGCAAAGTACCTTTTTCATGATTGGAAATCCCTCCTTAGATTAAACGCACGGCTAACACATTAGCCCACACGTTACTATGATATTATTATATAGCTTTTTTACCAATTTGTAAATAGTAAAATTAAATTTGGGCAAATTGCATAAAAATAATGACGAAAATTCCGCAAATTTACCAAAGAAAAATTAAGAAAAAATTCAAAAAAATACTTGACAAGGCGCCGGTTATCATGTAAAATATAAAAGGTGTAAAGCTGAATGACTTTACAGGTGGTAAAGAGCTATGGAAAAGGATTTTCATTTCAGCGCGCTTTTGGATATTTACTCCGGACTGCTGACGGAAAAGCAGGCCGAGGCGCTGGATTATTATTATAATGAAGATTACTCCCTTGCTGAGATATCCGAGCTCATGGACGTTACGCGCCAAGGAGCGAGGGATTTCATCAAGCGGGGCGAGACGCTGCTTCTTTCAGCCGAGGGCAGGCTGCGCCTCGGCGAAAGGTTTGCCGCGCTCGACGAAATACGCCGCTGCGCCGATGAGATCAAGGAAATGGGCGGCGAGGCCGCCGCGCTTGCCGAAAGGATAACCGCTGCGGCGGACTATGTTCAGAACGGAGAAAAATAATGGCATTTGAATCTTTGGGCGAGAAGCTACAGGAAACCTTTAAAAAGCTTAAGGGACAGGGCGTTGTTTCCGAGAAGGACATCAAGAACGCCATGCGCGAGGTTCGCATGGCCCTGCTTGAGGCGGACGTCAGCTTTAAGGTCGTAAAGGAATTTGAAAAGCGCGTTTTTGAAAAAGCCACCGGCGCTGAGGTTATGGAAAGCCTCACTCCGGGCCAGCAGATTATAAAGATCGTTCGTGACGAGCTTACGTGGCTCATGGGCGGCGCGCAGGCCAAGCTTGCCGTGTCGCCGAAGCCGCCGACGGTCTATATGCTCGTCGGCCTTCAGGGCGCGGGCAAGACGACCATGGCCGCCAAGCTGGGCGGGCTGCTCAAAAAGCAGGGCAAAAAGGTAATGCTCGTCGGCTGCGACGTTTACCGACCCGCCGCCATAAAGCAGCTTCAAGTGGTGGGCGAGCAGCAGGGACTTAAGGTCTATGCCGATTTCGAGACAAAGGACCCAGTGGCCATAGCCAAAACGGCGGTTTCCGGCTGTGACACCACACTTTATGATACCGTTATCATTGATACCGCAGGCCGCCTCCACGTGGACGAGGCGCTTATGGACGAACTGCGCCGCATAAAGACGGAGGTCGCTCCAACCGAGATTTTACTCGTGGTGGACGCTATGACGGGCCAGGACGCGGTTACCGTTGCCGGCGCCTTTGACGGCGACCTCGGCATTGACGGCATAATCATGACGAAGCTCGACGGCGACGCCCGAGGCGGAGCGGCGCTGAGCGTCCGTGCGGCCACCGGCAAAAGCATAAAATATGTCGGCGTGGGTGAAAAGCTCGGCGATGTGGAGCCATTCTACCCCGAGCGCATGGCCTCGCGTATCCTCGGCATGGGCGATATGCTCTCGCTCATAGATAAGGCGCAGGCCGCAATAGATGAGAAAAAGGCTGCGGAGCTCGAGAAAAAGCTCAAAAGCCAGCGATTTGACCTGAACGACTATCTTGACCAGCTTGATCAAATGCGCAACATGGGCCCGCTGGAGAATATAATGGGTATGCTCCCCGGCGTAAACGCAAAGGCCCTCAAAAACGTGAAGGTTGACGAAAGGCAGCTCGACCGCATCCGCGCCATAATCACCTCAATGACAAAGGAGGAGCGCGAGCGCCCCGAGATAATCAACTCCGGCCGCAAGCGGCGCATTGCCGCGGGTAGCGGCGTTCAGATACAGGACGTGAACGGCCTTTTGAGGCAGTTCGAGCAAATGCAGAAAATGCTTAAAATGTTTTCCGACCCGAAAAAGATGCGGAAAATGAAATTCCCGTTCTAAGTTAATAACGAAAAGTTATTATATACATTTTAATTGGAGGTAATAGACATGGCAGTAAAAATCAGACTCAGAAGAATGGGCGCTAAGAAGGCCCCCTTCTATCGCGTTGTGGTGGCCGATTCCCGCTATCCCCGCGACGGCCGCTTCATTGAGGAAATAGGCGTTTACGACCCGCTCCAGAACCCTTCAAGGTTCGAGGTTGACGGCGAAAAGGCCAAGAAGTGGATAAAGAACGGCGCGCAGCCCACCGATACCGTTAAGAGCCTGCTTAAGAAGAACGGCATTATCGAATAACAACTGTTTTTCTGAGAGGAAGGTACTTAATGAAACAGCTTCTTGAAACCATCGTTAAGCCTTTGGTGGACGAGCCTGAACAGGTTGTTGTGACCGAAACCGAGACCGACGACACCCTTTTGCTTGAGCTCCGCGTGGCCCACGGCGACATGGGCAAGGTAATCGGCAAGCAGGGCCGCATAGCCAAGGCTATCCGCACTCTTATGAAGGGCGCGGCGAAAAAGCTCGGCAACGAGAAAAAAATCGTTGTTGATATTCTTGACTGAGCGCGGGGGCCGGACCGGCCCCTTCGTCTTTTCGGAGGAGCGGAGGATATGATTTACGTTATTAAAATCGTCAACACTCACGGCCTCGGAGGCGAGGTGCGCGCCCTGCACTACACCGACGGCGAGCCCTTCTTTGACGCCGTAGACACCCTCTATACCGCCGGCGGAGCAAAAAGCTTCAAGGTCGAGCGGTGGAGGCTGCACAAGGGAGCTGTACTGCTGAAGCTCTCCGGCGTGGACGATATGACGGCAGCCGAGGCCCTTAAGGGCGTCGAGCTTTACGCGCGGGAGGAGGATTTGCCGCCGCTCCCCGAGGGGCGGTACTACTATTTCCAGCTCACGGGTCTAAGGGCTGTGCTCGCGGACGGGGAGGAGATAGGGACGGTCAGTTCCGTGACAGAGGGCGGCGGGGGAGATCTGCTCGAAATAACCCGACAGGACGGAGGCGCAAGGTGCCTTATCCCCAAGTGCGACGCCTTTGTGAAGGAAATTTCGCTCGAACGCGGTGAGCTCGTTATCGAACCTATAGAAGGGCTGATCGACTGGCATGAATAAGCTTAAGTTTTCCGTTCTGACACTGTTCCCGAATATGTTCGCTCCGCTCAAGGAGTCTATAATCGGCCGCGCCTCGGAAAAGGGGCTTATCGAGGTGGACTGCATAAATATACGCGACTTTTCCGCCGACAAGCATCGCCGCGTGGACGACTATCCCTACGGCGCGGGCGGCGGCATGGTTATGCAGGCCCAGCCTATCTACGACGCATACAGGAGCGTCGCCGGCGACGACAGGCCGCTTGTGATCTATCTTTCGCCGCAGGGGCGGGCGCTCAGCCAGAAGCTGGCCCGAGACCTCAGCCGCGAGGAGCATATTATTTTGCTCTGCGGCCACTACGAGGGCGTGGACGAGCGCGTGCTGGAGGAGATTGTCGATATGGAGGTATCCATAGGCGACTATGTGCTGACCGGCGGCGAGCTGCCCGCAATGGTGCTGATCGACTGCGTCAGCCGTATGCGCGAGGGCGTGCTTGACAGCCGCGAGACCGCCGAGACCGAAAGCCACTACAACGGCCTTTTGGAGTACCCTCAGTACACTCGCCCGCCCGAGTTCATGGGCCGCGCGGTGCCGGAGGTGCTTTTGGGCGGCAACCATAAGGAGATAGAAAAATGGCGGCGCGAGCAGTCGCTTCTTCGCACGCGCAGAAAACGTCCCGACCTTTTGAAAAGGGCCTTGCTAAGCGAGGAGGACAAAAAAATTCTTGAAAAGTTATAAAAAGCCCTTGACAAACAGGCTCCGTTGTGGTATTATAACACAGTGAGCTGCGGGAGTGACTCAGTGGTAGAGTGTCACCTTGCCAAGGTGAAAGTCGCGGGTTCGAATCCCGTCTTCCGCTCCATGGCGTCGGAGCAAAGCCTGTCTTTGCTCCGACGCTTTTTTCTTGCTTTTATTTTACTCTACTCATTATAATTGAGGAAAAAAACAATGAAAATTCTATCATTTATAAAGCGCGAGCCGGTGCTTTCGGCCTCGGCGGCGCTGGCCGCCGCGTCGATGATTCTTGTCCCGCCGGACACCGGATACGCGGACTATGTCAATCTTTCGGTGCTGGCGGTGCTGTTTTGTCTTATGTTGGTGGTGGCGGGGCTCTCGCGTTCGGGGATTTTTGGCGTGATGACGGAGGCGCTCTCCTCCCGCTTCAGGCGTGAAAAATCCCTCGTAACGGCGCTGTGCCTTATATGTTTTTTTATTTCCGCCCTGATAACCAACGACGTCGCGCTGATAACCTTTGTGCCGTTCACGCTTGCAATGCTGCGCGGGAGTGATGAAAAAACCGTGATTTTTGCCGTGGTGATGGAGACGGTCGCCGCGAATCTCGGCAGCCTTATAACTCCGGTGGGCAACCCGCAAAATTTGTACCTTTACACGTATTTTGGCCTTTCGCCGGCGGAGTTTTTCGCCATCACGCTGCCGCTTGGCGCGCTCAGCCTCGCGCTGACTCTGGGGACGCTGCTTCTCCCTTGGGGAGGCGAGAGAGAGGTAGAGCCGCAGACGGCCTCGGCAGGGCTGAATAAGGGTATGGCCGCCGTCTGCGGCGTTTTGTTTGCCGTTTGTATGCTGACGGTGCTGCGCTTGCTGCCGTGGCCAGTTATGCTCGCTGTGGTCTGTGCGGCGGCACTGTTCATGGATAGGAGGCTTTTCCTCGAGGCGGATTACATTCTGCTTTTGACCTTCGTCTGCTTCTTCATATTCGTGGGCAACGCCGCCCGCGTGGAACGGATATCCGATGCGGTCTTTGGCGTTCTTGCGGGAAAGGAGACCTTTTTGAGCGCGGCGCTCAGCCAAATTATCAGCAATGTGCCCGCCGCGACTATGCTCTCAGCCTTTACGGATAACGCCCGCGGCCTCATAGTAGGTACTAACATCGGCGGCCTCGGCACGCTGATTGCCTCGATGGCAAGCCTAATATCCTATCGCCGCGTGTGCTCGGCCGGAATATCGCAGGGCCGCTACATAAAGACCTTTTCGCTCATTAATTTTGCTCTACTGGCGCTGCTCGGCACACTGTCATATATATTTTTATAAAAAATGGCGCGCGAAAAATCGTGTGTTATTTTTAATAAAACCAAAAAACTATTGACTTTTTCCACTGCGTCAGGTATAATTTTTTTGGAAATACTCTTGGGAGGGCAACGAATGAAAAGAGCTACATTTAAGTCATACGCTAAAATCAACCTCACGCTGGACGTTTTGGGCAAGAGGCCCGACGGTTATCACGAGGTCGAAATGATAATGCACACAACCTCCTTAAGCGACACTGTCTCGGTGGAACTGGACGAGACGGGGGAGGGCATAACCGTCGAAACGAGCCTGCCCTTCCTGCCCGTGGGGGAGGACAACCTCGCCTATAAGGCGGCACGGCTGTTCCTCAGCGAAACAGGACTTCGCGGCGGCGTTAAGATAGTTTTAGAAAAACATATTCCCGTGGGGGCGGGCCTTGCCGGCGGAAGCAGCAACTGCGCTGTGGTGCTTAAGGCTCTCGACCGCCTTGCAGGGGCAAACCTCGGTATAGAACGGCTGTGTGAAATGGGCGCCGCTCTCGGCGCGGACGTGCCCTACTGCCTTTTGGGCGGCGCGCGGCTGGCCCGAGGCATAGGGGAAAAGCTTTCGCCGCTCCCGCCGCTCATGCCATGCCATATATTGCTTGTTAAGCCGGCTTTTTCCATTAGTACCAAACAAGTGTACGAAAAAATTGACTCCCGCTCCGGCTTCCGCCGCCCCGATACCGAGGCCGTCATACGCGGCCTTGAGCAGGGCGATCTCGGCAAAATCGCGGCGGGTATGGCAAACGTGCTCGAGGAGGTCAGTATAAGCGATTATCCCGTGCTGGCCGAGGTCAAGCAAAAGCTGGTGTCGCTTGGCGCGGTCGTTTCGCAGATGAGCGGAAGCGGCCCGACGGTTTTCGGCATATTTACCGACCGCCGCAAGGCCGTCGCCGCGAAAAACGAACTCTGGGGCAAATATAAAACCGTATATCTTTGCAAGCCTGTATAATTTATCATGGCATGGTCAATACTACCCTAAAGAGAGTAATAAGGAAGTGTTGACTGTGAAAAAAATAATTGTCGCTGCGCTGACGCTGCTCTGCGCCCTTATGTGCGCCGTCAGCTACGCTTCCGGCGCGGGCGAACGCCTGAGCCGCGACGTGGTGCGGCTCCATATTATTGCGAACAGCGACAGCGACAGCGATCAGGCTCTTAAGCTAAAAGTCAGGGACGCTATTCTCGCCGCCACAGACAGCGGCGTTACTAAGGAAAATATTCCCTCCATGCTGGATGTCTACCGAGACATAGCCGAGCGGACGCTCCGCGAAAACGGCTGCCAAATGCCCGTCAGCGCGGAGTATGGCCGCTTCAGCTTTCCCACTAAGAGCTACGGCGGGCTTACCTATCCTGCCGGAGAATACGACGCCGTAAGGATAGTCATCGGCGAGGGCAGGGGCGAAAACTGGTGGTGCGTGTTGTTTCCTCCGCTGTGCTACGTGCGCGGCAGCGTGGACAGCTCCGCCGCGGCCTCCCAGCTTAAGGAAATGCTGGCTCCTGCGGACTACGAGCTTCTGACCTCCGGCGCAGATGGGGCGCTGCCGGTCAGAGTGCGCTTCAAAATTGTGGAATGGTATAATAAACTAAAGAATTGAGGAATACCCATGCGAATGAGAACTCGTAACAATCTCGAGGGGCGGCTCGCGGACTGCGCCGCCCTTTTTGCCGACCTCAAGACCCCTCTCCCCGAGGGCCCGCTCCACATAGAGGTGGGCTGCGGCAAGGGCCGCTTTATAAACGAGTGCGCCCGCCTTTTTCCGGAGGTGAACTTCCTTGCGGTGGAAAGGGTCTCGAACGTCATCGTTCTCGCAATGGAAAAGGCGCGTGACGCGGGGCTTAATAACATTAAATTTGTTCGGGACGATTTTGCCGCCGTCGCGCCCATGCTGCCCGACTCCTGCGCCGAGCGCATATACCTTAATTTCAGCGACCCGTGGCCAAAGAAGGGCAACGCCAAGCGTCGGCTTACATACGGCTCGTTTCTGGAACAATATAAACGCATACTTAAAAACGGCGGCGAAATCTACTTCAAAACAGATAACCGCCCGCTTTTCGATTTTTCACTCGAGACCTTTGCCGAAAACGGCTTCGAGCTGCGGGATGTAACGTTCGACCTTCACGCCGAGCGCCCCGAGGGTAATATTATGACGGAATATGAACAACGCTTCGTGGAAATGGGGACTCCTATCTGCCGCCTTGTCGCAGCTGTCGAAAAATAATTAAAAAAATATTACAAAAATTTTAAAAAAACTATTGCATTAATGGAAAAAGTGTGCTATAATCTATTCATAAGCTACAAAAAAGCTTAAATAAGTTCGGAGAGGGGTATGCAAAATGCACAAAATCGTAAGGTCAGCACTTTTTGTACTGATTTCCGTGCTGACCGTGCTCGGTTTATCGTGCGCCGCCTACGCGGCTGACGGTTCGGTGCTGTTCAATGGCCGCGAACTCCGCTTCGACAATGATCCCGTGGTTATCGACGGCTCGACCCTTGTAGAGGTTCGTCCCCTTGCAAAGGCCTTCGGGGCCTCGGTTAAGTGGTCGAACAATACGCAAAGCGTCCGTCTGACGAAAAATGACGTCGGCGTTGTGCTCAAGATGGATTATGACATCATGACAAAGAGCAGCCTCAGCAGCGAGGAGGACGATTTCGAGCAGCTTTCGCTCGCTGTGGCTCCCCAGCTCATAGACGACGTGGCTTATGTTCCGGTCCGTGACATTGCCGACGCATTTGGCGCCAGCGTCGATTGGGACGATGAGACCGGCGATATACTTATCTCCACCGGCAGCTACGACTATTCCTCAAGGTCATCAGCTTCTCGCTCTTCAGATTTTAAGGGAAATTCAGGTCACACCTTCTTTTTCCAGAATCAGTCTGACTGGGAACTGCCCGATTACGGCAGCGGCTATTGCTGGACGTGCAGCTATGCAATGCTTATATCCGACGTTACCGGAAAGGTCGTAACTCCCAACGATGTTGCCGACGTTAATGAGGAAAAGGGCGGCAGCGGCTCGTACTGCTATCATTGGGACATAGCCGACGAGTTTGGCGTGGAGTTTGTTCCGGCTCTCAGCGAGAGCAGCCCCTATTATGGCGGACGTGACAGTAACTCCGGCGGGACCCTTATAAATAATGAGAACGGCGACGAGTATGTTGCCATTGAGGCCATAAAAGAGGCCCTCGACCTTCATCCCGAGGGAGTTATGGTTCGCTATGCCGACTACCCCCACACAATGGTAGCCGTGGGCTATGACGGCGACGAGATATACTTTAATGAGCCCATGCGTCTTGCGGGAGAGTATATGGACAGCAGCAATAAGGAAAACGTCACCTTTGACGAGACCTGCGTTGGGAAGAGAGGCATAAGTATCGCCGACATAACTTTTATCCAGGCGCTGGACTGAGCATGAACAAATAACAGAAACAGTAAAAAGGCCCGCGATGCGGGCCTTTTTATATTGTAAAATATCAAAAATCAGTATGGACAAACCGCATAAAACGTGTTATTATTATAATATTAAAAGGTGGTGTGGAAGTGGAGCAATACTATATTGACGCACTGTACCTTGTCGGCTGCGCCATACATAATAAAAAAGCCATTTTAAGGCCCGATATGGATATCGCGAGGGTAATTCGCGAATGTTACGGGCAATCGTGCGAGCTTTTGGCGCTGTCCGCAATTGTTTCGGCCGAGGGCAGCGACGCGGTAGAAAACCTGTCCGATATGAAAACCTACCTTATTAAAAGACGTGTGAAGGAAACCGTGCGCTCGCTTAATGTGAATAAGCTTCTCGGCGATCTTGAAGCCGCCGGTCATAGGCCTGTTGTTATAAAGGGCGCTGTTCTTGCGGATTTGTACCCCGATCCGGCGCTGCGCGAGTCCGTTGATACTGACCTTTTTTTCGTGCATACGGAGGACTGCGACGCCGCGGAGGCGTATCTTCTTGAACACGGCGGGACAGTAAAGGGACTGAAGGACACAGAAAAGCACAGCGCGGTTGAATATGCGGGCGTGGGGATGGTTGAGCTCCACAGGAACCTGTACGATGAGGATTTTCGTAAGCTTTGTTTAAAAAACGAAGAAATAATATGCCAGCCCCTTGAGCGAATTGTGCTGCGCGGCGGACAGCCGGTGGAAACTCTCGGCAAAACAGATGCGCTGAAATATATATTTTGCCACATGATTCAGCATTTCCTTTTCAGCCGCTGTGACCTTAAGCAAATATGTGATATTTTGCTGTATACGCGAAGGAACAGGGATGAAATCGACGCCGGCGAGCTGAGGAGATTCCTTGAAAAAACCGGTTGTCTGCGCGCCTTTGATACCGTTGTTGGAGCCGGGATTGAGTATTTGGGCTTTAAGGCGGAAGAGCTTCTGCCCGTCGAATACTCGCCCGAGACCGTGGAGCTTTTCCTTGCGGACTGTTTTAATGGCTGCACTAAGGGAGTGTGGGGAGAGAAGGCCATACCTCGGGGAACCGGAGTTTTTTCCTCGGAGCTGTACGGCGAGCGCGGCGGCATTATCAAGCGTATAGCAAGGGGATTTTTCCCGAAAAAACGCATGCTCGTGGATTTGTACCCGTATTGTGAAAAAAATCCGCTGCTTTTGCCGGCAGCGTGGGCGAATAATATATTCGACCTTGCGAAGGGCGTTATGGCTAATCGGGGCAAGTACGGCGATAGGGAGCCGCTGCTGAAAAGGATGGATTTGATATAGCTGAGGAGGACGTGGCGGCGGCTCCTGTTTTTGCTTGATTGTATGAAATTGAAATTTTTGACATGAGGTAGAAAAAATTGCGAAATTTTTTTCAAAAAATTCATATTTCCACTTGACATTTTGATAAAATTGTGGTATTGTAGAGTCGTGTAGTTGAGTGGAACGACATACAAGATGTAGGCCTCGAAAGGAATGGTCAATGAAGCCTGACAAAATCTATTTAATTTCAGAATTTTTTCTGAAAATCGCTGGCGACTGCCCGGAAAAAACCCTTGACGGACTGAAAAGCTATGCTGCGGAGGGTGACTTTTTCGGGCAAAAGGACGTTATGCGGGTAAGCTGCTCGGTTGCGGAGCATATTCCCGCTCGGGAGCTCAAGCCAATGTATGGCGTCAGGCACTTTATTGAGGAGTTTGGCTGCTTTGGCGGAAAATTTCTTTCGCAGGATAGGGCCGGCGATTCATCGCTCGCGACGCTGACGTATGATGACGATTTTCATAGCGTGAGTTGTGTGCTCACCGACGTGGAGGCGTCTGGCGGCAGCGGCCTCGATAGCCGTATGTCGGTTGCCATTGGCGAGAGTGTTGTCAACTGTCTGCCGGCCTTCGGCGGGATAACCTATCACGCCTCGGCAATAGCGTATAACGGCTGCGCGCTGTTGTTTGCCGCTCCTTCGGGCACCGGCAAATCCACTCAGGCCCGCCTGTGGAGGGAGAGCTATCCCGACGCGGCGGTTTGCATAAATGACGATACGCCTATAATAATGAAGAAGGACGGCGTGTATCGTGCCTACGGCTCACCGTGGGCGGGAACCTCGGGCGAGAATAATAACGTATCCGCGCCGGTCAAAGCCGTTATTTATGTCGAGCGCGGGACGGATAATTCCGTAAGGCCTCTTGTTGGGCAGGAAAAAATCACACGCGGACTGCGCTCCGTCAGGTCACAGCATTTCCCTGTGCAAATGGAACGGCAGGTAAAGATATTGCTTGACTTTTTGGATTCCGTTCCTGTGTATGAGCTCCGCTGCGATATATCGCGGGGGGCCGTTGAAACTGTTAAATCTCTTCTGTTCTGAGCTTATGCAAAGAAAAAGCGGAACGGGAAGATTTAAAATAGACATAACACATGGCTTCAATGTTTGTCAGAAAGGGGATGACGATGATGAAGATTGAAAAGAAAAAGATTTACAGCAAGCTTCGCGCTGCCATTGTCGATTTGACGGAAACGCTCGACGAAACGGTTTCGTTCAGGACCTATGCCGCTGCGGGCGCGAATGGCGGCACGGTGCGGCTGAACGGCGGCGCGCGTCTCTCGAATTTCCACGCGGTTGATTCGTCGGTTGCGCCGGACGAGGCGGCTTATAATAATAGGATAGCCGCTTATGCCGCGCCTGCCAGTGCCGTGCCTGATGACTACAATAACGGCAACCGTTACACAAAGATTGACATTTCCTAAACGCGCTGACAGGAGAATCCTTAATGAAAAAAATTCTCAGACCAGCTGCGCTTCTCGGCCTTATCGTTGGCGCCCTGATGATGATGGGCTTCACCGATTTGCCGGAGGATCACTGGGCTTACGGCGCGGTGCGGACGCTTGTTGACGAGGGAACGGTTTCCGGTATGCCGGATGGAGGCTTCCACCCGGACGACCCGGTCACGAGGGCGCAGTTTGTAAAGATGTTGGGCTATCGGCTTGCCGAACCCAGAAACGACTACATAGTCGATCTTCGTAGGCTTCATTGGGCCTATGATTATCTGCTCCATTCTCCGCTTCGGCTGGCGGAGGGGCGAAAGCTCCTGCCTGACGCACTAATGACAAGGGAGCAGGCGGCGGTCTATATGTATGACTGCTATGCTGGGGGCGAAAGCTCATACGCACCGTCGTTCGTTACGGCGGGTTCGGACTATCCGACGGAGGTCGGATGGACTTATGAGCATGGCATAATGACTGGCGACGACGGGGTTGACCTTCGCCTTGACGCGGGGCTTACCCGGGCCGAGGCCGCCGCGCTGATAGTTAAATCGCGCGGACGTTCGGTTGAGCCTACGGATTTTGCCGATAATATTGCCGAAGAAAAGCTTGAACGGGTGTTCAACGGAAGCGACCTTTTCGACGTCCCCTATGACAGTGGCGCGGTTTTGACAAACGGCCAAATAGCGCGGGCGGCCTGCCGCCTAAAGCTTGACCGTATCAACGCGCTGTGGTATGACGAAAACGCCGATTTTGACCACCAATATGCAAATGACCTTAAAACGATGGAATTTGTTCTCGGCCCGGGCAGAATATCGGCAAACTTTGCCGACGCTCCCGCCGCGGCGGAGGACACAGTAGCCATGCTTAGCTACGGTGTGGCGCATAAGATACACGCCCCCGTGCCTTACGGCGGAAGGGAAAGCAATTTCCTTGACGCCGCGCCCGTGGACGCCGCTCTTGTTCCCGCGCTCACCTTCGCGTGGAAGAACGGCATCCGCCCCTGCGGGGGAGGAAAGCTTAACGACGGCGAGCCGGTAACTCATCGGTATGTCGCGTCCTTCCTGCTCCAGTGCGATATTTTGTGGGGGCTTCAAACCTCGGTCACGGTCAGCGGGACGGAACTGACATATAACGACGAGCCTATGCGTCTTTCCGGCCTTCCGGCAAAGGCGGGGCTTTATCAGTCCGTACTGGCGAGCGTGCCGAACGCTGTGTTTGACCTTCCGTTTCTTTCCCCCGATGGTAAGGAAATGGAGCTTGCTTCGCCACTGTGGATAAACTATCCGTTTTATAACGACCTGCGCGACGCTTTTACCTCGTATCTAAGCGATATAAGCCTTCGCCTAAGCGAAGAGCGGGGAGCGACCGTCATATTCACCTATTACCCGCAACTTGTTTATGATAATTCTTCGGGCTTCACGCTCCGCGTAAGAGCCGAGGTAAACGGCGCAAAGCCTACGGCGGATATGCTCGGCGGCCGTGTGGTATATAATGAAGGGGTGTCCGGTAATGTTGTCTGGGTGGAATATCCCTTAAGTTATATGTTCTTCATGGAATAGCCGGAGGCGACTATGAAGCAAAAAAGCGGAATGATAACGCACCTTGTCGGCGAGGATGAGGTAATGGTTATCCCCACCGAGGGCGAAAACCTTAACCGTGTGCTCAGCCTTAACGGCAGCGGCGGTTATGTGTGGAGGCTTCTTGAAACGGAGCGCTCCTTTGATGAACTTGTTTCCCTCCTTTCGGATGAATACGGTATTTCCGCCGCCGAGGCGCGCGGAGACTTGGCTGAGTTTATTGATGAAATAAAATCCTACATTGAATGAGCGGGATGATGAATGATTTTGCGGCGGTCGGTTAATTCCAAATAAACCGTAAAAGTCTGCCCATTGGATTCCCGCAAAACAAGATTATAATTTATAAATGATTTAAGAGAGGAATGATTGACATGAAGAAATTAATGGCCATGCTCGTGGCTTTCTCGATGTTCTTCGGCGTCACCGCCGGCGCAGTTCCGGTGGCAGGCTTCCCTGCCCCTGCCGATGAGACTTCCGCCGAGGTTCCCGATGGCGGCGAGATTGTTTTTGACGAGCTGCCCGAGGATGGCGACAATCTCGCGGACGATAACCCCTCCGGCGGAGTGGATATTACGGATGACAATGCCGCGGACGATAACCCCTCCGGCGGGGAGGAGGATATCACGGACGACAATACCGTGGATGATAACCCTTCCACCGAAGAACCCTCAAATAGCGGCGTAGAAATTATTACCCCCGACGTTGATGAAAATGGCGGTAATCAAGCATTCTTTGATTATCTTGATTCCATGCGTGATTTGGAGTTCACCGGAGCGAATATACACTTTGCCATGGTAACGACTGGCATGAACCTTGTGCTTGATAGCCGGAATGACGTTCCGTTAGAAGAAATCAGAGATATTCCCGGCATTGATGAGCGTATGTTTAATTTCGGCTATGTTTCCGAATATGATACATATGTTGATTTTATCGATCTTCCTAACGATATGATTCTTGAAAAGGTCGAGACTCTCGGAATATATTCTATGGATGAGCTTATCGACTGGATGAGTAGCGACGCCTTTATTGAAACCCTGCCGTCCACAATAGGCCTGTGGGATGAATTTTATATTGGTAGTTCTGATGATAAAGGGACACCTAAATATGTGACTATAGCCGTAAGTGGCTTTGGAACAGTAGGTGGTTATAAGACAAATATTGATAATAATTCAATAACTACTCAATATACCGAAGATACAATTCAAGGCTATGTTACATTTCCAGAAAATGGATTGGTAATCACTCCCATGTCTGGTTATGAAATCAAATCAATATCCTTTGGCGAAAATGGCGGTGAAGCGTATAAGGTTACGGCTGAGGGTCAAGTGAATGATTTAGATACTTTATTTAATGGAAGTTCCAGCGAACAGGTGACTGATTTACTAACTGTAGCGACTAAAGGTGAAAACGGAGAATATACCTTGTCGAAAGAAGCGTTGACAAAAAGTTTGCCTGCCAATAAAGGTGATGTGCTGATATATCCGTATGTTCAACAATCCGGTAGAGGCCAGCAAAAAACAACTTCAGGTGCCCTGAAATTGGTTGTTGAAACTGCGCCAGCTACTTTTAATGGCACGGTTACGGTAAGTGAGTATGACGTTCCTGAAACCGGGCCCTCGTACGGCTACACGTTTACTAATAATGCAATTGGTAATAGTCTTAACGGGCGCAATATAAGCGGCAATAACACGCTTCAAACTGCTATCAATACTGCGCTCAGTAACGCCAAGAAGGGCGACACGTTTGAGATTACCTATGACGAAAGTGTTATTGCCGGCGTGGGTGTAAATAGCGGCAACAATGTAACAATACACGGCAACTCGGTTTCCTTTGCCGCAGGGGATCAAGACCTCAATCTCGCCTTTGTTTATAAGCCGGAAATTACCGCCATACATATTGATGATGCAAAACAAGACGGCGAGAAAAAATCGGATGAAACCTTCTTCAGTACATACTTAAGCCAGTGCATCTGCACTATCGATAATCACTCTTACACGCATACAAGTTACCAAGATATGAATAAAGAATTGAAAAGTTTGCTTAAGGATGGCATGACGATTAGCTCTATGACATTTACCTTTAAGACAAATGACCGCATAGATAATTCTTCGTTGGGCAGCGCGAATCCAGACGGCGTGACGGTTAACCGCATTCCGATTACCGGCAAAAAGTACAGCACGTACGGTTCTTCAGAGGGCGGCATCGAAGGCGCGATTAAAGGCAACTGGAGTGATGCGAACTCTCTTGAACCTTTTGCCGACAGTGTTTCAACGTTTACGCCCGATGGTGATATGAGTAATAACTCTATAACCCTCAGTCTTACCCTTGTAAACAATGAGCCTAAGATTCAGTTCAGTGCGTATGCTGTGAACGGAACTTCCAGCTCGCCAACCGGTCATCAAGGCGTAGTTGTTGTTGCGGAGGTTAGCGGCGACGATTTGGACGGCCGCATTTCCGTAAACGGCTGGTTTACAGGAACAGGCAGCGATACGTATGCAAATCCGAATTATAATAATTACAGTAAGTATAGAGGAGATCTTAACGAAATATCTACAGGCAATTTCCCGAGAGAAAATACAGAAGGCTCTCTCAACAGTACAGACAAAAAGTATTGGGGCTTGCAGTTCGTTCCCAATAATGGCTATGAAATCCGCTATGACTACAAGTATAGTGTTGAGGTGACGGCGGAAACCGGGGGCGGAAAAACGGTAGGTACGGTAGATGTTGATATTAAACACTCGCCCAGTCCTAATAATTATGTTGTGCCATATCTTAGTAATGCAAATAACGCCACCATTAATTCTAACGCTAATGGCACGCCCAGCAATTAACCATAATTCCACAAAAAGCGCTTTCGGAAACGGAAGCGCTTTTTAATGCAGAATGATGAATGTAGAATTGAAGGAAGCAAAATCTCGCGAGCAAGATTTTGCACATTCATTTTCCATTTTAATATCATTCAGCATTCAGCATTCTGCATTATTAAATTCCCCAATTCCCACTCGTTTCCCCCGTTTTTTCGCGTTTTTTTCTTGACAACCACGCGGATATGTGTTATACTATGTGTAACAAATTGTATGGGGTGAGGGAATGGTTAATAAAGCGCTGAATAATTCTTCCAATAACACGCCGCCGACAATAAACCTTCTTGATATATGGAATATTTTCTGGTCAAGAAAATTATTGATTTTCATCTGTGTTGCCGTGCTCATGATAGCGGCGTATATCAAGGTGTCGCATTTTACGCCTTATACCTACAGCACAAGCGGTATTTTGTATGTACAAAACCGCAACGAGATAAGCAAGGGCCAAGTGGAAGGTATTGAAGATACGGTTTACGGCTCCGATATTAGCACGTCAAGGCTGATGAGTACGACCTATATTGAGATACTTACAACGCGCTCCTTCCTTACGGATGTGAGCAACGCCCTTGGCGGGGCGTACTCCCCGGGGCAGGTGGGCGGCATGATGTCTATTGCCGCTAAAAATGAAACTGAGCTTTTACAGGTTGATGTGACCTCCGGCTCGGCTCAGGGCGCATACGATGTGTGCAATGCTATCCTTCATCAAGCGCCGCAAATGCTTAACGCAGTGTTCGACGGAGGCGAAATAAAAATCGTCGAGGAGGCGGCTATGCCTACGGCTCCGAACGGAAAAGGTCTCAGAAACGCCCTCGCGCTGGCTTTGTTGCTCGGCCTCGCTATCGGCGGCATTATTGCGTTTGTTTTGGATTATCTTGATATAACGGTTCGCCGTGCAGATGATGTGGCCAAGCGTTATAACATTTCAATTCTGGGCGAAATTTCTCAGTAAAGGGGGGGCGGCTTTGAATCTCAGAACGGCTGTTAACATGGTAGTGCGCAAACATAAAAAGACCGTTGATATTGACGCCACAAACCGTGTGCTGAATGATAAAAGCAGCTTTGATACTGTCGAAACATATAAGGCAATACGAACAAATATAATGTTTTCCATGCCCAAAACCGAAAAGGGCAAGGTAATTGTGATTACAAGCGCTGCCCCCGGTGAGGGCAAAACTACCACAAGCATAAATCTCGCCATTACCTTTGCCCAAATGGGCGCGAAGGTGCTGCTTGTGGACTGTGACCTCAGGAAGTCGCGTGTTCACCGCTACCTTGAGCTTGACCGAAAAAACGGCATTTCTAATGTGCTCTGCGGTTTCAGCGTGCTTGATAAGGCTATACAAAAAAATGTCAGGGAAAACCTCGACGTTCTGCCCGCGGGCGAAATACCGCCCAATCCGGCGGAACTTCTCGTTGCGGATGTGTTTGGGAACGTTATTTCCGAGCTTGAAGAAAAGTACGATTACATTTTCATTGATACTCCGCCGATAACTGTTGTTACTGACGCGGCCATAGTTATGAAGCACAGCATGGGCGTGATTCCTGTTGTACGTCATAATGTTACAACATTTGATATGCTCGATGACGCTATGGAAAACATCAAGAATACCGGCGTTAACGTGCTCGGCGTGATTATGCTCGGCATGGACGAAAAAAACAAAAAATACGGATATTACAAAACCAAAAAATACGGTTATAAGTACGGTTATGGCTATGGGTATGGTTATAAATACGAATATAAAGACGACGAGGAAAATGACAATAGAGATAAAGTGAAGTAAACGTGATAGTACTACCGTGGAAGAGGGACTTACGTTATGAGCGGTACAAGCAGACGACATTTTAAGATTGAACATTGGCATATTGTCGCCTTATTTCTCATAGTTTATGACGTGATTGTTGTCAACGCCGCATACTTCGCGGCCTTGTGGCTGAGGTTTGACTGCCATTTCAGCGAGATACCGTCTATACATCTGAAATCTTGGCTGGAATTTGCTCCGTTTTATACGGTGTTTTGTTTGACTGTGTTCTTTTTTCTGAGAATGTATAACAGTATATGGAGGTTTGCCAGCTATACCGAGTTTATCAGAATTATTCTGGCCTCGGTTATCACCTCGGCATTCCATATTTTTGTCACGCTTTTGTTTTTCCGGCGTATGCCCATATCTTATTATTGCATGGGCATGGCCATACAGTTTTTATTTATGGTCGGGATAAGGTTCTCATACAGATTTATTTTGCTTTTGAGAAGCCGGAAAATTAAACAGAAAACCTATGAAAAAGAAAACAATATAATGCTTATCGGGGCCGGAGCGGCCGGCCAGATGCTGCTGCGCGACCTGATTCGCGCAAAGGAAACGAATGTTCGGGTTCGCTGCATTATTGATGATAATCCAAATAAGTGGGGCCGATTTATCGAGGGCGTACCTATTGTCGGCGGCAGAGATGATATTCTCATAAACGCGGATAAATTCCATATTGACAAAATCTTTGTCGCAATCCCAAGCGCCTCCGCTGAGGAAAAAAGGGATATACTTAACATTTGTAAGGAAACAGGATGTGAGCTTAAGAGTCTCCCCGGAATATACCAGATTGTAAACGGCGAAGTTTCTGTTGCCGAGATGCGCGACGTCGCCGTGGGGGATCTTCTTGGCCGCGAGCCGATTGTCGTAAATATGGATGAGATTTTTACGTATATCGCCGGAAAAACAATTCTTGTTACCGGCGGCGGAGGCTCTATAGGGAGCGAGCTGTGCCGCCAAATAGCGGAACATTCGCCGAAACAGCTTATCATTTTTGATGTTTATGAAAATAACGCCTATGATATAGAGCAGGAGCTTAAATCCAAATTCCCTGACTTAAATTTGGTGGTACTTATAGGCTCTGTTAGGGACAGTAGACGTGTCAACAGTGTTTTTTCCAAATACAGGCCGCAGATAGTTTATCACGCCGCAGCTCATAAGCACGTTCCGTTGATGGAAACCAGCCCGTGCGAGGCTATTAAGAACAATACTATCGGAACTTATAAAACGGCCTATGCCGCCATGATGAACGGCTGTGAGCGGTTTGTCCTTATAAGTACCGATAAAGCTGTAAATCCCACTAACGTAATGGGCGCCAGCAAAAGGCTTTGCGAAATGATCATTCAAGCCTTTGATAAGGCCGTTAAGGAAAATACTGTAGACAAGCTGCCCCTTTTGTTTGCCCACCGCGAGGACGAAATAGGATATATGGACGCCATAAGCCGACTGAGCAAAAACGCTAAAACTGAGTTCGTGGCGGTACGGTTTGGCAATGTTTTGGGCAGTAACGGCTCTGTAATTCCGCTTTTTAAGAAGCAAATTGAGAACGGCGGTCCCGTAACCGTCACTCATCCCGATATAATCAGATACTTTATGACTATACCGGAAGCAGTGAGCTTAGTCATTCAAGCGGGAGTTTACGCTAAAGGCGGGGAAATATTTGTGCTCGATATGGGTGAACCAGTAAAGATAGATACTCTGGCGAGAAACCTGATAAAGCTTTCCGGCTATAAGCCCGATGTTGATATAAAAATCAAATATACCGGCCTTAGACCTGGAGAGAAGCTATATGAGGAAAAGCTTATGTCCGAAGAAGGACTTAAGACAACTCCTAACCATCTGATACATATAGGGTGTCCGGTTGAGTTTGACGAGGATTTGTTCCTTTCTCAAATGGAGGAACTTACTAAAGCTTGTTATGATAACGATGTGTCTGTGAGGGAACTTATAAAAACTATGGTTAGCACATATAGGCCGGAGGGAGTACAGTATGCTGTATAGAGTGTATATAAAGCGCGGACTCGATATTCTTTTCTCCTTTGCGGGGCTTATCTTCCTTTCACCGCTTTATCTCGCGCTCATAATCGCTATAAAAATCGATTCGCCGGGGCCTGCCTTCTTTAAACAGAAAAGGGTCGGTATCCATAAAACGATATTTGAAATACACAAATTCCGCACTATGCGGACGGATACCCCTCACGATATGCCGACGCATATGCTTGCTGACCCTGACAGCTACATAACCCGCCTCGGGCGCATAATGCGCAAGTACAGCCTTGATGAGCTTCCGCAGATATATGATATTTTCATAGGAAAAATGAGCATTATTGGCCCTCGACCGGCTCTTTGGAATCAATATGATCTAATAGAGGAACGGGATAAGTATGGCGCGAATGACGTCCGTCCGGGACTTACCGGTTGGGCTCAAATAAATGGCCGCGATGAGCTTGAGATAGATGTTAAGGCAAGGTTTGACGGCGAATATGTTGAAAAGCTCAGTTTTGCTTTTGACGTCAGGTGTTTCTTTGGAACTATCTTGTCCGTCTTGAAGCATGACGGCGTAGTTGAGGGCGGCACGGGCGTTATTGCGGCGCACTCTGAACTTGCTGCTTCTAGGCAGGATATGGTAAAATGAAAATTCTGGTTATTTGTCAGTATTATTATCCAGAACCATTTCGGATAAAGGATATATGTGAAGAAATGGTAAGGCTTGGCCATGAGGTAATGGTTGTAACAGGCATTCCGAATTATCCGGAGGGGGTTATATATAAGGGCTATGAAAAGGGAAAGAAGCGCGAAGAGGTAATAAATGGAGTTAGGGTTCATCGTTGCTTTACAATTCCAAGAAAAAGCGGAATGATATACCGTTTTTTGAATTATTTCAGTTATGCTTTCACCTCGGCTCATTTTGTAAAAACGAAAAAATGCCGCCCGTCGGTCGGCGAAGCCTTTGACATTATTTTTGTCAATCAGCTTTCCCCTGTAATGATGGGATATGCGGCTATGAAGTATAAAAATAAATACAAAGTGCCGGCAATTTTGTACTGTTTGGATCTGTGGCCGGAAAGTCTTGCTGCGGGTGGGATAAAAAAGAATTCGTTTATATATAAGATATTCCATATAATTTCAAAGAAAATTTATAGGAACATGGACAGGATATTGGTAACATCACGTATGTTTTCTGAACACTTGGAAGCTGAGTTCGGCATACCTAAAAATATGACGGAATATCTGCCGCAGTATGCGGAAGACTTGTTTAAGGTAAATTCGCAAACCACGAATAAATCCGTTTGCGACCTTGTGTTCGCCGGTAATATTGGGCGGGTGCAAAGTATTGACACCATACTTGAGGCAGCTGGGCTTTTAAGAGATAAACCCATAAATTGGCATATTATCGGTAGCGGGACCGATCTTGAAAGACTAAAAAACGTTGCCGAAAATACGGCCCTTGACAAGGTTTTCTTTTATGGCAGACGGCCTGTTGAAGAAATGCCGGAGTTTTACGCTATGGCGGACGCGATGCTTGTTACTATGAGCGCTGACCCTGTGCTTTCGTTGACGCTGCCCGGGAAGGTTCAATCCTATATGGCGGCAGGGAAGCCTATTATTGCGGCCGCAAACGGTGAGACTGCTGAAATTGTTGCAAATGCGTGCTGCGGCTTCTGCGGCCCCGCCGAGGATGGCGTTGCGCTGGCGGAGAATGTAATTCGGTTCTTAAAAAGTAACGATAAAGCTAAATTTGGTTATAATGCCAGGAAATTTTACGACAACAATTTTGCTCAAAACAATTTTATAAAACGGTTTGAAGATGAGCTTACCGCTGTGGGAACGGGGCAGTAATGTGAAGATTTTGATGATAAACGTGGTTTGCGGTGCGGGCAGTACCGGGCGTATATGCACAGATTTGGCGACGGAGCTTGAAAAACGGGGCCACGAGGTTAAAATTGCATACGGCAGAGGAGCTGTGCCTGAAAAGTATAAAAAGTATGCGGTAAGGATAGGTTCCGAATTTGATGTTAGGCTTCACGCTATTAAAGCACGGCTGTTTGATGCGGCCGGATTTGGCAGTCGACGCGCTACCGAGAGGTTTATAGAGTGGGTGAAGGAGTATGACCCGGATATTATTCATCTGCACAATATACATGGATACTATATTAATATAGAGGTTTTGTTCAGATATTTGCGCAGTTGTGGGAAAAAGATAGTTTGGACGCTGCATGACTGTTGGCCCTTTACCGGACACTGTGCATATTTTACTACGGCAAAATGTGAAAAATGGAAGGATGGCTGTAATAAATGCCCTGAGAAACGTTCTTATCCGTCAAGCTGTTTTATTGATAATAGTAAACAGAATTACAGAAGAAAAAAAGTTGCTTTTACCGGCATAAAAGATATGACACTGATAATGCCTTCACAATGGCTTGCCGGTTTGGTTAAACAAAGTTTTTTGAGAGAATATCCGATAGAGGTTCATTATAATACCATTAATAGAGATATTTTTAAGCCGACGCCAAGCAATTTTAGAAAAACGCACGGCCTTAATGGGAAAATTGTTATACTTGGGGTGGCGCAGGGCTGGTCGAAGCGTAAAGGCCTGCAAGATTTTATAGAGCTTTCGAGAATGCTTGACGATAACTATGCCATTGTTCTCGTTGGTCTTACACAAAAGCAAATTGATAATTTGCCGAAAAATATAATTGGGTTAAAAAGAACTGAAAATCTCGAAGAGCTTGCCTCAATTTATACAATGGCAGATGTATTTGTAAACCCAAGCAAAGAAGAAACTTTCGGTCTTACTACTATTGAAGCGGAGGCATGCGGAACCAAGGCGATAGTATATAAGGGCACGGCATGCGAGGAGATTGTAAATAAATTTGGTGGGATGGCGGCGGATGAAAATGTTGATGCATTATATAGAGCTGTTATTTCTTTATGAGGATGTTAAAGTGGTGGAAAAATATTGAAAATTGTCTTTGCTTCAAATTTTATAAATCATCACCAGGTACCGTTTTGTAAAGCTTTACTAAATATGTCAAATATAAATTTAACATTTATAGCAACCGAACTTCTTCCTGATTTCCGTTTAAAATTGGGATATGAAGATAGTAACAAAAAATATGGTTTTGTATTGTGTGCATACGAAAACGCTACTAACAAGAAAGAGGCAATACACTTATGCAGATCATGTGATGTACTGCTTGTAACAAACGGAATTAGTGATGAATTTACCAATTACCGTAATAAGAAAAATCAACTTACTATATACCTGTCGGAACATCTTTTTAAGAGTGGCACACGTGGATGTAAATATTTGGCGCGTATAGCGAAGCATATCCTTAGATACAGGCAGTACAAAAACGCCTACTTGCTATGCTCAAGCGCTTATGCCGCCAATGACTATGCTAAAGTGGGCAGCTTTAAGGGCAGAGCCTATAAATGGGGATATTTTCCGCCTTTGAAGAAGTATGACGTTGATTCTCTTATGAACAGCAAACGCAGGGATGGAACTGTTAAGCTGCTGTGGGTCGGTCGGCTTATTGACTGGAAGCACCCAGAACTTTCGATTATGCTTGCCGAACGCTTAATGAAGGCAAATATAGCTTTTGAGCTTGATTTAATAGGCGTTGGTGATATGTCGGGAGAGCTGAAAAAAATGGTCGATGCGCTTAATTTGAATGACTGCGTGCATTTCTTGGGCAGTATGGGCCCTGACGATGTGCGGGCTCACATGGAGCGGGCGAATATTTTTCTGCATACGTCCGATCACAATGAGGGCTGGGGCGCTGTGTTGAATGAGGCTATGAACAGCGGCTGCGCGGTTTTGGCAAATATTGAAATTGGGGCCGCGCCGTTCCTAATAGAAGAACAAATTAACGGTTTGGTTTACAGAAACGAACAGGAATTTTATGAATTGGCGGAAATGCTATCGGGGAATCCCGGGCTTTGTGAAAAGTACGGCAGGGAAGCTTATAAGACTATTACGGAAAAATGGAATGCAAATATAGCTGCTGACAGATTGATTAAATTGATTGATTGTTTGCAAAAGGGAGAGAATACTCCGTTTGCTGACGGGATATGCAGCAAGGCATAGATTGAGGAGGCCGGCGGTATGAAAAACATTCTTCCCATATCTGTTTTGATACCGACCTTGAACCGGCCGGAAACACTGGAAAAGACTCTTGACAGCTATCTTAGCTGTGATAATATACCGGCTCAGATTGTTGTTGTGGATCAAAGCCAAGACAGTTTGATGGCTGAAAAAATCAAAAAGCTGACCGAACGCGACAATGGGGGAACGAAGATACTTTATGTGTTTCGGGATGAACCGTCGTCGTCCGGTGCGCGTAACACCGCGCTTAAATACGCCGAAAACGAAATTATAGTGTTTTCGGATGATGATGTAGATGTATATAACGACACTCTCTTGAATGTATACAACCTTTTTAAGGATAAACGGCTCGCAATGATTGCGGGAATAAACAACAGAGAAACAAATCAGGAAGGCAAAATAGGCTATCTTCTTGGAACTAAATCCTTCAAAAACAGAAAAATCGGCCACGTTACGCCGTCAATGCTTGGGAGGTATCCGCCCAAAATCAGCGGAGAAGTCGAAACTCAGTGGGCCATGGGATTTTTCTTTGTTGTGAGAAAATCTCTGGTTGATAAATGGGACATAAATTGGGATGAAAGAATGACAGGATATGCCTTTAACGAGGATTTGGATTTCACCTACGCATACTATAAAAGGGCCAAACAGGAAGGGCTTCGCTGCGTATTGAACGAAAATGTCCGTGTTGTGCATCGTTACTCGCAGGAATATCGAGCGCCGTCCCGAAGGCATGCCTTTTCATATGTGCTTAATCGGGCGTATTTAAGCTATAAGCACAGCATGGGTCTAAAATCGGCGTTGGCTGTGGATTGGGTGAATTTTTGCATTCTTTTGCAAAGAATTGCGAAAAAGCAAAATCCCAAGGATATGCTTGATGCGATCATTTATCTACAGACTCATCGCGATGAGATTAAAATGGGAAAATTAAGTTGAGGAACGATAATTATGGGCTACCGTATAGCGCTTGTAATACCCTACTTCGGTAAATTTAATAATTATTTTCCGCTCTGGCTCACATCATGCCGGTGTAATCCCGGGGTGGACTGGTTGATTTTTACCGATGACAAAACGGCCTATGATTATCCGTCGAATGTGCGCGTTACATATACGACTTTTGATGAAATCAAGGCTAAAATACAAAACCGGTTTGATTTCAAAATCTCGTTGGATAATCCGTATAAGTTGTGCGATTTCAAAGCAACATACGGCGATGTTTTTTCAGACGAGCTTCGGTCATACGATTTTTGGGGGCACTGTGATGTAGATCTGATATGGGGCAATATAAGAAGGTTCTATACCGATGAAATCCTTTCGTCTTATGATAAAATTTCTGACGCCGGGCATTTCACCCTTTATCCTAATACGGAAGAAATGCGGACGGCGTATCGAACGTTTGACGCGGGAGATTGCCTTGACTGGCGCGAGGTTTATTCGTCGCCGCTCAGCTTCGCTTTTGACGAATGGGGGCAAAACAGGGGAATAAACAGAATACTTTTAAATAACGGAAAGAAAATATTTTATAAACCGATATTTTTTTCAGATATTCAGTCTAACAAATACGGCCTGTATAATAACCGATATATGTACGATCTGTCAGGGAGGGCGGAGTTCGAAGCGGAAAAAACACATATAGTTTTTAAATTTTATAAGGGCACGCTCGAACAGTATGCCCTTGACAAAAACGGACAGGTAGTGTGCGGCGAGGAGGCTTATGTACACTTCCAAAAACGCCCCATGAAGGTAGAGGTAACGGAGCCGTACAGTGACAAATTTCTCGTATATCCGCCGAACAGATTTATAGACTGCCCAGATAAAATTGACGCCGAATATTTGAAATCGGTTGACGAAAATCACATAAATTGGCATTATTATCGTGTTCGGTTGGACAATCTTGTCAGAAAGGTGAAGCGGCTGTATGGGCGGGATTAAGGTTTCGTATGTGATACCCATGTTCAACGTGGGGCAATATGTTGGGAATTGCATTGAAAGTATTATGCGACAGAGTATTTCAGATATTGAAATTATATTGGTTGACGACGGTTCGACAGACGACAGCTTAGATGTCTGTCGTCGGTATGAGGAAAAATATCCTAATGTTCGCACTATACGTCAAAACCGTGAAGGCGTGTCGGTAGCGAGGAATACCGGTGTCCAGGCCGCCGAAGGAAAATATATCTGCTTTATTGATGCCGACGATTTCTACATAGAAGATTTTGCCGCTGATTTTTACGAACGCTGCGAGGCGGACGGACTTGATATAATTCGCGGGATATACAGCATTTACGATGAGGAAAAGGAAGAATGTCTCCATATAAACAGGAGAAATCTTTCATACTATGATAAGGTTTTGAGTGGGACGGAATTTCTCGTCCTATCAATAAAAGAACGTGCCAACGAGGTCGTGCCTTGGCTGGGGTTCTTTAGGAGAGAGTTTTTATTGGATAATGACATTGCTTTCCCTAAAGGCATTGGCTACGAGGAGGATCAGGTATATTTCTTAAAGGCGCTGCTTCAAAAGCCTTGCAGGATAATGCAGGTGAGATCGGACTTCTACGTGTACCGTCGGCGTAAAGGAAGCGCCACTAAAACGCCGACGCTCAAACAGGCGCGGGATGTGGTAGCGGTAGTAAATATGGAGCGCCGCCTCATTGACGGCGTAACCGACAAAGATGTCCGCCGCCACGCGCTGAAATATACGAGCAGCTCGTTCTATCAGCTGACGTCGATTTACGGGCGCGTGCCGAAGTCGGATCAGAAGGAAATACGGGCGATGTGCCCGCTTGGTATGAAGCTTATGTGCGCGATTTACGCGGCGAATAGGCATCAGAGGATAAAAAATGTAATGTTTTTGCTCATGCCTCATGTTGTCGCTTTAATATATGACCTACGAAGGTGAAAAAAATATGAGATTCAGCGTCATAGTTCCTGTGTATAACAGCGAGAAATATCTTGACCGCTGCGTTAAGTCAATACTTGGGCAAAGCTGCGGTGACTTTGAACTGCTTCTTATAGATGACGGCAGTACCGACGGCAGCAAGGCAATTTGCGAGCGATACAGCGAAAGCGATTCCCGTGTTAGGCTTATTTGCCAACAAAATAAGGGACCTAGCGCCGCCAGAAATAACGGACTGCGCGCGGCCTCCGGCGAGTATGTAGTTTTCATTGATTCGGACGATTTTGTTGACGTTGATTATTTTGAAACCTTAGACAAACACATACAACAGAACCGATGTGATTTGATTTTTATAGGCTTTGTAATGGAGCTTGAGCAAAACGGTAAAGAGCTTGAAACGGTATCCATGCCGTCCGGCATCTATTCGAAGGATGAGTTCCATTCCATTGTAAAAAAGCTGATAGATAATGACCAGTTCGGATATCAAGTAGTTAAGGCGGTAAAAAGTTCGTTGATAAAAAAATATAATATTTATTTAGATGAGTCTGTCTCTCTGCATGAAGATATGCTTTTTACATGTGAATTGTGCAAGTTTGCAGTAAGTATAGAGGTTGTGGATTGCACGCCGTATCATTACAGAAAAGGTATAGAGGGGCTGTGTCTGAAGTATAGAGAAGATATGTTCGACCTTATGGATTATCTTAATAGAAAATATTTTGATTTCTTTGAGTCTATATCTATAGATGACGTAGATAAGATGATAGTTCAGCGAGGAGTGTTTTCCTTTTTTCTGATTATGAAAAATGAGGTTAATTCGCCGCGATTGTTTTCGAAAGAAGCTCTTGGGGAGTATGATAAATTTCTTAACGGATATACATGCTCCGAGATAAGGAAAAGGAAAGAATTTTATAATGTAGCTGTTAGTGGGAAAAAAAAGTGGATTGTTTATGCGGTGGTATTCAGTAAGAATCCGTATTTGTTTGCTGTCATGCTTTGGATATACAAGAAACTTGGGGTGAAATTATAATGGATTTATTTTCGATATTTTTTGTCATTTTTATATTGTCGGTATTCATATCAGTCCAGCCTAACAAAAGCGGACAAACGATGTAAATTCAGAGTACAATGTCTATTCGAGGAATTGCAGCTATTGGGATTATGTTAGGCCACATTGCTAAACAACATATATATTGAGTTTTTACAAAGAAAAATTGCAGGGAGGTTTTTTATTTTGGGGTGTGTGGATTGTTTCAATATTGCTGCCGTTTATAGTGCATAATTTTGGTTTTGTAATATATGGAAAGATAGAAAATTGAATGTAAAATAGAACGTATAATAAATAACTGTTAGATAATTAAGGAATGAGAATATTGAATAGTTATACGCTATTAAATAATGACTATAGTGACTCTATTAATAAGTGGGTATACGGACTGTGTTTTTTGTCTGTTCTCTCACAACTCCCAGGCATGAGTAGTGATTGGGTAAAGGGAGTTTGGATAGTGTTTTTTATATATATTGTGCTATTGAGTGGCATGAAGATACCTTTGAGCAAGGTCCTTATGTTCCCTATTGGATTTAATTTTTATGCTCTAATAGTAAGGTCATTTACAAATAATGATTTTTCATTTGCTCAAGTTGTAAATATGGCTGTGTTCATATTTGTGATCGGTATGATGGTGGGACGGTTTTTTAATGAAAAAATGTTCCTTAATATTGCGAGCAGTTATGTTGTGGCAACTTTAATAACAAGCGTTGTTGTGTGGTATGTAGCAATAAGGGGACGGGTTTTGTCTGCTGGCGGATATTTATATGGATCAAAAAATTCGTTTGCAAGTATTATGCTAATAGAATTTGCTATTATTGTTATACTTAGAGAAGAGTTGTTTAGAAGTTCTATCGCGAAAATAGTATATTATTTTATAGTAATTTATAATTTATATATGTTATTGTATTTGAAAAGCAGAACAACTCTTGTTGCACTTATTATTTTAACATTGACTCATATTTTATTTTCGAACATAAAGTATAGCAGAAAATTGATTTTAGTCGTACTAATTATTGCTGCTGTATTTTTTGTTATTAATAATGAGAAGGCTTATGATTTAATTATTAATAACATTTGGCTGAAAGGAAAAGAGGCAAATGATGTTGACGGTATAACATCCAATAGAACAGAACATATTGATATTTTTAAAGAATACTTCCCAGAGCATCCTTGGATTGGTAGAGGAGACTCTTGGCTTGAAAGTTTCCCGCTATATTCATTATTTTCATATGGAATTTTAGGAAGTATAATGTTGTTCAGTTTTGCACTTTCGCCAATTATTATTGGGATTATATATTTGATTCGCACAAAGCGAAGAAAGGTTGCATCAGTTTTAATTGCAACATCAATATCGTTATTGATAAATTGCTTGGGAGAAGTGGCTGTGCCTTTTGGACCTGGAGTAAAATGTTTTCTTATGTGGTTTTTAGCGGGAATCTGTAATTATGATTTATATAGGTGTAATAATGGTGCAGAAATCAAGTGTTCTGATATAAAAGGTTAAAATATAGGCGAAAGGAATTTAAATTATATGAAGATAGTTTTATATTCACATGCCGGAAGTTATAATCATGGGTGCGAAGCGATAGTTCGCAGTACGTTAAAACTGTTCTCGGATAACGAAATAATTTTGTATTCAAAGGTTATGAGAGAAGATATTGAATACGGGCTTGATAATTTATGTTCAATACAGCAGGCGGGGCAGTTAGGCAAAAAAAATATGTATTATTATTTTACGCGTATTGTTGCTAAACTTATTCATATAAAATATTTTTATAGAAAGTTGGTGACGAAGAATTTTATAGACTCTGTAAATAAAAATAATATTTATTTCTCTGTCGGTGGTGATAATTATTGCTATGATAATATAATTTGGGGCTGTATTTATTTAAACAAGAGAGTAAACAAAAAAGGTGCAAAAACGGTTTTGTGGGGAGTGTCAATAGAGCCGTATATTATATCAAAAAAGCGCGTGCGGAAGGACCTGCAAAAATATGCTTTAATTGTGGCGAGGGAAAGTATTACATATCAAGCACTACTGGATGCAGGAATAAAAAATGTATTATTATGTCCTGATCCTGCCTTTATTCTGGACAAGGTCGAACTGTTGTGGCCGGACGGATTTAAGTGCGATAAAGACATTGTTGGAATCAATATAAGTCCGATGGCACTTGACTATTCAAGGAACAGCGCAATTATACTTCAGAATTATAAAAAGTTGATAGATTACATTTTGGATAATACAGACTATTCAATTGCGCTTATACCGCATGTAATATGGAACGGCGGCGACGACAGAGTGATAAACAGTCTGCTTTACGAAGATTATCGCGGCAATAACAGGGTAGTTTGCATAGACGACCATAACTGTGAGGAATTAAAGGGATATATTGCCCGCTGTCGGTTTTTTGTGGGGGCTCGCACACATTCAACTATTGCTGCATATTCATCGATGATTCCTACACTCGTGGTTGGATATTCCGTCAAGGCAAATGGCATCGCAAAGGATTTATTTGGAGAGTATGAGCATTATGTACTTTCAGTGCAGGAAATAGGTGATGAAAATGAGTTGACAAATCACTTTATCTGGATAATGCAGCACGAAGATGAAATAAAAGATAGACTGATAGATATCCAAGCGCGATTTTCGAAAAAATATGAGCAGACAAAAGCTGCGATTTTACAGTTGATGAGGTAAAAAATTGGGGCAGATGTTAATGCGGAGCAGTTTGGTAAGCGTAATAATTCCTATACATAATACTGGAAAATATTTATGGAGGTGCATAGAAAGCGTGCAGAAACAAACCTATAGGAGTCTGGAAATCATTTTGGTTGATGATGGATCAACGGACAAATCGCCTCAAATTTGTGAAAAATATGCTGAATAAAGGTGATTCATAAGGCGGGGGGGGTATCATCCGCTCGTAATGTTGGCTTGGATATAGCTGAAGGGGAGTTTGTAACTTTTGTCGACAGTGATGATTGGTTGGCGTTGGACGCAATTGAAGCATTAATGGACGAGATGTCGAAAAAAGGTTTGGATTTAGTAGAGGGCCAAAGCCATTCTGTTACATTCTACATTAAACCGATTAAAAAATATTATATTAATTATTTTGCAGATAAGTCGGATATGGATGCGTTTTAACATTTTTAAATATAATAAATGGTTACTTGTTGTGGAAGAATATACAAAAATAAAATAATTTAAAGGAATAAAATTCGGGTCGAGGATATTAAATTTGGCAAAGATGTTCGTTTTACGTATCAATATATAAAACATTGCTCTACAATGAGCATTATAGGAAGAACGATTTACTATTACAATAAATTAAGCGTATCTTCTGCAACCGGCCGAAGCTATCACGAAAGGGTCAAATGGATTTAGAAATATTTGAAGTGCTAATAAACTTATTTGAGATTGATAGGAAGAAAGACAAAGGTGTAAATTTTCTTTGAACTCGTGTGGCGCTATGTATGCAAAAACTTTGTCAATCAGCGGTAAGTGGTTTAAAATACAAAGAATCCATTAAAGAATTAGGTAGCATAAAGTCTAAACTTATTGATTTTACACATAGATACCCATTTGCTAAGGTTGAAAGAAAAGATGCGTATCATACGGTTATGGTAATGCCAGAAGATGAACTTTATAGATATTACGCAAATATTGAAAACCACAAGGAGAGCGTTGCTAAAATGTTGGTTAAACGAGTGTTGTCTCCAATAACAAAATTTTTGATATATGATGTTAGAATATTATATAGAAATTGTTGATAGAAGGTAGTAAAATGGATAGTATTGTCAGTGTAATAATTCCAGTGTATAACGTGGAGAAGTATCTGTGGAAATGTATTGAAAGCATACAAAAGCAAACTTATAAAAAATTGGAAATCATTTTAGTCGATGATGGCTCTTCAGACAAGTCTCCCTCTATATGTGATAGATATTCAGAAAAAGATAGTCGAATTACTGTTATTCATAACAAAAATAAAGGCGTTTCCTCGGCAAGAAATATGGGTATTGAAGTTTCAAGAGGAGAATTCATTTGCTTTGTTGACGCTGATGACTGGCTTCCTAAATATTCAATTGAAAAACTTGTAAACTGTATTACAGAGTCCACAGCTGACCTTTGTCAGGGAGGGCGTCGGGCTATAACCTTTTACCCAAAAGTCAAAAGAGACAGTGTTAAAAAAAGTATTGTGAACTGCCGGTCTTGTAAATCCTTAGCGGAGTGGATTAATTATAAGATGACAGGAGAAGTTTGGGGAAAGTTATACAAAAGATCAATAATTGAAGAGAACCATTTATGCTTTGGCACCGCAAAAATGTTTGAGGATACAATATTTCTTTTAAAGTATATTAAATATTGTTCCAAAGTAGTCAGCACAGATGAAATTTTATATTTTCAAAACAAATTGGTATTAAATAGCGCGGTCACAAAATATTATCCTGAACTTGGAAACTGGACTATGGAATGGCTTGAGGCATATATTGGACTTTTTAATAGTTCTAATGATATGCCGCCTTATGATGAAATTAGAGTTCATATATCAGGGGCGATTGGCCGGACATACGAACACTTCATTATGAACTGTAGTCAAGAAATAGCACTTCAAAAAATGGCTGAGTTAAAAAAAGAATTAAAAGTTTTTTCGGAAGAGTGGGATATGCCGGCAAAAAAAAGTATGGAATATTTATATGACGAAATACTTGCACTGGATCCATTAGTAGTATATAATAAAATGTACGATTGCAACACAAAGAAAAAATATTTGATTAAAATGCGCATAAAATCTTTTTTTGCTCCCATAGTAGAATTTTTTGTATATAAGGTGCCTGTTCTGTACAGATGATTGGAGGCAGACGATGACAAAGATAGGAATATTGACTCTATATTATAAAAACTATAACTATGGAGGAAGTTTACAGTCATACGCGCTTTGCAGATTTTTGAATGAATCGGCATACAGTGGAAAGGATGTGACAGCTGAGCAAATATGTTACGACCGGATAAAAAAGGAGATTTCTGATAGAGAGAGTAGGACTAGAAGAAGTTTGATAAGATATCTGGTTGATACGTATAAAACACAAATATTCAATTTATTGAAGGATAAATTTAACGCAAGGATTGCGGCTTTTGATAAATTTAATCAGGAATGCACTCCGCATAGTGGCATGGTTTATTCAGGTGAGACGATATCAGGGGTATGTGAAAGCTATGATTTATTTGTAGTTGGAAGCGACCAAGTGTGGAATCCAAAGTTATGGAACAGCGGATATTTATTATCCTTTGTGAAAAATTCTGAAAAAAAGGTTTCTTACGGTGCCAGCATATCAAATAATATGTTGAATAATGATGAGAAGGATATACTTAGGGACAGTTTAGGGAGTTTTAAGGCTATTTCTGTACGAGAGGAATCGTCAAAAAAAGAATTACAGAGTTTAACTGATATTCCGGTATGTCATGTCGTTGATCCAACACTTCTTTTGGATAAAGCGCAATGGAACGAGATTGCAGAAAAAGACGATACAATAAAAAATCCATATATTTTTTGCTATTTTTTAGGAACGTCGAGCCTTTATAGAAATATTGCAAAAAAATATGCACGAAAAAAGAATCTAAAAATAGTGACGTTGCCCAATTTCCCTTTTACGTTTACGCACACAGATATAGGTTTTGCAGATATAAATTTATATGATGTGTCTCCGAAAAAATTCATTTCTCTTATTAGGGGTGCGGAAATGATATTTACGGACAGCTACCATGCTACAATATTTTCATTGATATACAAAAAAGAATTTTTTGTTTTTGATAGAAAGAATTTTAAAGATAGAGGTGATGTGAGACATCTTCGGGGAACGAGAATTTCTGAGTTAATGAATATGTTTGAAATAACTGAGCGGTATTGTGATAGTACAGAAAAGGAAACCTTAGAATATATTGAAAATATACCAAGCATTAACTACGGCAGAGGATTAAGAAAATTCGAAGAATTAAGGATGAAGTCTATTGAATTTATTAAACAAAATATAATTGAAGGGTGAAGATGACAGGAGGATGTGTATGCCAATATTGGCAGATAAAAGACAATGTAACGGATGTACGGCATGTATTGCCTCGTGTCCGAACCAATGCATAGAAATGGCTTAGGATAGGTATGGATTTCAATATCCGAAAATAAATAAAAAGAAGTGTGTAGACTGCAAAGTATGCCAGAGATCCTGTCCAGTGTTAAATGAGTTGGGCGGCGGGTATAATGATACTGATGTTGAGACTAAGGCATATGCAGCCTATTCTTTAGACGAAGGACAAAGATTGGAAAACTCCTCAGGAGGAATTTTTTCGGAGTTGGCCATTAACGTTTTGAACAGTGGCGGAGTAGTTTATGGGGCGGCATATAACAAAGATTTTTCTGTTCGTCATATATGTATTGACTCAATAGATAAGTTAGCTCTGCTAAGGAGTTCTAAATATGCTCAAAGCTTTCTTGGAAATTGCTTTAAAGATATTAAAAAAGGCTTGACTGTGGTGAAAATGTATTATTTTCAGGTACTCCATGTCAAGTAGAAGGGCTTAAATCTTATTTAAAAAAAGATTATTCTAATTTGTTGTGTGTAGATATAGTGTGTCATAGTGTCGCATATGGCAAGACTATGTTAAATATAGAGCAAAAAAGGACTGCGGAGGAGCCATGCCGCTATCTGTTAACTCAAGGTCAAAGGTAAGCGGCTGGAGTAGATACAAATTTTCGGAAGAGTTTATTTATTTGGGTGGGAAAAAACATATTCAGCCAAATCAAAAATCAATATTTTTTAATTCTTATATAAGAAATATTATATCCAGAAAAGGATGCTTTTATTGTAAATTTAAAGGTTATGAACGAAATAGTGATATTACTTTGGGAGATTTTTTAGGGGTATGGTCCATTATGCCTGATATGGATGATGATAAAGGAACATCTATAGTCATGATTCATACATTGGCTGGACAAAGGGCTATAAAAGATATATTAGACAGAATAGTCATAAAACCCGTTTCGCTTGAAGAGGTTAGTAAGGAAAATAGGGCTGTTGTACATTCTCATAAAATGGAAAAAAGTATTAAGTCGATAGTTATGAGTTTATTAATAAAGGCTTATATCTTTATTAAGGTTATTAAACACAGCTAAACTATACACATAGGAGTATATAATGAAGATTAATCAGCTTAAATGGGGAGTATTTTTAACATATTTTCAAAAGGGAATCAACATTCTGATTAATTTGCTTTATACGCCTGTAATGCTAAGGCTGTTAGGGCAAAGTGAATACGGGCTGTATAATACGGTTGCATCTACAATTTCAATGTTATCATTGTTGAATTTAGGCTTTGGGAGTGGATACATACGATATTTTGCAAAGTATAAAAAAGATAATGATTGCGATTCAATATCCAGACTTAATGGTATGTTTTTAACTATTTTTGCAGTTATTGGGACTATTGCCTGTATATGTGGAATGTACTTAACATTTAATATAGAACTTGTATTTAAGGATGGATTAACGGCGTCTGAATATTCAACCGCTAAGGTCTTAATGTTTTTACTTACAATCAATCTCTCGCTTTCCTTCCCGATGAGCGTATTTTCTAATATAATATCTGCACATGAAAGATATTTTTTTTCAAAGGTTGTTAGTATGGTGGGGTCTGTGGTAAGCCCATTGGTAACTTTGCCCATATTATTGATGGGATATCGCTCAATAGCTATGGTTAGTATTTCTGTATTAATTAACCTTGTTGCTGATAGTATCTATTTGTTTTATGTATTTAAGGTGCTAAAAGAAAAGTTTGTTTTTCATGGTTTTGAAAAAGAATTGTTTTTGGACCTTTTTTCATTCACTATTTTTATCGCAATTAATCTTGTGATAGATCAGATAAATTGGAATATTGATAAAGTGTTGTTGGGGAGGTATAGGGGTACTAGTGCGGTCGCAATATATTCTGTAGGTTACACACTTTTTTCATCATATATGTCTTTTTCCGGCTCGATATCAGGAGTATTTGTTCCGAGAGTACATAAGTTGGTCAACAGTGCGACAAATACGCAAATGTTAAGAAATCAAATAAGCGATTTGTTTACAAAAGTAGGGCGTATACAGTTCGTTATTTTAGCATTAGTAGGGAGCGGAATTGTTTTTTTGGGAAAACCATTTATTACAAAATTTTGGGCGGGAGCAGGATACGATGAGTCATATTATGTAACACTTCTTTTGATTATTCCTTCAATAATATCTTTAAGCCAGAATATAGGTATAGAAATACAACGAGCCGAAAACAAACACAGATTCAGAAGTATTGCGTATCTGTTTATGGCAATCATTAATTTATTGATAAGTATTGTTCTGTGTCAGAAGTATGGGGCTGTTGGTAGCGCCATAGGAACAGCTATTTCGGTGATAGTTGCTAATGATATAGTTATGAATGTTTATTATCATGTTAAATGCAATATTGATATTATAAGGTATTGGAAAAATATTTTAAGACTATCTCGCGGTTTGATTATACCAATAATTTTCGGATGCCTCATAAACATATTTATTGATTTATCCTCATTTGCAAATTTTGCGTATGGTGTTATTGCCTATACGTTTGTATACTGTACTTCAATGTGGTTTTTTGGGATTAACGAATATGAAAAAAGTTTGTTTTTAGGCCCGATTAAACGTTTGGTTTTGCGAAAATAAATTCGAAACAGATGGACTTTGATTGAGGTACACTTAAATCAATAAAATGTGAAGTTTGACATTTAAGATTTTTGCCTCAAAGTATAAAGAAAAATGTGCTTCGTATCTTAAACGACTGTACAAAGGAGGAAATTTCATGCTAAAAAAAAATTTAAAAATACTCATTTTTGGTGGAACTGGAGTTATGGGCTCGGCCCTTGTTGAATTACTTAAAGGACATGAACTGCATGTTACAAGCAGACAAAATATGACACCTAAAGATGGAGAAAGAATAATATACCATACTGGCAATGCGAAAAATATTGATTTTATTAAAGCTATTATAGACAAATATGGGAAAATGGATGCTATAGTTGATTTTATGACATATAGTATTGCTGAATTTAAAGACAGAATCGAAATGCTGCTTTCATTTACGGAGCAATATGTTTTTATGAGTTCAGCAAGGGTATTTGCCGATTCTTGTGAACCAATTACCGAGGATTCACCTAAGTTGTTGGATGTGTCTGCTGACCTAGAATACTTGAACACAGATGAATATGCACTGGCTAAAGCACGTGAAGAAAAATTGTTAAAAGACGCAAAAAAGTCGAATTGGACAATTGTGCGTCCATATATTACATACGGTAGCAGGCGATTACAACTAGGAGTTTTGGAGAAAGAGAATTGGCTATATAGATGCCTTAAGGGAAGGTCAATAGTTTTTTCCAACGATATTGCTTCCAAATATACTACAATGACAATGGGAAATGATGTTGCGGAAGGAATAGCCGCATTGATAGGCAATAGATCCGCACTGGAGGAGGATTTTAATATTACGAATAATCAACCATATATATGGGCAAATATATTCAACGTATACTTAGAAGTCCTTGAAAAAAGGCTTGGCTATCGCCCGAATGTAATTATGGCAGACAAATCGCCAAACTTGCAAATGGGCATAAAGAAATATCAGGTTATATATGATAGATACTACAATCGCGTGTTCGACAACAGTAAAATAGGCAAATTGATTGACGTGCACCTTTTTGCAGATGCAATGGATGGAGTGAAAAAATGCTTAAATGATTTTCTAGATGAGCCAAAATTTAGGGATATAGACTGGATTATTGAAGCTATGCTTGACAGAGAATCTAATGAAACTACTCGTATAAAAGAGATTAAGTCGTTAAAAACAGGGATTAACTATTTTGCATACAGGTATGATAAAGTTGACTGTCTGCAACGATGCTTGAAGTTAAAAAGAAATTTGCATATTTAATGATAATAAACATTGAAATAATTGTATTAATAAGTTGATTATAATGCTAAAAACTATTGAAAGAAGGATATGTCATGGATGAAAAACATTTCAAAAAAATGTCTCCGTTACAATCAAAAATATACGAAATATTTCTTGCGGTCAAGAAGATATGCGATGATAATAATTTAAGATATTTTGCCATTGGGGGCACCTGTTTGGGGGCAGTTAGGCATCATGGTTTTATTCCTTGGGACGATGATCTTGATCTTGGAATGCCAGATAAGGATTTTAAGAAGTTTATGGAGATTGCGCCTTTGCAGTTGCCCGAGTATTTAGAGTTAGTCGACGTTGGCGATTTGGATCATATGTTTTCGCTCCATGCAAAGGTACATGATACAAGAACTACCTTTGTAAACAAGATGACGATGCCCTATCCAGACTCATATATGGGTGTTTTTGTAGACATAATGCCGATTTGTGGCATGCCGGGAAATAAAGTTAAGAGAAGACTATATGAAAAAGCATTAAGGTTTTTGATTAGAGCCAATGCCAATAGACGGACCTCTTTTTCTGATAAGGAGGGGAGTATTGCTAAACTTTTGTGGCTTTTGGTCAAGCCCATTAATTTCATTGTGCCAATGAATTTCTATTCAAATCTTTGGCATAAAATTGCCTTTTCAACGGACTTTGATAGCACAGAGTATACGGCTTTTCTTTGGACCACAGATGTACGAAGATACTCTTTCAAAAAATGTTGGTTTGAAGAATGCGTAGAGATGCCGTTTGAAACTACAACTATAAGTTGCCCCAAAGGTTGGCATGAGTATTTAACAAAACATTTTGGTGATTATATGGAATTGCCACCTGAAGCTGATCGAAGAGGTTGGCATGGTTTCTCAGGCCTTGTTGATTTAGATAGGCCGTATAAATATTATCAAGAGAATGGAGCGCCGAAACAATGATAATAGGGTACACAACAGGAGTTTTTGACCTATTCCACATAGTCCACTTGAACTTACTTAAAAACGCAGAAGGTATGTGTGATAAGCTCATAGTTGGTGTTACGGTAGATGACCTTGTTACATACAAAGGCAAACATGCTATGATACCCTTTGAAGATAGAGTTGAGATCGTGAGAAGTTGTAAATACGTTGATGCGGCTGCGTCTCAATACGATATGGACAAGCTTGCGGACTGTAAAAAGCTTGGAGCGTCGGTGCTATTTGTCGGTGACGATTGGTATGGTACAGAAAAATAGCAAAAATTTGAAAGAGATTTTGTTTCGGAGGGTATTAAAATTATATATTTCCCGTACACGAAAGGCATTTCTTCAACTAAGATAAATCATACTCTTAGTGTTCTTCGTGATAAGGGGGAAAAAGAATGGTTGCAGATATAACATTTTATAGGCCATTATACTCTATATTCAGAAATATTGATAGAGAGAACATACAACTGGACAGCAAATCTAATCAGTTAAAAAATTTCCTTATTGATGATAAAAAGAGCTTGGTAAGTTTAAAGTTATTGCTATGGGTGGTAATATTTTACCTCTACCACTGCGAATTTTCCATAAAAAAGCGCCGCTCCAATAATGAACGGAGGTTGGCGGCATGATGATTGATAAGAAATTCTGCATGAGTTAATATCTAATGTACAGATATGTCTTTGATAAAACTAAAATGGATGATGCCGGAAACAGCAGTATAATAGACATATCTTTTCCACGAACACCCGTTAAAACGGCGGATGATTTATTAAATGCAATAGAGAAAAATGTCAATGAAGCCTGCGGGAACGGTAAAGCTGTATTGGCCTTAAGCGGAGGCATTGATTCTGCAATTTTGGCTAAATTTATGCCGAAAGGCTCGAAAGCATATACTTTCAGGTGCATAGTTCAGGGAAAACAAGTTACATACGAAACAGAAGCCGCGCATAGATGGGCAAAATTATGCGGTCTTAAGCATGAAATCATTGATATATATTGGGAAGATGTAGAATGTTGTTGATACTTTGATGGAGCATAAGGGGACACCAGTACATTCCATGGAAACTCAAATATATATCGCGGCGCTTAGGGCAAAGGCGTTTGGCGCTGAGAAGTTTATTTTGGGAGAAAATGCTGACATAATATATGGCGGTATGAACGGAATCCTTGCAAAGGATTGGCTTTATTCTGAATTTGTTGACAGGTATACATATGTTATGCCATATAAGGTTCTTAGAGAACCTGTTATGATTTTTGAGCCATATATGGAATATGAAAAAGACGGCCACATAGATGGGTACAATTTTATCAATAAATATTTTCGTCGGAAGCACTTGGGACATATATTAATGCTTGCGAAACGGCGGGAATCAAATTTGTAGGCCCATACTCAACTACATATTTTAACGCGCCGATAGATTATACTAGGATTCGAAATGGAGAAACAAAGTATATTGTCCGTGAGGCTTTTAAAAAGCTATATCCTAATGAAAAAATCCCAACTAAAATTCCAATGCCGCGGCCGGTGAATGAGTGGTTTAAGAATTGGGCTGGGCCCGTCCGTTCAGAATTTATACCTCATTGTACGGACATCATGACTGGTGACCCAAAATGGATGGTATGGTGTCTTGAAAGATGGTTGAATTTACTTGAAAAACAAAGGAGAGCATATAATGAGTAAAGTTGCAATAGAGTATGCGGATAATTATAGATTGGAAACTGTAAAAACGGCGCTGAAAAGGTGCTTTGCCGATTTGGAACTTCCCCCCTGATAATCCTTTATCAGGTGTGGTAAAACCAGGAGACACGGTATTTATTAAACCAAATTGGGTCGCATCGCGGTGGAGACAGTCTTGCCCCCATAAGGACAATTTATACTGTGTGATTACGCATCCGGCTGTTATTGAGGCGGTAGCAGATTTTACGGAGGAAGTGCTCAAGGGTAATGGAGAAATTATAATAGGCGATAATCCATCTATTGACGCAGATTTTCAAGAGATCATGGACTTTACGGAAATCAAAAAATTGAAAACAAGTATGATGTAAAAGTTACTATTTTGGATTCGCGTCCTCTTGTATGTGCTGATTTGGCATATTACGGGAAAAAGGGTCTTATGGTTCCACAACCGGGCGACCCCAAAGGAAATGAGGAAATAAATCTCGGGAAAGAAAGTTTGTTGTATGGAATTGACCAGGCAAGGTTTCATGGCGTCTTTGATAAAAGGGATGAAACTGTAGCGTCGCATAATAGCGCAACACAGATGTATACATCTGCGAGAAGCCTTTACGATGCGGATGTCTATATATCAATTCCCAAATTAAAAACCCCACCAAAAGGTTGGCGCTACATTAAATCTCAAAGGCCTTGTAGGGACAATAAGCAATAAAAATCAGCTTGTGCATTGGCAGGTTAGATACCCGGAAATACACGGCGATGAGTACTCCAGCAAAGAAGCTTATGAGGCAGGTATGGCCGCCAAGGTAAAACATAGGGGAGCATGGCCGGGTAATGATACTATTTGGAGAATGGTAGTAGATCTGTACAAGGCGATGCTAAAAAAAGAGCGGAGGTATTTATCTGTAATTTACGGGATAATAGCGGGGGAAGGCCAAGGCCCATTTTGCCCGACAAGCAAAACCGCAAATATTATACTTGTTGGGGATGATTTGCTTGCTACGGACATTGCGGCGGTACGGTATATGGGGTTTGATCCGCAGAGAATAAAGTATTTGAACTATTTTATAGAAAATGGTTTTATAAGCTACGGTGATATTGATGTGAGCGGCAGCGGAATAGGATCTAAATATTTTGAGGCTGATAATAATTATGCGGACTTTTATGTCGTGAAGCAGTGGGAATGCATAAAAAATAGAATGTAAAAAATACACAACCGATTGAGGTGCTCTATGTCAACATTTACAAACGCAACATTGATGATAACAGGCGGTACAGGCAGTTTTGGCAACGCCGTGCTTAACCGTTTTCTCGCAACTGATATTGGCGAGATACGCGTTTTCTCACGTGACGAAAAAAAGCAGGACGATATGCGCCACGAGTTTCAGGCGAAGATGCCCGAAGTGGCGGAAAAAATTAAGTTTTATATCGGGGATGTTCGCGATATAGCCAGCGTTAAAAACGCTATGCATGGCGTTGACTATATTTTTCATGCGGCCGCGCTCAAACAGGTGCCATCCTGCGAGTTTTTCCCGATTGAGGCTGTAAAAACAAATGTCCTCGGAACTGAAAATGTCTTGACCGCGGCTATTGATGAAGGCGTTAAAACCGTCATCTGTCTTTCTACAGACAAGGCTGCTTATCCCGTAAACGCTATGGGGACAAGCAAGGCAATGATGGAAAAGGTCATTGTGGCAAAAAGCCGCACCGTTGACCCCAGCAAGACAAAAATATGCTGCACACGTTACGGAAACGTAATGTGCAGCCGTGGTTCGGTTATTCCGTTGTGGATAGATCAAATAAGAAGCGGCCAGCCCATAACCATAACAGACCCCACTATGACACGCTTTATTATGTCACTAGATGAAGCGGTGGATTTGGTGCTGTTTGCTTTTGAAAACGGAACGAGCGGCGATATTCTTGTGCAGAAGGCGCCGGCCTGCACTATTCAGACTCAGGCTGAAGCGGTGTGCGAATTGTTCGGCGGTGACAAGAATAAAATTAAGGTTATCGGTATTCGCCACGGAGAGAAAATGTACGAGACCCTTCTAACGAAGGAGGAATGCGCCCACGCAATAGATATGGGGAATTTTTACCGCGTTCCCTGCGATAAGCGTGATTTGAATTATGACAAATACTTCAGCCAAGGTAATCCTGAACAATCAAAGCTTACGGAGTTTAACTCCAATAATACTTTGCGGCTTGACGTTGAGCAGGTTAAGGAAAAGATACTATCGTTGAAATATATACAGGATCTGCTTAATATGTGATAAAATTTAACTCTGTAAACAAGTATACATAAATTAGTGTGTTTTAATTGTTGGCGTATTTGAGGAGCATATCATGAGAAAACAGATCTGTTTGATCATTATTAAAATCTTTACATTGTCATTGCCCTTTATCTGTATGTCACTGGCAGTAGGATTATTTCCCTTAAAGTTTATGGATAATGAGTGCGCACAATATTATCAAAATAGAGAATATGCAGAATTTCATGAGGATTATTGCCGAGTCCTTATTATCGGAGATTCTTTGGCAAAAGCTGGTTGGATGCCGGACGAACTTTCTGATGATACATATAATTTTGCTCTGGGTGGGCTTTGCCCAATAGAGGAATATTACTATTTACGTGATTATCTTCAATATAATGAGGCCCCAGAATATGTTATACTTACTCAAGGACTTGAACGCTTTTTTTCACTGGGAACTTTATGGGATAGAAGTGTGTATTTTCACAGAATTAGTTTGACAGAAATGTTAGAAGTTTATAAAAGCGCTCGAGAATTAAAAGATGAGATAGTATTTAGTAATAAAAGTTTAGTAGATTTAATGTTTTATAAGATCTATTCCCCGACTTTGTACAGTACAGCCTTTTTTAAAGGGATTTTTACAGATAGATTAAAAAATAATATTGCGTCATATAATGGAGTCAAAAAGTCAAGAGGTCATTCATTTTTTATTACAAATAACGGTTTTAATGGAATTGGCGAGATTGCGGGATATGATTCGTTTGAGTCGTCAAGTATTTTTGATGAATATTTTAGGAAAATAATCGAATTATGTGAGGATAATGATATAAAAATAATTATTCAAAGCGCTCCTATAAATAAGACAACGTATGAAAACCTAAATCCAGAGTTTGTCAGAGGTTATAATGAGTATATAAAGAAAATACAAAGTGATTATCCAAATATTGTTGTAAATGGGGAGTTGTATTACTACGATAATATTTATTTTGGTGACGTACATCTTCATCTCAATAAAGACGGAGCTATAAAATTCTCCAGAGAAATGAAGAAAAAGTACAGTAATACAGTATTTAAATAAAAGTTTATTGTTAATCTTTAGGAAGTGTGCTTATGGTGAAGCAAATTATATTTATAATAGTTAAATTTACATTCCTAATACTGCCGTTCATCTGTATGTCAATATTAGTAAGATGCTTTCCAATGTTTTTTATGGATGAACAGTATGCGGCATTTAAGTATAATAAGGAATATACTGAGGGGCATGAAAAATATTGCCGCATTTTGATAATGGGAGATTCCTTGGCAAAGATATCTTGGATACCTGACGAACTATCTGATGATACGTTTAACTTTGCTTTGTTGGGCAATAGTCCTGTGGAGAACTATTACTATTTATATGAATATCTTCAAAACAATGAGGCTCCGAAGTATATTTTTTACACTCAGGCAACAGATAGATTTTTATATTCAGGGGGAAATTTTTGGAAAAGGAATTTGTATTTCCACAGAATTAATGCGGATGAAATTTTAGATATATATAAAACAGAAAAAGAGAGTGGGGGGGGGTATATATTTGAGGAAAAATCTTTATTTGATGCAGCGCTATATTTAAATTATTCTCCTTCGTGTTATAGCGCAGCTTTTATTAATGGATTAATGTCTAACAGATATAAGAAAAATATGGATGAATATAATTATGTGGTAAAATATCGCGGACGCACCGAACCGGGAAAAGGCAAGGGATATAACGGGGTGCATAGTATAGTAAATTACACATCTTTTGATTATAATAGTATTCCTGACCTTTACGTTAGAAAAATGCTGGAGCTATGTCGAGAGAAAAGCATAAAAATGATATATCAAGCCCCTCCCTTGAATAGAGCCACATATAAAAAGTTAAATGAAAATTTCCTAAGAGAGTATAACAAATATATGCAAAAATTGCAAGATGATTACCCAGAAGCATTAATAAATGGGCAGTTTTATTACTATGATAATATTTATTTTAATGATGATTGGCTACATCTCAATGAGAACGGAGCTATAAAATTCTCCAGAGAGATGAAGCAAAAATACAACTACATTTTTGACCCACAGGAGGCAGGCGCATGAAAGAATTAGAGTATCCGTTTGACGCGAATTACATACTGTCAAAAAAGAAACGAATAAAAAGACAGTTGCTTGAAGAAGGCGGTAATTTCGTGGAGAAAAAGGTGGCAATACTCGGAGGATCCACTACCAACGACATAAAGCTGATACTGGAGCTGTTTCTGCTCAATTACGGAATAAAGCCAAGCTTCTATGAATCCGAGTACAATCAGTATTATCAGGACGCCATGTTCCCGAACGCAGAGCTTGAGGAATTTGCTCCTGATGTCATTTATGTATGCACCTCAAATCGCAACATCACAAATTTTCCGGTTATGAGTGATGACGCAGCAGATATTGACAAACTCATAGCTCAGGAGGTTGAAAAGTTCACAGGTATATGGGCATCTCTTTCGGAAAAGTATGCCTGCCCGATAATACAGAACAACTTTGAGATGCCGTTTTATCGGCTTATGGGCAATAAGGACGCGAGCGACATACATGGCAAAGTGAACTTCATTTCAAGGCTGAATATGAAATTTTACAGTTATGCTCAGGAACACCAGAATTTCTATATCTGTGATATAAACTATATTTCGGCCGACTACGGACTTAAGGAATGGTCCGACCCGTTCTATTACCATATGTATAAATATGCGATGAACGTGAACGCTATTCCGTATCTGTCCTTCAACGTGGCTAATATTATAAAGTCCATATTCGGAAAAAATAAGAAGGGCTTTGTGCTTGACCTTGATAATACTCTCTGGGGAGGAGTTATTGGCGACGATGGCGTGGATAACATAGTTCTCGGTCCGGAGGAGTCCGAGGGACAGGTTTATTCGGAGTTTCAGCGCTACTTGAAGGAGCATCGCCAGATTGGGATCATCCTTAATGTTAATTCAAAAAATGATTATGAAAATGCTATTTCCGGCCTTAAGCACCCTGACAGTGAGCTTTCGGAGGATGATTTCATCGTTATAAAGGCTAACTGGGATCCCAAGGATAAAAACTTTTCGGACATTGCAAATGAGCTTAATCTCCTGCCTGAAAGTTTGGTTTTCATTGACGATAATCCCGCTGAAAGGCACATCGTTACAGAGCAACTGAAAAATGTATCCGCTCCCGAGATAGGCGAGGTGCATAACTACATTCAGAATATTGACCGCAACGGATATTTTGAGGTCACGACCCTTTCAAAGGATGATATGGAGCGCAACGAGATGTATAAGGAGAACGTAAAACGCGCTCAGCTTAAGGCGAGCTTTGCTGATTATGGAGAGTATCTTAAGTCCTTGGAGATGAAGGGGATTATTAAACCCTTCGAACCTATTTATGTCGCGCGCATTGCTCAGCTCACCAATAAGAGTAATCAGTTCAACCTTACGACAAAAAGGTATACCCCTCTTGAAATAGAAGATTGCATGAATGATGACAGCTATATCACACTTTACGGAAAGCTTATGGACAAATTTGGCGATAACGGTGTTGTTTCCGTCGTAATAGGACGTGTTGACGGCGAGGTTTGTCACATTGATTTATGGATAATGAGCTGCCGTGTGCTTAAAAGGGATATGGAATTTGCGATGATGGATACGCTTGTGCATCATTGCAAAAATCGAGGGATTAAGCAGATCAGGGGCTATTATTACCCGACCGCTAAAAATAATATGGTGCGGGAATTTTACTCTTTGCAGGGCTTTGAGTTGATTGCCTCGGACGAGCATGGTAATACTGAATGGGAATTTAATATTCCCACGCAGTATGAAAATAAAAATAAATTTATAGATGTGGAGGAATAAAAAATGACAAGGGAAGAGATTTTTGAAAGCTTAAACGAGGTTTTCCGCGACGTGTTTGACGATGAGGAAATCACAGTAAACGACGAAACTACGGCAAACGACATTGAGGATTGGGATTCTCTGGAGCATCTCAATCTTGTTGTCGCCGTTGAAAGAAAGTTCGGCGTTAAGTTTAACATGGGTGAGGTCAACACCATGAAGAATGTGGGAGAAATGGTTGACCTTATTATGGCAAAGAAATGAACGAGTATAGGTATGCCGATCTAAAGGTCGGAATGACAGAATCGTTTCAGCAGAAAATAACCGCGGAGATGATGGACAACTTTATGGAACTCTCCGGGGACGTAAATCCGTTGCATAAGGAAAGCGATTTTGCCAAAGAGCACGGGTTTAATGACCGCGTAGTATACGGTATGCTGTCGGCCGCACTTATTTCTAGAATGGGCGGAGTGCACCTTCCGGGAAAATATTGTCTGATACAGCAGGTCGAGGTAAAATTCGCGAGGCCTGTGTATATTGGTGATATTTTGACGGTAAACGGTTCTGTCAAAGAGCTTAACGACAGTGTGCGTCAGGCTGTGATAAAAATTGAGATGAGAAATCAGAACGGCGAGAAGGTCGTACGCGGCAATTTATATGTAGGATTTTTGGAGGAATAGGCGGTGATACTGTGGAAAAAGTGCTACTTGTAACAGGGGCGTCCTCGGAGGTAGGCATTGAGCTTGTCCGCAGCATATATAAGGAATATGATTTAATATATCTTCAGTACCGGCAAATGAATGACGCACTTAACACATTAACTGCAGAGCTTCAGGGTGATGCGAATATTATTCTGCTTGAGGCGGATTTTTCCGATGAGAGCGAAGTTGCCGGTATGATAGGTAAGATAAAGGAGATTGGCTCGCCGCCGAACAATATAGTTCATCTCCCGGCACCCAAGGCATATAACATACAGTTTCATAAGGACAATTGGGAAAAATACGAAAAGGGCTGGGAAATTTCCGTGCGGTCGGCCGTAAAAATACTGCAGGCGTTTATTCCCGATATGGTAAAAAAACGCTATGGTAGAGTCGTGTTTATGCTAACAAGCTGTACTCATAACGACCCCCCAAAATACCAGGCCGGATATGTTACGGTGAAGTACGCGCTGCTTGGGCTGATGAAGGCTTTATCTGCGGAGTATGACGCCAAAGGGATCACGGTAAACGGGGTCTCTCCCGATATGATGGAAACGAAATTTTTGTCTGAATTGCCAAGGCTTATTGTTGAGCAAAACGCTCTCAACAGTCCGTTGGGCCGTAATATACACATTGAAGAAGTGGTACCGGTAATGCAGTATATGCTGTCTGACGCCGGCGCCGCCATGACAGGACAAAATGTTGTAATTTCAGGCGGTCTATAAGATTCTGGAGGCGTAAAGATGAGTATAACTTCATTTGGATTTCTTGTATTTGTGACGGTAAGCCTGTTTATATACTGGAAATTGCCTGGCAAATATCAGTGGATATTGCTTCTGTTAGACAGCGTGGCGTTTTTCCTGCTTAACGCCGCGACGTACACGATTATATATCTTATTATCAGTATTGTCTCCGTATATTATGCGTCAAACTTCTTCAAAAAAACTGACCAAATAGATGGGCTGTCTTATGAGCAAAAAACAAAAAAGAAGAAACCGGTTTTAATATTCGCTATTGTTCTTAATGCGGGTATTTTGGTTGTATTGAAATATTTAAATCTGGCAATACATACTATTAATTTTATCTCCGGCAAATCCTTTGGTGATGTTAGATGGCTGGCGCCTCTTGCCGTTAGCTTTTACACTTTGCAGATGCTTTCATATTTGCTGGACTGCTATTGGGGAATTGCTGCTCCTGATAATAATATTTTTAGATTGGCGCTGTTTTCTTCATACTTTCCACAGATGACATCGGGACCGATAAGCAGATACTCTGATATTGGGAATCAGCTGTTTGAGTATCATCCGTTTGAATATAAAAGAGTAACCTCAGGCATGAAGAGAATTGCGTGGGGACTTCTAAAAAAGCTTGCAATTTCAAACAGACTGGCCGTAATAGTAAATAATATGTGGGCTGACCCTGAAACATATTCAGGAGCGTTTATCTGGATTGCGGCGCTGGGATTTGTTTTTCAATTGTATACTGATTTTTCAGGCTGCATGGACATAGTTCTCGGCGTATCAGAATGCTTTGGAATAACACTGCCGGAAAATTTCAGGGCCCCTATGCTGTCTAAGACAATTCAAGAATTTTGGCAAAGATGGCACATAACGTTGGGCAGTTGGCTTAGGGATTATATAATGAACCCGTTGCTGAAGTCGGAAGGGATGATAGACTTAGGCGATAAATGCAAAAAAAGGTTTGGAAAAAAGACCGGCAAAAAAATTCCCGTGTTTTTGTCAATGCTTGCTCTGTGGCTCTTGATGGGATTGTGGCACGGCGACAGTTGGAAGTATATTTTAGGCGAGGGCCTGTGGTTCTGGGTTGTTATTGTTTTCGGGCAGCTCCTTGAGCCAGCTTTCAAGATATGCAAGACAAAGTTGCATATTAATCAAGAAAAGCTGTACTGGAAGGTGTTTCAGGTAATCAGGACGGTTGCCATATTTACTTTTGGTATGCTGTTTTTCCGTGCCGACTCGCTGCCGGACGCGTTTTACAGAATAGGGAAATCGTTTGATATGGCAAACGGCTCTGTGTTTAAAAGCTTTATTTCACTTTTTATATATAATGGTTTAGGCGGAAAAATTGGCGGAGCTATACTTGTATCTTCTATGATAATTTTTCTTGCCGTTGATATGCTGTCTTACTCGGGAAAGCATGACATACATGGCTTTTTTGAGAGGCATAAGGTTCTTAAATGGCTTGCTTATTATACTGTTACAGCAATTGTCATAATGTCCATTAATATTGGTCAGCAGGAGTTTTTGTATGCTCAGTTCTAAGGTTAAATGTTTTTGAGCAAGATGACTTTATAAGGAAGAATAATAATGAACATACTTATCACCGGCTCGTCAGGGTTCGTTGGGCGCAATCTCGTGGAAAATCTAAAAAATATTCGCGACGGGAAAAACCGCGCTCGAAGACTTGACATTGACGAAATATTTGAATATGATATTGATACCGACCCCGCGCTGCTGGACAAGTTCTGCCGGAAAGCCGACTTTGTTTTCAATCTGGCGGGAGTGAACCGACCGAAGGAAAATTCGGAGTTTATGGCCGGAAATTTTGGCTTTGCCGAAACACTGCTGAACACGCTAAAAAAGTACGGAAACAAATGTCCGGTTATGCTTTCCGGCTCTATCCAAGCCTCGCTTGATGGCAGATATGCCCTGTCGGACTACGGTAAAAGTAAGCTTGCCGGCGAAAGGCTGTTCTTTGACTATTCCGCGCGAACCGGAGCGGAGGTCTATGTTTTTCGCTTCCCGAATTTGTTCGGCAAGTGGTGCCGCCCGAACTACAACAGCGTTGTGGCGACGTTTTGCAATAACATAGCGAACGGCCTCCCGATACAGGTGAACGACAGCGCGGCCGAACTGGAGCTGCTTTACATAGACGATTTGGTTGAGGCCATGCTCGACCTGCTTGAAGGGAAGGCGAGGCGCTGCGATTATAACGGAGTTACGCCAATACCGTCGGACAGCGGAAGATACTGTTATGTCCCCGAAACCCACCGTGCGACGCTGGGGGAAATCGTAGAGCTGCTCGAAAGCTTTAAGGCGCAGCCGAGATCTCTGCTCATGCCGGAGATACCTAAGGGTTCGTTTGCGAAAAAGCTGTACTCGACGTATCTGAGCTATTTACCTAAATCTAAGGTAAGCTTTCCGCTGAAGATGAACACGGACGAAAGGGGCAGCTTTACCGAGCTTTTGAGAACGGAAAAATGCGGCCAGTTCAGCGTAAACATTAGTAAGCCGGGCATAACGAAGGGCCAGCACTGGCATAACAGCAAGTGGGAGTTTTTCATAGTCGTGGCGGGCCACGGACTGATACAGGAGAGAAAAATAGGCTCTGACGAGGTTTTAAATTTTGAAGTCAGCGGCGATAAAATCGAAGCGGTTCACATGCTGCCGGGCTATACTCACAATATTATAAATCTGAGCGAAACAGAAAACCTTGTCACGCTTATGTGGGCCAACGAGGCGTTTGACCCGAACAAGCCCGATACTTTTGGCGAAAGGGTGGAATGAGAATGTTCAAAAATGACGGCAGGCTCAAGCTGCTTATTATAGTTGGTACGAGGCCGGAGATAATCCGGCTTTCGGAGGTCATAAAAAAATGTCGCGAATATTTTGATACCGTGCTCGCGCACACCGGCCAGAATTACGACTATAATCTCAACGGAATATTTTTCCGCGATCTTGAACTGGACGAGCCCGACGTATATCTTGACGCCGTGGGCGGGGATTTGGGCGAAACAATGGGTAATATCATCGCCAAATCCTATGAATTGATGGCGGATGTTAAGCCCGACGCAGTTCTGGTGCTTGGAGATACGAACAGCTGCCTTTCCGTTATCGGCGCGAAGCGGCTCCACATTCCCATTTTCCACATGGAAGCCGGAAACCGTTGCAAGGACGAGTGCCTGCCCGAGGAAACCAACCGAAGGATTGTGGACATAATCAGCGACGTAAATCTGGCGTATTCCGAGCACGCGCGGCGCTATCTCGCGGAATGCGGACTGCCGAAGGAGCGGACCTATGTAACTGGTTCGCCGATGGCTGAAGTTCTTCATAAAAATTTGAGCAAAATTGAGGCCAGCGACGTTCACGAGCGTCTGAGGCTAGAAAAGGGAAGGTATATTCTGCTTTCGGCACACCGAGAGGAAAATATAGATACCGAGAAAAACTTCCGCAGCTTGTTTACCGCAATTAACAAAATGGCCGAAAAGTACGATATGCCGGTGCTGTATTCCTGCCATCCGCGCAGCCGCAAGCGCTTGGAAGAATCCGAATTTAAGTTGGACAGACGTGTGATTCAACATGAACCGCTGGGCTTTCATGATTACAACTGCCTTCAGATGAACGCTTTCGCGGTTGTCAGCGACAGCGGGACTCTGCCCGAGGAAAGCAGCTTTTTCACGAGCATAGGCAAGCCCTTTCCGGCCGTGTGTATAAGAACAAGCACCGAACGACCGGAGGCGCTGGATAAGGGCTGCTTCGTTCTCGCGGGGATAGACGAACGCGGTCTGCTTCAGGCGGTGGATACGGCGGTCAATATGAACAAAAACGCCGATAACGGCCTTCCCGTGCCGGATTACACGGACGAAAATGTTAGTACAAAAGTAGTCAAAATAATCCAGTCGTATACAGGCGTTGTCAATAAAATGGTTTGGAGAAAGTGACCGCCGAATGGGGGAGAGGATCATGTACGATAAAATCATCATAGGTGCCGGACTTTACGGCCTTTATTCCGCTCTTTACTGCGGGCGGAAGGGCCAGCGCGTGCTCGTGCTTGAGAGCGACCCAACTCCCTTCCGCAGGGCGACGTATATCAATCAGGCGAGAGTGCACCAGGGCTATCATTACCCTCGAAGCGTGTCAACGGCGGTAAAGTCGGCCGGATACTTTGAACGCTTTAACAGGGAGTACGATTTTTGCATAAACAGGGAATTTAATAAGGTATATGCCACATCGGCCCAATACTCTTGGTCGGACGGCAAACAGTTCAAGGACTTTTGCCGAGCCGCCGGTATACCCTGCGAGGAGCTGCATCCCGAGAGATTTTTCAAGAAAAGAATGTGCGACGGTGCATTCATGACAAGGGAATATACTTACGACGCCATGATTTTGAAGGATTATTTTGTCGAAAAACTGGCGGAGCTTCCTAATGTGGAAATAATCTACGGCGCGCAAATCTCCGCAATAGAAAAAGGCGGCGACAGCTACGTCGTCACAGCGGCTGACGGAAAGATTTACCGCTCGGCGTTTGTGCTGAACGCGACCTATGCCGCGACAAACCAGATACTTGATATGCTTGGGTATGAAAAGTTCAAAATCAAGTATGAGCTTTGCGAAATAATCCTCTGCGACGTTAATGACACGTTAAACGAATACGGCTTTACGGTTATGGATGGGCCGTTCTTCTCGATTATGCCCTTCGGGAAAACGGGCTTCCATTCGCTCACGTCCGTTACGTTTACCCCGCACACCACCAGCTATGACCCTGTGCCGACGTTTTCTTGCCAAGAACGGAGCGGCGGTAATTGCTCGACATTTCACCTTGGCAACTGCAACGATTGCATAGCAAAGCCGGAAACAGCTTTTCCATATATGGCTAATCTCGCGAGAAAGTATCTAAGGGACGAGTACGGTTTCACGTACAATAAGTCGCTGTTTTCTATGAAGCCTATACTTATGAGCTCGGAAATCGACGACTCGCGCCCGACAGTGATAAGGGTGTTTTCGCAGAAGCCGACATTTGTTTCGGTTTTATCCGGCAAAATCAATACAGTATACGATTTGGACGAGGTGTTGGAGAATGAATAAGGAGAAAAATTTTGTGTCGGCGGTAGTCTATGTGCATAACGCGGAGGAGCGTATCAGCAAATTTTTGGAGATGCTTGTGGATGTTCTTGACGGTAATTTTGAACATTCCGAAATAATCTGCGTTAACGACTGCTCCGAGGACTCAAGCGCGGCACAGGTCAAAAAGTTTGGCTCCGGCGCGAGAAGCGTAAGCATTACGGTGCTTAACATGAGTTATTTCCACGGCTTGGAAATAGCAATGAATGCTGGCGTAGATTTGGCGATTGGAGATTTCGTTTTTGAATTTGATACCACCGTTCTTGATTTTGACAGCGCCGAAATAATGAAGATATATTACAGATCGCTCGAGGGCTACGATATTGTAAGCGCCGTTCCCGACAAAAGGGAAAAGCTTATGTCCACTTTGTTTTATAAGGTTTTTGACAGATTTACAAACCTTACATACGATATGCGCACGGAATCGTTCCGTATACTGAGCCGAAGGGTCATAAACCGAATAAACAGCATGAGCAAGGCTGTGCCGTACAGAAAGGCCCTGTACGCGAACTGCGGCTTAAAAACGGACACGGTTACATACAGCGTTAAAAACGCTCCCAAAATCAAGCGCGACAAAGCGGAGAAAAAATACCGCGGCCGTTTGGCGGTCGATTCGCTCATCTTGTTTACCGATGTCGGCTACTTCATGTCCATCACGATGACTGTTATAATGATGCTTTGCTCAATTTTTATGGTCGTATATTCGCTTGCGGTTTATTTGACAAGCAACCCAGTTGCAGGATGGACTACTACGGTGTTGTTCCTTTCGGTATCTCTGTTCGGGCTGTTCGGCGTGCTGACGGTGATCATCAAGTATCTGCAGATACTGATAAATCTTGTGTTCAGACGCAAGCAGTACAGCTTTGAAAGCATTGAAAAAATAACGAAATAAAAAAATATCGGAGGCGTCGGATTATGAATTCATTGGTGGGGTACACAGGCTTTGTAGGCAGCAATCTGTACGAGTACGGCAATTTTGACAAGGCGTATAATTCAAAAAACATTGAGGATGCGTATGGTACAAAACCGGATTTGCTCGTTTATTCCGGCCTTCGTGCGGAAAAATATCTTGCGAATATTGCTCCCGAAAAGGATATGGAGGCCATTCTTCAAGCGGAGGAGAATATCCGAAAAATTGCTCCACAAAGGTTGGCGCTTATATCAACCATTGATGTTTTCAAAAACCCGGTGAATGTGGACGAAAGCTCCGCGATAGAAACCGAGGGGCTTCATCCCTACGGCTATAACCGTTATGTGTTGGAGCAGTGGGTTAGGGATAATTACCCCGACGCGCTGATTGTGCGCCTCCCGGGGCTATTTGGGAAAAACATAAAAAAGAATTTTATCTATGATTTTATAAACAGAATTCCCTTTATGCTTAAGGAAGAAAAGTTCGCTGAGCTATGCTCGAAATGTCCGGATTTGGCAGGATATTACGAAAAACAGGATAACGGATTTTACAAGGTCGCTGAATTGACGCGGGAGGACAAAGCTGCTCTAAAGACTGTGTTTAAGGAGCTTGGCTTCAGCGCGTTGAACTTTACCGACAGTCGCAGCGTATATCAGTTCTATCCCTTGAGCCGTCTTTGGAACGATATTCAGCTTGCTCTCGATAACGGCGTGAAGCTGCTGCACCCCGCCACACCGCCGATTTCCGCGGCGGAGCTTTATAACTATCTGACGGGCGATGCGTTCGTCAATGAGCTTCCCGGCACACCGGCGAAATATGATTATAGGACGATTTATGGCGAGTTGTTTGGCGGGAAAGACGGATATATATGCGATAAGGAAACAATATTGTCAATGATAAGTGAGTTTGTGGAGGAAAGGATATGACCGCAGCATTGAAAAAGTTTAACATAAGAAATATATCTGCATATATGACCATTAGCGTGACGCTTATAGCGGCGGCGCTTTATTCCGGCATCGCCACTCCGTCTGCAAGAGGAGCCGTTGGGACTATCGCGCTGGTTTTTGTGCTCACCGCTGGGCTTGAATTTGGCCTTTACAAAATAGCAGGCTTTAGGTTTAAGCGTGTTCAGGGGCTGTGTCTTGTAGGATTAGCGTTGGTTTATGGCATTACTGCTACATTTTTTCGGTCTGTGGCATTTTATCAGATTACATTTTCTGTGCTTACGGTACTGTATGTAATAATTTTTGCATGGGCGGTGTTTGGATTTACTCGCTCGACTTGGAATAGAATAATTGGGCTTCTTTTGCTTCTGGGATTTTTGGTAGCATTTTTGTATGCGTTTAAGCAAATGGGAACTTTTTCAGAAGATTGTTATGGATATTATGATATATCGCAGAGTTATGCTTTTAGCATTAGTGATATTGGAAAAGTTAGTACCAATCATCAATACGTATATAAAACAGATTACAATGTTTCGTTCCCTTATTTTTTACCTCTTGTAGTTTTTATAATAAATTGCTTGACTGATCTTGGATTGTACTCGGGGATTTTTCTAAATACATATATCATCCTTTACACAATTTTAGTTTTTTTTAGTATTAGTAGATATTTTTCAAGACGGCTTTGGTGCGGAGCAATGGCAGGATTTTTGCTGCTTACCACAAGGCCATATATCAGAGAGGCGTTTGATTATGCATCGATTCCGTTGGCACTGTTAGTAAGTTCAGTTTGTTTATCTTTTATTGCCAAACTTTTTTTCACTCAGAAAAAATCTCCCTTTATAGCACTCCTTTCCGGTATCCTTGCGGGAACTGTTATAGCAACCAGATTTGATGGTTTAGTCATGGGCGCTTTCTTTGCGTTGGTAATGCTTTTTGTTCAAAAAGAAAACAAAGTTAAGAATTTTATTTTATATACCGTTGGTCTTTTTGTTATGATATCTCCTTGGGTCATTTATTCGATAGCACATTTTAATAAATTATGGGTATCTGATAACAGTGGGACGATGTTCCTTGTAGAGACATCTACTCCTTTGCGGTTAAGTCTTCCTGGTGAGACTGTTAAGACATTATTCAATGCCCCTGCTGAGTGGTTATCTGCTTTTGCTTATAAGTTTGCAAGTATATGCCATAAAATCCTTACTTGCTCTCCGAATTCTACTATAATTGTTCTTGCGTGCATTATTCTTGTGTTTATTTATAGAGATAAAATATTACCACTGCCCCAAAAAATTTTATGTATTTTGGTCACCACCATTATTTACTATAGTGGAAAAACATTTATGTATGTTCTGGTGGGGTACAGCACGCCGAGATACCAGATTGAAACTATTATATTTTTTACATTTTTGCTTATGATGCTTGTAGAAAGATTTAGAATTATACCTGCTGTTAAAAAAAGGGTATTTTTGAATTTTATATGCTTGGTTATGATTATATTAGCAGGAAATGCCTTTAAATGGGACATATATAAGAATTTGTCAGAGCCTTTCAGGAAGCCGTTGGATGACATAGTAGTTGCTCCAGAATGGGTAAGCTCGTTAGACAAAAAGCTAAACGGCGTTATAGACGATAAGGATGCTGAAATACTATTCCTTGCACAAGACTATATATTTGGAGGGTGGACTGATTGGAATATTAACCTTGCACCGCATAGATCAAATTGGGAAAAGTTGGAGTATGTGATGAATGATTATGTTGATGTAAAATATATACTGTGTGACCAGGAGCATCCCTTGTTAAGTGACAAAGAAAAAATGAAAGAAATAAACGATCAATTAAATTCACGATATAAAAAAATAGACTTAGGCGATGGATATTTGTTGTATAAAGTAGGGGATGCAAACATAATCATGGACAGGCAAAAGGACGGGAAGGAGAAAGGCAGTAAAATGTATACACCCGAACAAAGGGAAATGGCATTAGAGTTATACGAAGAAATAAAGTCCACTACAGGAGTATCCGACGGTTAGGTTACCCATCAAAAGGCTATGTATATATAGCTTGCAAACAGAGAAAAACCATGGTGTGCTCCGAATGGTTTTCGCGGAATAAATACTGCCGAACATCCCCGCAATCCTTGTGCCGAATTAAAATTATCTCTAATTAAGGCTTGCTTTGAAGACGAAAATGATATACAATTAGTATCAGCGAAGATAGGTTACAGTCGTGCCAGTATATATCACTGGAGAAAAAAGTACCTTAAGGAAGGGATGGCGGGACTTATGAATACAAAGGACTAAACTACCGTCTTCCGAAAAAACCGCCCCATCTGACAGCGAGATAAAACAGCTTAAGGAGCAACTCTATGAAATGCAGATGGAAATCGACATCCTCAGGGCTGCGTTAGACATAATAAAAAAAGACCACGGCATCAATCTGACGGCTCTGAAAAACAGAGAAAAGATAGTGCTGATTGATGCCTTGAGGGGAAAATACGCACTGTCTGAATTGTTTGGCAAGCCATCTTTTTCGCGAAGCAGATACTATTTTCAGAAATCCTTGCAAAGAAGGAAAGATAAGTATGCGTCACTAAAAGAGAGAATGTCAGAAATTCACGCCGACAGTGGGCAAACCTATGTATATAGGAGGATAAAAACCGAGTTGGAAAAGGTAAATATTCACGTGTCGGAGAAGGTCGTTCGCCGGCTGATGGCGAGACACGGAATTTTCGTATGCTAAAAACGAAGAACAAAATACAATTCATATAAAGGAGAGATCTCTACTGAGGTGTTAAATCTGATAAACAGGGATTTCAAAGCTGCCAAGCCCAATAAAAAATGGTTGACAGATATTACAGAATTTGCTCGGCCAAAGGGGAAAGTGTATCTTTCGCCAATGATAGATTATTTTGACGGACTGTCGGTTGCATGGACCATCGGCACATCGCCAAACGCGGAATTAGTGAATACAATGCTTACAGATGCGATATCCGGACTGGTGAAGGATGAAAAGCCGGTTGTTCACACTGACCGAGGATGTCATTACAGATGGCACGGATGGATAAAGAAGATGGAATCAGCCGGACTTACCAGGTCGATGTCGAAAAAAGGCTGCTCGCCTGACAACGCCGCGTGTGAAGGCTTTTTCGGAAGGTTTAAGAACGAGATGTTCTACAACAGACAGTGGAATGGAGTTAGTATCAAGGAAATTATTTCCATATTGAATGAATATTTAATATGGTACCGTGAGAAACGTATCAAGATTTCTTTAGGGGGATTAAGTCCAATCGAATACAGACGTAGTTTAGGACTGATCTGACGGGCTCTGCCTGTCTAGGATTATGTCCTTAACCTCCCCCACGTGTAAGATAAATATAATGATGGAAGGCTGATTTTGATGTTTTACAGTGTAATGCGAGAAAAAAAAAGAAGGAACTACTTTCCGGCATATATGACCTTGAGTGTTACGCTCATAGCAGCGGCGCTTTATTCCGGCATTGCGACTCCGTCCGTAAGAGGAGCTATCGGAACTATTGCGCTGGTGTTTGTGTTTACCGCCGGACTTGAATTTGGACTCTATAAAATAGCAGGATTTAGATTTAAGCGTGCGCAGGGGCTGTGTCTTATTGGCGTGGCAGTTGCTTATTGTATATTTGTCGCCGCGCTTCCCTCAATTGCGTTTTATCAGGTAACGTTGTCTGCGCTTACGATCATATATGCCATAATTTTGGCATGGGAGGGGGTACTTTCATTTACTAACTCAACGTTGAATAGAGTTGTTGGGCTGCTTTTGATTTTTGGGCTTACGTTGGCATTTTTATATGGGTGGCAGAATCTCGGATCATTCTCGACAGACAGCTACAATTACTATGAAATTGCGCAAACTTTTGCTGATGAATACGGAAAAGTTGGTATGATTGGTCAATATGTCTTAAGGACGGATTATAGTGCAGGTTTTCCGTACTTTTACCCGCTTGTTTTATATATAACAAATTGTATAACTAATATTGGGAGATATTCAGGTGTTTTTATTAATATCTATTTAATGCTTTATACAATACTTGCATTTATTGGTATAAGTAAGTATTTTGTAAAACGGATTTGGCACGGTGTTGCAGTTAGTGTATTGCTGCTATCTATAGTTTCTTACGCCTATGGAGAAGTATTTGCATTTGGAACAATCCCACTGGCATTATTGGGAAGCGCACTATGTTTTTATTTATGTGCCAGACTTTACATTACCCAAAAGAAATCTATTTTAATGCCATTTCTCGCCGGAGTTCTTGCCGGTATTGTAATGGTTACTCGCTTTGATGGATTAGCTTTGGGCGTATTTTGTGCCTTGTTAATGTATCTGGGGCAGAATGGAAGAGGGTTTAGGAATTTTTTCCTATACGCTATAGGCCTTTTAATGTTGGCTTCACCGTGGATATTTTACTCTTTATTACATTTTAATAAACTGTGGATATCAAGCAATAGCGGGACCATGTTCCTAGTAGAAACGGCTACGCCATCGAGACTCTATCTGCCCAGTGAAACTGTTAAAACATTATTTAATGCACCGCTTGAATGGATGTTGGCATTAGCATATAAATTTGTGAAGATATGTTATAAATTAGCTATATGTTCTATTCCGGCTGATATTATTATTTTAGTGTATTTAATTATTGCTTTGAAAAAAAGGAAAGAAATAACACCATTATCTAAAAAGATATTTTGGATTTTGGTTACCACTGTTATATATTGCATTGGAAAAACTCTTATGTATACCCTTGTTGGCTATGGAGTATCAAGATATCATATTGAAACAGTGGTGCTATTTACATTTGTTCTTATGATGGTATTTGAAAAGCTTTCAATAGTGCCGACCAAAGGGATTTCGTTTGGAATATGTTCACTCATTTTTGTTCTATTTGTTTCAGGCTTCTGTTGGGGAATGAATAGTAAACCAATTAATCCGCTTAACAAACCTTTATCAAATATAAATGTTGTTCCGAGGTGGATAAGCTCTCTTGACAAAAGGCTTGATGACATTATTAATGATGATAATGCAGAAATATTTTATCTTACGCAGGATTTTTCTTTAGGCGGGTGGATTGATCGTAAAATATACATTGCGCCTAATGAGGCTAATTGGGCTAAAGTTGAATACGCAATGAAAAATTATATGGATGTGGAATATGTGTTATGCGATATACGATATTTACCGGAAGAAATACGAGAAAACCTTGACGCAAGATATGAGAAAAAAGATTTGGGACAGTTCTTGCTTTATAAAGTAAAATAAAAAACGGAGGAATAAATTTGTATTTATCAATTTCAAACATAGCGTGGGGCGCGGAGAATGACAATCGAATGTACAGCCTTATGCAAAAGTACGGGTTTACCGGCCTTGAGATAGCCCCGACGAGGATATTCCCGGAAAATCCATATTATAGGCTGAAAGAGGCTGAAGTATGGAGCAAAAAGCTTGACTCGGACTATGGGCTTGTAGTTCCCTCAATACAGTCAATTTGGTTTGGCAGAACGGAAAAACTTTTTGGAAGCGAGGACGAAAGAGCGGCATTGGCGGAGTATACGAAAAAGGCCATAGATTTTGCGGCCGCCATCGGCTGCGAAAATCTGGTGTTTGGGTGCCCAAAAAACAGATATATTCCGGACGACGCCAATATAGAAATCGCTGTGGCTTTTTTCAAAACCGTTGGAGATTACGCCGCTGAAAGAGGGACGGTAATAGGCATGGAAGCAAATCCGACGATATACGGAACGAATTTTATAAATGACACCGTTTCGGCTTTAGAATTAATAAATCAAGTAAATTCGCCGGGCTTTCGACTAAATCTTGATGTGGGTACTATGGTTCAAAATAATGAGTCTGTGAATGAATTAATTGGACAAGTAAAATTTATAAATCATGTGCACATAAGTGAGCCTGGGCTTAAGTCGATTGAAGAAAGAACTATAATACATACAGAACTTAAGCGTCTTTTGAAAGATGAAGGCTATAATGGCTTTATCTCTATTGAGATGGGAAGGCACGATGATATTAAAATAATAGAAAATGCAATGGAGTATGTGAAAGGAATTTTTGGTTGAAGTCAGGTGGTTAAAATATGTATTTTGAAAAACAACCCGGTGTTCCGGCCTTTGAGTGCCGTGAGTTTTGCGCCAAAAAGCATGACTATGTTGTGCTTATTCCGATAATTAATGAAGGCGGAAGAATAAGACGAGAACTAAAGCGTGCCTGCGAAAGCGGCGTTCCGGACTATGCTGATATTGCAATATGCGACGGCGGTTCGACGGACGGAAGCGCGGACGATGAGGCACTTAAGTCGCTTCAAGTAAATACTCTCCTTATAAAAAAAGACGAGGGCAAGCAGGGCGCTCAGCTCAGAATGGGAATATGGTGGGCTCTAAAGCGCGGATATAAGGGCGTTATTACTATTGACGGCAACGATAAGGACAGTATTGAGGACGTTCCGCGCTTCATCGAAAAGCTTGAGCAAGGCTATGATTTGATTCAAGGCTCAAGATTTATCAAGGGAGGCCAAGCTATTAACACCCCTCCAATTCGTCTTATATCCGTAAAGCTTATTCATGCCCCTATCATTTCGATTACAGCCGGACAGCGGTTCACAGATACAACTAACGCATACAGAGCCTACTCGGCAAGGTATCTGTCAGATGAACGGGTTCAGCCGCTTAGGGATATTTTCATGACCTACGAGCTTTTGGCATATCTTTCTGTCAGGGCAACTCAGCTTGGCTATAAGGCCTGCGAGATACCCGTTACGCGGGCGTATCCTAAAACAGGCAAAACTCCTACGAAAATAAGTTTTTTTAAGGGCAACGGAGACCTGATGAAAATACTTTTTAAAAATATGCTTGGCGCTTATAAGCCGAAGCGGGGTAATTGATATGATAGAGTCGATAAAACGGAACAAAAAGGGGATTATCCTCATGCTCATATCGTCCGTTTGCGCGTGCGTGGGGCAGCTTTTGTGGAAGCTTTCGGCCGAGCATGGATTTGTTGTGTTGCTCATAGGCTTTGCTTTTTATGGAGTTGGAGCGTTTTTGATGATGACGGCGTATAAATATGGCAAACTTTCTGTGCTCCAGCCTATGTTGAGCCTCAATTACGGTTTGAGTATCGTTTTGGCTGCCGTTGTACTTAAGGAAAAAATCACTCTTATAAGGTGCATAGGAATCCTTGTTATAATTATAGGAGTAATTTTGATAGCCGGAGGTGACGAGGAATAATGCTGTATTATGCTATTCTGCCCGTTATGACGCTGATGGGAGCAGTGGCTTCGTTTTTCCTTAAAAAAGCCGCTCCGTCCGGCGGACTTGTGGCGTTGATGGAAAATGTATACTTCTATTTGGGCGGAGGACTGTATTTTCTTGCGGCTGTGCTTAATATAATTGTTCTACGTCATCTGGATTATTCCATAGTCTTGCCACTGACGTCTATTACGTATGTTTGGACAATGGTGATCGCTTATTTTGCGTTGCATGAAAAAATAACGCTCAAGAAAATAGCTGGTGTGATTTTGATATTTGTAGGGGCTGCGGTAATAGCGGTTTAGAAAAAGTTAAGTATATCAGAATTGGAGATGGATATTCATGGAAAACAAAAAATCTTTGGCACTTAAGACATGGTGGGGGTGGGTACTAACCTAATAATAGCAATCACGCTTTTAACAACGGTAATGCTGTCGGCTATAAAGTATCGGTCAGGTGAAATCAATTACTATAATTCAGACGCAACATGGCATACGCCTTAACATAGAGGCATATAATGAAACTCCGGTATATGAACATCTGTTTCTCCAGATTGTGAGCTTAGGGGGGAAGGATAATAAAAATATTAATTGGGGAGCGACTATATCTGATAAAGATGGAAATTATTATTATACATCGTTCTTTCCTGCAGGATATTTCCTTCCATGGGTATTCATGAAAATACTTAGGCTTCCGGCAAATGAAGAAAATCTGTATATATTTAATTCAGTATTATATTTGCTTTCGGCGATAATTTGGGCGCTATTTATTTATGAAGTCTATGGAGGAAAAAATATGTCACTATACTGTCACTTGTAGCAATGATTACATATATTACAGCACCAGAAATTATGCATGGAATGGGAATAGTATATTGGCACCATTCAATAATGCAGGTTACACTTCCACTTCAAATAATGGCTTTCATAAAAATGAAAGATGGTTCAAAAAGAGCGGGAATTGCGTTTTTTATACTAGTTTTGGTGAATCCATATATAGAATGGACTGGTTATGTGGCTAATGCTGGCTATGCGTTATATGAACTTTTTGTTGAATGGAAATGTCAATAAATGTGGCGTCAAAAAATACCCAAAATATGATTTCATCGAGACTTCGGCTTCAATCGCCATAGCTGCCGTCAATTCATTTTCGGGATTCTGTCAAGGTCGCCGCAGGCGCTCTGTATAGCCTTGACAGAATTTTAAAAATAATTTTTATCGGCGATTGAAGCCGGTCATGCTGCCGCAACAGTTTTTTTCGCTGCCTCCCGATATTTCGCCAGGGCAAGCCCTCCCGGATTGCCCGTGTACACCCGGATTCGATTATAGTACACAAATATGTATCTGAATATCGCTGTCTTTACTTCTTCTTGTGGCATTTTGTATGTTGGTATCCGATACAGCTTCTCCTTCTTTAAAGTGGCAAAAAAGCTCTCCATCCTTGCGTTATCATAGCATTGTCCGGCAGAACTCAGGCTCTGCCTTATTCCAAGCTTCCTCAGCTCATTTTGGAACGCCTCACTGGTATACTGGCTCCCACGGTCCGAATGGAGCACCGCCCCCTGAAGCTTCCCATATGCGGCCGACATCTGGCGCACTGTGTCAATGCAAAGCTCTTTCTTCATATTTTCCCTCATTTTAAGAGCTAAGATCTCGCCGTTATAGCAATCCATGATTGGCGATACATACAGCTTCCCGTCCAAGCATTGAACCTCGGTAATGTCCGTAAGAAGCTTGGCCATTGGTCTGTCAGAATGGAAGTCTCTCTTTATCAAATTTTCCTTTTCCTGTATCTCGGTGGCTGCCTTTGTCAGGCCGTGCGGATTCCGACGGCGGTGGATATATCCGCCGGCCTTCATTGCGCGGTATACGGGTTCTCTGCTTACAGTAATTCCTTTTTGGCTGAGCGCTATGTGCATGCGCGGAGAACCGTAGTTGTCATTGTCGGGATGTTCGTCGAGGATTTTTTTTATTTCGACCAAAAGAAACTGCTGCCTCGTCAGTTTGCCGCGATTCCTCAGCCATTGGTAGTAAACTGATTCGCTTATTTTCAGAACTGTACACACGTCTTTTACATGGTATCTGTCCTTGGAATCAGAAATAAACAGATGACGTTCAGATGTTTTTACTTATTCCGGTCTTTTGCGAAAAAACCGAGTGCATCCTTTAATATTTCGTTGGCCTGTCTAAGTTGAGAATTTTCTTTTTCCAGTTCACGGATCCGCTGCGCAGCCTTGTCACAGGACAATGTTAAGCTTTGTTTTTTCTCAATTTTGCGCAATTTTCTCCAGTCGGCGAGAGTATAGTAGTTCAGACCCAACTGCTGTGTGGCCTTCTTTACTCCTATTTCGTCTGACAGGTTTATGGCTTCACTTTTAAATTCTTTACTGTACTTCATTTTTCACCCTTCTTTCTGTTTTTCGCCCGCCGAGCCATAGGCTCGGCGGGCGGTTTCTGTATAGTATTTGCTTGTAGTCAGAACTTTTAGCTTGCGCTTCCTCCGTCAACTTCGACGGGTTCGATGACGGAAGCGAATATCTGCGTCAGCTTTGCCATGTCCTCGGAGGGCTGCTGAACGGCGCGGGCATATATCTCGTACTTCGCCAAGTGGTCGGAGTTGCGAATGTTCCTGCTCGCGCTTGTGACCTTGCCCGAAACGTTCGCCTTGACGTCCCAAGGCGAGAAGCTCAACGACGCGCTCGCCTCAAAAGACTACATGTACTTTGATGTGCTTACCTCCTTGACCTCCATGTGGATGTATACTAAAAAAGTGGACAAAAAATAGGAAGTGGTATAAAATAATAGACACGAAAGGAGACGTAATATGTCCACAAATAAAAAATACACACCAGAATTCAAGAAAACTATTGTCAATCTGTATCATTCAGGGAAAAGCTATTCCCAAAT